>CALGDM010000001.1 GCA_937884605.1 uncultured Spiribacter sp.
ATTCTCGGCAAACAGCGTTGCAATCCCCTTGCCGATTCCCCGCGAGCCGCCGGTAATCAGGGCTCGCTTGCCCGCTAGTTTCTGTGTACTCATCGTCGATCTCCTCCTGCTGTTGTATCGCTCGTTACTATCAATACAGGAGCCAGAACGAAAATTGCAAGTACCTGATTATAAACGCTTTTTGTGTTCATTTACTGGACACCGCCCGGCCACTGTCCAGTATCTGGACAACCCGGGAGCGTCTGCGCATCGATCACTTGATCGGCTTTGTGAACCCGGGTAATTTCGATGCTGTTACGCCAGAACCCCACGGCATTCGCGTTCATTAAAAAACGGGGTCGGCGCGAGGAGGACAATATGGCTATCCCGTCGCGAGAGATCTCGAGGGCCAGGCAGTCGCTCGAGCGACGCGGGCGTGTCTCCACCGCATCGCTCCCGCCGGATATCGCCGAGAGCTGGCAGCGCTGCGTCGATCTTGGCCTCGACCCCCTGGGCCCGGCGCGTCTCGCGGATCTTGATGCCGACGCGCTGCGCGATGCCTGTGAGTCACATGATCAGCTCATTCGCTTTGCCCGGCCCGAGATCGAACTGCTCTACGATCAGATCGCCGGCTCCAACTTCATGATCGCGCTGGGCAGCTCGGATGGCCTGATTCTGCAGACACTGGTCGACCATCAGTTCGCCGACAATGCGGCCGCACACACCGTGGTGCCCGGCTCGGACTGGACCGAAGTGGTTCGCGGCACCAACGCCCTCGGCATCGCGCTCAAGACCGGTCGACCGGCCCATGTCTATGGCGAAGAGCACTACCTGCGGGCCAATGCGGGGGTCTCGTGCATCTGCACGCCGATCTTTGACGGTCGTGGGTCCATTGCCGGGCTGCTCGACGCATCCACCACGGCCGCGCACCGCCAGGAGCACACCGCTGCCCTACTGCAGATGTCCGCGGGCAATATTGAGAACTGCCTGATTCGCTCGCGCTGCGAGGATCAGCTGATCCTGCTGTTCCATCCGCGCCCCGAATATCTGGACACCCTGAGCGTGGGGGTGCTGGTGCTGGATCGGGACTACCGTATCGCCGCGTTCAACCGGCGCGGCGGGATCTTTCTGGCCGGGCTGAGCGATCTGATCGGCCGATCATTCTCGGCAGTCTTCGAGGAAACCCTCGAAAGCCTGGCCAGCCGCCTGGGCCGCGGCGAGACTGTGCGGGTGCGCGACCGCTTTGGCTCGGCCGCCTCGATGCGCTGCCTGTCCAACCGCGCGAGTTTCGCCTTGTCCACCCGAGCGGTCCCGGTGACAACCCGGCCATCCGCCGATAATGCCGCCGCCCATGGCCCCAGCCCCGCGCTGATCCTCGAGGACACGACTGTTGCCAAGCGCGTCACGGGGTTACCCCAGGCCGCACACCACGGTATGTCCATCAGTATTGCCGGTGAAACAGGCACCGGTAAAACCGCCCTCGCCGGCTTCATCCACGCCAGCACCGGTCGCGAGGGGGCGTGGCACAGCCTGCGCCCCGGCGACTCGGCCGAGGCGATCACACCGGCGGCTCTGCGGGGCGGCACCCTCTCCATCGACGCGCCCGGCGAACTCGACGCGCCGACTCAGGCCGCCCTGCTGCGGCTGCTCGAGCGGGCGGAGCACGACGATGTCCTGTTGATCAGCGCTGGTGTCGACGCCCCCGCCCGCGAAGCCAGCCGCGGGCGATTACGCGCGGATCTGGCCTATCGCCTGGCGGGGTTTGTCGTCGCGCTGCCGCCATTGCGCGAGCGCGATGATCTGGAGGATCTGATTGAGCACTGCCTTGCCGAGATCCGGCCCGATCTGCGCATTTCATCCGCCGCTCTGGAGGTCCTGCATGCGCATCACTGGCCGGGCAATCTCCACGAACTCAAATCGCAACTGCAACGCGCGAGCATGCGAACCGCGGGCTTTGAACTGGGCGTCGAGGATTTCCCCGATCTTGCCGCGGCCACGGCTGCGCCGGTCTCCACCGGCAAAATCGCTGAGGCGCTGATGCAACTCACCGACCATGGCCTGAAGTGGCGGGACGTCCATGGCCAGACGATCGCGTTGATGGTCGAGCAATGCGAGGGCAACGTGGCGGATGCCGCCCGGCGCCTGGGGCTTTCCCGCACGACCGTCTACAAATACCTGCAGTCGCCACCGGAGGCGCCCTGAATGCCCGCCACCCATCATCTGTCCGCCACCCCCCAGACCGTTGCCTGGGGCTATCTGGACGCCGCCCGCGACGCGGTTTTGCACGTGCAATCCGGCGATGAGGTGGTGATCGACACCCTGTCGGGTGAGCCCGACAACCTCCCTGCCGACCCGGCGCGCGTGCTGGCCGACCACCGCGCCGTACTGAATGCCCAGCGCAAGGAACGTGGCGAGGGCGTGCATCACCTGACCGGGCCCGTGCATGTGCAGGGCGCCCGGCCGGGCGGCTGCCTGCAGGTCGACATCCTCGCAGCAACGCCGCGGCAGGATTGGGGATTCTGCGAGATCCTGCCCCTCAAGGGCTTGCTGCCGGACGAGTTCACCGACTATCAGCAGGCCCTGATCGACATCGACCTTGATACCGGTATGGCGACACTGCCCTGGGGCCCGGCGTTCGAGCTCGAGCCCTTCTTTGGCATCATGGCGGTGGCGCCACCGCCGGCGTGGGGCCGTCTGCCATCCCCCGTGCCCTGGGCGTTTGGCGGGAATATCGACAACAAGGCCCTGATCCCGGGGACCACCCTGTATCTACCGGTTTTCAATGACGGCGCACTGTTCAGCGCCGGCGATGGCCATGGCCGCCAGGGCGACGGCGAGGTCTGCATCGATGCCCTCGAGACGGCGCTGCAGGGCCGATTCCGGCTGACCGCGCGGCCCGACCTGAACGCGCACCGGCCCTTCGCCGAATCAGCAACTCACCTGATCAGTATGGGGTTGCATGCCAGTCTGGAGCAGGCCGCCGAGCAGGCGGTCCGGCAGATGACCGAGCTGATCACCGCCCGCAGCCAGCACGACCGCCATCAGGCCTACATGATGTGCAGCATGCTCGGTGATCTGCGCATCACCCAGGTGGTGGACGGCAACAAGGGCGTGCACATGCTGTTCCCCAAATCGATGCTCTAGCCTTGCCGCGGCTCTAGCAGACCCACGGCTATTACGCCGTCCGACTCCACCAGCATCCCGGCGTCGAGCAGCGCCTGGAGCGGCGCATGCAGGCGGGTACGGGCACCGGCGGTCAGGCGCGTGAAACCGATGGCGTGAATGCCCTCGTTCATGGCGGTTTCGCGATCCCCGCATTCACGATCAAGCACCGCCCGATAGATCGCGAGCATGAGCTCGGCATCGCTCACGTAATCCAGCTGCCGCGTGCTCTCCGGGGCGTCTCGCCAGTCGCGGTAGGCCGGCCGGCGAGACTGTTCCGGCAGCGCGGCCCACGGGGTCTGCGCGCTGCCACCCTGCTGACCCGACGCCCAGACCGCCAGGCGCTCTTCGATCCGCGCCCGGATCCGCGACCCGAGTCGCCCCGCGCCCGCCGCCGCAAGCAGCCGGTCGGCGAGCACTTCAAAATGCACCGGCCCTTCGACATGGATGATCCGCTCGATGGCGGCATCCAGCGACGTCGCCGGAATGGCATGAAAGTCATCGTACCCGGCCAGCCCGAGGCTCGCCGGATCGACGGCCTCATAGGCCCGCAGGGGCAAAAGATCAGGCGTCCATCGCGCTGAGTGATCGAATCGCCCCAGGTGCAGCGCACTGGCGGTACCGGCCGGATCGGGCCGTCGCCGCAGTGCCTCGTAAATGCCCACGGCGGCGGAGAGGCCGCCCGCTTGATCGCTGCTCATCGCTCCCCCGCCATTGTCAGTTCCACACCCATGGATTCGACCAGAATATCCAGCATCGCATCCTGCAGAATCGTGCGCGCACCCAGCGCCAGGCAGGCGTCGTCCACGGCAAACACGGTCTGCGTGCGGGTCGACTCGTCGACGCGCTCGGCAAAGGCCCCCGCGATATGGTGGAGCACACCCAGCAGCGGCGCCGGGTCATCGCTGCTCGCGGGATCACCCAGCCAGGCCCGGAGCGATTGCCCGGCGACGTTGACATCGGCAATGAGCGCTCGGGCGAAGGGCGACTGCGCCTTATCCACGCTGACCGACAACCCCTCGAGACGGTCATCGCCGCGGCCCATGAGCGCCGTTAGCGCAATCAATGCCGCAAACAGATCGCGCAGCGGCTCGCGCGAAGGCGTCACGCCCTGGGCGGCCAGCAATTGTTCGCCGGCAGGCGCCACATCGTCGGCCGTCAGGTCGATGCGTTCGCGGGCCAGCCGGGCCTGCTGCCAGGCCCCGACCCCCCACTGCACCAGTGCAACTGCCGCGCGAGCGATCAGCCGAGTGACCCAGCCCAGCACCGCAAACACCAGATACACCGCGTTAATGGCGGCCGCTTTGTGTCCGCGTAACTGCACACCGGCAAACTTTGCCGACGAGCGCCCGGGACGGAACCAGTTAATCGCGCCGATCCCCGTTTTGGTCGAAACACTGACACCGCTTTTCGAGAGATTGAACCGGGCCGCGTCCGAGCCATATCGGCCGCGGAGCACGAATCGGCCATTCTGCATCGCGATCTGGGTGTTTTTGGCCAGCCGGGTGGACACCCGCACGCCGTGCCGCGTGTTGCCGGTCAGATTAATCCCGGCCGCTTTCACATGGGCGCGCAGCGCCACCCCACCGGTCCGACTGGCCCGCAGGTATCGGCCGGTGTACTCGATGCGCTTTTGCCGGCCGTCACGATCCTTTTCACCAAACTTCAGCAACGCCATGACTCCATGGGAGCAGAATCAACCGACAGCGCAAGTCGGTCAAACCCGCAGAGCCGCGTTATTGTCAGCGGCCATTGCAAGGGCCTAGCATCAAAACCATGGCAGATGTGCTGCAAACGATCCTCGATACAGCGCTCGATGCCGCGCCGTGGTTGCTGTTCGGCTTAATGATTGCCGGCTTTGTGCAGGCGCTCGTGCCCCAATCAATGCTGCGGCGCTGGATCGGTGGCCGCGGTGTCAGCGGGATTACCCGGGCGGCCGTCATCGGTGCGCCCCTGCCGCTTTGCTCCTGTGGCGCTATTCCCACGGCGCTCACCCTGCATCGCGGCGGTGCCGGGCGCGGTCCTACCACCGCGTTTCTGATCGGCACACCGGGCATCGGCGTCGATTCGCTGGCAATCAGCTATGCGCTGCTGGGTCCATTCATGATGGTGGCCCGCGCCGGCATGGCCGTGGGAACAGCCATTGCAACCGGCCTGCTGGTTGCCATGACCGATCGCACCGACACCGCCACAGCGACGGCGGCATCGGCTCCGTCCGGCCCGGCACCAGCCGACCATTGCGACTCGTGTCATGACGGCTGTGAAAGCCACACGGACGCTGCCGGGGGATTGCGCACGCGCCTTGCCGGTGGGCTTCGTTACGCCTTCACCGAGGTCCTCGACGACATCAGCGTCTGGCTGGTCATCGGTCTGATCATGGCGGGGCTGCTGATGGCGCTAGTCCCGGCCACGGCCCTCGCCGAGCTCAGTACCCATCCGGCAGCCAAGGTACTGATGGCCGTTATCGGCATTCCGCTCTACATCTGCGCCACGGCGGCCACACCCATCGCCGCCGGCCTGCTGGTGGCAGGGGCAACCCCGGGCACGGTGCTCGTGTTTCTGGTGGCAGGCCCGGTGACTTCACTGGCCACGCTGGGCATGATCGGGCGCAGCCTGGGCCGCCGGGCGCTGACTGCTTATCTGGCCGGCATCGTTATCGCCAGTGTTGCACTGGGCATCCTTGTCGATGCCATCGTTGCCGGGGCCACGATCGATGTCGTTGCCCAAAGCGCGGCCGCGGGCAATTGGCTGCCACTGTGGCTCAAGGCCGCAAGCCTGTTGATTCTGGCAGTGCTTGTTATTCGGCCGCTACGTCGGCTGAGTGGCAGAGTGCTCCTGCCAAACGACTCATCAGCCCATGCAGCTGATCGCGGTAGCCCGTGCGCCCCGACGGATGCATCGGGTCGGAGGTAATCACCACGCTCATCGAAAGCGCCGGAATCACGTACAGCATCTGTCCGCCATAACCCCAGCCGTAGTACCCGTCATAGCCGGCAAAGTCGCGGATGAACCAGCCATAGCCATAGCCGTCGTTGGTCCACCGCGACCGCCCGCGGATCTGCCAGCTCGCCGCCACCCAGCCCGGCGGCAACAGCCGTTCGCCCGCCGCGGTCACACCCGCCCGGCGATAGAGCTCGCCGAGGGCCAGCAATGCCGCCGGGCGCATCGCCACCTGATTGCCGCCAAGGGCAACGCCCTGGGGATCGGTCATCCAGTCGGCCACCTCGACGCCGGCCGGCTCCAGCCAGCGGTTGGCCAGCGCGTAACTGGCCGTGCCCGTTGCCCGTTCGAGAATGGCCGATAGCAAATGGGTGTTGCCGGTGGAATAACGCATCTCGCCCCCCGGCCTACCCCGCATCGGCCGATCGAGCACCGCTTCGACCCAGTTATCACTTGCCACCCAGGCGCCGTAGTTCTCGCCCGAAGTGCGCTCGAGCCCCGCCTGCATCGCCAGCAAGTGACTCAGCCGCAGGTCGGCCAGACGGGGATGGGGCTCGGCTGGCAGGGCATCGGGGAGCAGTTCGGCGCCCCGGGTGTCGACGCCCGCCAGCACCTCCCGCTGGATAGCAGCCCCCACCACCGCGGCAATCAGCGTTTTGGAGGCGGATTTGACGTTGGTGGTGGCGCTCGGCGATACGCCGCCGAAGCCCCGGGCTACCACTGTCTCCCCCTCCACCGCCACATGCAGCGTTTGCAGGGTCTCGAAGCGCTGTGCCGACTCGACCACGTCGCTCAACGCGGCGTCATGGGATCGACAGGTGGCGGCGCTAGCGGGTGCCATTAACGCAGGCATCAACGCCAGCAGTGTCAAAGCGCCCACCCGCCGGGCAATCCGACGGCCCATCAGTCCGCGCATCCAAGCTGTTTGGCAAGCGCGCCCAGATCATTGGCCTCATAGGTGGGTGCCGGCACGCCGTCGAGGGACAACACGGCATTGCCCGGGCGTTTGATAAAGGCGCCCTGGCAGCCCGCCGCCTGCGCGCCGAGGGTATCCCAGACGTGGCAGGCCACCAGGCAGAGCGAGCCAGTGGGGACGCCGAGGGCGTCGGCAACCTGCTGGTAGCACGCCGGCGCCGGCTTGAAGCACGCCACGCCATCGACACTGAAGTGCTGCTCGAAATAGCCGGCAAGTCCGGCTCGCTCCAGCGGTGTGGGCGTGGGCGCCGGTGGCGAGTTGGTGAGCGTGACCAGCCGAAATCCGGCCGCTCGCAATCGCGCCAGCGCGGGCGCGGCATCATCAACGGCGGGCATGGCACCGACCGCCGCGCCCAGTGCCTGGCAGTCGGCCTGAGTGATCGCCACCCCGGCCACCTCGCCGCGCAGGCGCAGTGTCGCCGCTGCGACCTCGTTAAACGGCCGGTAGTACCCGGCAAGGGTCAGCGTCTGGGCGTAGGAGACCAGTTCGGCAAACCAGTCGCGCATCGCCCGGCGCTCGCCGAACAGGGATTCGAATAGCGGCTCGAGCGTGGTCAGGTCGAGCAGCGTCTCGTTGACGTCAAAAACCAGGATCGGTGCGGGTCGAGTCATTGCGCCTCCGACTCAGGGTGTCTCGAGGCTTGGCAGGTGCGCCTCGATCGCGGCGCGCATGGGCTCGTGATCGGCGGTCAGCATCAGTGACTGACCAAGGCTGGACAACGGCTCGTCAACGTCAAACCCCGGGTCATCGGTGGCAATCTCGAAGAGCATGCCACCGGGTTCACGAAAATAGACCGAGCGAAAATAGAACCGATCCACCTCGCCCGAGCACGGCAGCTGCCAGGCGCGGAGGCGCTCGAGCCGCTCGAGCAGCGCGGGCCGATCCGCGACCCGAAAGGCGACATGATGGACCGTGCCATACCCGGGCGTCCCCGGCGCGGCGCCATCCACCAGGTCGATGTGCCGGGCGAGGGGCGCGTCAACGCTGGTAAACCGCGTGCCGCCCACCCCGGCGCCCGACTCGGCATAATCCAGCAGCTCGGTCAGCACTCGGGCGGTGGCGGCCGGCCGGTGACTGGCAAGACTCATGCCCGAAAACCCCCGAATGGCGGTTTCGCCGCGCGTGTCGGCGGCCAGGGCCGACGGCGCATCCCCGATCAGCGCCAGCGGCAACCCATCGGGATCGTGGAATTGCAGCATGGGGATATCGGTATCACCGGGCGTGACCGGGACACCGGCATCTTCGAGCTGCGACCGCCAGGCGGGAATGGCATCAGCCGGCACCGAAAACCGGGTCTCAAGGGGCTGACCGCGGCCCGCCCTGCCCGCCGGCACACCCGGAAACGGGAAGAAGGTCATCGCCGTGCCGGGACGGCCGCGATCATCCCCGTAATAGAGGTGATAGCTCGACGGATCGTCCTGGTTGACGGTCTTTTTGACCAGCCGAAGCCCCAGGACCCGCGTGTAGAAATCAGCGTTGCGCTGCGGATCGGCGGCGACGGCGGTGATGTGGTGCAGGCCCTGAACGATCGTCATGAAGTCACGATAACAAACCGCACGGATCAGCGTTCGCGCGGCTGCCAGTGGGCGCCGAACTCATCCACCGGGATCTTGAGATAGCGCAGCCCGTTGGATTCCGCGGGCGGGAAATGTCCGGCGCGGATATTGACCTGCACCGCCGGCAGGATCAGCACTGGCATGGGCAGCGTGGCGTCGCGGGCCTCGCGCATCGCCACATAGTCATCCTCGCTCACGCCCTCTGCCACATGGATATTGGCCTGGCGCTGCTCGCCAATGGTGGTCTGACACGCCGGCTCGCGAGTGTCGGTGCCGTAGTCGTGGAGCAGAAATACGCGCTGATCATCATCAAGCGCGGCAAACAGGCGGTGGATCGAGCGATACAGGTCCCGCGCCGAGCCGGCCGGGAAGTCGCAACGCGCGGTCCCGGCATCGGGCATGAACAGCGTGTCGCCCACGAATACCGCGTCCCCGATCACATAGGTAATGTGATCGCTGGTGTGCCCTGGGGTGTGAAAGACCTGCGCGCGCAGTTCACCCAGCGCAAAGGTCTCGCCGTCGACAAAGCAATGATCAAACTGCCGGCCGTCGGTGGCAAAGCCCTCACCCGGATTGAAAAGCCGGGCAAAGCGCGCCTGCACCTCGGTGATCCGCGCGCCGATGGCGGTGGGGGCGTCGAAGCGGGCTTTGAGAAAGGCCAGCGCGCTCATGTGATCGGCATGGGCGTGGGTCTCGAGCAGCCAGTCCACGCGCAGTCCTTCGGCCTCGACGATCGCGATGAGCTGCTCGGCGGTCTGCGTGCCGGTGCGCCCCGAATGCGGGTCGTAATCGAGCACCGGATCGATGATCGCCGCCCGGCGGGTGGCCGGGTCCCACGCCACATACGAAAAGGTATGGCTGGGCGCATGAAAAACCGATCGGACGATGGGCTGCACGACTGGGCCTCTCCTTTTAACACGGGCTTCAGTCTATCAGTCTGCCAAAGCATGGCGCCCACCACCGACCGCGTGCGAGGATTTGGGCATGAGTAATGCGCCCCGCTATTGTTTTGATGATCTGAAAGCTGCCTGTGCCAACGACTGGCAGGCCTACATCCAGCATGAATTTGTCGCCCAGCTCGGCGACGGCACGCTGTCGGGTGACGCCTTCGCGCACTACCTCAAGCAGGACTATCTCTTTCTGATCCACTTCGCGCGGGCCTATGCCCTGGCGGCCTACAAGAGCCGCTCGCTGGCCGACCTGCGTCAGGCCCACGAAGGGCTCAAGGCCATCGTCGATCTGGAGCTGGGTCTGCACGTCGACTACTGCCGGGCATGGGGGATCAGCGAGGCCGACCTCGAGGCGCTGCCCGAGGCCCGTGCCACCCTGGCGTACACGCGCTATGTGCTCGACACCGGCCATCGCGGGGACCTGCTCGATCTGCACGTCGCGCTGGCGCCCTGCGTGATCGGCTATGGCGAGATCGCCAACTGGATCAACCGCCGGACAACCACGGTCCGTGGGGACGACAATCCTTACGATGCCTGGATCGCGATGTATGCGAGCGATGAGTTTCAGGCGGCCATGGCGGCCGAGCGCGACTGGCTGGATGCCCGCCTGGCCGCTGTCACGCCAGCGCGCTTTGATGAACTCGTGACCGTGTTTCGCGATGCCACACGCCTTGAAATCGACTTCTGGCAAATGGGACTCGAACGGCGGAGCTGAGCGCCGTAGGGGATAGTTACACCATGGCGAAGGGATTTGGCAGCGAAGACGCCGCACAGGACGAGATCGAGGGGGCCGTCAACGACGCGGTCCGCCGGGCGCAGGACGCCCTGCCCCACGGCGAGAGCCTGACCCACTGCGAGGAATGCGACCGCATCATTCCGGAGGGCCGTCGCCAGGCGCTGCCGGGGGTGCGCCTGTGCGTGGAGTGCCAGCAGGCCCACGATCAGGCCCGCACCCATCCATCGGCCTATAACCGCCGCGGCAGCAAGGACAGTCAGCTGCGCTGAGGCGTTATAGGCCGGGTTATATTCTTTCCAGGAATTGCTATATCCCGATAAATTCTTTCCAGTTTTATCTGGCGCTGTCTAGACTCCGATCATTCGCAGAGAGAATTGATCGGAGGCTTGACATGATTTTCGCCACAACCACCCGCCGCATCGCAGGGGCCATCGCCCTCGCCCTTTTCACCGGGCTGGCGAGCGCCAACACCAACACCGACGCCCTCGTCACCACTGACTGGCTGGCCGACAACCTGGATCGTGACGACCTCACTGTCATCGAGGTCAGCGTCGACCCGGGCAAGTTCGAGCGCGGTCATATTCCGGGCGCGGTCAACTTCCGCTGGCATACCGACCTGGTCGACACCGTCCGGCGCGATATCGTTGATCGGGCGTCATTCCAGACCCTGCTGCGCGATGCCGGGATCTCCGGCGACGACGAGATCGTTCTCTACGGCGACACCAACAACTGGTTTGCCGCCTGGGGCGCGTGGGTCTTTGATATCTACGGGATCGACAATGTCCGCCTGCTGGATGGCGGCCGGGACAAGTGGGAGGCCGAGAGCCGGCCCCTGAGCCTGCGTCCGGCAAGCCCGTCGCAGGGGGATATCCAGGTAGGTGAGGCCGATGAGTCCATCCGTGCCTTCTTGCCGGAGGTCGTCGAGGTCGCGAGTGGCGAGGCCGCCGACACGCAGCTGGTCGATATCCGCTCGGCCGCCGAATACGAGGGCCGCATCATCGCCCCGGACGGCGTCAATGAGCTTTCGGTGCGCGCCGGTCATATCCCGGGCGCGGTCAACGTGGGCTGGGGCAACGCCGTTAATGCGGATGGCACCTTCAAGTCGGCCGACGAACTGCGCGCCATCTACGCCCAGGCCGGCGTTGATGGCAGCAAGCCAGTGATCACCTACTGCCGCATCGGCGAGCGTTCGAGCCACACCTGGTTCGCGCTCTCGAAGATCCTCGGCTACGACGTGAAAAACTACGACGGCTCCTGGACCGAGTATGGCAACTCGGTGGGCGTGCCGGTGACCAACCTGGCCGGTACGGTCTGGGGTGGTCAGTAACCCCCGCCGCCCGATGCAATCCACCATCAACCGTGCCCCGGCCATGCGCCGGGGCCGTCTGTTCTCGGCCGTATTGCCCACGCTGATCGCCGCCGGCCTGATCGTCGGGTCCTGGCAACTCAGCGTGAGCAACGGCGATCCGCTGGCGCTCAGCCTACTGCTCGGCGCGGCATTCGGGGTGCTGCTGCAACGTTCCCGATTCTGCTTTTTCTGCGTGACCCGGGACTTTCTGGACCATCGCGATGCCCGCGGCCTGCTGGGTATTCTTGCGGCCCTGGCGGTGGGCACCCTCGGCTATCACCTGATCTTTGGCCTTTTTGTCCCCGATCCCGCGGGCGGACGCCTCCCTCCCGACGCGCATATTGGCCCCGTAAGCTGGGTGCTCGCCCTGGCCGCATTCGCCTTCGGCAGCGGTATGGCCCTGTCGGGTTCGTGCATCAGTGCCCACCTGTATCGACTGGGCGAAGGCGCCATCGGGTCGGTGGCGGCGCTTGGCGGTGTACTGATCGGGTTTGGGCTTGGCTTTGCCACGTGGAATACGCTCTACCTGGCGGGGATCGATCAGGCCCCGGTGATCTGGCTGCCGGGCCTCGCCGGCTATGGCGGATCGATGCTGATCCAGCTCGGGGGACTTGGCCTGCTGGCCGGGTTGCTCATGCGCTGGCATCGACCGGCGGATGGGGCGCAAGCGGTCGGGCCCGAGGGGTTTCGAGCGCGACTCCTGGGGCAGCGCTGGCCGACGTATGTGGGCGGTCTATTGATCGGCGCACTGGCCGTGATGGCCTATCTGCGGGTGGCACCACTGGGCGTCACCGCCGAGCTGGGCAGTCTGGCGCGCACGGGCGGCAACGGCCTGGGGCTGCTCCCGGATCGATTGCAGGGACTTGATGGCTTCTCGGGCTGCGCGACCGCGGTCAAGAACGCCCTGCTGTCCGAGAACGGTGCGTTTATCACCGGCCTGATCCTTGCCTCCCTCGCGTCGGCGCTCGCGGCCGGCGACTTTCGCCTGCAGCGGGTGACCGCAGGCAAATCCGCAGGCAACCTTGCCGGCGGGGTGCTCATGGGCTGGGGGGCCATGACCGCACTGGGCTGCACCGTGGGCACACTGCTCTCCGGCATCATGGCCGCGGCGGTTTCCGGGTGGGTGTTTGCGCTTTTCTGCCTGTTGGGTCTGTGGCTGACCTGGATGATCCGCATCGATTGACTGACCCGGGCTGAAAAGGAAAACTCTCTTCGGCATTCCACAGGAGGAGAGGATCATGGGGAATTTTCGTTGCACCCTTCGGGCGCTAATGATCGGGCTTGGACTGCTGCCGCTCGTCGCCGTTGCCCAGGACAATGCCGATTTCAGCGATATCGAGCCGATCGAGCTGCGCCTTGCCCACGTCGTCAACGAGCAGGACGGCTTTCATATCGCGGCGGAAAAATTCAAAACGCTGGTGGAGGAGCGCACCGACGGGACGGTCTCAGTGGCGCTATACCCCAACGCCCAGCTCGGCGATGAGCGAACACTGCTCGAGAGCATGCAGATCGGCACGGTTGACATGGGGGTGATCACCAACGGCCCGGTCGCCAACTTCGTCGAGGAGATCGCGGTTTTCGAGCTGCCCTTCCTGTTCCCCTCCCGAGAGGCGGCCTATGAGGTCCTCGACGGGCCGGTGGGTCAGGATCTGCTCGATGAGCTCGAGCGCGTCAATCTCAAGGGCCTCGCCTATGCCGAGCGTGGCTTTCGCAATCTGACCAACAGTCGCGGCCCGGTCACCGAGCCGTCTGATCTGGATGGCTTAAAGCTGCGCGTGATGGAAAACCCGGTCTACGTCGATACCTTCCGCGAGCTCGGCGCCAATGCCGTGCCGATGGCCTGGACCGAGGCGCTGACCGCGATGCAGCAGGGCACCATCGATGGGCAGGAAAACCCGGTCAACGTCATCCACTCCTTCGAGCTGCACGAGACACAGACCTACATGACGCTCAGCCGCCATACCTATGCGCCGGCGATCTTTGTCATGGGCATGCCGGTCTGGAGCGAGCTCCCCGAGCCGGTACAGGGTGTGATCGAGACGGCCGCGCAGGAGGCGGCCGAGCATGAGCGTCAGGTCAACGCGGAAATGCAGGCCGAACAGCTCGCCGATCTCAAGGCCTCTGGCATGGAGGTCGTCGAGGATGCCGATCTCGAGGCCTTCCGCGAGGCCGTCGATCCGGTCTATGACCAGTACAGCGATCGCTTCGGGGAGTATCTGAGCCGCATCCGCGAGCAGCTGGACTAGACCTTGCTCCGATCACTGCGGGCGATCGAGGGCGCCATTGATGCCGTGCTGCAACGCGTTGCGGTTGCCGGCATCGTGGCGCTGATCGCGGTCATGTCACTGCAGATCGTCTCGCGGGTCGTCTTCACCGCCACCAGCTGGACCGAGGAGACCGCGCGTTACCTGCTTATCTGGCTGACCTTTCTGGGCGCGTGTCTGGCCTACCGGCGTGGCCGGCATATCGCCGTGACCGTTCTGTCCGATGCCCTGCCCCCGCTGGGGCAACGCGTCTGCCGGGGCCTGATCGCGCTGGTCACGATCGCGTTCATGGCGGTTCTGCTCCAGGTCGGGCTGGACTACATGGCACTGCAGTCCTTCCAGCAATCGGCGGCTTTGCGCATTCCCATGTCGGTGGTCTACGCCGTCATGCCCCTTAGCGCGGCCATCATGGCCTACATGGCCCTGATCGATCTGCTCGAGGCCGTGTCTGGGCCGCCGGGCGATACCGCCGACGAGCGCCACCCGTGACGCTGCTGCTATTCGGGGTTTTCCTCGCCCTGCTCGTCCTCGGCGTGCCGGTGGCGATCGCCATTGGCGCGAGCACCACCGCCGCGTTGTGGGCTGACGGACTGTCCCTGATGGTCCTGCCCCAGCGGCTTTTCGCCGGCATCGACTCATTTGCACTGATCGCCGTGCCGCTTTTCATCCTCGCCGGTGACATCATGGCCGGCGGGCGCGTCAGCGAAAAGCTCGTGGCCTTCGCCGATGCCCTGCTCGGCTTTCTCAAAGGCGGGCTTTCCATTGTCTCGGTGCTCGCCGGCATGTTCTTCGCGGCCATTTCCGGCTCGGGGGCAGCGACCACCGCGGCCATCGGATCCGCGCTGGTTCCGGAGCTGCGCCGCAAGGGCTACGAGCCGGCATCGGCGGCCAGCCTGATCGCCGCCAGCGGCACCATCGGGGTGGTCATCCCGCCCTCGGTGCCCCTGATCATCTATGCCGTGATCGCCCAGGAGTCGGTCACGGCGCTCTTCGTGAACGGTTTCCTCCCGGGCGTCGTCATGGGCGTCGGGCTGATGGCCATCGCCATCACCCAGGCCTATCGGCGCAACTACCCGCGCGGCTCAGCGTTCCGTGCCGGCAACGTGCTGCGCACGCTGCGGGATGCGTTCTGGGGGCTGATGACGCCAGTGATCATTCTGGGCGGGATCTTCTCAGGCGTGTTCACGCCCAGCGAGGCAGCGGTGGTGGCGGTCAATTACGCGTTGCTGGTATCACTTTTTATCGAGCGTGATCTCGGCCTTCGCGACATCTACCGGATCATGCTGCGCTCGGTGATCACCACGGCGGTGATCATGTTCGTGATCGCGACATCGGCGGTGCTGAGCTGGACACTCGCCAACTGGAGCATCCCCGGGACCCTCGCCGAGGCGGCGCTGTCGCTGTCCACCAATCCGTACGTGATCATGCTGCTGGTGGTCGCCGTCATTCTACTCACGGGCGTGTTCATCGAGACAGCGAGTGCGCTGATCATCCTCACCCCCGTCCTTCTGCCACTGGTGACTCAGCTTGGCATTGACCCGATCCACTTCGGGGTGATTATCGTGGTGGGCCTTGCCATTGGCATGATCACTCCGCCGGTGGCGATCAATCTGTATGTGGCATCCTCGGTCACGGAGCAGCCGCTCGAGCGCATTGCCCGCGCCGTTCTGCCCTACCTGGCCTGCCTGATCGTCGTTTTACTGGGCGTGGTCTATCTGCCCATGCTGCTGGGCGCGGGCTGATGATCGGCGCACTCGGTGTACGACAGCCCCTCATCCGAGCACCTCATCCACCCACGCGGGTACGGCTTGACTGGCCGGGCCTTCGATTACCCGATCAAAGGCGTCACTCACCTCGCTCGCGGTCAGGTTGATTTCAACGGTGTGGGTGCCGACCTGGCTTGCCACCTCCACAAAGCCCGCGGCCGGATAGACCGTCCCCGAGGTGCCGATCACCACCAGTTGGGTGGCGCGCAACAGCGCCCGCTCGATGGCATCAAGGTGGTAGGGCACCTCACCAAACCACACCACATCGGGGCGACAGGTGGTCTGCCCGCAGGCCGGGCAGGTGGCTTGGGTGGATAGCCGCGATGGCGATTGCCAGCCATGGGCGCAGGCGGTGCAAAGCGCCTGATCCACCCGGCCGTGCATGGGATAGACCGATCGACTGCCGGCGCGCTCGTGCAGGCCATCGATGTTCTGGGTGACCAGCGTGACGCGTCCGGGCAGCTGGCGCTCGAGCCGGGCAAGGGCCTCGTGGGCGGGGTTGGGACGGGCCTCGGCGGCCTGTTCGCGGCGGGCGTTGTAGAAGTCGTGGACGAGCGCCGGATTGCGGGCAAACCCCTCGGGCGTGGCGACATCTTCGAGCGAATACTGATCCCAGATCCCGCCGGTATCGCGAAAGGTCCCGAGCCCGCTTTCCGCAGAGACCCCGGCGCCGGTGAGGATGACGATGGATTCGGGCATGGTGGCTGGCCTTTCACCGTGCTTGGCTTATACCACCTAGACGATACATGCTGTGCGCATTGGGTTCAGGGACGCATCCATGGCCGATTACTACTCGGATAACGCCGACACCCTTTTCGAGCGCTACAACGCGCTGGACTTCGAGACGGTCCATGCGGATCTGCTGCCGATACTGCCGGCTACGCCGGGGACGGCGCTGGACATCGGTGCGGGTTCCGGGCGGGATGCCCTCGCACTGGCGAAGCGCGGCTGGGAGGTGGTGGCGGTGGAACCCGCCCGTCGGCTTCGGCAACTGGGGGCGTTCCATACCGAAGGTCACTCGGTCCAGTGGATGGATGACCGGCTGCCGGCACTGGAACCGGTCCGCGCCCTGTCGGAGCGGTTCGACCTCATTCTGATCTCGGCGGTCTGGATGCATATCTCGTCCGGCGACCGGGGGCGCGCCATGCGCGTGCTGGGCGATCTGCTCGCACCGGGCGGACGGCTTTGCATTACGCTGCGGCACGGGCCCGGAGACGGCGAGCGGGATTTCCATTCAGTAAGCCGCGAGGAAGTCGAGCATCTC
>CALGDM010000002.1 GCA_937884605.1 uncultured Spiribacter sp.
CCGGCAGCTCAAGCCCATGGGCCTTTAAAAGCGCATGGCGGCGGGCGATGCGGCGGTCCTCGGCAACCATTTCAGTGCACATGGCCCGGGCGGTGATCTCCGGCGTCCAGCCCAGCTCGCGCTGGGCTTTGCCGGGATCCCCCAGCAGGGTCTCCACCTCGGCCGGGCGGAAGTACCGCGGGTCAATCCGCACGATCACATCGCCGGGTTGGACGGCCATCGCAGGGGGCGCTCCTCCGGCTGCGTCGCCCGCGCCGGCGTCCGGCCCGACCTCGGCACCAGCCCCGGCCTCAGCCTCGGCCCCGTCCGACACCGCCGGCGCCCCAACCGCCTCCACAATCCCGACTTCTTCCAGCCCCTCTCCCTCAAACCGCAGCGTCATCCCCAGATCCGCCGCCGCCCAGGTGATGAACTCGCGCACTGAGTGCTGCTCGCCGGTGGCAATCACATAGTCCTCGGGGCTGTCCTGCTGGAGCATCAACCACTGCATGCGCACATAGTCGCGGGCGTGGCCCCAGTCGCGCAGGGCATCGATGTTGCCCATGTACAGGCAATCCTCGAGGCCCAGCGTGATGTTGGCCAACCCCCGAGTAATCTTGCGGGTGACAAACGTCTCACCCCGGCGCGGCGACTCGTGGTTGAACAGAATCCCGTTACACGCATACAGCCCGTACGCCTCGCGGTAGTTCACGCACATCCAGTAGGCATAGAGCTTGGCGACGGCGTAGGGCGAGCGCGGGTGGAAGGGCGTTTTCTCGGACTGCGGGGTCTCCTGGACCAGGCCGTAGAGTTCGGAAGTGGAGGCCTGATAAAACCGCGTGGTCTTCTCCATCCCCAGAAAGCGCACGGCCTCGAGCAACCGCAATGTGCCCATGGCATCGACATCGGCCGTGTACTCGGGCGATTCAAAACTGACCGCCACATGCGACTGCGCGCCCAGGTTATAGATCTCGTCCGGGCGGATCTCGGCGAGCAGCCGGGTCAGGTTGGAGCTGTCGGTGAGATCGCCGTAATGCAGCACCAGCCGCGGGTCGCTGACATGCGGGTCCTGGTAGATATGATCGATGCGCTGGGTGTTGAAGTGCGACGCCCGGCGCTTGATGCCATGCACCTCATAGCCCTTCTCGAGCAGAAATTCCGCCAGATACGAGCCGTCCTGGCCGGTGATGCCGGTGATCAGTGCTTTTTTCATTGCATTCGCCTGTTTGTGGCTAGGGCGGCGCTGACCCGCCCCTGGCGGTTTCGAGGAATACCGCGGGCCGCATCACGATTGCGTGGTCATGCGGGTCATTCAGCGGCCGTTGAGGATCTGCGCGGTCGGACTGCGGACGTCTGCGGTGATGAGCCCGCCACCAGAACATTCGTGTCGACGACCACCAACCTCATCGCGGCTGGCGTGCTTCATTCACCTCGTCGCCCGCCAGCTTGAGCGCCTCCGCCTCGCTGAGCCCGGCGCGCGACCGGGCCTGCTCAACCAGGGCTCGCGCATCCTTCGCGGCGTTCAGTAGCCCGATGCAGGAGGTCAGGCACCCGACATCTACGCCTGTCAATCCAACCGTTCCTGAAGCCGCGCCAGCCGTCAGAAGATACGCGGGCATTTCTGCTGTCAGTCCCGCTTTGCTGACCTGAGCGCCTTGTCGGCGATCTCGGTGATCTGCCCCTCCGCCAGCTCACCTCTCTCCGCTTGGGCAAGGCGCTCGGCCAGGAAGGCCCTGATAGGTTCAAGCTCAGATGAACCCTCAGCCGCATTGGCGAACAGCCGTTCGAGGGTGAACTGTTTGATTGTCTTGCCCTCCAGCGCCGCCATCGCTTTCAGCGCCTGGTGTTGCTGATCGGTCATATCGATTGTCAGTCGGCTCATTGGCGTTCCCTACTCTGCTCAGGACAAGCGTAACAAATCCACAGATGTGGGTAACCACATCAGCCATCGGCCCAAAGCCAGCGCTTTGTCACGCCTCTGGCCCTCTTCTATCTCCCGCTTCACCTTCGGCGCGGGCGTCGCTGCAGGAATGCGCACGGCCTGACTGTTGCCGCTGCGAAAAACGCGTGTGATGAGGCATTTTATTCAGGTCATCAACATGGCGGGCGATTGCGGTCAGCCAGCTCTTTTGCGCTGTACGTGTCTGCGAAGCGCTTCGGTGCGCTCTAGATCCGCTCGGCCTCTCTCCGATCGGACAAGCTCCCTCAGAGACACCTGCAATCCACCGCCTGGGCCGACCTTGACCCACTTGGCTACTGCCTCGTCAGACTTCTTCGGGTTTTTCACGTCAGCACCTCCTGTTGCCGACCTCAGAGTAGCGATTAAGGGCCAAAGGGTGCGAACCGTTGATGCCCCGATCAAACTCCGCTCGCCATCCGCCGAAACCGCTCACTGCCCGCCTTCAGTTCCTCAAACGTCCCACAGCCCTCCACCCGGCCATGATCCAGCAGCATGACCTGGTCGCAGTGGGCGACGGTGGACAGGCGATGGGCGATGATGACGAGGGTCTTGGTGCCGTGGAGGGCGTCGATGGCCTGCATCACGGCGCGCTCGGTGACGGTGTCGAGGGCACTGGTGGCCTCGTCGAAGACGAGGATGTCGGGGTTGTGGTAGAGCGCCCGGGCAATGCCGATGCGCTGGCGCTGGCCGCCGGACAGGCGCACGCCCCGCTCGCCGACAATGGTGTCATAACCTTCGGGCATTTCATTGACGACAAACTCATGGAGTTGCGCCATCCGCGCGCAGCGCTCGACCTGTGCCAAATCGATTTCATCGGCCGGTAGACCGAAGGCTATGTTCTCCGAGACGCTGGCATCCGTTAAAAAGATATCCTGTGGCACATAACCAAGGGCCGATTGCCAGGCCCGCAGCCGATCATCGTCCACAACGGTCTCATCCACCTGTATATCGCCACGAGTCGGTCTTAGCAGCCCCAGGAGCACATCCACAAGCGTCGTCTTGCCGGCACCGGTCGTCCCGACGATGCCCAGACTACTGCCCACGGGAATGGTCACATCGATGCTCTCGAGGGCGTTATCCACGGCGTTGGGATAGTGGTAATGAACATCCCGCAAAC
>CALGDM010000003.1 GCA_937884605.1 uncultured Spiribacter sp.
GATGCCGATCTCGCGAAATCTTGCGAATCAGCGGTATGCAACAGTGTTCAGAGTGTGAACCAGGTCACAGCTTGAGGTCAATTGACGGGGTCAAGATGGGAGGTTATGGCCTAAGTCGCTCACGGCAGTGGCCTTTCCTCAACCTTCCCAGGGGTTGATGACCTTCACCCCGGCGGCCTCGAAAGGCTTGGTGTCACGGCTGGCGACATGGAACCCATTCGCCAGCGCGACAGCGGCAATCAAGGCATCGGCGGTTTGGACAGTCAACCCGGCGGCGCGGGACCTCGCCAGGAGCTCGGCATAGGCTCGTGTGCATGACAGGTCAAAGTCCAGCACCCGATTGGCGAACATCGCAAGCAGGTGTTCCTCAAGGTAGGTGTTCAGGCTGTCCTGGCGCTTGCCGGGCGGCAGGAGCGCGATACCGGCACGCAGCTCGGCGACCGTGATCGCGGATAGATAGAGCGTTTCCAGGGCCTGCGCATCCAGCCAGTCGAGGACGCGCTGGTTGGGTGCTCGGCGCTGCGGCTCGGAAATCACATTGGTGTCGAGCAGGATCATTCAAAACTCGCCGCCCGGGCGGGCGCATCGATTCGCACCCGCTCAATCAGGGCGTGCTCCTCATCCGTGAGCGCCCCCATGTCGCGCGCAACCGATGCCAGATGCGAGCCCAGCTTGACCCGGCCCTCCGCTTTGGCTGCCTGCTCAAGGATGACGCGGATCTCGGCCTCGGTGCTTCGGCCATGATGGGCTGCCCGGATGCGGATCGCCCGATGCACCTCATCGGGCAGGTTCCTTATATTAACGTTCGCCATTGGTACTCCCCCTGTCGATGTATACCAATGGTATCACTTTTTGGTTTTGGTATCCCTTTCCGTTGGCCTCACACGACAACCCAGCCACTGGAGGGCATTGAGCTTGCGCGGCTGGTTGGGGTCAATCATGCAGTCGTCAGAGACCTGCATCACAGCACCGCGGCGGTGTTCCCGGGCACCCTGGGCGCATGGCCACTTTCGTGATCCGCCCCAACGGCATTCTCCAGTACGACCTGTTCATCAACGGCGCGCGTTTCCGCGAGGGGACGGGCCTACCCGATACGCCGGCCAATCGTCAGCGCCTGCGGCGCGATATCAAGCGGATCAACGCCGAGCTCGAGACCGGGGTGTTCAGCTATGCGAAGTGGTTTCCGCACAGCAAAAAGATCGAAGCCGCCGAACGGCTGCTGCGCGAGAACCGCAGCAACGACCCCGGGCAGCGCTTCGGGCGCTATGCCTGGAGCTGGTACGAGATGTGTAAAGCCGACTGGAAGCCCGCCTATCGCAAACGCGTCGCCCATAACCTGCGCGGGCATATCGTGCCGTTTCTGGGTGACTACCCGATGGACCAGATCGATGAGCGGGCCCTGCGGCAGTTCCGTCAGGCGCTGCTCCAGACCACCCGGCCCGATGGTCGGCGCCAGTTCAGCAACAGCCGCATCACCAACCTGATGGCGCACATCTCGGCGATTATGAACCTCGCCGAGCGCGAGCTGGGCATCGACAACCCGAGCAAGTACCTCCCCCTGCTCCCGGACGATCGCAAGGACCCGCAGCCGCTGACCGTCGATCAGGTCCATGCCTTTTTACGCGCCATCGACCCGCGCATGCGGCTTTACTTTGAGGTGCGCTTCTACACCGGGCTTCGCACCGGTGAGGTCAACGGCCTGCGGCTACGGGATCTGGACCTGCCCCGCAACCGGCTGCGTATTCGGGTGGCGCTGACCGACGGCATGCTGCAGATGCTCAAAACCCGGCGCTCGCGCCGCAACATCCAGCTGTCGTCACGGCTTGGCAAGGCACTGGCGGACTATGTGGCGGAGCGGCATGGACCGGCCATGCTCGCGCTCCTGCAGGGGGGCGTCCCCGAGCAGCCCGAGGGGTTCGAGCCCCATACCGCTGAGGTGCGTGACCGGGCTCGCCGGGATCGCGACCCGGCCGACCCGGGGGATTTCGCGGACAACCCGCGGCTTGTGGTCCCTGATGCGAGCCGGCCCGAGCATCCGCTGGATGCCCTGCTGTTCACGGATGGCGCCGGCCAGCCGCTCGACCCCTCGCAGGTCTCAAAGGACTTCTGGCTGCCCACCCTCAAGCGCCTGGGACTGGAGCGGCGCCGCGTCTACGAAACACGGCACACCGCGGCCGTTCTGCATCTGGCCGCCGGCGAGAACCCGCTGTTTGTCTCGCGCCTGCTGGGCCACGCGGACTCGGGGATGCTTTTTACCGTCTATGCGCCGTTTGTGCCCAACATCATGGGCCGGGACGGCGAGGCGTTCGAGGCGCTGATGGCGCGTTGATCGGCCTGGACTTCAGGATGAGAAATCGACGCCTTCCAGGTCCTGAGGCATTAGGCGGTAACGAATCAGATTGCCCTCATGGAGCCCTTTGAACTGCTGATGGGCATAGGCCACAACCGCATTCCGCTCATCATCGGGAATGGGGTGCCTGGCGGCGAGCTCAAGTATTTCTTCGTCATCGAACTTTCTAACCTGAAGCACACTGTAGCGGACCGCTTCGCGCACGAGGTCCCGATAGGCAATTGCTGCCTTCTCGGGTGAGTCAACCTCAGCGCGCAGAATGCGGTATTTTTGAGCCGACGCGAGGTAACTATCGATAAACACCTCGCGCAGCAGCGCAACATTGTTGAGCTCGTAGACCCCGATCAGCCCGTCGATATAGGCCGCATCATCCATGGTCAGGAAGGACATGGGGGCGAGGTCTGCCTTGAGCAGCGGGATATTGGACGCCACGCGCGACGTGCGCTTATTGATGTCCACAAACGCCTACAGATAGGGGATATGGACCAGCAGCAAGAATGACTGCTCGAATGGATCTGCGATCTGCACGGTCTTTTGCAACAGGATATCGAACTCCTCCTCGCTCGGGTGTCGAAGGACTTCTGGCAGCTCACCCTCATGCGCCTAGCCCTGCCGATTAGTCAATACCGACATTGCCGCGTTGCCACCGGCGATACTGAATCGCGGCCATGCACAGCACGGCCATTGCCAGCGTGAACACCTGTCCGCCTTCGACCCCCTGAAAAGCGGGGGCCAGGGTGATCGAGATCAGCACCATCACAGCCAGTAGCGCCACGGCCACCACCGAGTAGCGCGGCAGCACGCGGGCGCGATAGAGCGGCCAGAGCGATCGGATCAGACCGGCAAAGATCACCGCCAGCAGTGCCACTGCGGGCAGACCCGCGCGGCGCAGCAGTTGCCCCACGTCCGAGCCTGCCAGTTTGACGTCGAGCACTAGCGGCACCGGCGCGGCGATCAGGGCTGCCAGCAGCGCCGCCGCGGCAACCACCGCGAGCAAAGCCAGCGGTCCGGCCTGCAACCAGCCCCGACCACAGCGCTCGAGTTGGCGCACCAGCACGGCCAGGCACAGCGGCAGGGGCATGGCCAGCAACATGAGCTGATCCGGCCCGGCAAGCTGGATGCCTGCCACGACCCCTCGCCCGTCGGGGACGCTCGCAATCGCGACACTGACCACCACGGCAACGATCAGCACACCGGCACCACTCAGGACGTGGCGCGGGCTGCTCGCCAGCCACCAGCCAAGCGGCAGGGCCGCCACGCCACTCATCGCCACGCAGTGCCAGAGCGCCAGCGGATCCCCCCCGCCCCGCCATCCCTGCACAATCACCCAGGCGGCCAGCGCGATCATCGCCCAGGCCCACCACTCGCGGACAACACTGCGGGTAAAACGCGCGCCGGGCAGCATCACCGCGAGCGATACCATGGCAAGCCCCAGCCAGGCGGTGTTCAGGCCAAACGGCAGGGTCGCCACGAACAGGTAAAAGCCGGCAACCGCAAAGCGCTGACGCAACGGCGAGAGTGGGACGCCACGCAGCTGCTCGCGCTCGGGATGGCTGACGTGCCAGTCGCGAAGCCGTTTCAGGGCCAGCACGCTGCGCCAGCCACGGTCGGTAAAAACAAAATGCATCAGCCCAAAGCCGAACAGTCCCAGCCACAGCCAGCCATCCGCCACCCCGAGTCGCGAGGCTTTGAGCCCCACCGCCGCCATTACCGTCATCAACCCCAGGATCAGCCAGGTGGTCTGGCCCACGCTGAAGCCCGCCCGCCGGAGGATATGATGGAGATGCTCGCGATCGGGGTGGAAGGGGCTTTTACCACGCATTAGCCGACGCACGATCAGGTTGAGGGTTTCCACCACGGGCACCGCCAGCAGCCAGGCGATCCCCATGGGCGAAATCACCCGCCCGGGCAAGGCCGCCGTCTCAAGCGCCAGCCAGATCACGGCAAACCCCAGCGCCAGACTGCCGCCGTCGCCCAGAAACACCGACGCACGTCGCCGCCAGGGGGTACGCAGGTTGAACACCAGAAACCCCATCACGGCGGCCGCCAGCGTTAGCGCCAGCGCCGGGATCTGGACGTTGCCGGCGAGCCATGCGGCGATACTCAGCCCCACCAGGATCAACACCGACGCACCGCCAGCCAGGCCGTCGGCGCCATCCATCATGTTAAGACTATTCACAAACCCGACAATGGCGATCACCGTGATCGGCGCCGCCAGAACGCCCAGGCTGACCAACCCCACACCCGGCAGGCTGCCGATATCGGTCAGTATGGGCCCGCCGGCGACGACCACCAGCACGGCCATCACCAGTTGCGCCAGCAGCCGCCAGTGCGCCGGCAGCCCGATGGCATCGTCGATCAGGCCACTGAGCGCGATCACCGCCAGCCCGGCGTAGAGCGCCGCATAGGGACGAAGCCCGATGGGCAGCAGCAGACTCGCCAGACCAAAACCCAGGAGGATCGCGACCCCGCCAATCAGCGGCACCGAGCGGGCATGGACCTTGCGGCCCCCGGGCCGGTCCACCAGGCCAAGGGCCGTGGCCGGCGCACTCAGGGCCACCACACCCAGAACCGCCAGTCCCAGTGCCGCCACCCATGCCAATGTGATTGATGCGGTCATTCCCTTCCCCGGCCTACCCTGCCCCGTCGTGTCCGCCTCCTGCAGACAAGCTCAAGTGTAACCGCTGATCGCTTCGCAATGTAAGGAATGGTCAGTCTGCTAGGGGCATGCCGCTGCACGCGGGACGTCGGGGGCGGGAATCGGTTAGCCTTTTGGCCATGAAACGATGGATTGCCCGAATCATCGCCGGTCTGGGCCTGGCCGGCGCCATCCTGCTGGCCGACGCCTGGCTGTTCGGCGGGAGGGCCGAGGCCGCCGACTCGCCGGACACGGCTACCTTGCCCGCCGCCTGGCAGTCCATGGCAGAGGGCCGCGTCGCCATCGGGGGCGATGGCAAGGACAAGCCCGGTGCGACGGGGCAAACCGACGCCCGTCACCTTGATGTGCGCGTGGCCGACGAGCCCGGCGAACGCGCCCAGGGCATGCAGCGTCTGCCGCCGGCCGTTGTTCGTGAGGCGCCCATCTGGTTTGCCTTTCCCCAACCGCGTCGTGTCGGCTGGCACATGCACAACGTTGAACTCGCTCTTGATATTGCCTACGTCGACGCCGATGGCGTGGTCATTGGCGTCGAACGGATGATGCCCGGCGGCAGCGGCTACGGCACGGACGCGGCCATTGCCGCGGCGCTTGAGCTGGCCGCCGGCCAGGCCGAACAGCTAGGCATCGAGCCCGGCGTGCGGCTGCGATTAATCCACCGCTGAGCGCGACGCCGTCACCCCTTCTGGGGCCGGCGCACACGGATATGCAGATCATCCAGTGCGCCGCTGTCCACGCCCGCCGGGGCGTCGGTGAGCAGGCAGGTCCCGGTCTGGGTCTTGGGGAAGGCCATGACGTCGCGGATCGAACTGGCGCCGGCGATCAGCATCACCAGCCGATCGAGGCCAAACGCGATCCCGCCGTGGGGCGGCGCGCCATACTCGAGGGCGTCGAGCAGAAAGCCGAACTTCTCGCGGGCCTCGTCGGCGTTGATGCCCAGGCGCTCGAACACCGCCCACTGCATCTCGGGACGATGGATACGGATCGAGCCACCGCCCAGCTCGGTGCCATTGAGCACCAGATCATAAGCCCGTGAGATGAGCGCCTCGGGATCGGCGGCCTGAAACGCCTCCACCGAGTCGGTGCTCGGCGCGGTAAAGGGATGATGCAGCGCGTAGTAGCGGCCGTCGTCTTCGTCATACTCGA
Source organism: uncultured Spiribacter sp. (assembly GCA_937884605.1). Classification (GTDB taxonomy): domain Bacteria; phylum Pseudomonadota; class Gammaproteobacteria; order Nitrococcales; family Nitrococcaceae; genus Spiribacter. The sequence goes on from CALGDM010000003.1 coordinate 6,153, forward strand.
ACATCGGAAAGTCGACCACCCACAGCGGCCGCCATTCGCCCTCGAGCAAGGCCAGATCGTGACCCAGGCGCACCCGCAGCGCGGCCAGTGACTCGTTGACCACCTTGGCCCGATCCGCCCCAAAAAAGATCAGATCGCCGGCCCTGGCGCCGGTGCGCGCGAGGATGTCGGTGACCACCGATTTGGGCAAGAACTTGAGGATCGGGCTCTGCAGCCCGTCGGCGCCTTCCGCCGGGTCGTTGACCTTGATATAGGCAAGCCCCTTGGCGCCGTAGCGGCCGACGAACTCGGTGTAGGCGTCGATCTGCTTGCGGGTGAGCGTTGCCCCGCCCGGCACGCGCAGCGCCGCGACGCGACCCCGTGGGTCTTCGGCCGGCCCGGCAAACACCTTGAAATCCACCCCGGCCAGCAGATCGCTGACCGTGACCAGCTCCATGGGGATGCGCAGATCGGGGCGATCAATGCCGAAGCGCTCGACGGCCTCGGCGTAGGTCATGCGCGGGAAAACCGCGGGCAGATCGACGCCGGCGACGTCCCGCATCAGCTCGCGGACCATCTGCTCCATGAGCGACGTGATCTCGTCCTCGTCCATGAACGAGGCCTCGACGTCGAGCTGCGTGAACTCGGGCTGGCGATCGGCGCGCAGGTCCTCGTCGCGAAAGCAGCGCACGATCTGGTAGTAGCGATCGAGGCCCGACATCATCAGCAGCTGCTTGAACAGCTGCGGCGACTGCGGCAGCGCGTAGAAGCTGCCGGCATGCAGGCGGCTTGGCACCAGAAAGTCCCGGGCCCCCTCGGGGGTCGCGCGGGTCAGCATGGGGGTCTCGATATCGAGAAACCCATAGCCGTCGAGAAAGCGATGCATAAAGCTGGTCACCTGGGCGCGGGTGATCAGGTGCTGCTGCATCGCCGGGCGGCGCAGATCGATGGTGCGATGACGCAGGCGCACGTCCTCGCCAACATCCGCCTCATCAAGCTGGAACGGCGGCGTCTTGGCGGTGTTGAGCACCTCGATGGTGTGGGCCAGCACTTCGACCTGGCCGGAGCCCAGATTATCGTTGGCGGTGCCTTCAGGCCGGCGGCGCACGCGCCCGGCAATCCGCAGCACCCACTCGGGCCGGGCGCGATCGGCGGTGGCGAAGGCCTCGTCGCGATCGGGGTCAAAGACCACCTGCAGGCGGCCTTCGCGGTCGCGAAGGTCGATAAAGATGACACCGCCGTGGTCGCGCCGCCGGTGCACCCAGCCGCAGATTTCCACATCCTGATCGAGCAGGGCCTCGGTGACGTCGCCGCAGTAGTGGGTGCGCATTGGCATGGATTCCGCCCGTTAGTCGATAAGCCAAAGCCTTCGAATGTTAAGCGGTGGGGCGGGGGCAGGCAAGCTTAACGCTTGGCGCCGGTACTGGCCGATGCATCGGGCTTGCTGGCGCTTTTGTCTTTTTTCTCCGCCCCGGAAGCCTTCTCGCCGGATTCCTTCGGCTTCGACTCGCCGCCTTTGTCCCCGGCCAGGTTGCGCTGGTTGTCCTTTTTAAAGTCCGTCTCGTACCAGCCGCTGCCCTTCAGGCGGAACGCGGCGGCCGAAATCTTGCGCCGCAGGGCGGCGTGGCCACACTCGGGGCAGTCGGTGAGCACGTCATCGTTCATGCCCTGCAGTGCCTCGAGCTCGTGGCGGCAGTCATCGCAAACGTATTCATAGATCGGCATGCTGTCAGTCCCTGTCACCTGTCCAATAATCAATCGATGGGGGCAGTGCTGCCCCGATGCAAGCCATGATAGCCGGTTTTGGGCCATTAGGAGTCTGTCAGTGCCGCTTCAGATCATTGCCGCCATCTTTCTGGCCGCCACCCTGTTCGTGTTCATCCAGATCGGCGTGGTGACCGTCGCCTTCGACAAGCTGGGGCTCTCGCAGGGCTCGGCGATGCTGCTGCTGATCACCTCGTTGCTGGGCAGCAGCATCAACCTGCCGCTATTCACCGTCGATGCCACCCGCGAGCCCGATCCGCGCTGGGCCGAGCGGATGCGCTGGATGACGGCCATGGCGCGCAAGCTCGACCCCAAAAAGGTGCTGATCGCGATCAATGTAGGCGGCGGCATTATCCCGGTGGCCTTCACGGTCTATCTGCTCAACCACAACCCGCTATCACCGGGGATCGTGCTGGCCGCGGTCGCCATCCAGACCGGCATCTGCTATGCCTTCAGCCGGCCGGTGAGCGGCGTCGGAATCGGGATGCCGATCTTTATCGCGCCGATCACCGCCGCGGTCACGGCCGTCACCCTGGCACCCGAGAACAGCGCCCCGCTGGCCTACATCGGCGGCACGCTGGGGGTGCTGCTGGGTGCCGATGCCCTGCGCCTGCGCGACGTGCGCGGCCTGGGCTCGCCCCTGGCGTCCATTGGTGGGGCAGGGACGTTCGATGGAGTGTTCATCACCGGGCTGGTGGCGGTGTTGCTGGCGTAAACGCGGCCTCGCACACCATTGCAGTTTATGCGCTCAATAGTGGCAAACCCCTGTTCTTAGGCGATAAGATCATTTCATTAACCATTGCATAACGGCGGTCTGAATGGCGCGTCCATCACGCATCCAGTGGTCTCGAGTCGCGCAGGCATTGCAGGCGCAGGGGCCGGTGAGCGGCCCTCGTCTGGCCCGCGATCTGGGCGTCAGCCTCGCCACCCTGCACCGCCACCTCAAGGCCCACCCCGGTGGCTGGCTACAGAGCGGACAGGCATCGCGCCGCCGCTACGCCCTGCGGAGGCAGGTCGGTGGGATCGAGGCGACGTCGCTCCCGGTTATGCGTATCGATGCCGAGGGCCGGGCCCATGACGCCGGGCTGCTCACACCGATTGCGCCCGAGGGCTGTCATTTCGACCTGCAGGCCCTGGACTGGCCGGTGGACGAGGCGCAGCGCGATGGCTGGTGGGAGAGCCTGCCCTATCCAATCCTCGATATGCGGCCGCAGGGCTACATCGGGCGTCGTTATGCCCGTGCACTTGAGGGCAAGCTACCGGTCCCCGGCGATCCGGCCTTGTGGAGTGACGACGACATCCTGCAGGTCATCGGCAGGCATGGCGCCGATCTGCCCGGAGACCTGGTGGTGGGGCAGGCATCCATCGAGCGTTGGCACCGGGAGCGCGCCGAGGGCAACTTGCCCCAATCCGTGTCGAATCGGCAGACAGATTTCCCCGCGCTCGCCAGGCGGACAATTGCGGAGATCTTGCCCGCGTCCAGTGCCGGTGGCGAATTCCCCAAGTTCACGACCTCGTGCATAAATTCCGAGACCGGTGCGACGACGCCGGTTATCGTCAAGTTCTCCGCGCCCGACGATGGGTCAGGCGTGGTGCAGCGCTGGCGGGACCTGCTCTACTGCGAGCATCTCGCCGCACGAGCGCTGGCCGGGATAGCCGGAGTCAGGGCGTCGCAGACGAGGGTCATTGATGCCGAGTCGCGACGTTTTCTGGAGATCGAGCGCTTCGATCGACAGGGCGCCTTCGGACGCCGTCCGGTCTCGACCCTCGCGGCGATCGATCCGTTGCTGGTGGGTGTGTTCAGTCACGACTGGCGTTTGGAGATTGCGGCATTGCATCGCCATGGCTGGCTGGATGCGGCGGGATGCGTGGCGGTGAGCCGGCAGTGGTGGTTCGGACAGATGATCGCCAATTCCGACATGCACCCGGGGAACCTGGCCTTTCGACCCGTCGCGTCTGACGGGCAACGGTCAGGCCAGCCCCGCTTTGAGCCCACGCCGGCCTACGACATGCTGCCGATGGCCTATGCACCAATAACGAGTGGCGAGATACGGGAGCCGGACTTCGACCCGCCGATGCCCCAACCCGCCGAATTCGCCGACTGGCACGCCGCGGCCGAGGCAGCGATTGTTTTCTGGACGACCGTCGCGGAGACGTCGCATATTGGGACGGCACTGAGACGAGCCGGCGAGGCAAACGCCCGTACTCTGGAGCGCATGGCAGGACAGATAAGGTGATCCGGCAGGCAATCCAGGGGATGTGAGGAGTCGGAAAGGATGACCGACTCGTCGGGCGCGGCAAAGGTAAATTTCAGGTGCCGACTTGTTTCGATAACCGGAATCGGGCAGCCATTGAAGCAATGTTCTACGGCGACGAATAACGCGAGGGGACCCATGGATTTCAATCGCTATCGCGAAGTGCTTGCCGAGCGCGTCGGTTCGCTAACGCGGCCCTTCGATGACGCCGAGTACGATCGGCGCCGCCAGGCCGTTGCGCAGCGCATGACCGCGGCGGGGCTCGACGGGTTGCTGGTCACCGATGCCGCAGATATCGGTTATCTCACCGGCTACAACACTTTCGAAGTCTCGGTGCATACGGCACTGCTACTCACAACCGGCGGCCACCCACCCGGGCAGGCGGTGCTGCAGGTCCCCTCCATCGAGACCGGCCCGGCGGTGACCACCGCCCGGGTGGACGCGGTCTTTGGTTATCGCTGGGAGGGCGCGGACGGCGCCGTCGGGCAGATGGCCGGCATCATCCAGGATCTGGGGCTCTCCGGGCGCATCGGCACCGATAACTGGGGACCGGCGCTGCGCTGCGGGTTCCGGGACGGGCTGGCGGCGGCGCTGCCGGATCACGTCCTGATCGATGCCTCGGGGCTGGTGGATGGCGTGAAGATCGTTAAAAGCGAAGCCGAAATTGCCCTGCTGCGCGAGAGTGCGCGCATCACCCAGGCCGGTATCGCCGCCGCCGAGGCGCTGATCGCCCCCGGCGTTACGGACCAGCAGCTGGCGGCAGCGGGCGCCGCCACCATGATCGCGGAGGGGAGCGAGTTCATGAGCCTGCAGCCCATCGTCACGGCGGGTTGGCGCTCGAGTGTCATCCACTGCAACCACCAGCGCCACACGGTGGCGGCCGGCGACCCGGTGTTCATCGAGTTCGGGTCGGCGTATCAGCGCTACACCGCGCCGATGATGCGCACGCGGGTGGCGGGCCCCGTCACCGATGCAATGCAGCGGACCGCCGAGACCATCCGCGCTATCCACACCGCGCTGCTCGAGCACATGCGCCCCGGCGTCACCCTGGATCAGGCGGCGGCCGCGGCCGACCGCGCCCTGGCCCCCATGGCCGATCAGGCGTTCTTTTCGGGGGTGTACGGCTATACCGTGGGGTTGCAGTTTCCGCCCTCGTGGGTGGAGGGCTCCGGCTTCATCGCTCGGGGTGTGGAGCGCGAATTCGAGGCCAACATGGTCTTCCACCTGCCACTGATGCTGCGCATTCCCGGGGAATGGGGGATCGGGCTTAGTAACACGGTGCGGGTGACGGCGGACGGTGGCGAGCCGCTGACCCGCAATGACCTGCAGCTCGAGGGCGATGGGCCATGACCGCGCCGGTGATCCTGATCACCGGTTGCTCCACCGGCATCGGTCGGCATTGCGCGCTGGCCATGCAGCGGCACGGCTGGCGTGTCTTTGCCACGGCGCGCCAGCCGCAGGACGTGGAGGCCCTGCAACACGACGGCCTTGACGACGCCCTGCGCCTGGACGTGGATGACGATGCGAGCATCCAGCGAGCGGTGGATACCCTGCTGGGGCGAACCGGGGGGCGCATTGATGCGGTGTTCAACAACGCCGGCTTCGGCCAGCCGGGAGCGATCGAGGATCTGCCGCGGGCAGCGCTACGCGAGCAGTTCGAGACCAATGTCCTGGGCGCCCAGGCGGTGACCCGCACGGTGCTGCCGGCGATGCGGGCCCAGGGTTACGGCCGCATCGTCCAGCACAGCTCGGTGCTCGGCTTTATCGGCCTGCCCTGGCGCGGCGCTTACAACGCCTCGAAGTACGCCCTCGAGGGCCTGACCGACACCCTGCGCCAGGAGCTTCGTGGCAGCGGCATCGATGCCGTACTGATCCAGACCGGGCCGGTCACAAGCCGCTTCCGGGCAACCGGCCGGGAGAAGTTCGAGCGCTGGATCGATCCCGCCTCGAGCGTCCATCAACAAAACTATCAGGCCGTGATCAAGCGCCTCGAGAGTGCCGGCGACCCGCCGTTCACGCTCGGCGCCGAGGCGGTGGCGCGCAAGCTGCGCCTGGCGGTCGAGTCCGTTCACCCCAAGCCCCGCTACCACGTCACCGTACCCACCCATGTCTTCAAGGCGCTGCGCCGGCTTTTGCCGACGCGGGCCCTGGACGCGGTGATCCGCTGGGTGAACGGCTAGGCGCCTCCGGGTTGAAAAACCCGAAGATCCAGTCCACTGATCGGCGCATAGTGTTTGCGATTGGCGGTCAACAATGACTCACCGCGCCCCATTGCCGTAGCGGCAATCAACGCATCCGCCATCCAAAGCCCGTCGCTCAGCGCATGCTGCTCAACAAGGTTCACGGCGCGCGACGACGTATCCGCGTCGAGCGCAATGATACGCGCAGGCCAGAATCTCAGGGCTTGTCTCAGGGCAAGAAACTCTCGGGTGTTTCTCAGCCCCTGGACAAGCTCCATATAGGTGACGGCCGACAGAGAAAAACCGTCCAGTGTCTGTAACAGCTCCTCCGCCGGCCGATGCCCCCGCAGACTCCAGATCAGAACGTCGGTATCAACCAGCATCAATCAAGGCGCCTCGCCGAAACGACGCGGCGCCCTTAGTTGGTCGACAGTTGCTTCGACGTCGACTTCAGTGCAATCCCGCCAGAGTCCAAAGGCCGGGTTCTCGTCGGCATCGATCGCTCGGCCGAAGGAGGAATCCGCAACCTCTCCACCCACACCGATCAACATGGCCCGCGGGCGACCGTGGTAAGTGATCTGGATGGATTCGCCCCGCTCCACCGCCGCCAGCAGCTCAGCCGCCCGAAGCCGTAAATCCCGAACCGATGCCTGCATGTTTCACCCCTTATTTGTGTCACAAATTTTATGAAACAATTCTCACCCTGGCAATCATCCTTTGGGTGAACGGCTAGGCCGGCACCGGTTCGCTGACCCGCTCGAGGGTCAGACCGCCACGGCCCTCGCCGTCCGCTGACGGCTCGGCATCCACCCGAATGCGGTCACCCGGCTTGAACTCGCCGGCCAGGATGCGCTGGGCAAGGGCATTTTCGACCCGCTGCTGGAGCACGCGCTTGAGCGGCCGGGCGCCGTACATCGGATCGAACCCGGCCTCGCCGATCACATCCAGCGCCGCATCACTCAGCTCCAGCGTCATGTCGCGCTCGCGCAGCCGCGTCGAGAGATCGCGCACCTGAATCTCGGTGATCCGGCGGATCTGCTCGCGCTCGAGCGGGTGGAAGACCACCACGTCATCGACTCGGTTGATGAACTCGGGCCGGAAGTGCTGGCCGACGACGCCCATCACCTCGCGCTTCATCTCGGCGTACTGCGCCTCGCCGGCATGCGACTGGATGAGATGCGAGCCCAGGTTGGAGGTCATGACGATCACCGTGTTACGAAAGTCCACGGTCCGGCCATGGCTGTCGGTCAGCCGGCCGTCATCGAGCACCTGCAGCAGGATGTTGAACACATCCGCGTGGGCCTTTTCGACCTCGTCGAGCAGCAGCACCGAGTAGGGCTTGCGGCGCACCGCCTCGGTCAGATAACCGCCCTCCTCGTAGCCGACATAGCCCGGCGGAGCGCCGATGAGCCGTGCCACCGAGTGCTTTTCCATGAACTCCGACATGTCGATGCGCACCATCGCCTCTTCGGTATCAAAGAGGAAGGTGGCAAGCGCCTTGCAAAGCTCGGTCTTGCCCACGCCGGTGGGGCCCAGGAACAGGAACGAGCCATTGGGCCGATGCGGATCCGACAGCCCGGCACGCGACCGGCGAATGGCATCCGAGACGGCCTGTACGGCCTCGGACTGGCCGATCACGCGCTCACCGAGGCCTTCTTCCATGCGCAGCAGCTTGTCGCGCTCGCCTTCGAGCATTTTCGCGACGGGGATGCCGGTCCACTTCGAGACCACCTCGGCCACTTCTTCGTCGGTGACCGCGTTGCGCAGGAGTTCCATGGGCTGATGCCCCTCGGCCTGCGAGGCCGTCTCGAGCTGCTGCTCGAGCTCGGGGATGCGGCCGTACTGCAGCTCGGACATGCGCGTCAGATCACTGGCACGGCGGGCCGTCTCCAGCTCCTGGCGGGCCTGCTCGAGGGCTTCCTTGAGCCCGGTCGTGCCCTCGACGGCGGCCTTTTCGCGGTTCCAGATCGATTCCATCTCGCTGTATTCGCGCTCGATCTCGGCGATTTCCTCTTCAAGGGTCGCGAGGCGCTTTTTCGAGGCCTCGTCGGCTTCCTTGGTCAGGGCCTCGCGCTCGATCTTGAGCTGGATCAGCCGGCGCTCGAGCCGGTCCATGGCCTCGGGCTTGGAGTCGATCTCGATACGAATGCGACTGGCCGCCTCGTCGATCAGATCGATGGCCTTGTCCGGCAGCTTGCGATCGGTGATGTAGCGCTGCGAGAGGGTCGCCGCGCTGACAATCGCCGGGTCGGTGATCTCGACGCCGTGATGCACCTCGTAGCGCTCCTTCAAGCCGCGCAGGATGGCGACCGTGTCCTCCACGCTCGGCTCATCCACCAGCACCTTCTGGAATCGGCGCTCCAGCGCGGCGTCCTTTTCGATGTTGGTGCGGTACTCATCCAGCGTCGTGGCGCCGATGCAATGCAGCTCACCACGCGCCAGGGCGGGTTTGAGCATATTGCCGGCGTCCATCGAGCCCTCGGCCTTGCCGGCGCCCACCATGGTGTGGATCTCGTCGATGAACAGGATGATCTCGCCTTCCTGCTTGGCCA
>CALGDM010000004.1 GCA_937884605.1 uncultured Spiribacter sp.
AGGGTCTGCGCTTCGCGGTCCGCGAAGGCGGCCGGACCGTCGGCGCCGGCGTCGTCTCCAAGATCCTCGAGTAATCGACTATGGCATCGAATAATCAGAAAATCCGGATTCGTCTCAAGGCATTCGACCATCGGCTGATCGATCAGTCGGCCCGGGAGATTGTCGAGACGGCCAAGCGGACCGGCGCCCATATCCAGGGCCCGGTTCCCTTGCCGACGAAGAAGGAAAGGTATACCATTCTGATCTCGCCGCACGTCAACAAAGATGCGCGCGATCAGTATGAGATTCGGACTCACAAGCGGTTGATGGATATCATTGACCCGACGGACAAGACGGTCGATGCGCTGATGAAGCTCGACCTCGCCGCCGGCGTCGATGTACAGATCAAGCTCTCCTGAGTTTCGGGGAACTACTCCGGCACTGATCCTGAATCAGCCCGCCGGAGCGGGCCTCTTTAAGGTCGGCTAAGGCCGGCATCAATCCGAAAGAAACAATTCGGTTGATGATCACCCAGCGGGTAGGGCGTCGCCTTACTCGCGGGGATACGTTCAGCTGATAGAAGAGGGTAGCGACGATGGCAATCGGAATCGTCGGCCGCAAACGCGGCATGACGCGGATTTTTACGGATACGGGTGAGAGCATCCCCGTCACGGTGGTCGAGGCCACTCCGAACCGCGTCACGCAGATCAAGGCGCAGGACCATGATGGCTATAGCGCCATTCAGGTCACCGCAGGGGAGCGCCGCCCGTCCCGCGTCAACCAGGCAATCGCCGGGCATGTCGCCAAGGCCGGTGTCGAAATGGGTCGCGGCCTTTGGGAGTTCCGTCTGGGCAGCGATGCGGACGAAGCCATCCAGGCCGGCGGCACGCTGACCGTCGAGCAGTTCGAGGCAGGTGCCATCGTCGATGTGACGGGCACCTCCAAAGGCAAGGGCTTTGCGGGCACGGTCAAGCGACACAACTTCCGCACGCAGGACAACTCCCACGGCAACTCGGCGTCCCACCGTGTGCCGGGCTCGATCGGCCAGGCTCAGGATCCGGGCCGAGTGTTTCCCGGCAAAAAGATGGCGGGGCAGATGGGTAACGTGCGCGAGACCACGCAGAACCTGGAGGTCGTTCGGGTTGATACCGAGCGCAACCTGTTGCTGGTCCGCGGCGCGGTGCCCGGGCCGGCGAACGGTGACGTGATCGTGCGCCCGGCAGTCAAACAGCTCGCCGCGGCGGGAGGTAACTGATGCAGCTAACATTGCAGGGTGACGGCTCGACGATCGAGGTCTCGGAGACCGTTCTCGGCGCCGAATTTCGCGAGCCGCTCGTTCACCAGGTCGTGGTTTCGTACCTGGCCGGCGCACGGGCGGGCACCAAAGCTCAGAAGACCCGCTCCGAAGTGAGCGGTGGCGGTGTCAAGCCATGGCGGCAGAAAGGCACCGGTCGGGCCCGGGCGGGCACGATCCGCAGCCCGATCTGGCGCAGCGGCGGTCAGACGTTCGCGGCGAAGCCGCGGGACCATTCGGTCAAGGTCAACCGCAAGATGTATCGCGGCGCATTGCGCTCGATCCTCTCGGAGCTTCTTCGACAGCAGCGGCTGCAGGTCGTGACTTCATTCGAGGTCGACGGTCCCCGAACCCGCGACGCCCGCGCCCAGATCAAGGGGCTGACCGGCAGTGAGGACGTGCTGATCGTGACGACCGAAGTCAGTGAGGCGCTGTATCTCGCGGTTCGCAATCTGCCGAAGGTGGATGTGCGTGACACGGTCGGCCTTGACCCGGTGACGCTGCTGGCCCACGAGAACGTCGTCATGACAACGGATGCGCTGCGGCGTGTTGAGGAGTGGCTCGCATGAATCAGGAGCGGATGTACCAGGTGCTTCGCGGACCGCACATCTCCGAGAAGAGCACGGTGATTGCGGACGAGGCCAACCAGGTGGCGTTCAAGGTCGCACGAAACGCGACCAAGCGTGAAATCAAGGCGGCTGTCGAGCAGCTGTTCGAGGTCGAGGTCCGGGATGTGCGCGTGGCGAACGTCAACGGCAAGCGCAAGAACTTCGGGCGGATTCAGGGTCGTCGTCCCGATTGGAAAAAGGCCTACGTGGCGCTCGAGCAGGGCCATGAGCTGGACTTCATCGGCGGCGTGGAATAAGCGAACAGGACTGAACGATCATGGCAGTGCGTAAAGCAAAACCCACCTCGCCCGGGCGTCGGTTCGTCGCTCAGCCGGTGAAGAGCGATCTCTACCGGGGCGAGCCTTATGCGCCCCTGGTCCGCAAGCTCAACAAGAGCGGCGGACGCAATAATCAGGGTCGCATCACGACTCGGCATATCGGCGGCGGGCACAAGCGGCGTTATCGCGAGATCGACTTCCGCCGCAACAAGGAAGATATTCCGGCGCGTGTCGAGCGGCTGGAGTACGATCCCAACCGCAGCGCCAACATTGCGCTGCTGCTGTACCGCGATGGCGAACGGCGTTACATCATTGCGCCGAAGAACCTGAAGGTGGGCCAGGAGGTCCGCTCGGGGCAGGGCTCGCCGATCAAGCCGGGCAACACGATGCCGCTGCGTAACATTCCGCTGGGTACGCAGGTGCATTGCATCGAGATGCGGCCTGGCAAGGGCGCGCAGATGGCGCGCTCCGCCGGCGCCGGCGTCCAGCTGGTGGCCCGCGAGGGCGCCTACGCCACGCTGCGGCTGCGCTCCGGCGAAATGCGCAAGGTGCTCAGCGAGTGCCGGGCGACCATCGGTGAGGTCAGCAACGGCGAACATTCGCTGCGCTCCATGGGTAAGGCGGGTGCGACGCGAATCGCCGGGCGTCGGCCGACGGTGCGCGGTGTGGTGATGAACCCGGTGGATCACCCCCATGGTGGTGGTGAGGGTCGGACATCGGGTGGCCGTCATCCGGTAACCCCCTGGGGGATACCGACGAAGGGTCACAAGACCCGCAGCAACAAGCGTACCGATAATCTTATCGTGCGCCGTCGCAAACGCTAACGGAAAGGGGTGGATCAGAAGTGCCACGCTCGATTCGAAAAGGCCCGTTTATTGATACGCACCTCCTGAAGAAGGTTCAGGTGGCGGCGGAGGCCAACAGTAAGCGTCCGATCAAGACCTGGTCGCGGCGATCCATGGTGGTGCCGGAGATGGTCGGTCTGACCATCGCGGTGCATAACGGCCGTCAGCATGTGCCGGTGCTCGTCAACGAGAACATGGTCGGTCACAAGCTGGGTGAGTTTGCGTCCACGCGGACGTTCAAAGGCCACCAGGCCGACAAGAAGGGCAAGAGGTAAGCATGGAAACGGCGGCCAGGCTTCGATACGCGATCATTTCGCCGCAGAAAGTGCGGCTCATCGCTGACCAGATCCGCGGCCTTCCGGTCTCGCGGGCGCTGGAAGTGCTTGAGTTCAGCCCCCGTAAGGCGTCGGGCATTGTGCGAAAGGTCGTTGATTCCGCGATTGCCAACGCGGAACACAACAGTGGGGCCGATATCGACGAGCTGCGCATTGCGCGCATCCAGGTCGACGAGGGCCCGATGTACAAGCGGATTCAGCCCCGGGCCAAGGGCTCGGCGAATCGTATCCTGAAGCGCACGAGCCACATCACCGTGGCCGTCGCTGAGGACTAGGGGTTTAGGAATGGGACACAAGGTTCATCCAACGGGCTTCCGGCTGGGCATTACCGAAGACTGGCGGTCGATGTGGTTTGCCAACAGCAATCGCTACGGTGATCAGCTGTACACCGACTACAAGATCCGCGAGTTCATCCGGCAGCGCCTTTCGCATGCGTCGATCAGCAAGATCCGCATCGAGCGTCCGGCCAAGAACGCGCTGATCACGATCCATACGGCGCGGCCGGGGATCGTCATTGGCAAGAAGGGCGAAGACATCGATCGTCTGCGTCGTCAGCTGACGCAGCGCATGGGCATTCCGGTGCATGTGAACATCGAGGAGATTCGCAAGCCCGAGCTTGACGCGCAGCTGGTCGCCGACAACGTCGCTCAGCAGCTCGAGCGCCGGATCATGTTCCGTCGCGCCATGAAGCGCGCCGTCGGCAACGCGATGCGGCTCGGCGCCAAGGGCATCAAGGTCCAGGTCGGCGGGCGCCTCAATGGCTCCGAAATCGCGCGCAGCGAGTACTACCGCGAGGGCAGTGTCCCCCTGCATACGCTTCGGGCCGACATCGATTACGGGTTCGCCGAGGCCAAGACGACCTACGGCGTGATTGGCGTCAAGGTATGGGTGTTCAAGGGCGAGATTCTCGACACCGATACGGCGCCGAACCAGCGGGCCGCGGGCTAACGCCGTTACAAGGAGTCAGTCATGCTTCAGCCAAAGCGCACAAAATTCAGAAAACAGCAGAAAGGCCGGAATAACGGCCTGGCGACCCGCGGCGACAAGGTGAACTTCGGCGAATTCGGCCTGAAGTCCACGACCCGCGGGCCAGTCACGGCGCGCCAGATCGAGGCGGGTCGACGCGCCATCAATCGGCATGTCCGGCGTGGTGGCAAGATCTGGATCCGGATTTTTCCGGATGCGCCGATCACGTCCAAGCCCCTCGAGGTTCGCCAGGGCAAGGGCAAGGGTAACGTCGACCACTGGGCCGCCAAGGTGCAGCCAGGTCGTGTGATTTACGAAATTGAGGGCGTGTCGGAAGAGGTGGCTCGCGAGGCATTTCGCCGAGCGGCGGCCAAGCTGCCCGTGCACACCCGGTTCGTCGAACGGACGGTGATGTGATGAAGGCCAGCGAATTGCGGGACAAGACCGTCGAGAGTCTTGAAAGCGAACTTCTCGAGCGACACAAGGAGCAGTTCAATCTGCGCATGCAGCAGGCCACCGGCCAGCTGGCGCGGCCCGACCAGATGACGCGGGTTCGGCGCGACATTGCGCGGATCAAGACCGTGCTTAACGAGAAGACCGGGAGTGGTGAGCAGTCATGAGTAACAAGGAAAGCGTCAAGCGCACGGTCAACGGTCGCGTCGTCAGCACGGCGATGGACAAGACCATCACGCTGGTGGTCGAGCGTCTCGTGCCGCATCCGCTCTACGGCAAGTACATCCGCCGGACGACGAAAGTTCACGCGCACGACGAAGACAACGTCTGCCAGAAAGGGGATTGGGTGTCGGTGGTCGAATGCCGGCCGGTTTCCAAACAAAAGACCTGGCGGCTTGTGGACGTGCTCGAGCGGGCCGTTCAATAAGCAACGATCAATCATAGAGAGTCAATCGCCATGATTCAGATGCAGACGCTGCTAGGCGCGGCGGACAACAGCGGAGCCCGGGAGGTGCAGTGCGTCAAAGTGCTGGGCGGCTCCAAGCGCCGTTACGCCGGCATCGGCGACATCATTAAAGTCAGTGTCAAGGACGCCATTCCGCGCGGTCGGGTCAAAAAGGGCGAGGTGTATAACGCTGTCGTCGTTCGGACCAAGCGGGGTGTGCGCCGGCAGGATGGGTCGCTGATCCGGTTCGACGGCAACGCGGCCGTGCTGCTCAACGCCAATCTTCAGCCGGTGGGCACCCGTGTTTTCGGTCCGGTGACGCGCGAGCTCCGCAATGAGCGTTTCATGCGCATCATCTCTCTGGCGCCGGAGGTGCTGTAACGATGCAGAAGATTAAAGCCGGTGACGAGGTCATGGTCATTGCGGGCAAGGACAAGGGGCGGCGCGGTCGCGTCATCCGTGTGTTGCCCGAGCGTGACGGCATCGTTGTCGAGAATGCGAACAAGGTGAAAAAGCACAAGCGGGCCAACCCCCAGGCGAATGATTCCGGCGGGATCATCGAGCAGGAGAAGCCGCTGCACCGCTCCAACGTGGCGATCTATAACCCGAATACTGGACAGCCTGATCGGGTCGGGATCCGCGACGGCGAAGCCGGCCGCCGGGTGCGCTTTTTCAAGTCCGACAACACGCTGATTGATTAGGGTATCGAGATGGCCAGACTGCGTGAGCAATACACAAACGAAATCGTCGGCACGCTGTCGCAGCGATTCGAATACGCCAACCCGATGCAGGTGCCGCGGCTCGACAAGATCTCGGTCAACATCGGCGTCGGAGAAGCGATCCGCGACAAGAAAGTTGTGGACAACGCCGCGGGCGATCTGGCGGCCATTACCGGGCAGAAACCGGTGGTGACCTACACGCGCAAGGCCGTGGCGGGGTTCAAGATCCGCGAGGGCTGGCCCATCGGCGTCAAGGTGACCCTGCGTCGCGAGCGGATGTACGAGTTTCTCGACCGGCTGATCAATATCGCCGGTCCGCGGATTCGCGACTTCCGGGGCTTCTCGCCGCGGTCGTTCGACGGACGGGGCAATTACAATCTGGGGATCGGCGAGCAGCTGGTATTCCCGGAGCTTGAATTCGACAAGATCGACGCTGTCCGCGGGATGGACATTGCGATCGGCACTACCGCAGTCAAGGACGAGGAAGCCATGGCCCTTCTGGAGGGCTTTGGATTCCCGTTCCGCAAGTAAAGAGGGCAGGAAATGGCCAAGGTTTCCATGGTCCAGCGCGAGCTCAAGCGTGAGCGGCTTCGCCACAAGCACGCAGCGAAGCGGGCCGAGCTCAAGGAGATAATCCGTAGCCCTGCCTCCTCCGAGGAGGAGCGGGTGGCAGCCCAGGAGCAGCTGCAGAATCTGCCCCGCAATGCCAGCCCGGTGCGGGGCCGCAATCGGTGCAATGTGTCCGGACGGCCGCGCGGCTATTACCGCAAATTCGGTCTGTCCCGGAACATGCTCCGCCAGGCCGCCATGCGCGGTGAGATCCCCGGCCTGAAGCTGTCCAGCTGGTAAGCGGCATGGGCAATAGTAACCAGGCAAGGAACCAGGTGACGCGAACATGAGCATGACCGATCCCATCGCGGATATGCTGACCCGCATTCGTAACGGGCAGACCGCTGAGAAGACGGAGGTCTCGATGCCCTCCTCGAAGTTGAAGCTGGCCATCGTCCGAGTCCTGAAGGACGAGGGCTATGTCCACGACTATCGGGTCGAAGGCACTGAGAAGAAGCCCACGCTGGCGGTAACGCTGAAGTACTACGAGGGCCGGCCGGTCATCGAGGAAATTCAGCGCGTGAGTCGGCCCGGACTGCGGCGCTTTGAAGGGCGGGGAAGTCTGCCCCGGGTGCGCGGTGGTCTGGGAACAGCCATCATTTCCACCTCGCAGGGTGTGATGACCGACCGGGCGGCGCGCGACGCCGGCCATGGCGGTGAAGTCCTCTGCGTGGTTTTCTAGAGACGGGATAAACGGTCATGTCGAGAGTAGCGAACAGTCCGGTCGCGATCCCGAGTGGCGTCGAAGTCAACCTGGGCGCGGACCGGCAGGTCAGCGTCAAGGGGGCGAAAGGCGAGCTCCACCATACGATCCACGAGTGGGTCGATGTCGCGCAGGACGAGCAGGTGCTGACCTTTGTGCCCAACCGCAAGCGCCAGGAAGCGATTGCGCTGGCGGGGACGACGCGGGCACTCCTCAACAATATGGTGCGCGGTGTGCACGAAGGCTTCGAGCGCCGCCTTAAGCTGGTGGGTGTCGGTTACCGCGCCCAGGCCAAGGGTGACACGGTCAACCTGACCCTCGGGTTCTCGCACCCGGTGGAGCACCCGGTGCCGAAGGGCATCACGGTCGAGACACCCTCCAACACGGAAATCGTGGTCCGCGGTGTGGATAAGCAGCAGGTCGGACAGGTCGCTGCCGATATCCGGGCTTACCGTCCGCCGGAGCCCTACAAGGGCAAGGGCGTTCGTTACGCTGACGAGCGGGTCATCATGAAAGAAGCCAAGAAGAAGTAATGGCGATGGAAAAGAAGGCAGCAAGAGAGCGTCGCGCCCGCAAGGGTCGCGCCAAGATGCGGGAGCTCGGGGCCGCGCGATTGACGGTTCATCGCACACCGCGCCATACCTACGCGCAGGTCATTTCCGCCGATGCGTCGCGGACGCTGGCGTCGGCATCGACGCTCGAGAAGGACATGCGCGGGTCGCTCGCCAACGGCGGCAACGTCGCGGCAGCCAGGGCCATCGGTCAGGCAATCGCCGAGCGGGCCACGGCGGCGGGTGTCACCGAGGTGGCGTTCGACCGCTCGGGCTTCAATTATCACGGCCGGGTGCGGGCGATCGCCGATGCGGCCCGTGAAGCCGGACTCAAATTCTGAATAGGGGCACGTAGGCGATGGCGACGAATGATGTCAATGGTGAGGGCCTCCGCGAGAAGCTCATTACCATCAACCGCGTGGCAAAGGTTGTGAAGGGCGGCCGGCAGTTCGGGTTTACCGCGTTGACGGTCGTCGGTGACGGCGAGGGCAAGGTCGGTTTTGGGTACGGCAAGGCGCGTGAGGTGCCGCTGGCCATCCAGAAGGCGATGGAACGGGCGCGCTTCAACATGCGCGCCGTCAACCTGAATGGGCCGACGCTGCAGTATTCGATGAACGGTTACCACGGTTCGAGCAAGGTCTATATGCAGCCGGCATCGTCGGGTACCGGGATCATCGCCGGTGGGCCCATGCGCGCGGTCTTCGAGGTCGTGGGCGTGAATGACGTCCTTGCGAAGTCGCTCGGGTCGCGGAACCCGATCAACGTCGTGCAGGCCACCATCAATGCCTTGACCGAGTACGATTCGCCGGACTATGTCGCGGCGAAGCGCGGCAAGACGGTAGAAGAGGTCCAGGGCTGATCATGGCAAAGAGTAAGCAGCTTCGTGTCACGGTGGTTCGCAGCTTCGCCAACCGCGTCGCCAGCCACAAGGCATGCATCGCGGGTCTCGGCCTGCGGCGGATGCATCATAGTGTTCTGGTTGCGAACACGCCGGAGAACCGCGGGATGATCAACAAGGTCTCCTACATGCTCTCCGTCGAGGAGGTCTAGACGATGCGATTGAATACACTCCGCCCGGCGCCGGGTTCGCGGCCCGACGCCGAGCGCGTTGGTCGGGGCGCCGGCTCCGGCATGGGCAAGACCGCGCGCCGTGGCCACAAGGGTCAGAAGTCCCGTAGTGGCGGTTTCCACAAGGTCGGCTTCGAGGGCGGCCAGATGCCCCTGCAGCGGCGGGTGCCGAAGGTTGGCTTCAACTCGCGCAAGGGCCAGTACGTCGCCGAAGTCCGGCTCCACGAAATCGGTCAGGTCGATGGCGATGAGGTTACCCTCGATACCCTGCAGGCAGCGGGCGTGGTTCCGCGGAATGCGCGGGCGGCCAAGGTGGTCCTGTCGGGCGATGTCCATCGGGCGGTGACGCTGCGTGGGGTACGGGCGACGGCAGGTGCAAAGGCGGCCATTGAAAAGGCCGGCGGCAAGGTCGAGGCATAAGTGGCTGGGCCCTCCGCCAATGCGGGTGCCCTCGGGGGCATGGGTCGCCTGACGGAAGTCCGTCAGCGGCTGACGTTCGTGGTGATCGCGCTGGTGATTTATCGCCTGGGGGCGCACATCACCATTCCCGGGATCGATCAGGGGGCGCTGGCCAACATGTTCGAGCAGCAGTCGGGGACAATCCTCGACATGTTCAACATGTTCTCCGGCGGTGCACTGGGTCGGCTGTCGATCTTTGCTCTGGGCGTTATGCCCTACATTTCGGCATCGATCATCATGCAGCTGATGTCGGCGGTGGTGCCCTCCCTCAAGCAGCTCCGTAGCGAGGGTGAGCAGGGCCGGCGTGTAATCACCAAGTACACGCGTTACGGGACGCTCGGCCTTGCCTTGTTCCAGGGCATCGGCATTACGGTTGCCCTGCAGAATCAGGGTGTGGTGCTCAGCCCGGGGCCGATGTTTGTCTTTGTCGGCACGACGACGCTGGTCACCGGGACAATGTTCCTGATGTGGCTGGGTGAGCAGATCACCGAGCGCGGCATCGGCAACGGCATTTCGCTGATCATCTTTGCCGGCATCGTCGCGGGTCTGCCCTCGGCGCTGGGCGGTACGCTGGAGCTGACCCGCACCGGTGAGCTGGGAATCCCCACCGTGCTGGTGCTGCTGCTGCTGGCAGTCGCCGTGATCTGGTTCATCGTGTTCATGGAGCGCGGCCAGCGTCGGATTACCATCAACTACGCACGGCGCCAGCAGGGTCGCAAGATGTATGCGGGGCAGACCAGTCATCTGCCGCTGAAGATCAATATGGCGGGTGTGATCCCGGCGATTTTCGCTTCCAGCATCATCCTGTTCCCGGCCACGATCGGTCAGTGGTTCGGGGAAATGGAAGGCTTGTCATGGATGCAGCGGCTGGGTCAGACGCTGAGTCCCGGGCAGCCGCTCTACATCGCCTTCTATGCCGCCGCGATCATCTTTTTCTGCTTTTTCTATACCGCGTTGGTGTTCAACGCCCGGGATACGTCCGACAACCTGAAACGCTCCGGCGCTTTCATTCCGGGCGTACGGCCCGGCGAGCAGACCTCGCGGTATATCGACAAGGTGATGACGCGCCTGACGCTGGTCGGCGCAGGGTACATAACGGCGGTCTGTCTGCTGCCCGAGTTCCTGATCCTCTACCTCAACGTGCCCTTTTATTTTGGGGGGACCTCGTTGCTGATCATCGTGGTAGTGGTCATGGACTTCATGTCGCAGTTGCAGGCGCATCTGGTATCGCATCAGTACGAACCACTGATGAAAAAAGCTAATCTGCAGGCGCATGGCCGTGGTGGCGGCAGCGGCCTGGCACGCTGAACAGGAAATTTGGAGACGGGACGATGAAAGTACGTGCCTCGGTTAAAAAGATCTGCCGCAACTGCAAGGTCATCAAGCGCGGTGGCACCGTGAGAGTGATTTGCACCTCCGACGCCCGACATAAACAGCGTCAGGGCTGAGAGCGGCGCATATCTTGAATGCAAATGGGTGATCTGGTTATACTGCCGGGTTTCCGAGTGAAAAGAATAATCCTGGAGTAACGGCTCATGGCCCGTATTGCTGGCGTCAACATTCCCGCCAACAAACATGCAGTAATTGCGCTGACCTCGATCTACGGCATCGGCCGGACGCGGGCAGCCGAAATCTGCAAGGCAGCGGATCTCGCACCTGACCGCAAGGTCAGGGAGCTCACCGACGACGAGCTCGAGCGCGTGCGCGCTGTCGTCAATGAATATGCCGTCGAGGGCGATCTGCGCCGGCAGGTGGCCATGGACATCAAGCGATTGATGGACATGGGCTGCTACCGCGGCATCCGTCATCGGCGGGGCATGACAGTCCGCGGTCAGAGCACCCAGACGAACGCCCGGACCCGCAAGGGTCCGCGTCGCGCCGTCACCCGTTAACGCAATAGCAGGACAGGTTTTAAATGGCCAAGCCAACCACCCGCACCCGTAAGCGCGTCAAGCGCACGGTTGTCGATGGCATCGCGCACGTCAACGCGAGCTTTAATAATACAGTGATCACGATCACCGACCGCCAGGGCAACGCACTGGCCTGGGCGAGTGCCGGCGGCAGTGGTTTTCGCGGGTCCCGCAAAAGCACGCCGTTCGCGGCCCAGGTCGCCTCGGAGCGCGCCGGCGAGTCCGCCAAGGACTTCGGGCTCAAGAACCTCGAGGTGCGGGTCAAGGGGCCGGGCCCCGGGCGCGAGTCAGCCGTCCGCGCGCTGAACAACGTGGGCTACCGCATCACCAACATCGAAGACGTGACGCCCATTCCGCACAACGGATGTCGTCCGCCCAAGAAGCGCCGCGTCTGACCAGGGGATTCTGAACATGGCACGTTACATTGGACCGACCTGCAAACTCGCGCGCCGCGAGGGGACAGATCTTTACCTGAAAAGCGGGGTGCGCTCGCTGGACAGCAAGTGCAAGCTCGACACACCGCCGGGGCAGCACGGCCAGCGCCGCGGCCGGCTGTCGGACTACGGGCTGCAGCTGCGTGAAAAGCAGAAGGTTCGCCGCATGTATGGCGTGCTCGAAAAGCAGTTCCGCAAGTATTACAAGGAAGCGGACCGTCGCAAGGGCAACACCGGCGAGAACCTGCTTCAGCTGCTTGAAACCCGTCTCGACAACGTTGTTTATCGTCTGGGTTTTGCGGCAACGCGTGCCGAAGCGCGTCAGCTGGTTGCGCATCGCGCCGTTCTCCACAACGGACGTACCACTAACGTGGCGTCGGCCGAGGTCAAGCCGGGGGACGAGGTCGCGATCCGCGAGCGGGCTCAGAAGCAGCTGCGCGTCCAGGCGGCGCTCGAGATGGCCCAGCAGAATGGCGTGCCGGAATGGCTCGAGGGCGACGCCAAGAATTTCAAGGGAACGTTGAAGCAGCGGCCGGAGCGAGCCGAGCTTGCCGCCGAGATCAACGAATCGCTTATTGTCGAGCTTTATTCCAAGTAGTGCCGCGGATAGCGTCACTACCGATCAGGAGTGGTATTCATGCAGGGTCAGTTTAAGGATTTCCTTAAACCCCGGGTGGTCGAGGTGGATGCGGTCAGCGACAAGCGCGCCCGTATTATCCTCGAACCGCTTGAGCGCGGTTTCGGGCACACGCTGGGGAATGCGCTGCGCCGGGTTCTTCTTTCTTCCATGCCGGGCTATGCGGTCACCGAGGTCGAGATCGACGGGGTGCTGCACGAGTACATGGCGGTGGATGGGGTCCAGGAGGATGTCGTCGACATTCTGCTCAACCTCAAGGGGCTGGCCGTTCGGTTGTCCGGTCGCGAGCAGGCAACGCTGCGGCTTACCAAAAAAGGCCCGGGTACGGTGACCGCCGCTGACATCGCCGAAGAGTCGAATGTCGAGGTCAAGAATCCCGAGCTGGTGATCTGCAACCTGACCAAGGCCGGCGAGATCAATATGTCGATCACCGTGGCCAGCGGTCGGGGCTATGAGCCCGCGACGGCCCGCGATCCCGAAGAGGAGCGCACCATCGGCCGGCTGGCCGTGGACGCAACCTATAGCCCGGTGCGGCGCGTGGCTTACAACGTCGAGAGTGCGCGTGTCGAACAGCGGACCGATCTGGACAAGCTGGTCATGGACGTCGAGACCAGCGGCGTGATCGAGCCCGAAGAGGCGGTGCGCCTGGCGGCAGGGGTTCTGCGCGATCAGATGTCGGTGTTTGTCGACCTTGAAGGCGGCGAAGGCGCGGATCAGCCGCGCCGCAAGGAGCCCGAGGTTGATCCGGTGCTGCTGCGGCCCATCGACGATCTCGAGCTGACCGTGCGTTCCGCGAACTGCCTGAAGGCCGAGGACATCCACTACGTCGGTGATCTCGTGCAGCGCACCGAGGTGGAATTGCTCAAGACGCCGAATCTGGGCAAGAAATCACTCAACGAAATCAAGGAAGTCCTGGCACAGAACGGGCTTCAACTCGGTATGCGTCTTGAGGGCTGGCCGCCGGCGAGTCTCGAGAACGGCAACCGAGCCATGGGTTAAGGGGATAGACTGATGCGTCATCGCAAAGCCGGACGAAAACTGAATCGGAACAGTTCCCACCGTCAGGCCATGTTTCGCAACATGTCGGCGTCGCTGTTCGAGCACGAGGCCATTCGCACCACGCTGCCGAAGGCCAAGGAGCTGCGTCGCATTGCCGAGCCGCTGATTACGCTGGCCGGCAACGATACCACCGCCAACCGGCGGCTGGCGTTTTCGAGGCTGCGCAACAAGGCAATCGTCAGCAAGCTGTTTGACGAGCTGGGCCCGCGCTATCGTGAGCGGCCCGGGGGCTATCTGCGGATCCTCAAGGCCGGATACCGGTCCGGCGACAATGCGCCCATGGCATTTGTGGAGCTGGTGGACCGCCCGGTGGTCGAAGCCGAGGACGAGAGTGAGGACGTCGCCTAGCAGGCGCAGGTCTCTATCGACGGCCCTGGGGCCGTTGTCGCAGAAAGGCCGCCCTCGGGCGGCTTTTTTGTGGGCCATCGCCGCGTGCGTAGGGTGCGCGATGCAGTTCTGCTAGACTGCTTCGCTCAATGCTGATGGAGGAGTCCCATGAAGACACCTGTACGTGTAGCGGTCACCGGCGCGGCCGGCCAGATCGGTTATAGCCTTCTGTTTCGCATCGCCGCGGGCGATATGCTGGGGCCGGATCAGCCGGTGATCCTGCAGTTGCTCGAGGTTCCACCCGCGATGGATGCCGTGCAGGGCGTCATCATGGAGCTCGACGACTGCGCGTTCCCGCTGGTGGCCGGACTCCAGGCCAGCGACAAGCCCGAGGAGGCGTTCAAGGACGCCGACTACATCATGCTGGTCGGCGCCAAGCCGCGCGGCCCGGGCATGGAGCGCAAGGATCTGCTCGAGGCCAACGCCGCCATCTTCTCGGCGCAGGGGCAGGCGATGAACTCAGTGGCGAGCCGCGACGTCCGTGTGCTCGCGGTGGGCAACCCGGCCAACACCAACGCGCTGATCGCGCGGCACAACGCCCCGGATCTGGACCCGCGCTCCTTCACGGCGATGACGCGGCTGGATCATAATCGCGCGTTGGCGCAGCTGGCCAACCGGACCGGCTGCCATGTCACCGACATCCAGCGCCTGACCGTGTGGGGCAATCACTCGGCCACTCAGTACCCTGATGTCAGCCATGCCCTGGTGGACGGTAAGCCTGCCCCGGAATGGGTGGACCAGAGCTGGCTCGAAGAAAGCTTCATCCCCACGGTGCAGCAGCGCGGCGCGGCCATTATCAAGGCCCGCGGACAGTCGAGCGCGGCGTCGGCGGCCAGCGCCGCCATTGATCACATGCGTGACTGGACGCTGGGGACCTCAGGGGATGACTGGGTGAGCATGGCCATTCCGTCGGACGGCAGCTACGGCATCGCCGAGGGTCTGATCTACTCGTTTCCGGTGCGCTGTGTCGAAGGCCGTTACGAAATTGTTCAGGGTCTGCTCATCGACGACTTCTCGCGGGCCCGCATGGAGGCCACCGAGCAGGAGCTGATCGAGGAGCGGGACGCGGTCAAGCACCTGCTTCCGTGACCCCGGCCGCGAGCATCGCAGCCAGGTAGCGACCGGTATGGGAGGCCGGCTCGGCGGCCACCGCCTCCGGCGTCCCGGTGGCCACGATGCGGCCGCCACCGCTCCCCCCTTCGGGACCCAGATCGATCAGCCAGTCGCAGGTCTTGATCACGTCGAGGTTGTGCTCGATGACCACCAGGGTGTTGCCCTCGTCGCGCAGGCGGTGCAATACCTCGAGCAGCTGCGCGATGTCATGGAAGTGCAGCCCCGTGGTGGGCTCGTCGAGTATGTAGAGGGTCTGCCCGGTGCTTTGCCGGGCCAGCTCGCGGGCCAGCTTGATGCGCTGGGCCTCGCCGCCCGATAGCGTGACGGCGTTCTGCCCGAGCTTGACGTAACCCAGCCCTACTTCTTCGAGCGTGCGCAGCTTGCGAGCCAGCGCCGGAATACTCGAGAACAGTTCCAGTGCCTCACTCACGCTCATTTCAAGCACGTCGGCGATGGTGTAGCCGCGATAGCGTATTTCGAGGGTCTCGCGGTTGTAGCGGGCACCGCGGCAGGTATCGCAGGGCACATACACGTCCGGCAGAAAATGCATCGCGACGCGGATCACGCCATCGCCCTGGCAGGCCTCGCAGCGCCCGCCCCGGACATTGAAGCTGAATCGGCCCGGGCCATAGCCGCGCGAGCGGGCCTCGGCGGTGGCGGCGAAAAGCTCACGCATGGGTGTGAAAAGCCCGGTATAGGTGGCGGGGTTGGAGCGCGGTGTCCGGCCGATGGGGCTTTGATCAATCTCTACGACCTTGTCGAAGTGTTCCAGTCCCTCAATGGCCTCGCAGGGTGCCGATGTGGTCTCGGCACGGTTGAGTGCGGCCGCTGCAGCCGGGTAGAGGGTGCTGTTGACCAGTGTCGATTTGCCTGAGCCCGACACGCCGGTGACGCCGACCATCAGACCGGCGGGCAGATCCGCGTCCACCGACTGCAGATTGTGGCCGCAGGCGCCACGGATGTGGATCATGCGTGCCGGGTCCGGTGCCGTGCGCGGGCTTGGCACGGCAATGTGCCGGCGCCCGGCCAGATAGTCGCCGGTGAGCGAGCCGGCGGATTCCATCAACGCCGTGGCAGTCCCGCTGGCGACGACCGCCCCGCCTTCGTGGCCGGCTCCCGGGCCCATGTCGATAATGTGGTCCGCGGCGCGGATGGCATCCTCGTCGTGCTCGACCACAATCACCGTATTGTCCAGATCGCGCAGATGCCGAAGCGTCTCCAGCAGGCGATGGTTGTCACGCTGGTGCAGCCCGATGGATGGCTCATCGAGCACGTACATCACTCCGACCAGGCCAGCCCCGATCTGGCTGGCCAGGCGTATCCGCTGGGCCTCGCCGCCGGACAGGGTGTCGGCGCTGCGCTCGAGGCTCAGATAGTCGAGCCCGACATTGATCAGAAACCGCAGCCGCTGGCCGATTTCGCGCAGGATGCTCTCGGCGATGGTGGCTCGCGCGCCAGTCAGGTCCAGGCCCGCCATTGCCTGCGCTGCCTCGGCGATGGACAGGGCATTGATCCCGGCCAGGTCCCGGCCGCCCACGGTGACGTGACGGGCCGCGGCGTTAAGGCGGCTGCCGTCGCAATCGGGGCAGGTGCGGCGGGTCAGAAACCGGGCCAGTTCATCGCGCACCGCCGTTGACTCGGTCTCGCGATAGCGCCGCGCCATGTTGCAAATGATGCCTTCGAAGGGGTGCTCGCTGACCTGGGCGTTGCCGCGCCGCGCGCCGGCGTAGTGAAAGCGGATCGGCGTTTCGCCGCTGCCGTGCAGAAGGATTTCGCGGATCGTGGCGGGCAGCGATTGCCAGGGCGTGTCGATATCAAAGCCGTAGTGCGCGGCCAGGTCATTGAGGATCTGGGCATAGTAGGCGTTGCGTCGGTCCCAGCCACGAATGGCACCCCCCGCCAGCGACAGCTCGGGATGGGCGACGACCCGGGCCGGGTCGATGAACTGCTCCACGCCCAGACCATCACAGCTCGGGCAGGCGCCCTGGGGGTTGTTGAACGAAAAAAGCCGGGGCTCGAGCTCGGCGATGGCATAGCCGCACTCGGGGCAGGCGTAGCGGGCCGAGAACACGAGCGGTGGGTGCCCGGTGTCATCCATGTCGGCCAGTTCGGCCACGTCCTCCCCCAGGGCCAGACAGGTCTCGAGGGAATCCGCCAGTCGAATCGCCAGATCCGGGCGAATCCGGAACCGATCCACCACCACGTCGATGGTGTGGGGGGTCTGGGGGTCGAGTGCAGGCAGCTCATCCAGATCGACCACCTGGCCGTCCACCCGGGCGCGCACAAAGCCCTGGTTGCGGAGGTCGGCAAACACCTCCCGATGCTCGCCGCGTCGTCCCCGAATGCGGGGTGCCAGCAGCATATAGCGTCGGTCGTCGGGCTGGGCGAGGATCTGGTCGACCATCTCGCTGACCGTCTGCGCCTGCAGCGCATGGCCATGGACGGGGCAGTGCGGCGTCCCCGCACGGGCAAACAGCAGGCGCAGGTAGTCGTGGATCTCGGTGGCGGTCCCCACCGTCGAGCGCGGGTTGTGCGAGGTCGACTTCTGCTCGATGGCGATCGCCGGCGACAGGCCCTCGATGTGGTCGACATCGGGCTTGTCCATCATCGATAAAAACTGCCGGGCATAGGCCGACAGTGATTCGACATAGCGGCGCTGACCCTCGGCGTAGAGGGTGTCGAAGGCCAGTGACGACTTACCCGATCCGGACAGACCGGTGATGACGATCAGCTGGCCGCGCGGGAGCTTGAGGTGAAGGTCACGCAGGTTGTGCGTGCGGGCCCCCTCGATGACGATCGAATCCATGGGCTTCCTGTATCAGACAATTTGATAGTATAGCGCGCCAGTACTTACCTGACCGACAGGGGAAAGCGTGCACGGCACAAAGCCATCCAGCGCCGGAGCGATGAACGGCGCGGAACGCCGGGCCACGGCCGGCCTTGCCACCATATTCGGCCTGCGAATGCTGGGATTGTTCCTGATCCTTCCGGTGTTCGCGCTCTACGGCCCGCAGCTCGACGGGGCGACGCCGGCGTTGATCGGGCTGGCCATCGGCGCCTACGGCCTCACCCAGGCCATCCTCCAGATCCCGTTCGGCATGCTCTCGGACCGGATTGGCCGGCGTCCGGTCATCGTTTTCGGGTTGCTGATCTTTGCCGTCGGCAGCGGGGTGGCGGCCGAGGCGGAGACCATTCACGGCGTTATTCTGGGCCGCGCGCTGCAGGGCTGCGGGGCGATTGCCGCGGCGGTGATGGCGCTGGCCGCCGATCTGACCCGCGATCGGCAGCGTACCAAGGCGATGGCGCTGATCGGCATCAGCGTGGGTGCGGCGTTCATGATTGCCCTGGTGGCGGGACCGGCGATTGCCGGACAGGCGGGGCTTGGCGGCGTGTTCTGGACAACCGCCGGGTTCGCGTTGCTGGCGGTGGCACTGCTCTATGGTCTGGTGCCCGCCGGCGGCGAGCCGACCTTCCGGCCCGAGGTCAATGCGCGGGCCGGCGGCCTGCCCGTGGTGTTGCGCAATCCCGATCTGCTGCGTCTGGATCTGGGGGTGCTGGTGCTGCACCTGATCCTGACCGCGAGTTTCGTGGTGCTGCCCGTGGTGCTCGAATCGCGCCTGGGCATCGCGGGCGACGATCACTGGATGGTCTATATCCCGGTGCTGGTCCTTTCGGTACTGGGCATGGGGGTGATGATCAGCATCGGCGAGCGGCGTCGCATCCTGCATCGGCTGCTGGCGGTGGTCGCCGTGATCGTGATCGCCGCCGACCTGGTGCTGGCCGGTTTCAGTCACTCCCTGCCGGCCTTTCTGCTGGGGCTGTGGCTGTTCTTTGTGGGCTTCAACACCCTCGAGGCCAGCCTGCCGTCGCTGCTGACCCGGTTTGCCCCCGAGGGGCTGCGGGGCACGGCGCTGGGGGTGTACTCCACCGCCCAGTTTCTGGGGGCCTTTCTGGGCGGTGTGCTCGGGGGCGCGATTCAGGGCGCCTACGGCACGGCGGCGGTGTTCATTTTCTGCGCATTGGCGGCCGGGGTCTGGCTTTTGGCCGCCGTTGGCCTGAGCGCACCGGCCTCGTATCGCGAGGCCGCAACCACTGAAGCGGAGACGACATGACGGACCTGATCCCGCCCTACGGCGGCACACTCAAGGACTTGAGGCTGGATGAGACCACCGCGCAGACGCGCCGGGCCGACGCCGCGGACTACCCGAGCTGGGATCTGACCGACCGGCAGCTCTGCGATCTCGAATTGCTGGCCAACGGCGGGTTCTCGCCCCTCGAGGGGTTCATGGGCCGGCAGGACTATGACCGGGTGGTCAGCGACATGCGGCTTGCCGACGGCACGCTCTGGCCCATGCCCATTACACTGGATGTCAGCGAGGCGTTTGCCGAAACCCTCGACGCCGGTGCGCGCATCGCCCTGCGCGACCCCGAGGGCGTCATTCTGGCCATCCTGACCGTGGACGACGTCTGGCGCCCCGACCGCGAGCATGAGGCCGAGCAGGTCTTCGGCACCCGCGATGGGGCCCATCCTGCCGTGCACTGGCTGCGCGAGCACAGTCACCCGGTGTACGTCGGTGGCCGAGTGGAGGCACTGGATCTGCCGGGGCACTACGATTTCACTCATCTGCGCCTGACCCCCGCCGAGCTGCGCGAGCGCTTTCAGCGCGACGGCTGGCGCCGTGTCGTCGCCTTCCAGACCCGCAACCCAATGCACCGCGCCCATGTCGAGCTGACCTTTCTGGCCGCCCGTCAGGCCGAGGCCAACCTGCTGATCCATCCGGTGGTGGGCATGACCAAGCCCGGCGATGTCGATCACTACTCGCGGGTGCGCTGCTACGAGCATGTCCTGCACAAATACCCCGAGCAGACCACTGCGCTGTCACTGCTGCCGCTTGCCATGCGCATGGGAGGTCCCCGCGAGGCGGTCTGGCACGCGATCATCCGCCGCAACTACGGCTGTACCCATCTGATCGTGGGGCGCGATCATGCCGGCCCTGGCAAGGACAGCAACGGCGATGAGCTCTACGGTCCGTACGACGCCCAGGAGATGGTCACCCGCCACGCCGACGAACTGGGCATCCGGATGGTGCCGTTCCGGATGATGGTCTATGTCCAGGAGCGTGCCGGCTATGCCCCCATCGACGAGGTGGACGAGGCCACGGAGACCGTGATGAATATCTCCGGTACCGAGTTTCGTCGGCGCATGCGCGAGGGGCTCGAGATCCCCGACTGGTTCGGCTATCCGGAGGTCGTCGAGGAGTTGCGCAAGACCTATCCGCCCCGGGCCCGTCAGGGCTTTACGCTGTTCTTTACCGGGTTGTCGGGCTCGGGCAAGTCGACCATCGCCAATGCGGTCATGGTCAAGCTCATGGAGCGGGGCGGCCGGCCCGTGACCCTGCTCGACGGGGACCGGGTGCGCAAGCATCTGTCCAGTGAACTGGGCTTTTCCAAGGCCCACCGTGATTTGAATATTCGCCGCATCGGCTTTGTCGCCGCCGAAATCACCCGCAATGGCGGTGCTGCCATCTGTGCGCCCATTGCGCCCTATACGGCCACTCGGGATGCCGTACGCGAAATGGTGGAGTCGGCCAATGGCGGATTTCTCGAAATCCATGTCGCCACCCCCCTCGAGGAGTGCGAGCGCCGCGATCGCAAGGGCCTCTACGCCCAGGCCCGGGCCGGCCGGATCACCGGCTTTACCGGGATTGACGATCCCTATGAGGCCCCCGAGACGCCGGCCCTGCGAATCGACACCACCGACTGCAGCGTCGAGGAGGCCGCTCAGCAGGTCCTGCTCAAGATCGAGGCGATGGGATTCATCGATCTGGAGTGACCGGTTGTCGGCCGCCATTTGGTTGGCCGTCATGAACGGGTAGAGTGGAGACACATGGCGGGCGTCCAGTCGGGCCCGTCCCATCATTCAACGGAGGCAGTCATGGCGCGTGGAGTCAACAAGGTCATTCTCATCGGCAATCTCGGCGCCGACCCCGAGGTCCGCTATTCGGCGGCCGGCAGCGCCATCACCAATGTGCGTCTGGCGACCACCGATCAGTGGAAGGATCGCCAGACCGGCGAGCAGCAGGAGAAAACCGAATGGCACCGCATCGTGTTTTTCGGTCGGCTCGCGGAGATTGCCGGCGAGTATCTGAAAAAGGGTTCGAAGATCTTTATCGAGGGCCGCCTGCAGACCCGCAAATGGCAGGGGCAGGACGGTCAGGACAAGTACACGACGGAAATCGTGGCCAATGACATGCAGATGCTCGATGGCGCCGGTGGCGGCGGTATGGGCGGTGGCGCTGGCGGCGGCATGAAGCAGTCAGCGCCCGCGTCGAGTCAGGAGCCGGCCCCGCAGACCGCTCCCGTGGACGATTTCGACGACGACATCCCGTTCTGAAGAGTGGCTAGGCGCTGCCGTTGTCACCCGCCTCCGGCGGGGCGGCGTCGGGCTCCAGCGCCGCCATTGCCCGGGCGATCGAGTCAACGATCAGGGGGCCGTCCTCGCCATAATCCGCGGGCGCCAGTGGCTCACCGATGCGGATCAGGATGCTGCCGCGCCGTGGCATGAGCTGACCCACCGGCAGCACCGAGTCCGTGCCCTCAATCCAGACTGGCACCACCGGCACCGGGTGCGCGGCCAGCAGCAGGCCGATGCCCGGGCGCAGGGGCTGCAGCTCGCCGTCCCGGCCGCGTTGCCCTTCCGGAAACCACACCAGAGAGTGACCGCGTTGCAGGGTCGCTGCTGCCAGCGCCAGGCTGCGCTGCGGTGCCGCTCCGGGGTCTATCGGCAGGATCCGGGCCACATGGCTGAAGGTTCGACGCAGCGCCGATGAGAACAACAGCCCGGTCCAGCCCGCCCAGAACAGCGGTTCCATCTGGCGGCGGGTCAGGCTTTCGGTAAGGGCGACGGGATCGTAGGCACTGATATGCCGCGGCGTGATCAGGAACGGGCCGTCCTGCGGCCACTCCCCCTCCACCTCGATCCGGGCGAAGCGTCGATTGATCATCCTGCAGACGCCCAGGGCCAGTCGGGCCGTGGCGTAGCGCAACGGACCGCGGGGGGTGAGAAGGCGCGTCGATGATTCATCGAGCAGTGCCTCCGGCGTGGCCAACTGCTCGGTCAGGGAGGTGGGTGCCTGTCCCTCAGCGGCGAGCGCTGCCGGATCCGCCTGGATCACCTCCTGGAGGAGGTCACGAACGGTCTCCACCCGGCCAATGGCGGCATCATCGAGCTCGATACCGGCCTGATCGCGCAGCCCCAGGCCCAGATCCATCCACCCCAGCGAGTCGAGTCCCAGGTCCTGGTGAAGTCGGCTGTCCGGCGTCAGGCGCTTGTTCGCGAAGCGGGCGGCCAGGTACTCCCAGGTGGCCAGCGCCGCTTCATCGGCCAGCAGGGCCTGGTCCTCAGGCGCCATGGCCTCGGTATCGATGGGTGCCTGGAGTGTCTGGGGCTGATCGCCGCCGAGGCGCTCGAAAAGCGTCGCCAGGTGGGGGCGGCGCAGCTTGCCCAGGCGGGTCCGGGGCAGGGGGTCGGCACTCAGTCGGGTCTCGCCGATCGCATGGTGGGCGGGCAGATCGGCCTGTGCGGCCCGCAACGCCGCATCGATCCGTGCCTGCTGCGTGTCCTCGCGATCATCCGCGTCGGCGGCAACGATCACGGCGGCAAGTCGGCCATTGCGGGCGAGCGCTCCCGCCTCGCGGATGGCTGGTTGCGCGTTCAACACCCGCTCGATCCGCTCGGGATCGATGTTCTCGCCGCCCGCAAGCACGAGGGTGGACGACAGCCTGCCGGTGAGGTGCAGGTAGCCATCGCTGTCGATCTGGCCGCCATCCCCGGTGCAAAACCAGCCCTCGGCGTCAAAGCTCTCGTCATTGGGGACGACCCCATGCCAGTAACCGGCAAACACGTTCGGGCCCCGGGCGCGCACTTCGCCATCAACAATCCGCAGCGATACGCCGGGCAGTGGCCGACCGGCGGTCTCGAGGCGTGCCTCACCGGGGGCGTTGAGGGTCAGGATGGGTGCCGTTTCGGTCAGTCCATAACCACTCGCGAGCGTCCAGCCCAGACCCTGTAGGCGCCGGGCAATGGCGGGGTCGAGTGCCGCGCCGCCATTCACTGCCAGGCGCAGGGACGGCGCCAGACGTTTCATCACCGGTCTAAACAGCCAGCGCCCCACCGGCCGGCCGAGCCGCGACTGCAGTCGCAGACTGAGATCCACGCCGGCATGAAAGAGCCGTTGCCGCCAGCGCCGCTGGCCGCCGAGGCGTTCCTCCAGCCGGCTCCATAGCGCCTCGTAGAGCCGCGGCACCCCCAGCAGGATGGTCGCCCGGCCCGCGCGCAGTGCCTCGGCAATACGCGGGCCGACCAGCGACCGCGGCAGGATCAGCGTCGCGCCAACGCCAAGAACCGTCAGCAATCCGACGCTGAACGGATAGACATGATGCAGCGGCAATGGCAGCAGCACTCGATCCTGCGGCCCGGCAATGCGCTCCTCGAGCAGGGCGCGGACGTTGCTGACCAGATTGGCATGAGTGAGCGGGACGCCCTTCGGCGGGCCGGTCGTGCCCGAGGTGTAGAACAGGGTAGCGATGTCGCTGGCGGCGGGTTCGTCCTGCGGCGCCGGGTTGTCGGGGGCATCGGTGGCGAGCGATAGCGCGTCGATCTCGATGATGGGGGTCGCCGCTGGCGGCTGCGGCAGGGAGGGGCGCAGCGCCCGGGTGATGTAGATGCGCGCCGGATCGGCGTCGGCGATGACGTGGGCCAGATCAGCGTGGCCCATCTGGGCGTCCACCGGGACCAGTACCCCGCCGTGCATCAACGTGGCGAGGGCGATAACGATCCACTCGATACTGTTGGGTGCCTGGATGAGAACCCGATCGCCGCGGCCGATTCCGGCGTCGCGCAGGGTTTGCGCATGGGCTTCGGCCATGGCCAGCAGGCGATGGCGTTCAATGCAGATCGGCTCGGTGGCGGTGTAGGCCACGACCGCCGGCTGTTGCGCCGTCCCCGGTGCCGCCCGGATCAGGGCGGGGATGGTCAGGCGATCGACGTCGTCGGTCATCTCAGCGCAGTCCCCGGTAAGTGCCATGATCGGCGAGCGCCAGCATCTGGGTATCGCCATCGGTGTCGCCGTACGCGTAGACCGGATGGTAGTCGTTTGGGTCAAGCAGCGAGCGCAGGCGGACGACCTTCTCGGCGCCGCGACAGTTGGGGCCGGCCAGTTCGCCGGTGAGGCAGCCGTGGCGGCGCTCGAGCTCGGTGGCGATCAGCTCGATGCCCCGCGAATCGGTCCATGGCTGGATCCACTCGCGGACCGACGCCGAAATGACGATCACGCGATGGCCGGCGTGACGATGCCAGTCCAGCCGTTGCCGGGCCTGAGGCCGAAGCAGGCGGTCAAGGTGGTTGAGCGCATAGTCCCGGCCGAGCGCCCGGAACGCCTCATCGCTCATCCCCGCAAAAAAGTGACGCAGCAGGTCGACCTTGGCGCGGTCGCGGTGCACCAGTCCCAGCGGCACCCCGAGCAAAGGGGGGGCCAGGCGCAGGCCGGCGATCAGGCAGCGGGCCGGGCCGAACTGGTGATAGAGCAGGTCACTCAGCGTGTCGCGCCGGGTGAGGGTGCCGTCCAGGTCGAACAGCGCCAGCGTGCGGGATTCGGTCATGACGGTTTCCCAAGGGGTGAAAGGGCATTCTGCCGGCACTTCGGTATCAATGTACATTCGCCACGACCATGACTGGTCAGCCGGGCG
This sequence comes from uncultured Spiribacter sp., assembly GCA_937884605.1. Lineage (GTDB taxonomy): Bacteria > Pseudomonadota > Gammaproteobacteria > Nitrococcales > Nitrococcaceae > Spiribacter. Next base: position 24,600 of record CALGDM010000004.1, read on the forward strand.
TCGGGTGGGTAGAGTCTGGGGGCTTTCGGACCGATGCCGAGTCAAAGGAGTGGATGCCATGGCAACCCCGCATATTAGTGCCGAACCGGGCGATTTTGCCGAAACCGTGCTCATGCCGGGCGACCCCCTGCGGGCCAAGGTGATTGCGGACAATTACCTCGAAGACGTGAAGGCAGTGACCGACACCCGCAACATGCTCGGGTTTACCGGCCGCTATGGCGACACGCCGGTGTCGGTGATGGGCTCGGGCATGGGTATCCCCTCGATGTCGATCTATGCGTTCGAGCTCTACACCCAGTACAACGTCGAAAAGATCATCCGCGTTGGCACCTGCGGTGGCATCAGCCCGACGGTCAAGGTGCGGGACATCATCGTGGCGATGGGCGCGTCCACGGACTCGAGCGTCAACCGCACCCGGCTTGCCGGCGACGACTTCGCCGCCATCGCCGATTATGATCTGCTCGAGTCCACCGTGGCCGCTGCCCGCGCCGCGGGTGTGGCGCCCCGAGTCGGGAATGTCTTTTCCTCGGAGCTTTTCTACAACCCCCGTGCGAATTTCTTCGAGACACTCAAATCCCACGGCATCCTGGCCGTTGAGATGGAAGCGGCCGGCCTGTACGGCGTGGCCGCCGAGACCGGCAAGCGGGCGGTGAGCGTGCTCACGGTCAGCGATCACGTGGTGACCGGGACGTCCACCAGCGCCGATGAGCGCCAGAACAGTTTCCACGAAATGATGCAGGTGGCGTTGGAAGCCGCCGCCAACGCCCACTGACGGCTTCGGAGGGCAGGGATGCGAGTCAGTATTTTTGGAACCGGCTATGTCGGACTTGTCACCGGGGCCTGCTTTGCCGAGGTGGGCAACGATGTGATCTGCGTCGACGTGGATGCCAGCAAGATCGACCAGCTCAACCGCGGCGAAATGCCCATCTACGAGCCGGGGCTCGAGGCCATGGTGGCCCGCAATCGTGCCCAGGGACGCCTGCAGTTCACCACCGACGCCCAGGCGGCGGTTCAGCACGGGGAGTTCCAGTTTATCGCGGTGGGCACGCCCCCGGACGAGGACGGCTCGGCCGATCTGCGGCACGTTCTGTCGGTGGCCGACACCATCGCTGCCTGGATGGACGACGCGCGGATCATTGTCGATAAATCCACGGTGCCGGTGGGCACGGCGGATCGGGTCCGCGAGGCGGTGGATCGTCGCCTGCGCGAGCGCGGTGTCGATGTGCCTTACGCGGTGGTCTCGAATCCCGAGTTCCTCAAGGAAGGCGCGGCCATCGACGACTTCATGAAGCCCGAGCGGGTGATCGTCGGCTGCGATGATGCGGTGGCGCGCGAGAAGCTGCACAGCCTGTACGCGCCGTTCAACCGCAACCACGACCGCCTGATCAGCATGGATGTGCGCTCGGCCGAACTCACCAAGTACGCCGCCAACGCCATGCTCGCCACCAAGATCAGCTTTATGAACGAGCTTGCCAATATCGCCGACCGGGTCGGGGCGGATATCGAGCGAGTGCGAATCGGCATCGGCGCCGACCCGCGGATTGGTTATCACTTCATCTATCCGGGTGCCGGATACGGCGGATCCTGCTTTCCCAAGGATGTGCAGGCGCTGGCGCGGACGGCCCACGACGTCGACTATGTCCCGCAGTTGCTGCAGGCGGTCGAGGAAGTCAACGATCGGCAAAAGCACTATCTGTTCAATCGCCTGCGCGATCACTTCGGTGGCGAACTCGCCGGGCGTCGGTTTGCCCTCTGGGGCCTCGCGTTCAAGCCCAACACCGATGACATGCGCGAAGCCGCCAGCCGGCGTCTGATGGAGTCGCTCTGGGAAGCCGGTGCATCGGTGCAGGCCTTCGACCCCAAGGCGATGGACGAGGCGCGGCGGCTGTACGGCGACCGCCCGGGCTTTGTCCTCTGCGACAGCCCCGAGGCGGCGCTCGAGGGGTGTGATGCGCTGGTCATCGTGACCGAGTGGAATCAGTTCCGCAGCCCGGATTTTGATCTTGTTCGGGCGCGCCTGAGCGAGCCGGTGATCGTTGACGGCCGCAATCTCTACGAACCTGCGCTGCTCGCCGAGCAGGGCTTTCACTACTACGCGATTGGTCGTCCGCCGGTGGCGCCGGCGCCGAGCGGGCGGGGCGCATGAGCACCGCATCGCCCGCCCTGCCCATCCACCCGGTCATCCTGTCCGGCGGCGTCGGTTCGCGGCTCTGGCCGTTGTCCCGCGAGGCCTATCCCAAGCAGTTCCTGGATGTCGCGGCCGGCGGGCGTACGCTGGTCCAGCAGACCCTCGAGCGGCTGGTGGATCTGCCGGGGCTGGCCGAGCCGCTGGTGGTCTGCAATCAGGCGCATCGCTTCCTGGTGGCCGAGCAGCTCCGTGACAGCTCGCTGGGAACCGCCCGCATCCTGCTCGAGCCGGTGGGCCGCAACACCGCGCCGGCGGTGGCGGTGGCCGCGCTGCAGGCCCTGCAGACCAGTGACGATGCGATTCTGGCCGTGTTTCCGGCGGACCACCTGGTCGCGGAGCCCGCCCATCTACGCGCGGCGGTGACCCAGGCCATCGAGGCGGCACGGGCCGGTGGACTGGTGACCTTTGGCGTGGTCCCGTACCGGGCCGAGACCGGTTATGGCTATATCGAGGCCGGCGAGCCCGTGGGCGGTGGCCCGGCCCGTGCCGTGCGGCAATTTGTTGAAAAGCCCGATGCCGAAACGGCCCGGGCCTATCTCGACAGCGGACGGTTCTACTGGAACTCGGGCATGTTCGTCATGCGGGCGTCGGCTTATCTGCAGGCCCTCCGGACCCACGCCCCGGCCATCCTCGAGGCCTGCGAGGCGGCGGTGGCCGGCGCCGAACAGGATATGGATTTTGTCCGTCTGGACGAGGCGGCGTTCGAGCGCTGTCCGGCCGAGTCCATCGACTATGCGGTCATGGAGCCCACCGATGCGGCCGTCACCCTGGCGCTGGAGGCGGGCTGGAGTGATCTGGGCTCGTGGGCGACGCTGATGGAAGCCGCCGATCGGGATGCGGCCGGCAATGCCCTGATGGGCGATGTTCTGACCCAGGACAGCCACAACAACTACGTGCGGGCCGAGAGTCGGCTTGTGGCCACTGTGGGGCTCGAGGACCACGTGGTGGTCGAGACTGCCGATTCGGTGCTGGTGGCACCGCGCGGGCAGGTGCATGCGGTCAAGGGCATTGTCGAGCAGCTGCGGGCGGACGGTCGGCCCGAGGCCCTTGAACACCGCGAGGTCCACCGCCCCTGGGGCAGCTACGAGGGACTGGTCCGCGCCGAACGGTTTCAGGTCAAACGCATTATCGTCAGCCCCGGTTCGCGGCTGTCACTGCAGATGCATCATCACCGCGCCGAGCACTGGGTGGTGGTGCAGGGCACGGCCCGCGTCACCCGCGGCGACGAGGTGTTCCTGCTGGGCGAGGATCAGTCCACGTACATCCCGCTGGGGACCGTGCACCGGCTGGAGAATCCCGGCATGATCCCGCTCGAGCTGGTGGAGGTGCAGTCCGGCAGCTATCTGGGTGAGGACGACATCGTGCGCATTGAGGATCGCTATGGGCGCTAGTATTCTGCCCCCATGACACAACGAGTATACGTGCGCACCCACGGCTGCCAGATGAACGAGTACGATTCCATCAAGATGGTGGACGTGCTGGCCGCCGAGGGCGATTACGAGCGGGTCAGGACGCCGGAAGAGGCGGACGTGATTCTGCTCAACACCTGTTCCATCCGTGAGAAGGCCCAGGAAAAGGTCTTCTCGGAGCTGGGCCGCTGGCGGGCGCTGAAGGACGACCACCCGGATCTGCTGATCGGCGTGGGCGGATGTGTTGCCAGTCAGGAGGGCGCTGCCATCGTTGAGCGCGCGCCCTATGTGGACATGGTGTTCGGCCCGCAGACGCTCCATCGTCTGCCCGACATGGTCACCCGGGCCCGCGAGAGCCGCCGGGCGGTGGTGGATGTCAGCTTTCCCGAGATCGAGAAGTTCGACCGGCTGCCCGAGGCGCGGGCGGACGGGCCCACGGCGTTTGTCTCCATCATGGAGGGCTGCAGCAAGTACTGCAGTTTCTGTGTGGTGCCCTACACCCGCGGCGAGGAGATCAGCCGCCCGTTTGACGATGTGCTCGCGGAATGCGCCGAGCTGGCCGAACAGGGCGTGCGCGAGGTCACGCTGCTGGGGCAGAACGTCAACGGCTACGCGGCCGAGGGCCCCCTGGGCGAGGCCGCCGATCTGGCGCTGCTGATCCACTACATCGCTGCCATCGACGGGATCGACCGGATCCGCTTTACCACCTCGCATCCGCTTGACTTCAATCAGGCCCTGGTGGATGCCTACGCCGAGGTCCCGGAGCTGGTCAATCACCTGCATCTGCCGGTCCAAAGCGGTTCGGACAATGTCCTGGCGCTGATGAAGCGCAACCACGGCCGCGACCATTTCCTTGATCTGGTCGGGCGACTGCGCGCCGCGCGTCCGGATATCACCCTGTCGTCGGATTTTATTATCGGTTTTCCCGGCGAGATGGATCGCGACTTCGAGGACACCATGGATCTGGTCGAGCAGGTCGGGTTCGACCAGTCGTTCAGTTTCATCTTCTCGCGCCGACCGGGCACCCCGGCCGCACAGCTGCCCGATGCCACCTCGCCGGAGGGCAAGAAGGCCCGGCTCAAGCGCCTGCAGGCAAAGCTTGACGACAACGCCCGCGCGATCAGCGAGTCGATGGTGGGGCGGGTCGAGTCGGTGCTGGTGGATGGCCTGTCGCGCAAGGACTCGAGCGAAATCAAGGGGCGTACCCAGAACAACCGGGTGGTCAACTTCCCGGGCAATCCGCGGTTGATCGGCCGTTTCGTCCATGTACGCATCACCGAGGCACTGGCGCATTCGCTGCGGGGTGAGCTGGTGGATATCGACACGCACCTTGAGCCGGACCTGGCCGCGGTGGAGTCAGCTTGATCGGGCGAGGCACGGCCGAGGCGGTGGACTTTACTCTGGCGCCGGCGGACAACGACCGGCTGGCCAACCTCTGCGGGCAGTTCGATGAAAACCTGCGCCAGCTCGAGCGGCGCCTGGGTGTCGAGATCGAGAACCGCGGTCATCGCTTTCGGATCATCGGCGATGAGGCGGCCACCGACGTGGCCCGGGATGTGGTGCGGGCGCTCTATCGCCAGACCCCCCGCGAATCCATCGGCGCCGAGCATGTGCATCTGCAGCTGCGCAGCGCCGAGGCGGAGGCCGAGGACGCCCCGCCCGCGGCGGCCGGCGATCAGCCGGCCCCCGATCTGCCTGTCGATGACGATGTCTCTATCCCCACTCGCAAGGGGCTGATTCGGGGGCGCGGTCCCAACCAGCGCGGCTATCTTGCCGCCATCCAGCGCTGCGATCTGACCTTTGGCATTGGGCCGGCCGGCACCGGCAAGACCTATCTGGCGGTGGCCTGCGCGGTGGAAGCGCTGCAGCAGGATCGGGTCGAGCGGTTGGTGCTGGTGCGCCCGGCGGTGGAAGCGGGCGAGCGGCTGGGCTTTCTGCCCGGTGATCTGGCGCAGAAGGTGGATCCCTATCTGCGCCCCCTCTATGACGCGCTGTTCGAAATGCTCGGCTTCGAGCGAGTCAACAAGCTGATCGAGCGCAACGTCATCGAGGTTGCCCCGCTGGCCTACATGCGTGGGCGCACGCTGAATGGCGCATTCATCATCCTCGATGAGGCGCAGAACACCACCGTTGAGCAGATGAAGATGTTCCTGACGCGCCTGGGCTTTGGCTCGACCGCGGTAGTGACCGGCGATGTCACCCAGATTGATCTGCCGGCGGGCAAAACCTCGGGGCTGCGTGATGCCGTGGATGTGCTCCACGACATCGAGGGTGTCAGCTTTACCTTTTTCAATGCCCGCGATGTCGTGCGCCATGATCTGGTGCAGCGGATCGTGCGTGCCTACGATCGCCATACCGACGATTCAAAGAACGACTGACCCGTCATGCGCCATCTGGATTTGCAGTGTGTCACCGACGAATCGGTGCCGGGGGCCGGTGACTTCGAGCGCTGGATCGCCGCGGCGCTGGCCGGCCGCCGGGAGGAATGGGAGATGGCGATCCGTCTGGTGGACGAGTCCGAGAGCCAGACCCTCAACCGGGATTATCGCGGTCATGATCGGCCCACCAATGTCCTGTCGTTTCCCGCCGAGCTGCCCGAGGGCGTCGAGCTACCGCTGCTGGGGGACCTGGTGATCTGCGCGCCCGTGGTCCGGCGCGAGGCCGACGCCCAGGGCAAGACGGCACCGGCGCACTGGGCGCATCTCACAGTCCACGGCGTGCTTCACTTGCTTGGGTTCGATCACATGGATAGCGTAGAGGCAGATACCATGGAGGCGGAAGAGCGCGGCATCATGGCGCAGCTGGGTTATGACGACCCCTACCAATCGGAGCTGACTCCGGCATGAGCGACGAATCGTCCGCGCCGGTCGGACAGAAAACCTGGCTCATGCGCATTGGCAAGGCCCTGGGCGGTCAAGACCCCCAGAGCCGTGACGATGTGGTTGAAACGCTCCGCGCGGCGCATCAGCACGGCATCCTCGATGCCGACGCGCTGTCGATGTGTGAAGGCGTGCTGCATGTTGCCGAGCTGCAGGTGCGCGACGTGATGATCCCGCGCTCGAAGGTCTCGCTGCTGCGCCGCTCGGAATCGGTCTGGGACCTGCTGCCGGCGATCATTGAAAGCGGTCACTCGCGGTTTCCGGTCACCGGTGACAACCGGGATGACGTGATTGGCATTCTCATCGCCAAGGATTTGCTGCCTTACCTCGATCCGCAGCATCAGCGCGAGTTCCAGCTCCGCGAACTGCTGCGCCCGGCACTGTTCGTGCCCGAGAGCAAGCGCCTCGATGCCCTGCTCAAGCTGTTTCAGGAAAGCCGCAACCACCTGGCGATCGTGGTCGACGAATATGGCGGTCTGGCCGGGATCGTGACCATTGAGGATGTCATCGAACAGATCGTCGGCGAGATCGATGACGAGCACGACCTGGATGACGACGCCTGGATTCTCAATCGCACCGATGACGGCCAGACCGTGGTCAAGGCCCTGACGCCGATCGAGACCTTCAACGATCACTTCGGCACGGCCTTCAGCGACGAGGAGTTCGACACCATTGGCGGGGTTGTGGCCAACGGGTTCGGTCGGGTCCCGCGCCGTGGCGAGCACCTGATCCTCGAAGATCTGCGCTTTGATGTGGTGCGGGCCGACAGCCGTCGGCTGCACCTGCTAATGGTGACGCCGCAGCCGGCATGTCGCGACTGATCCGTCTGCCGCTGGCCCTGGCGGCGGGTGGTCTTCTGTCCCTGGGCTTTGCGCCGTTCGGCTGGTTCTGGACCCCGTTTGTCACGCTGGCCGCGATCTTTGCCGGCCTTTCGGTGCTGTCCTCGCCGAAGGCCGTGCTGTTCACTGCCTACGCTTTTGGTCTCGGCTATGCCGGCAGTGGCGTGTACTGGATCTATTACAGCATCGCCGACTATGGGGGCGGGCCGCTGGCGGGCGCAGTGGCCACGGCGGTTCTGGTGGCGCTGTTTGCCCTCATCCCTATGCTGGCGCTGGCCGCTGGCTGGTGGTTGGGCGGGGGCAACCGGCGCCGGACCCGCCTGCTGGCGCTTCCCCTGGTCTGGGTGGGTGTCGAGTGGGTCCGCAGCTGGCTGGCCACCGGGGCCACCTGGCTGAGTGTGGGCTATACCCAGATCGATACCCCGTTGGCCGCGCTGGCCCCGGTGGCCGGTGTCTATGGCCTCAGCCTGGCTGTCGCACTGATCGCCGGGCTGCTGGCGGATGCCATCGTCTCGCCGCGGCGACGGCGGGTTGCCCTGGCGCTGGGGATGACTGCGCTGGTCGTGATGGGTGCCCGGGGCCTCGATCACGAGTGGACGCGGCCCGTGGGCGATCCGCTCAGCGTGTCGATCCTGCAGGGCAACATCGATCAGGCGCGCAAATGGGATCCGGATGAGCGCGGGGCAATTCTGCGCGAGTATCTGCAGATGAGCCGTGCCCGGCTGGGTGATGATCTGATCATCTGGCCCGAGACCGCCCTGCCGGTGTTCTATCGCCAGGCGCGGGAGTGGCTGGATCCGCTGGCCCGCGACGCCCGGGCGGCGGGCAGTCAGCTGATCCTGGGGGCGCCGGTGGCCCGCGAGGATCGACGCTACAACGCCGTCGTGGTGGCCGGGGAGTCCCCGCAGTACTACTTCAAGCGTCATCTGGTGCCGTTTGGTGAATACGTGCCGTTTCGCGGTATCGCCGGTGGCATTCTGGATTTTGTCGGTACGCCGCTGGGAGACTTCAGTGCCGGCCGCTCGGCGGCGCCGCTATCCGTCGCCGGCCACGATCTGGGCGTGAGCATCTGCTACGAGGTCACGTTTGGTGCCGAAGTGGCGGCGGCGCTGCCCGCCGCCGATCTGCTGCTCAATGTCAGCAACGATGCCTGGTTTGGCCGCTCGACCGCGCCCTGGCAGCACCTGCAGATGGCGCGGATGCGCGCCCTCGAGACCGGTCGCGAGATGATGCGCGCCACCAATACGGGGGTCTCGGCGATCATCGGCGCGGATGGCAGGCTCCGTCGCACGGGACCGCTGTTCGAGTCGGCGATCCTGACCGCCACGGTTCAGCCCTATCAGGGGGCAACGCCCTATGTGCGTGCCGGCGACTGGCCGCTGGTCGGTCTGGTGGTCGCCGGCATCGGCGGGCTGTTGCTGCGTCGGCGCCGGCGGTAGGCGATTCGCCGTTACCCCGATCAACCCGGTAGACTGATCGGGAAAAGCCACCGAGGAGTGAGGGCGATGACTGACAATGAGCAACCGCGGGATCACGAAGTCCACGGTTATGAGCGGATGCTTGAGCGTGTTCGCGAGCGCCTGGAGAGCACCGGCGAGGCGGTGGAAAAGGGCTTTAACGAGGCGCTGGCCGCTGCCCGCGAGCGCAGTGTGGCCCTGGGTGAGCTGACCCGCGACGAGGCCGATCGCGTGGCCGAATGGCTGCAGCGTGATCTGGAGGATGCGGCCGAGTATGTCGACAGGGCCCGGGGGACCTACTCGGACTGGCTGCACATGGACCTGCAGCTGGTGGAAAACTGGATCTGGGATCGCTTTTCGTCGGTGGCCGATCAGACCCGGCTGCAGTGGCAGGCCCTCAATCGGCAGCTGCAGGCGGCGGCGCGCTATCACACCGGCGAGGTCACCGGCCCGGGCACACTGGTATGCCGGGATTGCGGCGAGGTTCTGCACTTCAAGCGCACCGGTCATATCCCGCCGTGTCCCAAGTGCCACGGCAGCCGTTTCGAGCGGGCCGCGCGCCAGACAACGGGCTGACGGCAGGTGCAATCACGCCCGGCGCCGGGGTATCCTCTCGCCCCATGGAAAAGCAATACGACCCCGCCCGTTTAGAGACTGACGCGCAGGCCTACTGGGACGACCACGGCTGCTTTCGGGTCACGGAAGACCCCGAGCGCGAATCCTTCTACTGCCTGTCAATGCTGCCGTACCCCAGTGGGCGGCTGCATATGGGCCATGTCCGCAACTACACCATTGGTGATGTCATCAGTCGCTATCAGCGTATGCAGGGCCGCAATGTCCTGCAGCCGATGGGCTGGGACGCCTTCGGCCTGCCGGCGGAGAATGCGGCCATCAAGCGGGGCGTCCCGCCGGCGGAGTGGACGTATCAGAACATCGACCACATGCGCCGTCAGCTGCAGCGCATGGGCTACGGCTATGACTGGACCCGCGAGGTCACCACCTGTTCGCCGTCGTATTACCGCTGGGAGCAGCAGATGTTCACCCGTCTGCTCGAACAGGGGTTGGTGTATCGGGCGAGCGCGGTGGTCAACTGGGATCCGGTGGACCAGACCGTCCTTGCCAACGAGCAGGTGGTTGAGGGGCGCGGCTGGCGCTCGGGTGCGAAGGTCGAGCGCCGCGAGATCCCGCAGTGGTTTCTGCGTATCACCGACTATGCCGATGAGCTGCTGGACGGGCTGGATGCACTGCCGGGCTGGCCGGATGCGGTCAAGACCATGCAGCGCAACTGGATCGGCCGCTCGCAGGGCATCGAGCTGGATTTTGCCCTGGCCCATGGTGGCGAACCCCTGCGGGTGTACACGACCCGGCCGGATACGCTCTATGCCGCCACCTACATGGCCGTCGCCGCCGATCACCCGCTGGCTGTCGAGGCCGGCCGGCAGGATGCCAGGGTGGCCGCATTCCTCGAGGAGATCCGTCAGGGCGCGGTCACCGAGGAGGCCATGGAAAAGCTCGAGAAAAAGGGCATGCCCCTTGGCATCGAGGCAATCAACCCGCTCTCGGGCGAGCGTATTCCCGTATGGGTGGCCAATTTTGTGCTCATGGGATACGGCACCGGCGCGATCATGGCGGTCCCGGGGCATGACGCCCGCGACCATGAGTTCGCGACCCGCTTCGGTCTGCCCATCCGCCAGGCGGTGGGCCCGGCGGACGGCACAGCGGTCGATGTCCAGGCCGAGCCCTGGACCGCGAAGGAGCGCCTGGTCACGGTCAACGCCGGCCCGTTCACCGGGATGGACTTTGCCACGGCGTTCGACGCCATCGCCCGTCATCTTGAGGCCGAGGGCATCGGCCGACGCACCACCAACTACCGGCTGCGCGACTGGGGGGTCTCGCGGCAGCGCTACTGGGGCTGCCCGATCCCGGTGATTCATTGCCCGGACTGCGGCGCGGTGCCGGTCCCCGATCAGGATCTGCCGGTGACGCTGCCCGAGAACGTGACCTTTACCGGCGTACAGTCGCCGCTACGCACGGACGAGGCCTGGCGCCGGGTGGCCTGCCCGCGCTGTGGCGGTGAGGCCGAACGCGAGACCGACACCTTCGATACCTTTGTCGAGTCCTCCTGGTACTACGCCCGCTACTGCAGCCCCGATGCCGATGCGATGCTCGACGAGCGCGCCGACCACTGGCTGCCGGTGGATCAGTACATCGGGGGCATCGAGCATGCCGTGATGCATCTGCTGTATTTCCGCTTCTGGCACAAGCTCATGCGCGATCTGGGCTACCTGAGCAGCGATGAGCCCGCCACCAACCTGCTCTGTCAGGGCATGGTGCTGGCCGAGGCCTTTTATCACGACAGCGATGCCGGCGGCCGCGAGTGGGTGGCGCCGTCCGATGTCGAGATCGAGCGGGACGGCAAGGGACGCATTCTGCGGGCCGCACGCCGCAGTGACGGGGCCGAGGTGGTGGCCACGGGCTGGACCACCATGTCCAAATCCAAGAACAACGGCGAGGACCCGGAAAGCCTCGTGGCGCGATTCGGTGCCGATACGCTGCGGCTTTTCACGATGTTCGCCGCGCCGCCGGATCAGGCACTGGAGTGGCAGGACAGTGGGGTCGAGGGGGCATCGCGGTTTCTGCGGCGCCTCTATGGTCTGGTCCATGAGCATGTCAGCGCCGGGGCGTGCCCTGCCGACCGGGTGACCGAAGGGCTGGATGACGAGGCCGTGGCACTGCGGCGCAAGCTCCACGAGACCATTGCCAAGGTGGGTGACGACATCGGCCGTCGCTATACCTTCAATACCGCCATTGCGGCCATCATGGAGCTGTGCAACGCACTGGGCCGCTACACCGGCACAGGGCCGGTCGCCCGGGGGGTGCGCCAGGAGGCGCTCGAGGCCGTGGTTCTCATGCTCCAGCCCATCACGCCGCATCTCAGTCATGGGCTGTGGACAGCACTCGGCCGTGAAGGGGCAGCGGTGGATCAGCCCTGGCCCAGCGTCGATGAAGCGGCCCTGCGCCGCGACCAGGTCGAACTGGTGGTGCAGGTCAACGGCAAGCTGCGCAGTCGCATTGCCGTGGCGGCGGACGCCGACGAGGCGACCATCCGTGAGCAGGCCCTGGCCGACGAGCATGTCCGGCGGTTTATCGATGACCGCACGGTGCGCAAGGTGATTGTCGTGCCCGGCCGTCTGGTCAATGTGGTGGCGCCGTGATGGCTGGCGGGCGGATTGCTCTGGCCGTTGCCCTGGCGCTGTTGGTGGCGGCCTGCGGCTGGCAGCTGCGCGGCGCCGGGGGGGGCGGCTTCGAGGGCGTGCCCGTGGCGATCGATGGGTCCATCGATAATCGCTTCAGCAATCGCCTGGCCGAGCGCCTGCGCGATCTTGACGCGCTGGTCGTGGAGGAGCCTGCCGATGCGCGGGTGGTCATTGAAATTCTCGAGGCCTCGAGCCGGCGACGCACGGTGGCCACCGATGCCGACGGTTTCGCCAGCGAGTACGAGCTGCGCTATCGCATTCGTTTCAGTCTCAACGCCGGTGGCAAGGCCGGGCCCGATCCGGCCACCATCGCAAGCCAGACCGTGCGCACCTCGGCCAGCTACCCCGCGGACCCGAGCAATCTGCAGGGACGCGATGCCGAGGAGGAGGATCTGCGCCGTGACCTGCGTGACGATGCCCTCCAGCTGCTGCTCTCGCGGGTGGGTCGGCGCCTGTAGGCCGGGCGATCATGCCGGAGATCCGCTTCGACGAGTTGCCCGAGCGCATTGACCGCGGGCTTGCGCCGATCTACCTGATCGCCGGCGAGGAGCCCTTGCTGATCGAGGAGGCACTGGATCGGCTGCGCCAGCGGGCCCGGCGCGAGGGCTATGACGAGCGCGAGGTACTGCACGTCGATACCGGTTTTGACTGGAACCGTCTGGCCAGCGCTGCTGACAACCTGTCGCTGTTCACCGAGCGTCGGCTCATCGAACTGCGGCTGCCCGGCGGCAAGCCGGGTCGCGATGGCAGTGCCGTCCTCAAGGCCCGGGCCGGCGCCCCCGATCCGGGGCATATCCTGATCGTGATTGCCGGCCGTCTCGAGACCGCACAGCGCCAGTCGGCCTGGGCCAAGGCCATCGCCAGCGCCGGTGTCATGAGCTACGCCTGGCCGTTACGCCGCCACGAGCTGACCGGCTGGGCCCGGCGCCGGGCACGCGAGCGCGACCTGAGCCTGGATACCGCCACGGCCGGCCTGATTGCCGAGCGCAATGAGGGCAATCTGCTGGCGCTGGCGCAGGAGATCGACAAGCTGGCGTTGCTGGCGGACGGGCGTCCGGTGGACGCCGAGTGGGCGAGTGAGGCCATCAGCGACAGCGCCCGATTTGCGGTCTTTGATTTGCCCGAGGCCATGCTGGCCGGAGACCCGGTGCGCACGCTGCGTATTCTCAGGCGGCTGCGCACCGAGGGCGAGGAGCCGGTCCTGGTGCTGTGGGGGGTCGCCCGCGATATCCGGGTGCTCGCCGATCTACAGGCCTCGATGGCCGCCGGTGAGCGGGCGGCAGCGGTGATGAGCCGCCACCGGATCTGGAAGAATCGCCAGGCCCGACTGCAGACCATCGCCCGCGGCACGCCGCGCGGAGTCTGGGAGCGGTTGCTCGGGCGGGCGGCCCGGGTGGATCGTGTGATCAAGGGGGCCGAATCGGGCCGGCCCTGGGATGAATTACTGGAACTCTCGAGTGTTGTGGCGCGCGGCGTCGCAACCGCCGATCGCAGGGAGAAAAACGGATGAGTGAAATCGACGCCACCATGCGCGAGATCGGGCAAACCGCCCGGGTCGCCAGCCGCCGGCTGGCCGCCAGCGAGGCCGGGGTGCGCAACGCCGCGCTCAGGGCCATTGCCGAGCATTTGCGCAATGACCGCGAGGCCCTTGAGGCCGCCAATGAAAAAGACCTGGCCGCCGGGCGCGACAACGGCCTGGATGCCGCGCTGCTCGATCGGCTGACGCTGACTGACGCCCGCATCGATGCGATGGCCGATGGCCTCGAGCAGATCGCGGCGCTGCCGGACCCGGTGGGTGCGGTCAGTCACCTCGATCCGATGCCAAGCGGTATCCGCGTGGGGCGCATGCGGGTGCCGCTGGGCGTGGTGGGGATCATCTACGAGTCGCGGCCTAACGTGACCGCTGACGCGGCGGCGCTCTGCCTTAAATCGGGCAATGCCTGCGTGCTGCGGGGTGGCTCCGAGGCGCTGCATTCCAACCAGGCCATCGCGGCGTGCATTGCCGCCGGGCTGACCGATGCCGGGCTGCCCGAGACCGCGGTCCAGGTGGTCCGCACCACCGACCGGGCGGCCGTGGGGGCGATGATCACCCTGGATGAGTGGATTGACGTGCTGGTGCCCCGCGGCGGCAAGGGCCTGATTGAGCGCATCATGCGCGAGGCCACGGTGCCCATGATCAAGCACCTCGACGGGGTCTGCCATTGCTATGTCGATGCAGATGCCGATCCGGCCATGGCCGAGCGGGTCGTGATCAACGCCAAGACCCAGCGCTACGGGACCTGCAACACCCTCGAAACCCTGCTGGTGGATGCCTCGGTGGCGGCCTCGCTGCTGCCGCGCTTCAAGGCCGCCTTCGACGCCCACGGTGTCGAGCTGCGCGGCTGTGAGCGAAGCCGGGCGCTGGTTGACGGCCTGACCGCTGCCGAGCCGGCGGACTGGGACGCCGAGTATCTGGCGCCGATCCTGGCTGTGGCGGTGGTGGACGGCATTGATGCGGCCATCGAGCACATCGACCGGCACGGCTCGGGGCACACCGACGCCATCGTCACCCGGGATCATGCCCGCGCGCAGCGCTTTCTCCGCGAAGTGGACTCGAGCTCGGTGATGGTCAATGCTTCGACCCGGTTCGCGGACGGTTTCGAATACGGGCTCGGTGCCGAGATCGGCATCAGCACGGACAAGCTCCACGCCCGGGGACCGGTGGGCCTCGAGGGACTGACCACACAGAAATACATCGTCCTGGGCGAAGGGCATGTCCGCGAATGAGTGACCCGCAGGCGGCACCGGTGGCGGTGCTGGGCGGCACCTTCGATCCGGTCCATTATGGCCATCTGCGACCCGCCATCGAGTTGCTCGAAGCCCTGGGGCTGTCCCAGATCCGGCTGGTGCCCGGCCATGTCCCGCCGCATCGCCCCCAGCCGCAGCTGGAGGCCCAGGCGCGGGCGCGGCTACTCGACAGCGCCGTCGCCGGCATCCCCGGCCTGGTGGTGGATCGTTGCGAGCTCGATCGCCCCGGTCCGTCCTATACCGTCGACACGCTGGCCAGCCTGCGCCGCCGGCTCGGCGAGCACCGGCCGCTGTGCTTTATCATGGGACGGGACGCGTTTCGCGGGCTCATGCAGTGGCATCAGTGGGAGGCGCTGAGCCGACAGGCCCATCTGGTGGTCATGACCCGCGGCGGCGATGCCGAGGCGCTGTCGCCGGCGCTTGCCGAATGGACGCAGCCGCGGCGGATGGAGGATCCGGCGGCGCTGCGCCGCTCACCCTCCGGGGGCGTGCTGTTTCAGGCGGTATCCCGGCTGGAGATCTCCGCCACCGGCATCCGTCGTCTGCTGGCGCTGGGTTACTCGGCGCAGGGGCTGATGCCCGACGTCGTCTGGCACGAACTGGCTTCCAGTGGATGCTATGGTTATCCGCAAGTATCAAGGGCGTCGTTGCCCGGGAGGTTGAACCCCCGTCATGTCTGAACCCGCTGTCCAAGCTCAGTCGCTGTGTGATCGGGTGGTGACCGCACTCGATGATCTCAAGGCGGTGGATCCGCGCGTCATCGATGTCAGCGGGCGCACGCCGATCACCGATTTCATGGCCTTTGCCACCGGCAATTCGCGCCGCCATGTCCGTGCCATTGCCGAGGCGGTGGCCGATGCGGCCCGTGAACAGGGGCAACGGCCCGCCGGTATCGAAGGCCTTGACGACAGCGAGTGGGTGCTGGTCGACCTCGGTGACGTGGTGGTCCACGTCATGCTCGAGGATGTCCGCGACTTCTATCGCCTCGAGCGCATCTGGACGGTGGGCGACGGGCAGGAGGCCTGAGGTCGATGCGCCTGAACATGGTCGCGGTGGGGCGGCGCCCGCCGGACTGGATCCGTACCGGGGTCGATGAATTTGCCCAGCGGATGCCCCGGCATCTGCCGCTGGCCGTCAAGGCGGTGAATGCCGGCGACGCCCGGCGCAGCGGTGATGTCGATCGGGCGCGGGCCCAGGAAGCCGATGCACTGCTGGCCGCCGCCGGGTCATCGCGGCTGATCGCGCTGGACGAGCGGGGCCGGTCGTGGCGCACACCGGATCTGGCCCATTACCTGGATACCGCCATGCATGACGGCCGCGATCTGGCCTTTGTCATCGGCGGGGCGGACGGGCTTGATGAGCGCTGCCTGAATGCCGCCGAGCGTCGCTGGTCGCTGTCCGCGCTCACCCTGCCGCACATGCTCGTGCGCGTCATTGTCGCCGAGCAGCTCTATCGCGCGTGGACGCTGCTCGCTGGCCATCCCTATCATCGCGCCTGATCGGTGCCCGCCGCTGGAGGTTGAAATGCCATCGACAAACCATTCACCCACCGACCCCGACCTGTTTCTGGCCTCCGCCTCGCCGCGGCGGGCCGAGCTCCTCGAGCGCATGGGAGTGCGTTTTCAGACGGTCCCGCAGGCGGTGGACGAGCAGGTCCAGCCCGACGAGACCCCCGAAGTCTTCGTGTTTCGACTGGCCCTGGAAAAGGCCCGTGCGGGGCGGGCCGGACTGAGCGGTGATGCGCAGGTACCGGTCCTTGGCGCCGATACGGCGGTGGTGATCGACGACACCATTCTCGGCAAGCCCACCGACCGGGACGCCGCTCTGGGCATGCTCGAACAGCTCTCGGGGCGCACCCATCGGGTGCTGACCGCCATCGCGATGGTGGACGATCAGCGCGAGCTCACGCGCCTGTCGTTGAGCATGGTCACCCTGCGCAACCTCGGCGCCGCCGAGTGCGAGGCTTACTGGCGCAGCGGCGAACCCATCGACAAGGCCGGCGGCTACGCCATTCAGGGCCGCGGCGGGGTGTTTGTCGAGCAGCTCGAGGGCAGCTACAGCGGCGTCATGGGACTGCCCATGGTGGAAACCCATGACCTGCTGACCGAGTTTGGCATCGATTACCAGTCCCGCTGGCTGGCGGAGCAGTGAGCCAGGAACTGCTCGTCAACATCACCCCGCAGGAAACCCGGGTGGCTGCCCTGGATAACGGCAGCGTCCAGGAAATCCATATCGAGCGGGCGCGCAGCCGCGGTCTGGTGGGCAATATCTATCTCGGCGAGGTCTCGCGGGTGCTGCCGGGCATGCAGGCGGCCTTTATCGATGCCGGCCTGCAGCGCACTGCGTTCCTGCACGCCTCGGATATCAATGCCAGTCAGGCGCTGGTGGATCGCCCCAATCAGCAACCGCGCAGCATTCAGCATTTGCTGCGCGAGCAGCAGCGCATCCTGGTGCAGGTGCTCAAGGACCCCATCGGCAGCAAAGGCGCGCGGCTGACCACTCAAATCGCCATCCCGTCGCGCTATCTGGTGCTGCTGGTGGATAACCCCGGCGTGGGGGTGTCGGCGCGTATCGAATCGGCATCGGCCCGGGAGCGCCTGCGCGCCATCGGGACCTCGCTGCTGGCCGGCGACGACCACAAGGGCTGTATTTTCAGAACCGCCGCGGAAGACGCCAGCGAGCAGGCGCTGACCCGCGACTGGCAGTATCTGCAGCGACTCTGGGCGTCAATCCACGCCCGCGCCCAGGAGGCGCAGCCGACCACCCTGCTGCACGAGGATCTGCCGCTGATGATGCGCGTGCTGCGCGATTCGGTGGATGAGGACGTGGAGCGCATTCGCATCGACTCGCGGGAATGGCACGAGCGCATGCTCTCGTTCAGCGAAACCTTCCTGCCCGATGCCCGCTCGCGTCTCGAGCATTATCCGGGCGAGCGGCCGATCTTTGACCTCTATGGCGTCGAGGATGAAATCCAGCGAGCCCTGCAGCGGCGGGTCACCCTCAAGTCCGGGGGCTATCTGATCATCGATCAGACCGAGGCGCTGACCACGATTGACGTCAATACCGGCGGCTACGTGGGGCATCGCACCCTCGAGGAGACCATCTTCAAGACCAACCTCGAGGCGGCCCAGGCCATTGTGCGCCAACTGCGGCTGCGCAACCTTGGCGGCATCATCATTATTGACTTCATCGACATGGAGACCGCCGAACACCGCCGTCAGGTGATGCGAAGCCTTGCCAAGGGCCTCGAGCATGACCACGCGCGCACCCAGATCAGCGAGGTCTCGTCGCTGGGCCTGGTGGAAATGACCCGCAAGCGCATTCGCGAGTCGCTGCAGAACCAGCTGTGTGTGCCCTGCCCCACCTGTGGCGGTCGCGGCCACCTGAAAAGCGCCGAGACGGTCATCCACGAGATTACCCGCGAGATCCTGCGCGAGGCCCGTCAGTTCGAGATGACGCGGCTGATGGTGCTGGCGGCGCAGGACGTGGTGGATCGCGCCATGGAAGAGGAGAGCGACAGCCTCGCCCAGCTCGAGGCATTCATTGGCAAGCCCATCGTGTTTCAGGCCGAACCGCTCTATAACCCCGAGCAGTTCGATGTGGTGCTGATGTAGGCATGGGCATCGCGCAGAGGCTGCACCGCTGGATTCGGCCGCAGCGCCAGGAGCGCCTCAAGGCGGCGCTGCTGATCACGCTGGTCACGGCGGTGGTATCGGCGGCGGTGCTGTTGACGGGCGTGCGGCTGCTGTTTGCCGCGGCGCCCGCGTTGACCGCGCCGGTGGTGGCGGTGGTTTCCGATCAGCTGGGTGTGCCGGTGGAGATCGGCGGGCTGGATGCCAGCCTCAGACGTCTGCGCCCGGGGTTGGTGCTTGAGGATGTCCGGGTGGGTGGAGCCGATGGCGGCGAGCCCCTGGTCCTGGATAGTCTGACTCTGGCGATCGCGCCCTGGCGATCCCTGCAGGCCGGGAGTCTGCAGTTTCACGCATTGAGCGCCGAAGGCATGGCGGTCACGCTGCGCCAGCAGGCGTCCGGTGACTGGCGCCTTGCCGGGCTCCTGCCGGGCGCCACGCCGGTGGCAGCGTCATCGTTTTTGCAGGCGTTGCGCGACCTGCCGGTGGATCGGCTGCTGATCCGCGATTCGCGGCTGGCACTGGTGGATCGGGACAATACCGCGCGGCTCGGCTTTGAAGACGTCGCGCTGCGCTGGCGGCGCGATCCCGATGGGCAATGGCGGTTTGCGCTGGATGCCCGCCAGCAGGACGAGCGGGTGCAGGCGCGCATGCAGATCGACGCCGCGACGGCCTCGACAGCGCAGGCGGTGATCGATCTCGAAGGACTGACCGGCGAGCGGATTGCGCCCTGGATCAAGCCCTCCTCGCTGCGTCCGGATCCTGCCGCGCGTCTATCCGGCCGCCTCTGGGTCAACCTGGCCGAGACCGGCGCCCTTCGGGTGACCGCTGATCTGGATTCGCGGTCGCTGGGGCTTTTCGACGCAGGCGTGCAATCGTTTTCGCTGCTTGGCCGGGCGCACTGGGAGGACGGGCGCTGGCACGGGCAGATCCGGCCCCGCGACCTGACGCTGGCCGACGGAGCGGTGCCGGCGCCGGGTCCCATTGCCTTTGCGCGCGCGACCGATGGCCGCTGGCGGCTGGCATTGTCGGAGACCCCGCTTGAACCCCTCGAGCCGCTGTTGCGACGCCAACTTGATGCGCCCGTCAGCCTTGATGGGCAGGCGCGGCGGGCCACGCTGGTCTGGGAGAATGAGTCGGACTGGCGGCTGACGGCGGATCTGGCGGGTGTCGCGCTGTCGGGCTGGCCGCGGGATCTGGCCTGGCGGCAGGCGGACCTGCGGGTTGCGGCCGGGCCGCGGGGCGGCCGCGTTGCCGTGGATCAACTGCGACTGCGGACGGTTGAGCAGAGCAGTGAACCGTTGCTGCGCCGGTCGGTCGAGCTCGCGTTAACCGGTGGCGAATTGCAGTGGTGGCGACCTCGGCCGGGGGATTGGCGGCTGGCACTGGGGGGTGTCGAGGGTCGCTTCGATGGAGCGCCGGTGCGGCTCGAGGGACGGCTTGACCACCGCGCCGATCGCGCGCCCCGGGTGGATATGACCGCCCATGCAGGCAGGCTCGAGGCCTCGCAGGTGCTCGAGGTACTGCCAGTCGGGATCATGGATGATCGGCTTGTGGCCTGGCTCGATCGCGCCATCGCCGGCGGACGCATGGAGGCGGCCACGCTGGAGTGGTCGGGCCCGGTGGATGGCTTTCCCTATCGGGACGGGGACGGCGTCTTTGATCTGCGGGCCCAGTTGGCGGATGTCGACTTCCGCTATCAACGGGACTGGCCGGCGTTGCGCGAACTGGCCGGCGAGCTTCGGTTTCGTAATCAGGGCATGCAGGTCACGGCTGAGCGCGGGCGCATCGGCACCAGCGATCTGCAACAGGCGCGGGCGGACATCGATGATCTGTTCGATCCGCAGCTGCAGATCAGCGGGCAACTGCGTGGCCCGCTCGCCGGGATGCAGGCGGTGATGCAGCAGTCGCCGATCCTGCCCGCCTCGGGCCGTCTCGATCAGTTGCGCTGGCAGGGCCGGGGTGACTTGTCGCTGGACCTGCGCTTCCCGTTCCAGGGTCGGCCCATGACCCTTGATGGCGCCTTGCGCCTGGAGGGTGCCGCGGTGTCGGTGGCCGAGCCCGCCCTTGGCCTGGAGGATATCCGGGGCGAGGTGGCATTCGATCGGGAGGGCGTTACCGCCTCGGGTGTACGGGCCCGGCTGGCGGGTCGGCCGGTGGTGGCCAGTGCGGCAACCGTTGGCGCGGGGGACGAGGCCCGCATTCAGGTAACCGCGAATACCCGCATGGCCATCGCCGACTGGCCGGGGACAGCCGCGCTGGCGGGGCGCGCCGATGGCATCGCGGCGTGGCGGATCCGCTGGGAGCGTCCCGGATTCATGGCGGCCGCCGGCCCGCAGCCCGATGAGCGGTTGAGTATCCGCTCGAGCCTTGCGGGCATTGGCCTGGATCTACCGCTGGGCCTGGCCAAGGCGGCCGAATCGGCCGCGGCGCTGGAACTCGAGTGGGAGCGGGACGCCGAACCGGCGTGGCGGCTCGACTATGCGGATCGGTTGCAGGCGGTTCTGGGCAGTGACCGGGCGGCACTGCACTTCGGCGAGCGCCCGCCTGCGCTGCCTTCGACGCCATCCACGCAGGTCACCGGAACCCTGCCCGTGGTGGATCCGGTGCGATTGGCGAGTACCGGCCAGGGATCGATCCCGGGTCGGGGGCTGCCAATGCCCCTGCGCATGGAGCTGACCGTGGCGGGTGTGGATGTCAGTCGCTGGCGCATCGGCGAGACCGTGCTGACCGGTGAAATGCGTGACGGGCAGGGGGCGTGGTCGGTAACCGGCGGAGCCGAGGGGCGTATCGAGACGACGGGGCCCCAGGCGCCCTGGGCATTGCGCCTTGAAACATTGAGCGTGCGTCCCCGGCCGACGGGGGCCGTCGCGGGCGAGGCGTCTGCCGATGATCGCTCGCCGCTGCCCGCGACCGGCATTGATCTGATCGCCGAGCAACTGCGGGTGGACGGGACGCCGCTGGGGCGACTCCAGCTCAGCCGGTCGGGGGCCGGTGCCGGGGGACAGGCGCGCCTGCAGCTGAACGGCGAGTCGATTGATCTGCAGGCGCGGATCGATCGGGCTGACGATGCGCCGCGCCCCAATCAGCTCGAATTCGATCTCTATACCCGGGATGCCGGGCAGGTGCTGGGGGCACTGGGGCTGGTGGACGCGATGAACCGGGGCGAGGGCAGCGTCAGTGGCGAACTGACCTGGCAGGGCGGCATGCTGCAACCGGCACTGGCAACCCTCGCCGGGGATCTGTCGATCGATCTGCGCAATGGCAGCCTGCCGGCGGTCGAGCCCGGGGCGGGTCGCGCCCTAGGGCTATTCAGCCTGTCGGTGTTGCCGCGGCGCCTGGGGCTGGATTTTTCGGATGTGGTGGGCGAAGGGCTCAGCTTTGATCAGCTGCAGGGCACCTGGCAGGTCGAGGCCGGTCGTATGCGCACTGATGATCTGGCGCTGACCGGACCGTCAATGGATCTGTCACTGCGCGGCGAGACGGATCTGGTGCGACGGCGTTACGATCAGCGCGTGACGGTCACCCCGCAGTTATCCTCGGCGCTGGCATTTCTGGGGGGGCTGGCCGGCGGACCGGCCGCCGCCGCCTTGCTCTTCGTGACAAGGGGGATGCTGGAGTCGGGGGTGGAACGACTCACCGATTTCACTTATCACATCGGGGGCACCTGGGAAGAACCCGAGTTCGATCTCATCGCCCCGAACCTGGAGGATGCCGACGATGACTGAGACACCAATGAGCGGATCGGTTCGGGCGGCGGTGGTGCAGATGGTTTCGGGCCTGGAGGTGGCGGCCAATCTGGCCGATGCCCGTGCCCTGATTGATTCGGCGGTGGACCAGGGCGCCAAGCTGGTGGTTCTGCCCGAGAACTTCGCCTTTCTGGGCCGCCATCAGCGCGATGCGCTGGGTGTGGCCGAGGCGCCGGGCGACGGGCCGATTCAGGCCTTTCTTGCCGAGACTGCGCAGCGCCACGGCATCACCCTGGTGGGTGGCAGTGTCGCGCTGCAGGGCGATGACTCCGATCGGGTCCGGGCGGCTTCGCTGGTGTTTGGCCCCAATGGCGAATGCCTGGCCCGCTATGACAAGCGTCATCTGTTTGATGTCTCGCTGCCGGGGGGCGAGACCTATCGCGAGTCATCCACCTATGCGCCCGGCGACGCGGTGGTCGTGGCGTCAACGCCTGCCGGGGCGCTGGGCCTGTCGATCTGTTATGACCTGCGATTCCCTGAACATTACCGGGCCCTGGTGGATGCCGGTGCCACGATTCTGCTGGCGCCCTCGGCGTTCACGGCCACCACCGGTGCGGCGCACTGGTCGGTGCTGGTCCGGGCGCGGGCAATCGAGAATGGCTGCTATATCCTTGCTCCGGATCAGGGCGGATTGCACGCCAACGATCGAATGACCCACGGCGAGAGCCTGATCGTGGACCCCTGGGGGGCGTGCGTGGCGAATGCCGGGATCGGCAGTGGCGCCGGCGTTGTTGTGGCAGATCTGGATATGGCCCATCAGCAAGCCATCCGCGAGCGGCTGCCGGCGCTTTCTCATCGCCGTGGCTGAGTGGGCGGTGGCTAGCCCCCGGCGTTGCTTGCCGGGCATTCCAGCTGGGTAAACCGGGCCGGTGACCGATCCAGTTGCACGGCGGTCAGCTGCCCGCCCCACAGGCAGCCGGTATCCAGGGTGATATAGCCCGGCCCCTGGCGGCAGCCAAGGCGCGACCAGTGACCGCTCAGTACCGTGGTGGCGGTGCCGTCAATGCACCGATCCGGCGTGGCGAACCAGGGGTAAAGGCCTTTTGGCGCGGATTCCGGCGGGCCGTTGCAGCTGAAGTCGAGACGCCCGTTGGCGCGGCAAAAGCGCATGCGGGTAAAGGCATTGATGATAAAGCGCAGGCGCGCCCAGCCGGTGAGTGACTCCGACCAGCGATCGGGCTTGTTGCCATAGAGGTGGTTCATCAGTCCGACGAGGTCGTCGCCCTGCAGGGCGGCCTCGGCCTCGGCGGCACAGCGCGCCGCGGTGGCGACGTCCCACTGTGGTGCGATCCCGGCATGGGTGAGCGTATAGCCGAGCGCCGGCAGGTCGATGAGCAGTGGCTGATGGCGCAGCCAGTCGATCAGGTCATCGCGATCGGGTGCGGCAAGCAGTGGCTCGAGCCGATCGCTGGCCCGCTGTCGACCCGCACCCAGGGCGACGGCAATGCAGTGAATATCGTGATTGCCCAGCACGGTGCGTGCCGAGGCCCCCAGTTCGCGCACCCGGCGCAGGGTATCGAGGGGTCGCGGGCCCCGCCCGACCAGATCGCCGGTCAGCCAGAGCCGGTCGTGCTGCGGGTTGAAATCCAGCGTCTGCAGCAGCGAGTCGAATGCGCCAAGACAGGCATGGATGTCACCGATCGCATAATCCGCCATGCGCGTGCCTATGAGTGTCCGGAGGAATGTTCGAGAACCCGCGCGAGACGCCCGTATCCGGCCAGGTCGATGCGCTCGGCGCGGCTGCCGGGGTCGATGTCGGCGGCGGCCATGCCGGCATCATCGATCAGGCCGCGCAGGGCGTTGCGCAGGGTCTTGCGGCGCTGGGCAAAAGCCGCCGCCACAACGCGGCTGAGGCATTCCGTATCCGTGTCGCCCAGCGGCGGCACGGCATGCGGGATAAGGCGCACAAAACGCGAGGTGACCTGCGGCGGCGGGGAGAAGGCGCCCGGGGGCACCTCGAACAGCGGCTCGATGCGGCAACGCGCCTGGATCATTACCGATAGCCGGCCGTAGATGCGTGAGCCCGGCTCCGCCGCCATGCGATCGACCACCTCGCGCTGCAACAGCAGGTGCAGATCGTGAATGCCAGTCGTCGGTGCGGTGAGGTGGAAAAGCAGTGGCGTCGAGAGGTTGTAGGGCAGATTGCCGATGACCCGGAGCGCTTGCCCTGCCGCCTCGATCAGTGGCTCCACCGGATGGGTGAGGGCGTCGGCCTCGATAATCTGCAGCGCGCCGCTATCACTGGCATCCCAGCGCTTAAGCCGGGCCGCGAGGTCGCGATCCACCTCGATGGCCGTCACCCTGGCGCCACGCTCCAGCAGCGGTCGGGTCAGGGCGCCGGAACCGGGGCCGATCTCGAGAAAGCGCTCCGACGCCCGGGGGGCGATGGCGGCGACCATCTGCTCGATGATCGCGGGGTCATGCAGAAAGTTCTGTCCGAACCGGCGGCGGGCCCGATGCATCGCTCAGCGTCCCGCGCGCGCCATGTCGATGGCCTCGCGAATGGCCGCATGCAGACTGCCGGAATCGGCCACACCCTGACCCGCCCGATCCAGGGCGGTGCCATGATCCACCGAGGTCCGGATGATGGGCAGCCCCAGAGTGATGTTGACCGCATGGCCAAAGCCGACGTGCTTGAGCACCGGCAGCCCCTGGTCGTGGTACATCGCCAGTACGGCATCGGCGCCCTCGAGGCGCGCCGGCGTGAACAGAGTATCCGCCGGGAGAGGGCCCGTCAGACACAGCCCTTCCGCGCGCAGATGCTCGAGCACCGGGTTGATCGTGTCGATTTCCTCGCGACCCATGTGTCCGGACTCGCCGGCATGGGGGTTCAGGCCGGCCACCAGAATGTGGGGCCGGTCGATGGCGTAGAACCGTCGCAGATCGTGGTCGATGATCCGCAGGATCGTGTCGAGACGCGCGGGCGTAATCGCATCGGCGACTGCCCGCAGCGGCAGGTGAGTGGTGGCCAGCGCCACCCGCAGCGAGCCGGCGGCCAGCATCATCACCGGCATCGGCGCACCGGTCAGCTCGGCGAGGTATTCGGTATGACCACTGAACGGAAAGCCCGCCTCGTTAATGACCCCCTTGTGCACCGGGCCAGTGACCATGGCCTGAAAGCGGCCGTCCTGACAGCCTTCGACCGCACGGCGCAGGGTTTCGAGCACATAGCCGGCATTACGCGGATCGAGCAGCCCGGCAGTCACCGGCGCGGGGGCGCGCACCGGCATGACCTCAAGGTGGTCGGTGGCCTGGAGCTGGGCAGGGTCACCGATGGCCACCAGCTGCGCCTCGGGGAAGGCATCCCCCAGGGCATTGACCAGTTCCGGCCCGATTCCGGCGGGCTCACCCGGAGTGATTGCGATGCGTGGCCGATCGGCCATCAGCCGCTCCCGAGGCGTCTTTCGATATAGGCCTCGTTGCGCAGTTCGCGCAGCCAGATCTCGATTTCTTCTTCGCGTTTGCGCTCGCGGATGGCCTGCTCCGCTTCCTCGCGGGCGATGGATTCGCTGGCATCCCGCGTGCGGCGATCGAGCACCTGGGCAATGTGCCAGCCGCCGCGTGTGCGGAAGATCTCGCTGGTCTCGCCCACCTCGAGGCCGTTGACAACCTCGCGGAATGACTCGGGCAGGTTGGCCGGGTCCACCCAGCCGATGGCGCCGCCGTTGCTGGCCGAACTGGGATCATCGGAGTTGGCGCGGGCCAGATCGGCAAAATCACCGCCTGACTCGATCCGCGAGCGCAGCGACGAGAGACGCAGCCGGGCATCCTCGTTGCTGACCACCTCGTTGGGCTGGATCAGGATGTGCCGGACCCGACTCTGCTCGACCATGGCTTCGCTGCTGCCACGGGTATCTTCAAGCCGGTAGATCTGAAAGCCGGCCGGAGTCCGCAGCGCGGCGGTATGTTCGCCAGGCTGAAGATCCCGAATCGCGTTGGCGGCGGCGGAGGGCAACTGCGACGCCGGGACCCACCCGAGATCGCCGCCCTCGAGGGCATTGCGGGCGTCGGAGGCGGCCGTTGCCACCCGGGCAAACGACTCGCCGCTGTCGAGTCGTTCAATCACTGTTGCGGCCTCGCTGCGGGCGGTGTCGATGACCTCCGCCGAGGCCGCCTCGGGCACGCTGATCAGGATCTGTGAGAGCCGGTAATCGCGATCCAGACTGCGATTGCGCTCGATGAACTGCTGGATCTCCTGTTCGGTGACATCCAGGCGCTGGTTCATCACCTGCTGGCGGAGCCGGTTGATGGTGATGTCGCGGCGCAGCTGGTCGCGAAACACTGACATATTCATGCCCTGCTCAGAGAGCGCATCGCGCAGTTCCGCGAGGCTCAGGCCATTGCGCTCGGCAATCCGGCGTACCGCAGCGTCAAGCGTTGCGGAGTCCACGCGGATGCCACGCCGCTCGGCGACGTTCATCTGCAGCGTCTGGACGATCAGACGGTCGAGCACCTGTGCCCGCAACTCGTCGGCCGGCGGCATGCGCACATCCCGCTGCTCGAGGTTCTGACGGACCGACGCGATTTCCGCCTCGAGCTCGGATTGCAGGACGACGTCATCGTTGACCAGCGCCACGATCCGCTCGAGCAGAACCTCGTCGGCCTGAGTGGTCTGCACGACCAGGAGTAGCAGGAGGGCAAACAGCGTTCTCATCATTGATCTCAGCGCCTTGGGTTGTAGCCGTCGATTTCGGCATCCAGAAACGACTGGATTCTATCACCGATGCCGCCCAGACCCTTGAGTTCGAGCTCGAGCAT
>CALGDM010000005.1 GCA_937884605.1 uncultured Spiribacter sp.
CCGTCGATTTCGGCATCCAGAAACGACTGGATTCTATCACCGATGCCGCCCAGACCCTTGAGTTCGAGCTCGAGCATCAATGTGCGTTCAAGTTGTGCATCGGCGCGATCGGGATCGCGCTGCAGCTGCTCCTCGCTGACAAGCCGCCAGGCATGGCAGCAGCCCGATTGCTGAATGCCGATGAAGCGCTCGCGAGTGCTGTCCGTCTCGAGATCCTCGAGCAGGCCGGCAAAAACGCTTACTCCGTGGGTAAGAGGCAGGGCAAAGGACAATTCAGCCTGGTCCAGTGTGGTCTCACCCTCGTCGCGGCGTCGCCGCAAGCCCAGATTGATCGCCTGGGTATCGCGACCCCGCCAGCGCAGGAGCGTGCGCAGGTTGTCGGTGCCCGTGCTGTCCGGATCCCAGCGGTAGTCCAGGTCCGCGCTGAACCCCCGGGGCAGATCAAGGCGCAACTGACTGACGATTTCCGAGCGGTTGTCTGCCGGGTCGCCGTCGGCCGCCACCTCACGATCCTCGAAGTAGAAGATCTGCCCAATGGACGCGCTCAGGTATTCCTGGCCGCTCGTCGTGTCCACGAACCGGGTGGTGAGGCCCGTGGTCAGGCGCTCGCCATCCTCAATGCGATCGAGACCGGCGAAGGCATTCTCGCGAAACATCGAACTGAAGGTCAGCGTCGAGGCGCTGGTATCAAATTCGGGCAGATCGGATTGGTCGCGGGCCGGTGCACGGCGATAGAAAAGCCGCGGCTCGAGGGTTTGATAGACCCCTTCGAACAGCGTGCCGGGTCGCTCCAGGAACAGCCCGGCGTCCACGCTGTAGATGGGCATGGATCGGCTCGGTGTCGCATCCCGGCCGGGCAGATCGCCGGTCAGGTCGTAGTCGGTGTGGCGCCACGTTATCGCCGGTTCGATGAAATAGCCGAGCCGTCGCCAGGGCAGCGATACCCGGGGGGCAACATCCACCCGCCGGCCCTGAGTGCGGCGCGAGACCGGGTGCGTGAATCGGGTTGCTTCGGCGTCGAACTCAATATCCAGCGGGCCTACGCCGGCTATCGGATTGTAGCGGTACTGCAGCCGCGGCTCGCGGGCATAGGGCTGACGGGTCGCATCAACGCGGGTGTCGATCTGCTGCCAGTACTGCGTATCCACCGACACGCTCGAGCCGCGCCCGGTCCAGGCAAAGCTGGCCTCGCTTTCGAGAAATGATGCGGAGCGGATGTCGAGATCGTTGCTGAAGTCATCGGAATAGAACGGGTCGCTGACGCGCGCCTGCTCGATCCGGCCGCGAATGGATGAACCGATGGCCAGCTCGTGGTCCTGATCGATGGCCCAGCGATCGTCTCCGAAGATGTCGTCATCGGGCAGGACGCTGACGTTGAACTCGCCGTCGACCCACTCTTCGAGATAACGGAACTCGGTGTCCATCAACAGCCCGCGACGGCTGTAGAGAGTGGGGCGTAGAGTGGCATCGTATTGCGGCGCGATGTTCCAGTACCAGGGCAGCGAGACGGTGGTGCCGTTCTCGTCGGACTGGCCGATGGTCGGTGCCAGCAGCCCGGTCAGGCGCTCGCTGCCCACCGGAAACTGCAGGTAGGGGGTGTAGAAGACCGGCAGGCGGCCGAGTGACAGGACTGCATGATGGGCACGCCCCTGGCGGCTGTCGCGGTCGATCTCGGCACGCCGGGCCTGCAGTGTCCAGAATTCGCGCCCGGGCATGCAGGTGCTGAGGGTCACGCCGTCGTAGCGGCTGAGCATTGGCCCCTCGCGAATAATCCGTTCAGCCTGACCCTGCATGTGACCCGCGACGATCCGGTAATCGCTGACCCCCTCGAACGTCCCCTGCTGGGGGGCAAGCCAGTAGCGCGCCCGCTCGGCGTTGATCAGCACACCCGGCTGGCGCAGGCGGACCCCATTGTCGCCCTCGACCCGGCCGTCGCCGCTGTCGTAGCGCAGCCGGTCGCTGCTCAGGCGCTGGTCGCCCTGACGGGCCCGGACATTGCCGGTGAATTCATAGACCGGCGGCTGTCCCGTCGCCTGCGCCCGATCGGCGGTGATGTCGATGCGCTCGGCGTCGCCGGTACCGGGTTCGGAATCAGCGGGCATCGGCTTGAGCAGGGGGGCGCTGCAGAGCGCCCAGCGCCCTTCGCTGGCACCGGCATCGTGGGACCAGGCAAGGGCTGTTGCCAAAGCAACGCCAATGAGGGGGATTGGTTGGTATCGCGGCACGGAATCGCCTGTCCCTGTCGGTGGTGGAAGCGCTTTTGCAACCGAAGGGTACCCTATACACTCGCATGGATTCACCGTTGAGGGGCTCAGCAATCGTGGCAATTGACCGGCTCGACCCGCGCGGGCGCCAGATGATGGCATGGTTGCGCGATCAGGGCATCGAGCCGACTGCCCTGCAGGCCATGGGCAGTGATGCCAGCCCGCGGCGGTATTTTCGTATGGAAATGGCCGGTGCCACCCGGGTGGTCATGGATGCCCCCGACCAGCCATCCGCCTGCCGGGCGTTCTGCCAAATCCGCGCTCTGATGGCGCGGGCGGGCATTCATGTCCCCGTCATCCATGCCGCCGCCCCGGATAACGGATTCCTGCTGCTCGAAGATCTGGGCAGTCGCGACTATCTGAGCGCTCTGGGCGGCCCACGCGACGAGCCTCTGCTGCGCGCGGCCATCGACGCGCTGGTGCAGCTGCAGGGCCGGGCCGATGGCCGCGACCTGCCGCGATTCGATGCCGATCGTATCGATGCCGAGCTGGCGCTGTTTCCCGACTGGTATGTGCGCCGGCACCTGGGCGTCGAGCCGGATGCCGCCTGGTGGTCGCGCTGGGCGGCGGGTACTGGCGTGCTGCGCCAGGCCATGCTGGCTCAGCCGACGGTGGTGGTGCATCGTGATTACATGGTGCGCAACCTGCTGGTTGCCACACCCAATCCGGGTGTCATCGACTTTCAGGACGCCCTCGCGGGGCCAGTGACCTATGATCTGGCCAGTCTGCTGCGAGACGCGTTTTTCAGTCTGACGCCCGAGCAGGAGCAGTCACTGATCGAGTATTATCGACGCCAGGCCGAGGCCGCCGGGATTCCCCTGCCGACGGACCTGTCCCGGGCGCTGGACCGCACCGCCGCGCAGCGGCACCTCAAGGTGCTGGGGATATTCGCGCGGCTTTATCACCGCGATCACAAGCCGGGCTATCTGGCGGATGCCCCGCGTTTTCTCGACTATCTGCACCGCGAGATCGGTGGCGATCCTGCCGGCCAGGATCTGGCCGCGCTGGTTGCCGAGCTGCCGCGGCCCGAGAGGACGGCGTCGCCATGAACGCAATGATTCTGGCGGCGGGCCGGGGAGAGCGTATGCGACCGCTCACCGATCGCTGTCCCAAGCCGCTGCTGAGCGTGGGCGGCCGGCCGCTGCTCGATTGGCACCTGGCCCGGCTCGAGGCCGCCGGTTTCGACCGGGTGGTGGTCAACACCGCCTGGCTGGGCGAGGTGATTCGCGACCACCTGGCCGAGCTGCCGTCGACACGACTCGATGTGCAGATCGCCGACGAGGGCGATCAGGCCCTGGAAACCGCTGGGGGCATCGTCAATGCATTGCCACTGCTTGGACCGGAACCATTCGTGGTGATTAACGGTGACATCTGGTGCGACTTTGACCTTGCGATGCTGCCGCGCGAGCCCGAGGGGCTGGGGCATCTGGTGCTGGTGGATAACCCGGCGCAGCATCCGCAGGGCGATTTCCATTTCGATGGCTACGCGATTCTTAGCGATGGCGATGCGCCGCGTTATACCTTTGCCGGTATCGGCTGTTATCGCCCCGAGCTGTTTGCCGGCCTGCGGCCGCGGGTGGCACCACTGGCGCCGCTGCTGGCCCGGGCCTGTGAGCGGCGCCAGCTCACGGGGCATTACCATGACGGGCAATGGTGCGATGTCGGGACGCCGGAACGCCTGCGCGCGCTCAATGCCCGGCTTGCGTCAGACTGAGCCGGCTCACCACGGCCTGAGTCAATCCCTCGCGGGCATCCGCCATTGAGCACTCGACGCCCAGCGAGGCCAGATCAGTGACCGCCATGCCGGCGTGGCCGCAGGGATTGATGCGGGTGAAGGGCGAAAGGTCCATGGCAATGTTGACCGCCAGCCCGTGATAGCTGCAGCCGCGGCGAATGCGCAACCCCAACGCGGCAATCTTGGCGTCATTGACGTAGACCCCCGGGGCATCGGCACGCGGGGCCGATGCAATGCCCTGTTCGGCCAGCCAGTCAACCACACTCTGCTCGAGACGGGTGACCAGATCGCGTGCCCCCAGGCGCTGACGGCGCAGGTCGAGAAGCGGGTAGAGCACAATTTGCCCGGGGCCATGGTAGGTCACCTGACCGCCACGATCGGTCTGCACCAGCGGCGTATCGCCGCGATCAAGGACATGCTCGGCGTGACCGGCCTGCCCAAGGGTGAAGACCCCGGGGTGCTCGACCCGCCAGAGCTCATCCGGCGTGTCGGCATCGCGATCGTCGGTAAACGCCTTCATGGCGGCCCAGGCGCGGGCGTAGTCCCACCGCCCGCAGTCGCGGATCGCGATCGAGTCGGCCATCAGAGGGTAGCGAGGACGCAGTCGTGTGCCTTTAAGTCTGCGTAGATGGCGTCGAGCTGGTCGCGACTGTCCGCCGTAATGGTGGCCGTGACCGAGATGTAACGCCCGCCGCTGCTTTCACTGGTGGTGATGCTGTCGGCCGCCAGGGCCGGTGCGTGGCGCTGGACAATTTCGACCACAATGCCGGGCAGGGCCTCATCACTGCGTCCCATGGCCTTGATCGGAAACCGGCACGGGAAGGTCAGCCCCTGGGGAGAAGCATTCAGTTCAGCCATAGCCGCACCGTATCGATTGTTCGCCCGATGAAGCCAGCCTCGGGCACCGCCTCGAGGGCGATCACGTCCCTTTCCCGCACAACCTCGCCATCGCGCGAGACGCTGAGGCGACCGACGCGGTCACCGGCGGCAACCGGCGCCTCGAGCGGTTCGTTCAGAGTAATCCGGGCATCCAGCTGATCGTAGGTATCCGCCGGCAGGGTGATGAACATGTCCTCGGCGATCCCGACGGGAAGCGTATCGGCAACGCCTTTCCAGAGCCGGGGCGTTTCCACCGGCTCATCGGCGGCATAGAGCCGGTGGGTCTCGAAAAACCGATAGCCATAGTTAAGCAGGCTCTTGGACTGACTGACCCGCTGCTCGGGCGTATCGGCTCCCATCACCACCGAGATCAGCCGCATGCCATCGCGCTCGGCCGACGTGGCCAGGCAGTACTGCGCGGCCTCGGTGTAGCCGGTCTTGACGCCGTCAACGGATGGATCCTGCCAGAGCATGCGGTTGCGATTGCTTTGGGTGATACCGCCCCAGGTGAACTCGCGCTCGGAGTAGAGGCGGTAGTAATCGGGAAACCGATCGATCAGCGCCTGCACGAGACGGGCGGTATCCGCGGCGCTCGAGTAATGCTCGGCACCCGGCAGACCGGTCGCGTTGGTGTAGTGAGTGTTGGTCATGCCCAGCTCGGCGGCGTACTGGTTCATCAGCGCCGCGAAGGTCGCCTCGCTGCCGGCGATGTGCTCCGCGAGGGCGATGCTGGCGTCGTTGCCCGACTGGATGATCATGCCGTGGAGCAGGTCGTTCACCGGGACTTCGTTGCCCACCTCGATGAACATCCGCGATCCGGGGGCCCGCCATGCCTTTTCGCTGATTCGCACCGGCTCGTCCATGCTGAGATCACCCGAGCGCAGTTCATTGAAAATCACAAACGCCGTCATCACCTTGGTGATGCTCGCGGGGTCGCGGCGCACATCACTGTTCTGGTCCACCAGCACCCGGCCACTGTGGAAGTCCATCAGGATGTATCCATCGGCGCCCAGCTGCGGCGGGTCGGGCACTGGGATGGGTTGCGACTGCGCGGCCGCGTGGCTACCCAGCAGAAGGGTGATAATCAGGATGGCAAGTCTGAGCGGTGTCATGGTCGGCGGTCTCGGTCTTCAGTCGCTGGGTTCAGCGGGAATAATGACATGTCCGGAGGGAAAACGGGCGCTCTGCAGCTCGGCTTTGAGTTGATCGACGCGCTCGGTATCGGCGAGGGGGCCGAGGCGCACTCGATGCAGGCCATCGCCGCCCTGCCGGATCGTTGCCGAGGCCGACAGCGATGCCGCCTGCAGTCGTTGTGCCAGTTGCCGGGCGTTGCTGGCACGGCGAAAAGCGGCCATCTGAATCCAGTAATCGCCACGGGCGTCGGCGGCAGAGGTGGCCAGCTGAGCCGGTTCGGCAGGTTCGACCGGTTCGGTCGCGTTATCGGGCGTTACCACCCGGATCTCCACCGGCGCGGTACCACGCTCGAGCATCCCGAGTTTCGCCGCCGCGGCGTAGGACAGGTCAATGATCCGATCATCGGCGAAGGGTCCGCGGTCGTTGACCTTCACGACAATCGATCGGTCGGTGTTCAAGTGCCGGACCTCGACCCAGGTCGGCAGGGGCAGGTGCTTGTGGGCAGCGGTCATGGCATACATATCATAGGGTTCGCCGCTTGAAGTGCGCCGGCCCTGGAACTTGCTGCCGTACCATGAGGCGATGCCGCGCTCGCGATGGCCCGCGGCGCTATCCATTACCCGGTAGGTCTGACCGAATACTTCGTACTGCTCGGGATTGCCATACCGGCTGCGCGGGGCATCCTGCGGCACGGCATCGGGGATGGCCATGGGATCGTCGATGACGCGCCCCGGGCCGTCCTGTGGTTCGGGTACCAGGCCACTGCAGCCGGCCATCAGCAGTGCCACAAGCAGAACGGCAAGCCGGTTCACGAGTCGCCCCCGCCAATGCGCTCGGCCAGTTGATGGACCGCCATGGCGTAGAGCGCACTGTGGTTGTAGCGGGTGATGGCGTAGAAGTTATGCAGGGTGATCCAGTGCCTGGCACCGCTCTCGGCCTGGAGTTGCAGTAACCGGGCGTCGAGGTTGGCGCTGAGCGGGATGGAGGGGTGTGCGCCCGCGGCCGCCAGCGTGCCGACGGTATCCTGTGGGGCCAGGGCGTCGTGCAGGTGCGACTGCCACTGCTCTCCCTCGACCCGTGCCGGGATGGCAATGGGTGCGTCCGCCTGCCAGCCATGCCGGGCGAGGTAGTGGCCAATGCTGCCGATCGCGTCCGCGGGCTCCGAGAAAAGATCCCGCCGGCCGTTGTCGTTGAAGTCGACCGCGTAGGCCCGATAACTGCTGCTGATGAACTGCGGGATGCCCATCGCGCCCGCATAGGACCCCAAGGGGTCGGTGGGGGCAAATCCCTCTTCGCGGGCCAGGATCAGAAACGCCTCAAGCTCGTCGCGGAAGAATTCGGCCCGCGGCGGGTAGCCAAACCCCAGCGTGCGCAGCGCATCGATGACGCGATAACCACCGGCATAGCGCCCATAGAACGTCTCAACGCCAATAATCGCGACCACGATCTCGGCGGGGGCGCCGTAGGTCTCTTCGACCGCCGTCACCCGGGCCCGATGGCGCTTTTGGTAGGCCCGGCCGGCTTCAACCCGCGCCTCGGTCAAAAAGATGGGCCGGTAACGCGACCAGGGCATTGCCTCCGCCGGCTGGCGCATGGCTTGGATGATATCGGGCTGATGGATGGCCTCGTTGCTGATCAGCGCCTCGACGCGCCGGGCATCCCAGCCATGCCGGGCCGCGAGCGTTTCACTGAAGGCACGAATCGTGGCCGGCTCGGCCCGCACATCGGTCGTGCCCGCCGCCAGCGGGATCAGGATCAGCAGCGCGATGGCCAGGGCGCAACAAAGGCGATGGAGCGTTTTCAAGATGACCACATCCGCCGGTGGGTATGAATGGACATGAGAATACCGAAGCCCACCAGAAGCGTCACCATAGCGGACCCGCCGTAGCTGATCAGGGGCAGGGGCAGGCCCACAACCGGCAGCAGGCCCGAGACCATGCCGACATTGACAAAGCAGTAGACAAAAAAGGTCAGGGACAGACCGCCCGCCAGCAGGCGCGAGAAATTGTCCTGCGCCTCGTGGGCGATCCACAGCCCGCGCAGCGTGATCAGCAGATACAGAATCAGCAGGGCGCAGACGCCGACAAGCCCGAACTCCTCGGCCATGACGGCAAACACAAAATCGGTGTGGCGCTCGGGGATGAACTCCAGGTGGGCCTGTGTGCCATTCAGCCAGCCCTTGCCATGAATGCCGCCCGAACCAATGGCGATCTGTGACTGGATGATGTTGTAGCCGGCACCCAGCGGGTCTCGGGTCGGGTCCAGGAAGGTCAGCACGCGCTCGCGCTGATAGTCCTGCATGCCAAATTGCCAGAGCAGCGGCACGGCCGCCGCCACCAGTCCGATCAGCGCGACGATCAAGCGCCAGCCGATGCCGCCCAGAAACAGTACCCCGGCGCCGGCGGCACCGATGAGCACGGCGGTGCCCAGATCGGGCTGGCTGCCAATCAGTCCGACCGGTAAGGCGATGACCAACACCGTGGCGGCCGCGCGGCCGATGGACACCGGCATGGATGCCCGGGCGATGAGCCAGGCGACCATGATGGGTAGCGCCAGCTTCATCAATTCAGAGGGCTGAAAACCGGCCACGCCCAGATCCAGCCAGCGTCGGGCGCCGCCGCCGGATTCACCCACGGTGAGGACCGCCACCAGCAGCAGGACTCCCACGCCGAACAGCCAGGGTGCGACACGACGCAGCTGCCAGGGCGGGATCTGGGCGGCGATGATCATGCCGCCCGCCCCCACGCCCAGGCGCACAAGATGGTCCTGGATCGGTTCAACGCGTCCGCCGAAAGCACTGTAGAGGATGATGACACCGAGCCCGGAGAGCAGGGCCACCAGGCCGAGCAGCACCCCATCCAGGTGCAAGCCCCGTTGCAGCAGGTCCCCGGTGGCCCGGCGGGCTACTGCGTTAACGCCACTGTCGGGCCAGTTCACTGTCCTTCTCCTCTCGACTCATCCAGGCATCGATGACCCGGCGGGCCATGGGCGCCGCCGTTTTGCTGCCACTGCCGCCGTTTTCCACGAGGACCGTGACGACCAGTCGCGGCGAAGTGGCAGGCGCGAATGCGGTAAAAAGGGCATGATCGCGGTGACGGGCGGGGAGGGTCTCCTCGTCGTATTCCTCGCCCTGCGGAATCCCCACCACCTGGGCGGTACCGGTCTTGCCCGCGATCCGGTAGTCGAGGTCGTCACCGATGGCACGGGCGGTGCCGTTGTCGCCGTGGACCACATCGACCATGGCATCGATGCTTGTCTGCCACAGGGTCTCATCGTCAAGGCGCATTGGATCGACGCCGGGCTGGGCGTTGGCGCTGTCCGGGCGGCCGGCGAGCAGGTGCGGCACCACCGGCGCGCCGCGATTGGCGAGCATGGCCGTGGAGGTGGCCAACTGGATGGGCGTGGACAGGGTAAAGCCCTGGCCGATGCCTGTGTTGATCGTCTCCCCCTGGTACCAGGACTCGCCCAGGGTGCGCGCCTTCCACTCGCGTGACGGCATGATGCCCTGACGCTCGCCGGGCAGTGCCAGGCCGCTGTCGAGGCCAAAGCCAAAGCGCGTCATCCACTCATGCATGCGGTCGATCCCCATGCGCCGGGCCAGCTCGTAGTAGTAGCTGTCGACCGACTCGGTGATCGCCTTGTGGAGGTCGACTTCACCATGGCCTTCGCGCTTCCAGTCGCGCCAGACACGCGAGACATTGGGCAGGCGGTAAGTCCCGTCGCTGACGATTTCCTCGTCAACATCGATGGCACCCGAGGCAACGCCGGCAATCCCGAGGAACGGCTTGACCAGTGAACCGGGCGGATAGCGACCGCTGATGGCGC
The DNA here is from genome assembly GCA_937884605.1 of uncultured Spiribacter sp. Lineage (GTDB taxonomy): Bacteria > Pseudomonadota > Gammaproteobacteria > Nitrococcales > Nitrococcaceae > Spiribacter. The sequence goes on from CALGDM010000005.1 coordinate 9,838, forward strand.
GGTTGTAGAGTGGCTGATCGGGATCCTGGCTGAGCGCCTTGAATGCCTCGCGGTCCAGTCCCGCGCTGATGGCATTGGGGTCGAAACCCGGCTGGCTGGCCAGCGCAAGGATGGCGCCATTGCGGGGGTCCATTGCCACGATGGCGCCACGAAAATCCCCCAGGCTCTCCTCGGCGATGCGCTGCAGGCCAATGTCCAGTGTCAGCGTCAGGTCCTGGCCCGGCGTGGGCGGATCACGCTCGATGACATCAATGGGACGGCCGAGGGCGTTGGTCTCAATGCGCTCCGAGCCCATTTCGCCGCGCAGCCGGCGCTCGTAGGCCTTCTCCAGCCCGGTTTTGCCGATAACGCTGCTGCCCCGGTAGGCCCGGCGGTTGCGGCTGCTGAGCTCGGCCTCGCTGATGCGGCCGACGTAGCCGATGGCATGCCCGCCGACGGGGCCATAGGGGTAGTGACGGATCAGGTGGGGCTGGACTTCGACACCCGGAAAGCGATGGCGGTTGACGGCCACTCGGGCAACGGCCGCTTCACTGAGCTGGCGTTTCAGCGGTATCGCCTGAAACCCGCGGCTGCGCTGGCGTGCCTCACGAAACGCCGCGCGCTCGGAAGCGCTGACGCCGACCAGATCGTCGAGCTGGTCGATCAGCGCGTCCAGGTCGTCGACGCGCTCGGGGACAATGGTCAGACGGAAGGCCGGCTGGTTGTCGGCAAGCACACGGCCATCGCGGTCGCGGATGATCCCGCGGGTGGGCGCCACGGATGCGATGCGCACGCGATTGTCCTGGGACTGCGCTGCAAAGTGGTCGTAGCGAACGGTCTGGAGGTAGGCGATGCGGCCCGCCAGCACCAGGCACAGCAAGGCACCGATGAGCCCGGCGATCAGCAACCGCCGGCGAACGACCTGGCGTTCGCGAGGGGTATCGCGCAGTGTGCCGAGATCCATGTCAGTTGACCTGAAAACGACGTCGCAGGAAGCGCAGCAGCACAAAGACCAGTGGCCAGACGAGGGTGCTGGTCAGTGTCGGCAACCAGAACCGCCAGTCGACACCGGCACTGTCACTGAGCCCGCGGGTAATGAACAGCAGCCCGCGGGCCAGCAGCACCAGGCCCAGCACGGTCAGGGCCTGCTGCCAGACCGGGACGTTGCGTATGCGCTGACACAGCTGAATGGTGAGGTAGGCGACCACGGCAAAGGCGAGTGCATGCGAGCCGAGCGCTGTCGCCTGGACAACGTCCTGGAGCAGGCCGACCAGCCAGGCAACGCCAACACCCACCCGGGCCGGCAGCGCCAGACTCCAGTACAGAATGACCAGGATCGCCCATTCCGGGCGAAACGGTTCGACCATCGCAGGGAGCGGCAGGATCATGAGGGTCAGCGCAACCACCAGGGTGAGGACGATCACCCATCGGGCATGGGGCTGGGCGCTATTCATCGTCGCGCCCTCGGTCTTCGATCAGCAGCACCTCCTTGACCCGCCCGATCCGTCCCAGCGGCTCGACCTGAATGTCGGAAAAGGCGGCGCCCTGGTCACGTTGAATGCGACGGACTTCACCCACTGGGTACCCGGCGGGAAAGCGGCCTCCCAGTCCCGAGGTGACCAGCAGGTCCCCTTCGCGGATATCGGCATTGTTGGGCAGGCTTGAAATGGTGAGGGTGTCGGTTCGGCCGGTCCCAAAGGCGACGCTGCGCAGCCCGTTGCGGTTCACCTGCACCGGAATCCCGTGACTCGGGTCGCTGATCAGCCGTACCGTGGCGGTCAACGCGGCGACCGTCTCGACCTGACCGAGTACGCCCTCGGCGTCGATGACGGGCTGGCCGACCTGGATGCGGTCGCGCAGGCCTTTGCTGATCTGGATGACATGGTTGAACGGGTCGAGATCGACGCCGGTCAGCTCGGCAATCACTACCGGCCGTTCGAGCTCGTAAGAGGAGTCCAGCAGGCGGCGCAGCCGAATGTTTTCGACCTCGAGGGCATCGAGCCGCTGGAGACGCGCTTCGTAGACTTTCTGCCGATCCTGCAGGCGCTGGTTCTCGGCGACCAGCTCGCGACGGCTCGTCAGTGTCTGCTCGGCACTTTCGCCCAGTCGGGAGGGCAGGGTTGCCAGCAGGCGCAGGGGCTCGGTGGCCACGGACAGTGCATGGTGCACCGGCTCGAGCAGCCCGACCCGGTGATCGGCGAGCAGCAGACTGATGGACACGATCGCCGCCAGGACAAGCCGGGCGGTAATGGATGGCGTCTGTGAGAAAAGCGGTTTAATGGTCCTGCAGCCTCCAGTGAAACACTGTGCCGGTTACACGGGAGCAGGCGCGATCACTCGCTGGTGAAAAGATCCGCGCCTTTTTCGTCCATGAGCTCAAGTGCCCGTCCGCCGCCGCGTGCCACCGAGGTCAGTGGTTCTTCGGCGAGTACCACCGGCAGTCCGGTTTCCTCCATGAGCAGCCGATCGATATTGCGCAGCAGCGCTCCGCCGCCGGTGATCACGATGCCACGCTCGGCGACGTCGGCGCCAAGCTCGGGCGGCGTTTGCTCAAGCGCTGTCTTGACCGCGCCAACGATCCCCGAGAGCGGCTCCTGCAGGGCTTCGAGGATTTCGTTGCTGTTCAGGGTAAAGCTACGCGGAATGCCCTGAGCCAGGTTGCGGCCCTTGATTTCGAGCTCGCGGACCTCGTTACCCGGGAATGCCTGGCCGATCTGCTGTTTGATCTGTTCGGCGGTGGACTCGCCGATGAGGATGCCATAGTTGCGTCGCACATAATTGACGATGGCCTCGTCAAAGCGGTCGCCGCCGATGCGCACCGATGCCGAGTAGACGATGCCGTTGAGTGACACGACGGCCACTTCCGAGGTGCCGCCGCCGATGTCGAGCACCATCGAGCCGCGCGCCTCGCCAACCGGCATATCGGCGCCGATCGCAGCGGCCATGGGCTCTTCGATCAGGAATACTTCGCGGGCGCCGGCCCCGGCGGCGGACTCGCGGATCGCGCGCCGCTCGACCTGGGTGGAGCCGCAGGGCACGCACACCAGCACCCGCGGGCTGGGGCGGAAGAATCGCGCTTCGTGAACCTTCTTGATGAAGTGCTGCAGCATTTTCTCGGTGACCGTGAAGTCGGCAATGACACCGTCCTTCAGGGGCCGGATCGCCTTGATGGTCCCCGGGGTGCGGCCGAGCATCATCTTGGCTTCGCGTCCGACGGCGGCGATGGTCTTGGGGCCGCCATCGCGATCCTGGCGAATGGCGACCACCGAAGGCTCGTCGAGCAGAATCGACTGGCCGCGGGAATAGATCAGGGTATTGGCGGTACCGAGGTCGATTGAAAGGTCGTTGGAGAAAATACCCCGTATGCCCTTGAACATGAAGAATTCCAGACGCGTTGAAAAGACGGCTCAATCTACCAACCGGCGGGGGTTTGGGCAAGATACGGCCTATGGTAGTTTTAATCGCTTAACGATCCGACAGTCAGGTAATTGACGATGCCCATCGACGCGAATGAAGTCGGCCAGATCGCCCATCTGGCGCGATTGTCTCTTAGTGAACCGGCCAGTCAGGCGTACGCCCGCAATCTCTCCGAGATCCTCGATTTTGTCGAGCAGCTGGGTGCCGTCGACACCGAGGGGGTCGAGCCGCTCGCCCACCCCCTGGAGATGACCCAGCGCCTGCGGCCCGACGAACCCACCGAGTCCGACGAGCGCGAGCGATTCCAGGCCATAGCGCCCGCGACCGAGGACGGCCATTACCTCGTTCCCCGCGTTATCGAGTAATCAGCATGCATGATCACACCATTGCCGGACTGGCCGCGGCCCTTGAGCGCGGCGAGTGTTCGAGTGTCGAACTGACCCGTGCCGCTCTCGAGCGCATCGGGCAGGCGGCCGACCTCAACGCCTTTATCACGGTGACCCCCGAATCGGCGCTTGCCGAGGCCGAAGCGGCGGACGCCGCCCGCGCCCGCGGCGAGGCCGGACCGCTGACGGGCATCCCCATTGCGCACAAGGATATCTTCTGCACCGACGGCGTTCGCACGAGCTGTGGCAGCCGCATGCTCGAGAATTTCGTGCCGCCCTATGACGCCTTCGTCGTCGAGCAGTTGCGGGCGGCGGGCGCGGTCAGCGTCGGCAAGACCAACATGGACGAGTTCGCCATGGGCTCGTCCAACGAGACCAGTTATTTCGGGGCCGTCAAAAACCCCTGGGACCGCCAGGCCGTGCCGGGCGGTTCGTCGGGCGGCTCGGCGGCCGCCGTGGCGGCGGGCCTGGTGCCGGCGGCCACCGGCACCGATACCGGCGGCTCCATTCGCCAGCCCGCGGCGCTGACCGGGATCAGCGGCCTCAAGCCCACCTACGGGCGGGTATCGCGCTACGGCATTGTCGCCTTTGCCTCGAGTCTGGATCAGGCCGGCCCCATGGCCTCGAGCGCCGAGGACCTGGCGATTCTGCTCGAGGGCATGGCCGGTTTCGACCGCCGCGATTCCACCTGTGTCGATCGACCCGTGCCGGATTACCGGGCGCAGATGGTGGGTACCGATCTGCGTGGTCTGCGGGTCGGGCTGCCCCGCGAATTCATCGAGGCGGAGGGCGTCGATGCCGAGGTCTCGAGCGGCATCGACGCGGCCGCTCAGGCCCTGCGCGACGCGGGCGCCGAGGTTCGGGAGATTTCCCTGCCCAACGCCGGTATGGCGGTGCCGGTGTACTACGTGATCGCGCCGGCGGAGGCCTCGTCCAACCTGTCACGATTCGATGGGGTCCGATACGGCCATCGCTGCGACGCGCCGGCCGATCTGGAGGACCTGTACAAGCGCAGCCGCGGCGAGGGCTTCGGCGAGGAGGTCAAGCGCCGGATCATGGTGGGCACCTATGCGCTGTCGGCGGGCTACTATGATGCCTATTATCACAAGGCCCAGCAGGTGCGTCGGCTGGTGCAGCAGGACTTTGCCCGAGCGTTCGAGTCGGTGGATGTCATTGCCGGCCCCACCGCTCCGTCCACGGCGTTCCCGCTGGGCGAGAAGGCCGATGATCCGGTGCAGATGTACCTCTCCGATATCTTCACCATCGCCGTCAATCTGGCGGGTCTTCCCGCGCTGTCCGTGCCCGCAGGATTCGGTGGCGGCCGGCCCATCGGGCTGCAGCTCATCGGTAATCATTTCGATGAAGGCCGGCTGCTGGGCGCCGCCCACGGCTATCAGCAGGTAACCGACTGGCATCGGCAGCGGCCGGTGGTGGAGGAGTAGCGGATATGCAATTCGAAGCAGTGATCGGGCTCGAGCTGCATGCGCAGCTCGCCACCCGGACCAAGATTTTCTCGGGCGCGCCGACCGCCTATGGCGCCGAGGCCAACCGCCAGGCGTCAGCCATCGATCTGGGCATGCCGGGGATGCTGCCGGTGCTCAACGAACAGGCCGTCCACTATGCCATTCGTCTGGGGCTGGCGCTGGATGCTGAAGTCGCGGGCCGCTCGGTGTTCGCGCGCAAGAATTACTTCTACCCGGATCTGCCCAAGGGCTATCAGATCTCGCAGTACGAGCTGCCGGTGGTGGGCACGGGTCACCTCGAGATCGAGCTGGACGATGGCACCCGCAAGCGGATTGGCGTGACCCGTGCGCACCTTGAGGAGGATGCCGGCAAGAGTCTTCACGAGGGGTTTGCGCGGATGACCGGCATCGACCTCAACCGCGCGGGCACGCCGCTGCTCGAGATCGTCTCGGAGCCCGAGCTGCGATCGGCCCGGGAGGCCGTGGCCTACATGAAAAAGATGCACTCGCTGGTCCGCTACCTGCGGATCTGCGACGGCAACATGCAGGAAGGCAGTTTCCGCTGTGATGCCAACGTCTCGGTGCGGCCGGTGGGCGAAACCCGCTTTGGTACGCGTGCCGAGCTCAAGAACCTGAACTCGTTCCGGTTTGTCGAGCGCGCCATCAACTTCGAGATCGAGCGTCAGATCGAGTTGATCGAGGAGGGCGGTGAGGTGATCCAGGAAACCCGGCTGTTCGACCCTGACCGCGGGGAAACCCGGTCGATGCGGGGCAAGGAGCAGGCCCACGACTATCGATACTTTCCCGATCCCGACCTGTTGCCGCTGGAGATCACGCCGGCGCTGATCAACGCGGTGCGTGACGAGCTGCCCGAACTGCCCGATGCCAAGTCCGAGCGGTTCCAGCGCGACTACGGCCTGTCCGCCTATGATGCCGGTGTGCTCACCGGGTCACGCGAGCTGGCCGATTACTTCGAGGCGGTGGTGGCCGCCGCGGGTGACGCCAAGCTGTCGGCCAACTGGGTGATGGGCGAGCTGTCCGGGGCGCTCAACAAGGCCGGCCTCGAGATCACCCAGAGCCCGATCGATGCCGCCACGCTGGCGGGCCTGCTGCTGCGAATCCGCGACGAGACCATCTCCGGGAAGATCGCCAAGGAGGTGTTCGAGGCTATCTGGGACGGCGAGGGCGATGCCGACGCCGTCATCAATGCCCGCGGCCTGCGCCAGGTCACCGACAATACCGCCATCGAAGCGATGGTCGAGGAAGCAATCGCCGCCAATCCCGAACAGCTCGAGCAGTACCGCGCCGGCAAGACGAAACTGATGGGCTTTTTTGTCGGTCAGGTGATGAAGGCTTCGGGTGGCAAGGCGAATCCGCAGCAGGTCAACGAGATCCTCAAACGCCGGCTGGACGGTTGATACGCGATGACTGATCGGCTTCACCGATTTCTGTTTGAAAACGCGGACGTGCGGGGCGAGGTCGTCCAGCTCGACGAATCGTTTGCGGCCATCACCCGGCGTACCGAACACGAGCCGGCAGTCGATCGGTTGATTGGCGAAGGCCTGGCAGCGGTGGCGTTACTGGCCGCAACGCTCAAGTCGCCCTGCGATCTGACGCTGCAGCTGCAGGCAAACGGGCCGCTTCGGCTGTTGCTGGTCCAGGCCAGTAGCGACGGATCGCTGCGCGCCATGGCCCGGACCGGCGACCGGGTGCCCGCCGATGTTCCGCTTGATGAGCAGGCCGTGCAGGGGACGCTGGCGATTACCATCGACCCCGAAAAGGACGGCGAGCGCTATCAGGGTGTTGTGGATCTGCGCGGCGGCAGTCTGGGCGGAGCGCTGGAGCACTATTTTAGTGAATCCGAACAACTCCCCACCCGCGTCTGGCTATCCGCCCGCGAGGGGCATGCAGCGGGCATGCTGATCCAGCGGCTGCCCGCCAGCGACGCGGCCGCCGGCGATGCCGATGCCTGGGCAAGGGCCGATCAGCTGGCGGCTACCATTACCGGTCCGGAGCTGCGCGAACTGGCACCGGGCGAGGTCATTCGGCGCCTGTTCCACGAGGAGGACATCCGGCTGTTCGATCCGATGCCGTTCCGGTTTCGCTGTCGCTGCTCTCGAGAGCGGGTGGCGGCCATGCTGGAGGGGCTTGGCGAGGCGGAGATGCGCGAAACCCTGAAGGCCGAGGGGCGGGTGGAAGTGCACTGCGACTTCTGCAACGAGCCCTATCGATTTGACGCCGTGGACGTCGAGGCGATGTTCACCGACCCGGCCAATCGCTCACCCGACAGCCGTCAGTCGCACTGATCCGCTGCGCTGCCGCAGACCGGGCAGGCCGGATCGCGGCGCAACTCGATGCGCCGCCAGCGCTGATCCAGCGCGTCGACCATCAGCAGGCGATGATTGAGCGGCTCTCCCAGTCCGGTCAGCACCTTGACGGCCTCCACGGCCTGCAGACTGCCGATCACGCCGGGCAGAGGGCCGAGTACTCCGGTTTCGCTGCAGCCCAGGGTCTCCTCGCCGGTATCGGCGTACAGGCAGCGGTAGCAGGGGCCTTGAAGATCAGGTCGCAGGACCGCCACCTGCCCGTCCATGCCGATGACGGCGCCGGCGATCAGGGGACGACGGGCCCGTACGCAGGCGGCGTTGACCGCAAAGCGGGTCGAGAACCGATCGGAGCCATCGATCACCAGATCCACATCGTCGACCAGTGCCGGCAGGTTATCGGCATCCAGTGACTGGTTGATGGGCTCGAGGGTGATCTCCGGGTTGAGTGCGGCGACGCGATCGCGGGCCGAGTCGGTCTTCAGGCGACCGATATCCGCCGTGCCGTGGAGGATCTGCCGCTGCAGGTTGGTGAGCTCGACGCGATCAAAATCCGCCACCTTGAGATGGCCCACGCCTGCGGCGGCTAGATAGAGCGCCACCGCCGAGCCCAGGCCGCCGGCGCCGACCAGCAGGACGCGACTGGCCAGCAGCCGTTCCTGTCCTTCGAGATCCAGGCCCGGCACCATGATCTGCCGGCTGTAGCGGATCAGCTGCTCGTCATTCATGGCCGTCCGCGCCCCGGCGGCCGCCACTGACCCGCTCGTGCCCGGCCAGATCGCGGCGTGTCTCGATGGCCTCGAAACCCTGGGCAGCCAGGCACTCCCGCACCGCTGGTCCCTGAGCGAAGCCGTGTTCGAGCCAGAGCCACCCGGCGTCTTCGAGATGGGCGGTCGCGCCCTCGATGATGACCCGCAGCGCGGCCAGACCCGATTCGTCCGCGCGCAGCGCCGCGCGGGGCTCGAAGCGGGCATCGCCCTGGTCCGGTTCCGGCTCGGCGGCGCCGATGTAGGGCGGGTTGGCCACGATCAGGCCATAGCGGGCGGTGCCGATCGGCTCGTACCAGTCACCCCGTCGCAGGCGGAGGTTGTCAACGCCAAGCAGCGCCGCATTCTGGGTGGCCACGGTCAGCGCCTCGGCCGACTGGTCGGTGGCATCGATGCGGGCAGCCGGCCAGGCCCGGGCCAGCGCAATGGCGATGCAGCCACTGCCCGTGCCCAGCTCGAGCACCCGCGCGGCGGGGGACTCGAGGGCCGCCTCGACCAGATGCTCGGTTTCGGGACGCGGAATGAGCACGTCCGGTGTGACCACCAGTTCGAAGTCCATGAAGCCGCAGCGACCCAGCAGGTAGGCCACCGGCTCGCCCCGGTAGCGCCCCTGGAGCAACCCCTGATAGCGCCGCCAGGCCGATTCGCTCATGCGCTGCTCGGGATGGGCGCGGCGCTGCGCGGCGGATTGCCCGGTAGCGGCGCCCAGTAGCCAGTCCGCGTCGACGGCGGCGCTGGCGCTGACCGCGTCAAGCATCCGTCGCCCGCGCTGCTGCGCCTCGGCCAGACTGATCGCCCCGGTCACTTCAGATCGGCGGCCCGCACGTTGATGGCGCGCTCTTCGAGCATCACGGGGATGCCGTCATCGACCCGGTAGATGCGCTCTTCATTGGCGGTGATCAGGCCTTCCTCGAGCGGCGTCTCGACGGGGGTGTCGTCCTGATAGTGGACGTCGCCCGCGGTGATGCGCTCGTTCAGGGCCTTGAGCTCGCGTCGTCCCAGCCCGTGTACCGGCTGCTTGGTCACCGGGCAGCAAAGAATATCGAGTAATTTGCGATCGATAGCCATGACGATTGAACCTTACGGAATGATCATCAAGGATAGCAGACTGCGGCCGTGAGCAGCCCCGGGCGTGGAGAAAATCCGGTCGCCGGGCTACCATGTACCGATGATGACCATTCTGACAGTGAGATCGACACGCCATGAGTGAGACCCCCATCGACAACCTGAACGTCCGGGCCCAGGATCCGCTGCCCACGCCCGCCGAGCTCAAGGCGCGGCAGCCTCTTTCCGAGTCGGGCAAGGAGACCGTCGAGGCCGGCCGCACTGCGGTGGAGGCCATTCTCGACGGCAAGGATCCGCGCCTGCTGGTCGTGGTTGGACCCTGCTCGATCCATGATCTCGACGCCGCCAAGGACTACGCGAGGCGCTTGAAGGCACTCCACGATGAGCTCAGTGATTCGCTGTTCATCGTCATGCGGGTCTACTTCGAGAAGCCGCGCACCACCGTGGGCTGGAAGGGCCTGATCAATGACCCCTACATGGACGACAGCTTCGATATTGAGGAGGGGCTCCGGCGCGCCCGCGATCTGCTGCTGTATCTGGCGGAGCTTGGGCTGCCTGCCGGCACCGAGGCGCTTGATCCGATCACGCCGCAGTACCTGGGCGACCTGATCAGCTGGACCGCCATCGGGGCCCGCACCACCGAGTCACAGACCCACCGCGAAATGGCCAGTGGCCTGTCGACGGCGGTCGGATTCAAGAACGGCACCGACGGCAGTCTGGACGTGGCCATCAACGCCATGCGCTCGGCGGCGAGCCCGCACAGTTTTCTGGGGATCACCCAGCATGATGGCCGCTCGGCCATTATCCGCACCGCCGGCAACCCCTATGGCCACGTCGTGCTGCGCGGCGGCGACCAGCCGAACTATGATTCGGTGAGCATCGCGCTGTGCGAAAAGGCGCTGGCGGACGAAGGGCTGTCGGCCTGCCTGATGGTGGATTGCAGCCATGCCAACTCGAACAAGGATCCGGCGCTGCAGCCACTGGTCATGGATAATCTGGTCAATCAGATTGTCGAAGGGAATCGGTCGATTGTTGCCGCGATGATCGAAAGCCAGATCGGCTGGGGCAAACAGAAACTCGGCGACGATCCGTCGGCCCTCGAGTATGGCGTCTCCATCACCGATGGCTGCATCGACTGGGCAACCACGGAGCGCGTGCTGCGCGATGCCGCGGAAAAGCTCTCGCAACCGCTTCAGGCGCGAATCGCCTGAGGCCGTCAAGGACAAACCGCGCTTGACCGACCGCTCCGCGCGCAGTTGAATAAACGGTCGAGCCAATGGAGGTAACCATGACCGACAATGCTTCTCTGCCAGTACGTGGCATCGAGCCCTATCAGCCCGCCGACGATGAGGCCTACATGAGCGAGGCCCAGCTGGCGCACTTCGAGGCCATTCTCGGTGCCTGGAAACAGCAGCTGCAGGAAGAGGTGGAGCGCACGGTCAGTCACATGCGTGATGACGCCAATCATTACGCCGATCCGGCCGATCGGGCGACTCAGGAAGAGGAATTCGCCCTCGAACTGCGTACCCGCGACCGCGAGCGCAAGCTGATTCGCAAAATCGACAAGACCCTCGAGCGGATCCGCAAGGACGACTACGGGTATTGCGATGAATGCGGGGTCGAGATCGGCATTCGCCGGCTCGAGGCCCGGCCCACGGCAACGCTCTGCGTCGACTGCAAGACCCTCGAGGAGATCCGCGAGAAACAGCGGGTCGCCTGATCGCCGGCGCCGGGTTTACGGGTCGGTTGACAGTTCGGCGAGTTGATCGGCCTGATGCTCGTTGATCAGTGGGTCGATCACCACCTCGAGGTGGCCGGCCAGAATGGACTCCAGCTTGTACAGGGTCAGGTTGATCCGGTGATCGGTGACCCGGCCCTGCGGAAAGTTGTAGGTGCGGATGCGATCGGATCGATCGCCGGTGCCCACCAGCTGGCGCCGGGTTTCGGTCCGCTCGGCCGCTGCGGCATCCCGCTGTTGATCCATGAGCCTCGCCTGTAGCAGTGACAGGGCCCTTGCCCGATTCTTGTGCTGAGAGCGTTCTTCCTGGCACTCCACGACCACGCCGCTGGGCAGATGCGTCATGCGAACGGCCGAATCCGTCTTGTTGACGTGCTGCCCGCCGGCGCCCGAGGCCCGGAACGTGTCCACGCGAAGATCCGCGGGATTGACCTCGATTTCATCGATTTCCGCGGCTTCCGGCAGGATGGCGACGGTGCAGGCCGAGGTATGAATGCGGCCCTGGGACTCGGTGGCGGGCACGCGCTGGACGCGGTGGGCGCCGGATTCGAACTTGAGCTTTGAATAGACCCGATCACCCGCGACGCGGGCCACCACTTCGCGATAGCCCCCCTGTTCGCCAGGGCTTTCGCTAAGAACTTCAGTCCGCCAGCCCTGCTGTTCGGCATAGCGCAGATACATGCGCAACAGATCGCCGGCAAACAGTGCGGCCTCGTCCCCGCCGGTCCCGGCACGGATCTCGACGAAGGTATTGCGGGTGTCGTTGGGGTCTTCGGGGATCATCAGCAGCGTCAGATCGCGCTCAAGCGACTCGAGGCGGCGGTTGGCGCTGTCGATTTCTTCTTCGGCGAGCACCCGCATGCCCTCGTCACCGTCCTCCGCCAGCTCTTGGGCATTGGCCAGATCGGTTTCCGCCGACTCGAATGCCGTGAGGGTGGCCGCCAGCGGTTCAAGCCGCGAATACTCCTGAGAGAGTCGGGTGAACTGGCGGTTGTCGCCGATCACCTCAGGGTCGGCGAGCAGCTGCTCGATCTCTTCGTGACGCTCCAGAAGGCTCTGGAGCTTACGGCGCAGGTTGTCGTTCATTCGTCGTCGTCCCGGCTTTCGTCGATGCCCAGCATGCGACGACTCTGCCGGATGGTTTCCGGATCGCCACTGCGGGCCGCCTCACGCAGACCCAGCGTGGGCAGATGCAGGAGTTTGCGGGTCAGGCGATGGGCCAGCGCCTCGAGCACCTGTTCCGGCGGCTGGCCGGCGCTTATTTCGCGGCGCGCCTGCTCGAGGGCGTATTCGCGCTGACGCTCGCCATGGCGCCGAAAGCGCCGGATGGCGCTGACCGCATCGAGGGTGCGCACCCAGTCCATGAACCGGTCGGCCTGCTCGTGGACGAGCGCCTCCGCCTCATCGGCGGCCGCCGCGCGGCTGCGCTGATTGCGGTCGATGACATCGCGGAGATCGTCGACAGTGTACAGGTAGACGTCCTCGAGCTGGTCAATGCGGGTCTCGATATCCCGAGGTACCGCCAGATCAACCATGAACACCGGCTCGTGGCGGCGCTGGCGCAGGCTTGCCCGGATCTGATCGTAGTGCAGAATCGGTTCGGGACTGGCGGTGCACGAGATAATGATGTCGGCGCGGGGCAGGAATGTATCCAGCTCGTCGAGCCCCAGGGCGCGGCCGCCACAGGTGCTTGCCAGCGACTCTGCCCGCTCGCGACTGCGGTTGGCGATAACCAGCTCGCCCATGCCCTGTTCGCGGAAGTGCCGGGCGGTGAGTTCGATCATTTCCCCGGCGCCAATCAGCAGCGCGCGCCGGCGGTCCAGTCGATCGAAGATCTGGCGGGCCAGAGTGACGGCGGCAAACGCGACCGACACCGGATGGGCGCCAATGGCTGTCTCGGTGCGCACGCGCTTGGCGAGCGAAAAGGCGTGCTGGAAGAGACGATCCAGGATCTGACCCAGCAACCCGGCGCCGGCCGCGGAGTGATAGGCCAGTTTGGCCTGACCGAGGATCTGCGGCTCGCCCAGCACCAGCGAGTCCAGGCCCGCGGCCACCCGCAGGAGATGGACAACGGCGTCACGGCCTTCAAAGGTGTACAGGTAGGGATTCAGCCAGTCCGGATCCAGGTCCTGTTGCTGGGCCAGCCAGCGATGCAGGATGGCCGGCGTGGCCTCGGGGGCAAGGACCGCGTAGATTTCGGTTCGGTTGCAGGTCGACAGGACCGCGGCCTCGCGCACACCGGGGCGCGCGGCGAGCGCGGACAGTGCACTGTCCAGCGTGTCCGCCGACAACACGACCTGCTCGCGGACGGCGAGCGGTGCGGATTCGTGGTTGAGCCCCAGGGTGACGACTGGCATCGGGATCCGGTTGACTGGAATGTGGCAGATTGTAGGGCAGCATTGCCTCAACACAAGTAGGATACGGGGTCGATGAAAAGGTTCGCGACTCTAGAATGGCTATGGGCCCGCTGGCGGCGGGGGTTGGGCGGCTTTCTGGCCGTTGCCCTGCTAACGGCCTGCGTCCCCGTCAAGGACAACACCGAGGCGGCCATGGAGCCTGTCGACACCGCGCCGCTCGCCGGTGTGATGGCGGCGGAGCTCGCCGCTGCGCGGGGCAATGTGGACCGCGCCAGCCGCCTCTACGATCGGGTCGGCGGGCGCCTTGGCGATGCCGCCGCGGTGGAGCGGGGCGCGCAGCTGGCATTGCTTGCCGATGACCTGCCCGCCGCCGGGCGTCTGACGGCTCGCTGGGTTGAACTCGCTCCCGACAGTGGTGACGCGCTGCGCCTGCAGGGGCTGGTGCGGCTGCGCGACGGGGATGCCGACGGGGCGACGGCGCGGCTGCTGGAAAGCCTGCCGGATGACCCCGGCGAGCGCGATGTGGTGATCGATCGCCTTGCCCGGCGCCTGTCGGATCGGGCGCTGCCCCCGCAATCCCTGCAGGTCATGGCGGCGATCGCCGACGCCCTGCCGCAATCCCGGGCTGCCCGGCTTGCCCTGGCCCGGGTGGCGATTGATCGTGATGAGCCCCGCGTTGCCCTCGAAGCGGTCGATCAGGCACTCGATCGGCAACCGGACTCGCGCAATGCGCGCCTGCTGCGCGCCGACGCCCTGTTGGCGCTGGAGCGGCCCGACGCCGCTTTCGCCATCTTTGCCGAGCTGCTCGAGACGTCCCCCGATAATACGTCCCTGCGCTTCGAGTATGCCCAGGCGCTGCTCGAGCGCGGCCGCGAGACGGCGGCACTCGAGCAGTTCGGGCGGCTGGTCGATACGGGTGCGACACAGCCGCGAATGCTCAATGCCGCCATTGTGCTGGCGTTGCGAAGCGGGGCCGATGAACTGGCATTGACGGCGTTGCGCCGGCTCCGCGCCGGCTCCGCGTCCGCGACGCGCCAGAGTCTGTTGCTCGAGGGCCGACTGTTGCGCCGTCTTGGCCGGACCGGGCAAAGCCTCGAGGTGTACAACCGTGCCCTCGAGGGGCGCGGGGCGGATGCCGAACTGCGTTATGCCCGCGCCATGGCGCGGATTGCTACGGATGATCTGGCCGGCGCAGAGACCGATCTGCGTCGCATCATTCGTGATGATCCGACCCATGCCGAGGCCCTCAACGCCCTCGGCTATACCCTGGTGGATCAGACGTCGCGCATCGACGAGGGCGCGGATCTGATCGAGAAGGCCTACGCAATCCGTCCCGAATCGCCGGCGATCATCGATAGCATGGGGTGGGCGGCCTACCGCCAGGACCGGCCCAAAGCGGCGCTGGAGTACCTGCGGCGTGCCCACGAAATGACCGGCGGCGCCCCGGAGATCGCGGCGCATCTGGGTGAGGTGCTCTGGATGCTGGGGCGGCGCGATGAGGCGCAGTCGGTCTGGCAGGCGGCCTTGTCCGGCCGCGGTGACCATCCGGTGCTGGAGGAGACCATGGAGCGATTGAATTGATCACACGGCGTCGCCTCGCCGCTCTGGGGGCGGGGCTGTTGCTGGGCGTGCTTGCAACCGGCTGCGCGGTTCGGCCGCCGGCGCCCGAGGCGAGCGACGACAGCGTGCGACTGACCGACTGGACGCCGCCGCCGGCCCCGGCCGAGTGGCAGCTCGATGGTCGAACATCGCTGCGCCTGGGCGAAGAGGGCGCCACCGCGTCGGTGACCTGGCGCCAGGATGAGGCCGCCTATCGCATCGACCTGCGGGGTGCGTTCGGTGCCGGCAGCCTGCGCATCAGCGGTGCCGCCGACGGGGTGACGGTGCGCACCGCCGATGGTGAACGCTACCGCGCCGAGAGCCCGCGCGAGCTGGTGCGAGCGGTCACGGGTTATGACCTGCCGGTGGGTTTTCTGCGCTTTTGGGTCACCGCCCAGCCGGTGCCGTGGCTTGAGGGGCGCGTCACGCTGGATGATGCCGGGCGTCCGGGCGTGATTCGTCAGGGCGGCTGGCGGGTGACTTACGAAAACTTCGAGTCGGTGAGTGGTTACTCGCTGCCGGGGCGTGTGGCAGTGACAAAGGCGGAGACATCGATCCGCATGGTGGTCCGCAACTGGGCGCCGGGCGGATGAGCCTTCGATCGTCGGGGTGGCCGGCGCCGGCCAAGATCAACCGTTTTCTGCACATCGTTGGCCGGCGGCCGGACGGGTATCACGCGATCCAGACCCTGTTCCAGTTCATTGAGCCCTGCGACCGGCTCGATTTTACGCTCACCGATACCCCGGAGATCACTCGTGAAGGCGGCGTTGCGGGGCTGCCGGCGGCGGATGATCTGGTGGTCCGCGCCGCCCGCGCCCTGCAGGCCCGCAGCGGCTACCGGGCCGGCGTGCATATCCACGTGGATAAACGCATCCCCGCCGGCGCCGGCCTGGGAGGAGGGTCGTCGGATGCCGCCACCACGCTCGTGGCCCTCAACACACTTTGGGGGTGTGGTCTGAGCGGGGCTGATCTTGAAGCCATTGGTCTGGATCTGGGGGCCGACATACCAGCTTTTGTCCGCGGCCGGGGGGCCTGGGGAGAAGGTGTGGGGGAGCGGTTGACGGCACTGGATGCGGATTGCCCGTGGCTGGTGCTCGTCGATCCCCAGGTCGAGGTCAGCACCGCGGCCGTGTTCGGCGATCCCAAATTGACACGGCATACTGAGCGTATAACAATACGCGGCTTTAAAACGGTGGCCTTGCGCAACGATTGCGAGGCAACCGTCCGGCGGCTCTATCCGGCGGTCGCGAGCGCGGTCGATGCGCTGTCAGCGTATGGCCCAACGCGGCTCACAGGCACGGGGGGGTGTCTTTTTGCCTGTTTTGACGATCGCGGGGCCGCTGAGCGAGCGCGGAGGGGCGTCAGTGATTGCGGGACGGTCTGGGTGACGCGGGCAGCCAATCGCTCGCCGCTGCTCGATCGGCTCGAAGCGCAGCAGGCATCATCAAATGGGGCGTAGCCAAGCGGTAAGGCACGGGGTTTTGATCCCCGGATGCGCAGGTTCGAATCCTGCCGCCCCAGCCACTTATCAGCAGCAGGGTGCACACGCCATGGAAAACGGAAGCATGATGGTGTTCGCGGGGAACGCCAATCCGGATCTCGCCCGAGCCGTGGCCTCGCACCTCAAGACCCGCCTTGGCGACGCGGTGGTCACCAGCTTCAGCGACGGCGAGGTCCAGGTCGAGATCAACGAGCACGTCCGCGGTCATGACGTGTTCATCATCCAGCCGACCTGTGCGCCCACCAACGACAATCTCATGGAGCTGATGGTCATTGCCGATGCCCTGCGGCGATCATCAGCGGCCCGCATCACCGCCGTGGTTCCCTACTATGGCTACGCCCGTCAGGATCGTCGGCAGCGATCGCAGCGCGTACCGATTACCGCCAAGCTCGCCGCTGACATGATCACCACCGCCGGGATCAACCGCGTGATCACCGTTGACCTCCATGCCGACCAGATTCAGGGCTTTTTCAACATCCCCGTCGATAACGTCTACGCCTCGCCGGTGCTGCTGGGGGACATCTGGCGCCAGACCCATGCCGACAAGATCGTGGTCTCGCCCGATGTCGGCGGTGTCCTGCGCGCAAGGGCCGTCGCGCGGCGCCTCGACAATGCGGACCTCGCCATTATCGACAAGCGCCGGCCGCGGGCGAATGAAATGGAGGTCATGAACATCATCGGCGATGTCCAGGACAAGACCTGCGTTATTGTCGACGACATCATCGACACCGCTGGCACGCTCTGCCAGGCCGCGGCCGCGCTCAAGGAGCGGGGCGCCGGCCGCGTGGTGGCCTATATCACCCACCCGGTCCTGTCGGGACCGGCCATTGAGCGCATCGAAAACAGTCATCTGGACGAACTGGTGGTCACCGACAGCATTCCGCTGTCCCCCGCCGCCGAGGCCAGTGACCGGATTCGTCAGCTATCGCTGGCGGAAATGCTCGCCGAGACCATGCGGCGGGTGAATAACGACGAGTCGGTCAGCGAGTTGTTCGTCGACTGATCGTCCCAATCGCCCCTGGTCGCGGGGGCCTTGACGGAGAAAACTGCAATGAGTGTTGAACTGAAACTGGATGCCGCCGTACGCGACGACCAGGGCAAGGGTGCGAGCCGCCGCCTGCGTCGTGCCAAGCGGGTGCCGGGCATCCTCTACGGGGCGGGTAAAAAACCCGTGTCGTTATCCTTTGACGAGGAGCAGGTCCTGCGCCTGATGCGCGAGGAGACGTTCTTTTCCCAGATCCTCGACATCAAGGTCAAGGGCAAGCGCACCGAGAAGGCGATCCTCAAGGATCTTCAGCGCCACCCCTTCAAGCCGCTGGTCACGCATATGGATCTGCTGCGGATCAAGGCCGGCGAGAAGATGCGCCAGCAGGTCCCGATCCATCTGCTGCACCAGGACGAGGCCATCGGCGTCAAGCAGAACAATGGCGTGGTGCATCATGACCTGATCGAGATCGACGTGGAGTGCCTGCCGGACGATCTACCGACTTCGATCGATGTCGATATCGCTCAGCTGGATGTTGGTGACTCAATCCACCTGTCACAGATCGATGCCCCCGAGGGCGTGGTCTTTCCGGGACTGGATGTCGAGAATGACCACGACCCGATCCTGGTCAGCATCCATACGCCGCGCAAGGCCGTCGAAGAAGACGAGGAAGGCGGCGAAGAGGGCGATGACAGCGCCGAGAGCGGCTCCGGTGAAGGCTCGGAGGAGCAGGACTGAGGCCCATTGGTGCGCTTGATCGTCGGGCTCGGTAACCCCGGGCCCAAGTACGCGGGAACCCGGCATAATGCCGGGTTCTGGTTTGTGGAGCGGGTCGCGGAGCGACTGGGTGTGGCGCTGCGCAGCGAGCGCAAATTCCATGGCGCCATCGGCCGCTATCGTGACGCGGGCGTGGATCTGCACCTGCTCTGCCCCGATACCTACATGAATCACAGTGGCCGGGCGGTGGCGGCGCTGGCGCGGTTTCATCGCATCGCCCCGGAGGCGATTCTCGTCGCCCATGACGAGATCGATCTGCCGGCCGGTGTGGTGCGGCTCAAACGTGGCGGTGGTCACGGCGGGCACAATGGCCTGCGCGATATCATCCCGGCGGTGGGCAGTCGC
Organism: uncultured Spiribacter sp.; assembly: GCA_937884605.1. GTDB lineage: Bacteria > Pseudomonadota > Gammaproteobacteria > Nitrococcales > Nitrococcaceae > Spiribacter. The sequence goes on from CALGDM010000005.1 coordinate 28,541, forward strand.
GACTTTGCCCGCCTGCGCATTGGCGTGGGCCACCCCGGCAGCAGCGATCAGGTCATCGCCTATGTCCTTCATGCGCCGGGCCAGGCCGAGCGCACGGCGATTGATTCAGCCATTGATGCCGCTGCCGCGCAGGCACCGGCGCTGGCCGCCGGTGACTGGGACCGGGCGCAACAGCAGTTACACACGCGGGAGTAGAGCAATCAATGGGCTTTAAGTGCGGTATCGTGGGTCTGCCGAATGTCGGCAAGTCAACCCTGTTCAACGCCCTGACCAAAAACGGGATTCCGGCGGAGAACTATCCGTTCTGCACCATCGACCCGAACGTTGGCATCGTCCCCGTGCCGGATCCGCGCCTGGACCGACTGGCGGCGCTCGTGCAGCCGAAAAGCGTGGTCCCCACCACCATGGAGTTCGTCGACATCGCCGGCCTGGTGGCAGGCGCCTCGCGTGGTGAAGGGCTGGGCAATCAGTTTCTTGCCAACATTCGCGAGACCGATGCGATCGCCCATGTGGTGCGCTGTTTCGAGAGCGATGATGTCCACCATGTCGAAGGCCGGGTGGATCCGATTGCTGACATCGAGACCATCAATACCGAACTGCTGCTCGCCGACATGGAAACCGTGGACAAGGCCATTGATCGCTACGGCCGCCGCGCCAAGTCCAATGACAAGACCGCGATCGCCATGCGTGACGCCCTGCGGTCCATGGCCGAGGGGCTGGATGCGGGTCAACCAATCCGCGCGCAGCGCCTCGATGACAATGGCCGGGAGGTGCTGGGCGAGCTGCATCTGCTGACCGCCAAGCCGGTGCTCTACGTGGCCAATGTCAACGAGGAAGGCTTGAGTGGCAACGCCGCGCTGGCAGAGCTCGAGCAGCTGGCCGCCCGGGAGAATGCCCGGGTGGTGCCCGTCTGTGCGGCCATCGAGGCCGAGCTCTCGCAGCTTGACGAGGAAGAGCGCAACGAGCTGCTGGCCGCCTATGATCTCGACGAGCCGGGGCTCAACCGGGTCATCCGCGCCGGTTACTCGTTATTGTCGCTGCAGACGTTCTTTACCGCCGGGCCCAAGGAAGTGCGGGCCTGGACGGTGGTCGAGGGGGCGACCGCGCCCGAGGCCGCCAGTCGTATCCACAGCGACATCCAGCGCGGCTTCATCCGCGCCGAGGTGATCAACGTGGACGAGTACCTGAGCGCGGGCAGTGAACAGGCGGCCAAGGAGGCCGGCCGCATGCGTCTGGAGGGCAAGGAATACATCATGCGCGACGGTGATGTCTGCCACTTCCGCTTCAACGTCTGAGGCGCCGTGAAGGGTTTGACAGCAACCCCTCGATGACCGGATACTCTGCGGTCTTCCGATCAGGCTACGTAGCTCAGCTGGTTAGAGCACATCACTCATAATGATGGGGTCGGTGGTTCGAATCCACCCGTAGCCACCACTTTCCCTCAGAGCAGAAACAGCGTTGCCAGCCCCAGAAAGGCGGTAAAGCCGACAATGTCGGTGACGGTGGTCAGGATGACGCCGCCGGCAAGCGCCGGGTCGATGCCGAAACGCTTCAGCACCAGTGGCACCAGCACGCCGGAGGCCGCCGCGGTGCCCAGGTTGATGGTCATGGCGGCGGCAATGATGAGGCCGATGGTGGGTCGGCCGAACCACAGCAGCGCAATCCCTGCCAGCACGGCCGCCCAGAGCAGACCGTTGAGCAGTCCGATCCCCAGTTCCTTGAGCAGTAACGCGCGGCTGTTGCGCGGCGCGATCTGGCCCAGGGCGAGGGCGCGGATCACCAGCGCCAGGGTCTGTGTGCCGGCGATCCCGCCCATGCTGGCAACCACCGGCATCAGCACCGCCAGCGCCACTACCTCCTGGATGGTGCCTTCGAACAGGCCGATCACATAGGCGGCCAGCAGCGCGGTCACCAGGTTCAGGCCCAGCCAGCCGGCCCGACGCCGGGTGCTCGACCAGACCGGCGCGAACAGGTCCTCTTCTTCACCCAGGCCTGCCATGCTCAGGATCGACTGCTCGGCCTCGTCACGGATCACGTCGACCACGTCGTCGATGGTGATGCGCCCGATCAGGCGGCCGCGGCTGTCGAGCACCGGCGCCGAGATCAGATCGCGGTCTTCGAACATGCGTGCCACTTCGCGATCCGACATTTCCGCGGGGATCACCACCGCCTCGGTGTCGAGCAGATCCTCGACCCGGCCGGCGGGGTCGCGGGTGAGTAGATCGCTCACGCGCAGGATCCCCAGAAAGTGATCATAGCGGCTGACGACGAACAGATGGTCGGTCAGCTCAGGCATCTCGCCGCGCATGCGCAGGTAGCGGAAGACCACGTCCAGGCTGACGTCCGGGCGCACGGTCACCGTGTCGGTGTTCATCAGTCCGCCGGCGCTGTCTTCGGGATAGGCCAGGACGGCCTCGAGGCGCTGACGGTTCTGGTTGTCCATCGAGCGCAGGATCTCGCCGGTGAGCGTTCTCGGCAGGTCCTGCATGAAGTCGGCCAGGTCGTCCATGTCCATGCCGGAGGTGGCCGCGAGCAGCTCGCGGTCGTCCATTTCGCGGATCAGCCCGCCGCGTACCTCGTCGTTGACCTGGAGGAGCACCTCGCCGCCGATTTCCTCGTCCACCAGCTCCCAGAGGACTTTGCGCTGGGCGGTGGGGAAGGATTCCAGCAGATTGGCGATTTCCGAGGGGTGGAGCGCGTTGAGCATGCGCTGGGCTTCGGGCACCGTGCCGTCCTGCAGGAGGTCGGTAACCGTCTCCGCGATCCGGCCCTGTTTCTGCTCACGCTCTTCGACCATGGGATGTTCCTGTCTGGAGTCAGTCGGACTCGCCGAAGCCATCGGCGATCAGGGCAGCGATGGCCTCCATCGCCGCCGGGGCATCGTCGCCCCGGGCGCGCAGCTCAAGGTCGCTGCCCTGGCCGGCGGCCAGCATCATCAGGCCCATGATGCTTTTGGCGTTAGCCGTGTGGGTCTGGTGGCTGACCTGGATCTCCGCCGCATACTCGCCCGCGAGGGTGGCGAACCGGGCCGCCGCGCGGGCATGCAGCCCGAGTCGGTTGACGATCCGCACGCGACGGCGGTGCGTGGTCTCATCCGACGCCATGGTTGGCCCCCTGCGGGTCGATGGCCGGCGGCACGGCCTGCAGGATGCCATCGCGGGCCGCCGCCAACGCCATGCGCGCCAGCGACTCCACCGACAACTCGGGGTAATTGAGCACGCGCAGCAGCATCGGCAGATTGACACCGGTTATCACCGGATAGCCGCGTCCACGGGCCACCGCGATGGCGATGTTGGCGGGCGTTGCGCCAAACGCATCGGTGAGGACCAGCACACCATCACCGCTCTCCACGGTGGTGGCGGCGGCTTCGACGCGCCCGAGGGTGGTCTCCGGCGAGTCATGGGGCCCCGGACTGAGTGTGGCGACAGCCAGCGGCAGCCGCGGCAGAATGCCTTCAGCGGTCTCGCGCAGGGCGTTGCCCACACCCGGATGGGTGACCAGCAGCAGACCGGCGCTCATGACAGCTCCCGGTGCCGCACGGTGACGGCGATGGCGTGCTCGCGCAGGTGGGCGGCCAGCGCCTCGATCAGGTAGACCGAGCGGTGCTGTCCCCCCGTGCAGCCAATGGCAACGGTCAGATAGCTGCGATTTTCGGCCTCGAAGACTGGCAGCCAGTCATCCATGAAGCCCTGGATCTGTTTGAGATAGCGCCCCACCAGTGGGCTGTCGGCCAAAAAGTCGGCCACGGCCGTATCGAGCCCGGTCAGCGGCCGCAGGTCGGGCTGCCAGTGCGGATTGGGCAGGCAGCGGCTGTCAAAGACAAAATCGCCGTCGGTGGGTGTGCCGTGTTTGTAGCCAAACGATTCCAGTTGCACCGACAGATGCGTGCGCGATTCCGCCAGTCGGCTGCGAATGATCTGCCGCAGTTCATGCAGCGTGGTCTGCGAGGTGTCGACGGTCAGATCGGCGCGTTCATGGAGCGGCACCAGCCGCGCGCGCTCGCCCTTGATCGCCTCGTTCAGGGGGACATCCGGCCCGCTCAGGGGATGCCGCCGGCGGGTTTCCGAAAAGCGCTTGAGCAGGGTGGTGTCATCCGCATCGAGAAAGACGATTTCGGTGTCCAGGCCGTGCGCCGCGATGGCGTCGAGGATGCCGGGAAAACGACCCAGCGAGGTCGGCTGGTTGCGGGCATCAATGCCCACCGCGTAGTCGGCCTCTTCGCCACTGGCCGCGATGTGCTCGCCGAAGGCGTCCAGCAGATCCACCGGCAGATTGTCGATGCAGTAGAACCCCGAGTCTTCCAGAGTGGCCAGGGCGACGCTCTTGCCCGATCCGGACAGGCCGCTGACGATGATCAGCCGCATGCGGTGACCTCCGGGATGGCGCGTGGTCGGGGTGCGGTGGTCGCCACCAGCTCGATGATCGCCGTAACCGGTCGGTCGGGGGACAGCGCCAGCTGCGCCAGGTGGATCCCGAGGATTGGCAGGGGCTGCCAGTCAGCGGTGGCGCTCGCCGGGCGTCGGGCCCGGCTCAGCTCAATGGCGCAGTCAATGGGGCTCTGGTCAGTCACGGCACCGGTCCCGAAGTGATGACCGACGTCGATGAGCCCCGGCCCGCGCAGGCATAGCAGCCCGCGCCCGGCCGCCGGTGCCCGGCCGAGCAACCGATCGCCGCGGCGCGTGACCGCCACCGCGTCATCGGCCACCAGTTGATGACCGGCACGCAGCAGCAGCAGCGCGGTGTCACTCTTGCCCAGGCCCGACTCGCCCCGAATCAGAACGCCGGCGCCGTTGATCCGCATCAGAGTCCCCGGGATCTGGCTCATGCGTCGGGCGTCCCATCGTCGCCGCCGGTCATTGTCGCGTAGAGCTCGGCGTCGCTACTGCACTGGCGTAGCCGGGTGCACAGGTGCTCGTCGCGAAACAGCTCCGCGAGCCGGGCGAGAATGCGCAAATGCTCGTCGTTGCTGTGTTCGGGGACGAGCAGGGCAAGCAGCAGATCCACGGGCTGGCTGTCGGCGGCGTCGAAGGCGATGGGTGTGTTGAGCCGAACCAGGGCGGCGCGCGGGGTCTCGATGTCGGGACTGCGGGTGTGGGGCAGTGCCACCCCGCGCCCCAGCCCCGTGCTGCCCAGTCGTTCGCGAACGATCAACCCCTCAAAGATATTGCGCGTGGCATCACTGCTTGCCCGGGTATCGGCCATGAGCTGCTCGCTCAGGCGCTCCAGGGCACGCTTCTTGCTGGTGACGTCGACCCCGCACTGCGTGCGCGTCACCGACAGCAGTCGGGTAAGCTCCATAGCGCTCAGGGTTCCAGATTATCGCCGACGCGTCCCTGCTCCGGATGATGGTCGCTGCGCTTTTCCTTGTGCTTGACGACTTGCCGGTCCAGCTTGTCGACCAGCAGGTCGATGGCGGCATACATTTCATTGGCGGTGGACTCGGCGAACAGTCGCGCGCCGCTGACCACCATGGTGGCCTCTGCCTTTCGGGTTTTCTTCTCGACGGTCAGAATCACATGGACGTCGACGACATGATCAAAGTGACGCTCGAGGCGCTGGAATTTTTCGTCGACATAGTCACGCAGTGCGTCGGTGACATCGACGTGATGGCCGGTGATGTCGATTTTCATGATTTCCCCTTTTGTTTTCTTGTCAGCGTAGCCGTTTACGTTGGGTCGACGATTCGATCCCCATGACTTCCCGGTATTTGGCCACGGTTCGCCGCGCCACGTGAATGCCCTCCTCGCGCAGCGCCTCGGTCAGCCGTGAATCGCTGAGCGGTCTTGCCGGATCCTCCGCCGCCACCTGGCGGCGGATCCGCGCCCGAATGGCCGTGGCCGAGCACTCGCCGCCGTCGGCCGTCGGGACATGGCTCGAGAAGAAGTGCTTGAACTCCAGCGTCCCCTGTGGCGTGAGGATGTACTTGCGCGAAGTGATCCGGGAGACGGTGGATTCATGCATGTCGATGGCCTCGGCGACATCGCGCAGCACCAGCGGCTGCATCGCCTCTTCACCATACTCCAGAAACGCCTGCTGACGCTCGACCACGCACTCGGCGACGCGCTGCAGCGTGTCGCGCCGCGACTCCAGGCTCTTGATCAGCCAGCGCGCCTCCTGCAGGTGATCGCGCAGCAGGCTGTTGTCACGGCTGCTGTCGCCGCGCCGGATCAGACTCGCATAGTAGTCATTGATGCGGATCCGGGGCGAGGCCTCGGGGTTGATCTCGACCTGCCAACGGCCATTGACGCGCCGCACCCGGCAGTCGGGCACAACATAATCGGTGCGGGTTTCGCCGAATCGCGATCCGGGGTGCGGATCGAGTCGGCGGATCAATGACAGGGCCGTGTCCAGCGTTTCCTGATCCACTCTCAGGTGCTCGCGCAACGCGACCTGGCGGCCCGGTCTGAACAGTGACCAGTCGGCCTCGATGGCCTGGCGGGCGGTCTGGCGTCCGGGCGTATCCGATGGCATGGCGTCGATCTGGATCTGCAGGGCCTCGCGCGCATCACGGGCGCCAATGCCGATCGGGTCCATGTGCTGGAGGATGGTGAGGACGGCGTTGACGTCATCGTCATCGATTTCGCCGTCGAGGTCGGCGTTCAGGGCCACCCGCAACTCGCTGACCGGCTCGGCCAGATGCCCGCGTTCGTCCAGGGCATCGATCAGGGCGGCGGCGATCTGGCGATCGGTTTCGCCCAGGCTCGACAGGTCGACCTGCCACTGCAGGTGGTCACGCAGCGAGTCGGCGGGGGCCGCCTGACGGTCGAGCAGGTCGCTGCTGCCGTCGCCTTCCGTGGTGCCGCCGGTCGAGCTGCCAGGGCCGGTGTCGTCCCAGTGCTCGGAGACCGCCATGTCCTCGCCCAGCTCGGTGGCGTCGGTGGCATTCGAGCCCAAGCGCTTTTCCGAGGGATCGGGAGTGGGGGTTGCCGCGGCCTCCGGCGAGGTGGTCACGGCGGAGCCCTCGGCGTCGTCTTCGGGTTCGAGCATGACATTCGACTCGAGCGCCTCGCGGATCTCGAGCGTCAGCTCGGCCGCCGGCAGCTGCAGCAGCCGGATCGCCTGCTGCAGCTGGGGCGTCATGGTGAGCTGTTGACTGGCCCGAAGTTCAAGCGATTGCTTCATTGTTCCCCGCGTGCGAATTGGTCTTTGTAGCGTAACGCCGGCTGTCCGGCGCTCGCCAGTCTCACAGGTGGAAGTCTTCGCCGAGGTAGACCGCACGCACCTCGGCATTGTCGAGGACCATCCCGGGTGTCCCGTCGGCGATAACCCGCCCGGCGTTGAGAATGCTGGCCCGGTCGACCAGGCCCAGCGTCTCGCGGACATTGTGGTCGGTGATCAGCACGCCGATGCCCCGTTCGGCCAGGTGCCGGACGATGCCTTTGATATCGCCCACCGAGATCGGATCAACGCCGGCGAAGGGCTCGTCCAGCAGGATAAAGCGGGGGTCGGCGGCCAGCGCCCGGGCGATTTCAACGCGCCTTCGCTCGCCGCCCGACAGGCTGATCCCGGCCTGATCACGCAGATGCCCGATGCCAAACTCCTCCATCAACGCCTCCGCCTGATCCAGTCGGGCCGGGCGTGACAGTTCATCGCGCGTTTCGAGCACGGCGAGCAGGTTGTCGATCACCGACAGACGCCGGAATACCGATGCTTCCTGGGGCAGATAGCCGATCCCGCGCCGCGCCCGGGCATGCATGGGCAAGTCGCTGATGTCGTCGCCATCCAGGCGGATGATGCCGTCATCGGCACGGATCAGCCCGACGATCATGTAAAAGCTGGTGGTCTTGCCGGCACCATTGGGGCCCAGCAAGCCGATGATCTCGCCGCTCTGCAGGCCGATGGAAACGCCATCCACCACCGGTCGGCCGCGATAGCTTTTCGACAGTCCCTGGGCCTCGAGCTGATTGCGCGCCATCGCCGTCAGTCCGTGGCGGGGTTGACGTTGACGTTGACGCGTTCGTCGTCGTCATCGCCACTCTCGGCAACGGTGCGGGCGGTTTCGGGGTAATGCGTGACGGTGCGTCCGGTCACTGTGTTATCCCCCTGCCAGAGGCGTCCGCCCTGTTTGAGGATCAGCCGCTCGGGACCGGCGACGAAGTATTCCATCCGTGGTGCCTCGGCCCGTCGCGGGGCGGCATCCGCCACGGTTTCGCGATAGGTGGCGGGGGTGCCGTCAACGGTCACCTGCTCGAGCTCGCCCTCGCCATTGCTGAATACCCGCATGACATCGCCGGTGATCCGCAGGGTCCCGCGGGTCAGCACGACGTCGCCGCGATACACGCTAATGCCCTCGGCCTCGTCAACCTCTGCGCGGTCGGCCACCAGCTCCACCGGTGGCGGGGCGGATGCCTCATCGCTGTCCTGACCATGCGCGACCGGTGCCGCCATAACCAGCGCCAGCAGGGCACCCATCCAGGGTCTTTCAGGGTGAATCCGCATCGTACACTCCCTCTACATCATTCAGCAGTTCAAGGCGCTGTTCGTCAAACCAGACCCGTGCGCCAACGGCATCCACCCGCAAGCCGGGACGGGTCATTGTCACCGGTTGGTCCGTCTCGGCGAACCGCTCGGGGATTTTTACATCCAGCCGCTGGGTGGTCAGCCGGGTCCGGCCTTCGGGGATCCGGCGGGTCATCACGACATCGCCGCGCAGTCGGGCGCGGGTGTCGTCATCACCAATCCAGCCATGGTCCGACCGGCCTCGCCAGGGGGCGCCCTGATCGGCCTCCATGCGCCAATCGGGGGAGATCAGACGCCAGCTGTCCTGTCGCGGGTTGTGGCGCGCATCGGGTGACTGTACCCGCCAGCTGACCCGGCCGTCGGCGTTGGTGGTGGTGAGCGTGACCGTGCGGGCGTAGGCATCCAGCCGGGGATCCACCACCGTCCTGGTGTCGCCCTCGTCGCGATCCATGCCAAGCATCCGCCAGCCGAGCAGGGCGGCCAGGATCAGTGCCAGCAGCACGATCATGCGGCGGCGCATTCAGACCACGCCGCCGCGTAACAGATCATGCATGTTCAACGCCCCCGAGAGCCGGCCGTCGGCGTCATTGACCAGCAGCCCATTGATGCTGTGCCGCTCCATCAGCTCCAGGGCCTCGGCGGCCAGCTGAGCGGCCTCGACGCAGCGCGGCGCCGGCGTCATTACCGCCGCGATGGGCGTGGCATGCACGTCCACCCCCTCATCAAGGGCGCGGCGCAGGTCGCCATCGGTGAAGATGCCCGTGACCCGGTGATCGGCATCGACAATCGCGGTCATGCCCAGCCCCTTGCGGGTCATTTCCAGCAGCGCGTCGGCCATGGGGGTATCCGGGTCCACCGCAGGCACGGCCGCCCCCGTGTGCATCAGATCGTCAATGCGCAGCAGCAGCCGCCGACCAAGCCGTCCGCCGGGGTGCGAGCGGGCGAAGTCCTCGGCGGTAAAGCCCCGTGCATCCAGCAGCGCAATCGCCAGTGCATCGCCCATGGCCAGCGCTGCCGTCGTACTCGCGGTGGGCGCCAGTCCCAGCGGGCAGGCTTCGGCGTCAACGCCGGCATTAAGATGGACGGCCGCGGCCTGGGCCAGCGTGGAATCTGGCTGCCCGGTGATGGCAATCAGGTCCAGTCCGCGCCGTTTGATGGCGGGCAGCAGGCGATTGATCTCGTCGGTTTCGCCGGAATTCGACAGGGCGATCACGCAGTCGCCGGCAGCGAGCATGCCCAGGTCGCCGTGCCCGGCCTCGCCCGGGTGGACAAAGAATGCCGGTGTGCCGGTGCTGGCCAGCGTCGCCGCCAGCTTGCCGGCGATATGCCCCGATTTGCCCATGCCCAACACCACCACTCGGCCACTGCAGGCCAGCAGGATTCGGCAGGCCCGGGCGAAGGTGCTGTCGATGCGGTCACGCAGCGCAGTCAGTGCCGCGGTCTCGGTATCGATAACAGCCTGTCCCAGGCGACAGAAGTCGGTATCGGCAGTCATTGCTCTCGCTCTTAATGGTGGCTGAAGAACAGCAGGGCCTGGTAGGCAACATAAGCGCCCACCAGCAGCCCGCCTTCCCATCGGCCCAGGCGGCCGCGCCTGCCCAGTCCATAGCCCACAACCAGTAGGGCCAGCATGAAGCCGGTCATTATCCCGTAGTCGCGGGCCAGATCACCCTGATCAAAGCCAAATGGCGCGATCGCACCGGCAATGCCCAGGACCGCAAGCAGGTTGAACAGATTGGAGCCGATGATATTGCCCACGGCAAGCTCGCTCTCGCCGCGACGCACGCTGGCGAGACCCGCGGCAAGCTCCGGTAGACTGGTGCCGATGGCGACGATGGTCAGTCCGATGATCAGATCACTGACGCCCAGCTGACCGGCAAGCAATACCGCCGCCCAGACCAGCAGTCGCGAGCTGGCAATCAGCAGCACCAGGCCGAGCAGCGTCCAGCGCAGTGCCTGTGCAACGGGCATCGCGTCGGGCATCGCTGATTCGAGTTCGCGGGCAATGACGGCATCACCGCGCACGGGATGCCGGGCCTGCCAGGCCATCCAGGCCAGAACGGCCAGCATGCCGGCAAGCAGTGCCAGCCCATCCAGCCGCGACAACGTCCCGTCCGCCAGCAGCGCGCCGGTGGCCACGACCACCAGCATCAGCAGCGGGATCTCGCGCCGGATCACGCCGGGACTGATGAGCAGCGGGCTGACCAGTGCGGTGGTCCCGAGGATCAATCCGACGTTGGCGATGTTCGATCCCAGCGCATTGCCCAGCGCGATGCCGGGGGTTCCGTCGATGGCAGCAATGGCCGAGACGAGCATTTCCGGCAGCGAGGTGCCGATGCCGACCACGGTCAGTCCGATGAGCAGGCTCGAGACGCCCAGTTGACGCGCCAGCGCCGAGCTGCCGTCGACGAATCGATCGGCGCTCCAGGCGAGGATGACAAATCCGACGGTGATGACGACGATGAGCGAGGCGATCAGCATGCAGGCCCGTCCCTGAAAGGTGCAACGCCACAAGGTATCGCATTTGACCGCCTTCATGCCTTGGCGGATACTCCAGCACTCCTCACGCATCGATATCAGCGAAGCCATCCGCATGCCAACTACCGAGTCCGAGGCCCTGATCGACCTGAGCGGTGTTGTCTTCAGCCGCGGCAGCAATCGGCTGTTCAACGGTGTGGATCTGCAGGTCAGACGCGGCGAAGTCGTGGCGATCATGGGCCCCAGCGGAACCGGCAAGACGACGCTGCTGCGCCTCATCGGCGGCCAGCTGCGGGCGGCCGCCGGGCGCGTCGCCGTCGATGGCCAGGCCGTCGATCAGCTTTCGCGACGCGATCTCTACCGCCTCCGGCGGCGCATGGGGGTGCTGTTTCAGAGTGGTGCGCTGTTCACCGACATGACCTGCTTCGAGAACGTGGCATTCCCGCTGCGCGAGCACACCGACCTGCCCGAAACACTGATTCGCACCGTGGTGCTGATGAAGCTCGAGGCGGTCGGGCTGCGCGGCGCCCGCGACCTGTATCCCGGCGAACTCTCCGGCGGCATGTCACGACGGGTATCACTGGCTCGAGCGTTGGCCCTCGACCCCGAGATCATCCTCTACGACGAGCCCTTCGCGGGTCAGGACCCGATCTCCATGGGCGCTTTGATGCAGTTGATCCGTCAGCTCAACGATGCCCTCGGGCTGACCAGCGTGGTGGTCTCGCACGATGTCGACGAAACCCTTCGCATTGCCGACCGGGCCTACGTGATCTCGGGCGGCGAGGTGATCGCGGCGGGGACGCCGGAGGCCCTCCGTCACAGTGAAAGCCGCTGGGTGGATCAGTTTCTCAATGCATTGCCCGACGGGCCGGTGCCGTTCCACTACCCCGCGCCGCCGATCGCCGACGATCTCTGCGGGGAGGGGCGATGATCGGCATGCTCCAGCGGCTCGGGGCCTCGACCCTCGAGACGGCGGCCACGCTCGGCCGGGCGGTGCTGTTTCTGCTCCGGGTCCTGCGGGGATCGGGCGAGCTGATCCGGCGCCCGGGTCTGCTGGTCCACGAAATGTACTCGGTGGGCGTGCTGACGCTGGTCATCATTGTCGTCTCGGGGCTTTTCGTGGGGATGGTGCTTGCCCTGCAGGGCTACTACACCCTGGTCGATTTCGGCGCCGAGCAGTCGCTGGGGGTGCTGGTCGCGCTGTCGCTTACCCGTGAACTGGGTCCGGTGGTCACGGCACTGCTGTTTGCCGGTCGGGCCGGCTCGGCGCTGACCGCCGAAATCGGATTGATGAAGGCCACTGAACAGCTCGCCGGCATGGAGATGATGGCGGTTGACCCCGAGCATCGCGTCATCGCGCCGCGACTGGCCGCGGCGATCCTGTCGCTGCCGCTGCTGACCGTGATCTTCAATGTCCTGGGCGTAACCGGCGCCTGGCTGGTCAGCGTCAATCTGCTGGGCGTGGATGGCGGATCGTTCTGGTCGCAGATGCAGTCCCAGGTCAGCTTTTCCGACGATATTCTCAATGGGTTGATCAAGAGCGTGATGTTCGGCGTGGTGGCCGGCTGGATTGCGGTGTTCAACGGTTACGACTGTCGGCCCACCTCCCACGGTGTGAGCCGGGCCACGACCCGGACGGTGGTGGTGACATCGCTGATCGTGCTGGGGCTCGATTTTGTGCTGACAGCACTCATGTTCGACTGACGGAGGTTTGTCCGGTGGATAATTCCCGAACGATGGAAATTGCGGTCGGCGCCTTCGTGGCCGCCGGCCTTGCCGCGTTGTTCGTGCTGGCGATGCAGGTGAGCAACATCACCGCCTTTCAGCGCACCGAAGGCTATACGGTGGACGCTTACTTCCAGAATGTCGGCGGCCTGAGAGAGCGCGCCCCCGTGAGTCTCAGCGGCGTGCAGATCGGGCGGGTCAGCGCGATCAGGCTCGACCCCGACCGGTTCGAGGCCCGCGTCGAGCTCACCATTCGGTCCGAGTACGACAATCTGCCCAGTGACACGGCGGCGCGGGTGCGCACATCGGGGCTGCTCGGCGAGCAGTATGTCTCGCTGCAGCCCGGCGGTATGCCCGACTCGCTCGGGCCCGGTGACGAAATCACGCTGACGCAGTCGGCGCTGGTCCTCGAGGAGATTGTCGGGCAGTTTCTTTATGAGCAGTCCAGCGGGGACGATCAGTGACACCCGCGCAGATCACCGGAACCGCCCCCCAGGCCCTGGGCGTTGAGGGCGATCTGACCGCGCGGACGGTGCCGGGCCTCATGGAGAAACTACCCGTTGCCGCCGGCGTGCATCGGGCCGATCTGACCGGTGTGCGCCAGGTCGACAGTGCCGGGCTGGCGCTGCTGGTGGAGTGGAAGCGCCGCCTCGAGGCCGATCAGGGCCGTCTTGAGCTGGTCGGGGTGCCCGAAGGGCTCCTGCGGCTCGCGCGGATCAGTTCGGTTGATACACTGTTGGGCTTTCAGGCGACAGATTCGGGGGATACAGGGCAATGATGGAACCGGAAGCCATTCGGGCACTTTTGCAGACCGGTCTGAACGAGGCGGATGTCGAGGTCGTGGGCGATGGTCGCCATTTTCAGGCGCGAATCGTGAGCCCGGATTTTGAGGGCATCCCGCTGCTACGGCGCCATCGTATGGTCTACGACCTGCTCCAGACTCACATTGACAGTGATGTGCTGCATGCCATCTCGATGCGCACACTGACCCCGGCGCAGGCCGCGGCCGAGCAGGACTGAGCCGGTGGAGCGACTGCTGATCCGCGGGGGACGTCCCCTGGCTGGTGATATCCGTATTTCGGGGGCCAAGAACGCCGCGCTGCCCATCATGGCGGCGACCCTGCTGGCGGACGGGCCGTCGGTAATCGGCAATATCCCTGATCTGCACGACATCACCACAACCATGGAGCTGCTCGGGCGCATGGGGGTGCGTCTGACCGTCGACGAGCGCATGCGCGTCGAAATCGACCCCAGCTTTATCGAGAACTGCCACGCCCCCTACGAACTCGTGAAAACCATGCGCGCCTCGATTCTGGTGCTGGGACCGCTGCTGGCACGCTACGGCGAAGCCGAGGTCTCGCTGCCCGGCGGCTGCGCCATTGGAACGCGGCCGGTCAATCTGCATGTCCAGGGGCTCGAGGCGATGGGCGCCGAGATCGCGGTGGATGGCGGCTACATCCGCGCGCGTTGCCAGCGTCTCAAGGGCGCGCGACTGGTCATGGACCTGGTAACCGTTACCGGGACCGAAAACCTGATGATGGCGGCGACCCTTGCCGAGGGGCGTACTGTGATCGAGAACGCCGCCCGCGAACCGGAAGTGGTGGATCTTGCCAACTGCCTGAACGCCATGGGCGCGCAGGTCAGTGGAGCCGGCACCGACACCATTGTCATCGACGGTGTCGAGCGGCTGCAGGGTGCCCACTACAACGTCCTGCCCGACCGGATCGAGACCGGAACCTTTCTGGTGGCCGCGGCCATGACCGGCGGTCGTGTGCATCTGCGCAATACCGCGCCGTACCTGCTGGATGCGGTCATCGCCAAGCTGCGCGAGAGCGGTGCCGAGATCCGTGTCGGGGATGACTGGATCCACCTTGACATGCAGGGCCGGCGTCCCCGCGCGGTTACGGTACGCACTGCCCCTTATCCCGCCTTTCCCACCGATATGCAGGCCCAGGTCTGCGCGCTCAATGCCGTCGCGGAGGGTGTCGGGATGGTGACGGAAACCGTTTTCGAAAACCGCTTCATGCATGTCCAGGAAATCCAGCGCATGGGCGCCGACATCCGTCTCGAGGGGCATACTGCGATCAGTCATGGCATCGAGCGGCTGACCGGTGCTCCGGTCATGGCCACCGACCTGCGCGCCTCGGCCAGCCTGGTGCTGGCGGGACTGGTCAGCGAGGGCGACACCCTTGTCGACCGCATTTACCATATCGATCGGGGTTATGAGTGCATCGAAGAAAAGCTGGCGCAGCTGGGCGCCGATATCCGTCGCATGCCGGGAGACAGCGTTCCGAACCATGACTGAGCAGCTTACCGTGGCGCTTTCCAAGGGCCGTATCCTCGAACAGACTCTACCGCTGCTGAGCCCGCTGGGCATCGAGCCGCTGGAAGATCCCGAGCGCAGCCGCAACCTGGTGCTGCCCACCAGCCACCCCGGCGTTCGGCTGATCATCGTGCGCGCCACGGATGTGCCCACCTATGTGGCGCACGGCGGCGCCGATCTGGGCGTCGCGGGCAAGGATGTGCTCATGGAGCAGGGCGGCCACGGGCTCTACGAGCCGGTGGATCTGGGGATCGCGCGCTGTCGCCTGATGGTGGCGGGCCATCCCGGTGGCCTGCCCGCCGGGCAGCGCCTGCGCGTGGCCACCAAATTCGTCAACATGACCCGACGCCACTTCGCCGAACAGGGTCGTCAGGTGGATCTGATCAAGCTCTACGGATCCATGGAGCTGGCGCCGCTGGTGGGGCTCGCCGATCTGATCGTGGATCTGGTCGATACCGGCAACACGCTGCGGGCCAACGGCCTTGAACCCCTCGAGACAATCGCGGATATCAGTGCCCGTCTGGTGGTCAACAAGGCGTCGATGAAGCTCAGACACCGCGAACTCAAACCGCTGATCGGCCAGATTGCCGAAACGGCGACCAATCGCGTCCACAGGTGAATCGCATGGTGGAAATACAGCGCCTCAGCACGACACAGCCCGACTTCAAAGATCAGCTCCGCTCGCTGACGGACTGGGATGATGGTGCCACGCACGGCGTCGAATCGGCGGTGGCAGAAATCCTCGCCGCAGTGCGCGAGCAGGGGGATGCCGCGCTGCGCTACTACAGCGAGCATCTCGATGGGCTGACAGTGGGGTCGGTCAGCGAGCTCGAGGTGGATGCCGCGCAATGTCAGGCGGCGCTGGAGGGGCTCGAGCGTGCCGATCGCGAGGCTCTGGAGACCGCCGCGGCGCGGATTCGTCACTACCACCTGCACCAGCGTCAGGCCGACTGGGAAAAAACCGAAGCCGACGGCAGTCGGCTCGGTCAGCAGGTGCGTGCCCTCGAGCGGGTCGGGATCTATGTGCCCGGTGGCAAGGCCGCCTATCCGTCCTCGGTGCTGATGAATGCGATTCCGGCGCATGTCGCCGGGGTCCAGGAGATCATCATGGTGGCTCCGGCGCCGGGCGGGCATATTGCGCCCATGGTGCTGGCGGCGGCGGCTGTGGCGGGCGTGGACCGGCTGTTTCTGCTGGGCGGCGCGCAGGCGGTGGCAGCCCTTGCCTACGGCACCGAGACGCTGCCGGCGGTGGACAAGATCGTCGGCCCGGGCAACGCCTATGTGGCCGAGGCCAAGCGGCGGGTGTTCGGCCATGTCGGTATCGACATGGTGGCCGGCCCCTCCGAGATCCTGATCGTCTGCGATGGCCAGACCGATCCGGAATGGACGGCCATGGATCTTTTCTCGCAGGCCGAGCACGACGAGGATGCCCGGGCGCTGCTGATCTGTCCCGAGGCGCGCTATCTGGATGACGTGCAGGCGGCCATGGAGCGGTTGCTTCCCGACATGGAGCGCTCCGAGATCATCCGTGCATCGCTCGCCCGGCGCGGGGCAATGATCTGCGTGCGTGATCTGGCGGAAGCGGCGGACGTCGCCAACTCGATCGCCCCCGAGCATCTCGAGCTTTCCGTGGTTGAGCCTGAGCGGCTGGCGGCCTCCATCCACCATGCGGGTGCGATCTTTCTGGGCCGGTACACCCCCGAGGCGTTCGGTGACTACTGCGCGGGTCCCAGCCACGTGCTGCCCACCTCGCGCACGGCCCGCTTCGCCTCACCGCTGGGGGTCTATGACTTCTGCAAGACCACCAGCCTGGTGCAGTGCACGGCCGATGGGGCGGCGGTGCTGGGGCCGATCGCCGCCCGGCTCGCGCGCTGCGAGGGGCTGACGGCCCATGCCCGGTCCGCGGAGCTGCGCTACCGGGACTGACCGTCAGGGTTGCGGCGGGCGCTGCGGCGCATCGCCGTTGAGGTCGGTGGGTCGCTCGGCGATTTCCACTTCCCAGCGTCGGGGCTCGCCGTCGCGCCGGCCGTTGAGGATGACGTCGCGGCCGGGTGGTTGCTCCGTGATCCAGCTGAGCAATCCCTGGACGGTCCGTACCGGTTGGCCATTGGCCGTCTCGACGATATCCCCCGCTGCAAGGCCGGCGCGATCCGCCGGTCCCCCCGGCAGCACGGCGGCGACGCGCAGCCCGCCGCGTCCCTGATTGGGCTGGATCTGGGCCCCGATCCAGCCCCGAATCACGCGCCCGTCCTCGATGATATCGGTGAGTACCGATTGGGCAAGATCCGCCGGGATGGCGAAGCCGATGCCGGTGGAGCCGCCGCTGTCACTGAAAATGGCGGTGTTGATCCCGATCACCTCGCCGCGGGCGTTGATCAGCGCGCCGCCGGAATTGCCGGGGTTGATCGCCGCATCGGTCTGGATGAAGTTCTCGAAGGTGGTCAGCCCGACCTCGCTGCGGCCAAGGGCACTGATAATCCCCTGGGTGACTGTCTGCCCAACCCCAAACGGATTGCCAATGGCGAACACGACATCGCCGACGCGGTTCTCGTGTCCGTTCGCCAGCGGCACATGGGGGAGGTTGTCGGCATTGATCTGCAACACGGCCAGATCCGACTCGGGATCGGTGCCGATGACCTGTGCCGGCGCGTTTCGGCCATCTGCCAGCATGACCTGAATACGTGCGGCACCGCGGATGACATGGTGGTTGGTGAGCAGATGGCCGGATTCCGCAACCAGCAGGCCTGATCCAAGTGAGGTATCGAGCCGTTCCTGCTCCTGGGCGGTCATGCCACCGAGCAGCTCATCAAGGGCCGGCGAGTCGAGGAAGACATTGCGCGGATCCGGGTTGCGCGATGCGGTATAGATGTTGACCACCGCGGGGGCAGCGATTTCCACCGCCTCGGCGTAGGTGAATGGCTGGCCATCCGCGGATGGCTGCAGCGTATCAGCGCGCAGGCTCTGTTCGGCGTTGGTGGCTGACGGTCCGGAAGGGCGGCCACCGAGCAGTTCCGGCGCCAGCCAGACCACGGTGATGGCGACGATCACCCCGACCAGAACATAACTGATCACAAAACGAGTCAAGCGTTTAAAGGCCATGCGCGGTATCCGTTCCACCACTGCGTGGATAAACCTCAATCATACACCGAAAGCGCCCCTCGCGACTCGCGCAAAAGGCGATTGGACAGCGCCGCCACACCGCCGCCGATCTTGACGATGGACGCTCGATGCGGGATTCTACCGGCATTGCGGACAGTGTCCGATCGTGCGCGCTCGGTGGGTCGTCCGGCTCCCGGCGACGATGCTGCTCCCGCCTACAGGTAGGCCTGACCCAGAGGATCCAGATGTCAGAGGACAAAGCAAACAACAGCCGTCGCCGATTTCTGACCGGCGCGGTCGGTGTCGTGGGTGGTATCGGTGCGGCCTACGTCGCGGTGCCGTTTCTGGCGTACTGGAATCCAAGTGCGCGGACCCGCGCCGCGGGCGCGCCGGTGGAGGTCGATACCTCGACGATGCAGCCGGGGCAGAAGGTCAATGTGACCTGGCGCGGGCAGCCCGTGTGGGTAATCCGCCGCTCGGAGTCGGCGATTGATTCGCTGGCCGGGCATGACGACGTGCTCAGTGATCCGGATTCTGCGGTTGCCAGCCAGCAGCCGGCCTACGCGCAGAACATGTACCGCTCGGTTGAGCCGGAGTTTTTCGTGGTCGTGCCGATCTGCACCCATCTGGGCTGCATTCCCTCATTCATGCCGCAGCCGGGCTCTCTCGATACCAACTGGCCGGGCGGTTTCTTCTGCCCGTGCCACGGCTCCAAGTTTGATAACGCGGGTCGGGTGTACGCCGGTGTTCCGGCGCCGACCAATCTGGAAGTCCCCCCCTACCGTCTAGCCGATGACGGCGTGATCGTGGTCGGGGAAGATCAGGAGGCCGCCTGATGAGCGATACGAGCAAGGTTCAGGGTGGCGTGCTGGGGTGGGTCGATGCCCGTTTCCCGCTCAGCCGCATGTGGAACGAGCATGTTGGCGAGTACTACGCCCCCAAGAACTTCAATATCTGGTACTACTTCGGCGCGCTATCGCTGTTCGTGCTGGTCAACCAGCTACTCACCGGCATCTGGCTGACCATGAACTACAACCCCTCGGCCGAAGGGGCGTTTTCGTCGGTCGAGTACATCATGCGCGACGTCGAGTGGGGATGGCTCATCCGCTACATGCACTCGACCGGGGCATCGGCCTTCTTTGTCGTCGTCTACCTCCACATGTTCCGCGCATTGCTCTATGGCTCCTATCAAAAGCCCCGGGAGCTGATCTGGGTGTTCGGCATGATCATCTACGTCGCTCTCATGGCCGAGGCGTTCATGGGCTATCTGCTGCCCTGGGGGCAGATGTCGTACTGGGGCGCGCAGGTCATCATCTCGCTGTTCGGTGCCATTCCAGGCGTCGGCGAGGAACTGGCCCTGTGGATTCGCGGCGACTACAACATCTCGGGCGTCACCCTGAACCGATTCTTTGCCCTGCACGTCGTGGCGCTGCCGCTGGCGCTGGTGGGGCTGGTGGTTTTTCATATCCTGGCGCTCCACGAAGTCGGGTCGAATAATCCCGACGGTGTCGACATCAAGAAGAACAAGGACGCGAGCGGCAAGCCAAAAGACGGCATCCCGTTCCATCCCTACTACACCGTCAAGGATACCTTCGGTCTGGGCGTATTCCTGATCTTCTTCTCGGCGGTGGTCTTTTTTGCCCCGGAGATGGGGGGATTGTTCCTTGAGCCGCCCAACTTCCAGCCGGCCGATCCCATGCAGACGCCGGCGCATATCGCACCGGTGTGGTATTTCACTGCGTTCTACTCGATCCTGCGGGCGATTCCCGACAAGCTCGGGGGTGTGATAGCGATGGGCTCCGCGATCTTCCTGCTGTTCCTGCTGCCATGGATCGACCGCGGGCGGGTGCGCTCGGTGCGCTATCGCGGGCTGGGTCACAAGCTGGCGCTGGGGCTGTTTGCGGTGGCCTTCGTCTGCCTCAGTTATCTTGGGCTGCAGGCGCCTTCGGATCTGTACTTCGGTCTGACGGTGACGACCTGGGCGCAGATCTGGAGCGCGGTCTACTTCGGCTTTTTCATATTCCTGTTCGCCTACACGGCGTTTGGATTCGAGCGTACCAAGCCGGTACCGGACCGGGTGACGGACTGATGAGAAGACTGCTTTTAATTGCCCTGCTTGCCTGTCTGTCCGCGCCGGCATGGTCCGCCGGCGGGGGTGGCGACCTGATGGATGCGCGGGTCGACGTTTCCGATGAGGCCTCGCTGCAACGCGGCGCGAAGCTATTCGCCAACAACTGCATGGGGTGCCATTCCGCCGAATATGTGCGCTGGAACGCGCTGCCGGAAGCGCTTGGTGTGTCCATGGAAACGGTCGAGTCCAACCTGATTTACGGTGACTACACGCCCGGCGACACCATTAACGCCGCCATGCGCGGCGCCGACGCATCCGACTGGTTTGGCGCCGAGCCACCGGATCTGTCGCTGACCGCCCGGGCACGCGGGGCGGACTGGGTATACACCTATCTGAACAGTTTCTATCAGGATCCCGATGCCAGCATCGGCTGGAACAACACCCTGCTGGCCAACTCTTCGATGCCCCATGTGTTGTGGCGCATGCAGGGTGTGCCGCAAGCCCGCTACGAGGAAAGCCACGGCGAGCAGCAGGTCGCCGAGCTGGTACTGCCGGAAGGCCAGCAGGGAACACTCAGCGAGTCGGAGTATCACCGTGTCACCCGTGATATCACCAACTTCATGGCCTTTATGGCCGAGCCGGTCCGGGCCAAGCGGCAAGAGATCGGAGTCTGGGTGATTGGCTTTCTGGTGGTCTTCACCGTCCTCGCGTATCTGCTCAAGCGCGAATACTGGAGGGATATCCACTGAGGAGTCAGCGAAGCGCGTCGACGGTGCCGCTGAGTCAGCGGCCGTCCATCGGGCTCTACAGTGATCCGCTTTCGGTGGATAGTCACCGGGTGCGGGTGGTTCTTGCTGAAAAAGGCATAGACGCGGATGTGGTCGAGGTGCTGCCCGACGGGCCGCCGCCGGAAGACCTCCCCCAACTCAACCCTTATGCCGAAACGCCCACACTGGTGGATCGGGATCTGGCGCTCTACGACCCGCGGGTGATCTGCGAGTACCTCGATGAACGCTTCCCGCATCCGCCGCTGATGCCCATTGATCCGGTATCGCGCGCCAAGTCCAAACTGGTGATTTCGCGCATCGAGCGTGACTGGTACGGTCTCATGCATCAGCTCGAGCGGGCCGACCGGCGGCGCCGACCGCCGATCCGCCGTCAGCTTGCCGAAAGCCTGCTGGCAGGGGCGGACGTGTTCGATACCGGGCGTCAGTACTTTCTCAGTGATGACATCACCATGATGGATTGTGTGCTGGCGCCGGTGCTCTGGCGGCTCGGGCATTACGGCGTGGAGCTGCCGGCGGGTGCCTCTGCCGTGGCGGCCTACGCGGAGCGGCTGTTCAACCGCGAATCGTTCGCGGCCAGCCTCACGCACACGGAAAAGGGAATGCGCAAAGCCTCATGACGCCGAGTCGGCCCTACCTGATTCGCGGCCTTTACGAGTGGATCGCGGATAACGACTTAACGCCCCATCTGTTGGTCAATGCTGAAGGCGAAGGCGTAATGGCGCCGCTCGAGTTCGCCGATGCCGGTCAGCTGGTGCTCAACGTCGCCCCGGCGGCAGTGCGCGGACTCGATCTGGGCAACGAACTGATTGCCTTCAGTGCCCGGTTTGGCGGGCAGCCACGCGAGGTGAGCGTGCCGGTCTCCGAAGTCATGGCGATCTACGCCCGGGAAAATGGCCGCGGCATGCTGTTCACCCCCGAGGATGGTGATCACGACCCGCCGCGGGACGGTGGTGATGGCGGTGAGTCCGCCGAGTCATCGCCGGGCAGTGGCAAAGGCCAGCCCGGTCTGCGCGTCATCAAGTAGCGCGTCGCCCCGGCGGCCGACGGTCAGCCGCCAAACAGCTGGTGGTCAATCAGATCACACAGGCAATGAATGACCAGCAGGTGAACCTCCTGGATGCGGGCGGTCACCTCAGCGGGGACACGGATCTCAATGTCCTCCGGGCCCAGCTTCAGGGCCATTGGCCCGCCATCGCGACCACTCAGCGCAACCACTCGCGCGCCGCGATCATGGGCGGCCTCAATCGCGCGGATGATGTTGTCGCTGCCGCCACTGGTGCTGATCGCCAGCACCACATCGCCGGGTAGCGCGAGCGCGCGGATCTGTCGGGCGAAAATCTCGTTGAAATCGTAGTCGTTGGCAATGGACGTCAACGTTGAGCTGTCGGTGGTCAGGGCGATGGCCGGCAGTCCCGGGCGCTCCATCTCGAACCGGTTGAGCAGCTCGGAGGAGAAGTGCTGGGCGTCGCCCGCCGAGCCACCGTTGCCGCAGCTGAGAATACGCCCCTCGCGCTGCAGGCAGTCGACCATCGCGCCACCCGCCCGCTCAATGAACGTTGGCAGCTGATCAAGCGCGGTCTGCTTGGCCTGGATGCTGGCGTGAAACTGTTGCGCAATCCGATCGCTGGCGCTCATGGGTATCCCCTGTTCGGTGTTGACGGTTCATTCATCGGCGCGAAATGCATCCCGGATCCATTCCACGTGGCGGGTCTCGGGCGTGACGGCGATCACGTCAAAACGCGTCGGCGGTTCATGGCGCTGGCGTTGCAGCCACGCCTTTGCGGCCGCAATCAGGCGACGGCGCTTGGCCGCGGTGATGCTCTCGACACCGTCACCAAACCCGCTCCTGCGCCGGGCCCGCACCTCGACAAAGACAATCTCGCCACGGTCTTCCATGATCAGATCGATTTCGCCGCGCCGAATACGAAAATTGCGTGCCCTGAGGTGCAGGCCCTCGCGCTCGAGGTATTCCAGTGCCAGGGCCTCGGCGGCGGCTCCGGTCTCATGCGCGGCGACGGTCATGGCACCCGGTCCGCGATCGCCTCGCCATCGGCCCGGTTCAATCGCCGGATGCCCCGCTGGGTCATCTGTACCGGCACCATCGCACGACCGATTTGATGGCGCTCGTTGATGGACAGGCGTCCGGAAGCGCCCGGCATGGAAAGGCTCGGGTCGCGGGCCAGTGCCGAGATTCCCTTGAGCAGCCGGTAACTGTCGATACCGAGGGCCTGCAGTCGCGTGCGGGGCGTCGGCGGGTCGGTATTGATCAGCTGCTGACCCGGTTGATCGGCCATCGGCGCTGCGGGTTCATCCAGCAGCCAGGGCATGCGGCCAAAAACCAACCCCTCCAGATCGCTCCGCGCACTGCTGTCGGGCCGATCGGGGACGCTGGTGCCGGCCCCGAAAACCGGCAGTCCGATGCCGCGGTGAAAGCGCAGCTGCGGCAGCACCAGTCGGGCGTCGCGCTCGCGGGCCGCCATGAACACGCCATCGATATCCTGACGCCGCCGTGCCTCAAAGCCGTAGCGCTCGCCGGTAACGGACTCGAGGCGTTCGTGGCGTGTCTCGCTGGCGTCAATCCCGAGCAGGGCCTTGATCGGATAAGCCAGATCCTGCTGGTCCGGTGGGTAACGCACTTCGCCGACCACAGCGCCGTCCGCCTCGGTGAGGGCGGTTTCAAACGCGGCGGCAACCCGGGCCCCCCAGTCATCGTCCCGGCGGATCATGAGCATGCGTTGCTGACCCATTTGTCGGGCCAGCGCCGCGGAGGCAGCGGCGTCATTTTCGGGCGCCAGTCCGAATTGCTGGAGGCGGGGTCCGCCGCGATCGCTGTCAATGCGGTTGAGGGCCAGCACCGGCACCGACAGGTCGGTGGAAGCCACCAGATCGCGCAGTGCAGGTTTGCGTAATGGACCGATCACGCGCCCCGCGCCCTCCGCGAGTGCCTGCTGGTAGGCCGCCGTTACGCTCAGACCGGCGGCGCCGACATCAAAAAACACCAGTACGGGCTGTTCACCGTCGTCGGCGTGGTAGGCCGCCAGCAACCCGTCACGAATCTGCTGGCCGGCGCTGGCCCAGGCACCGCTCAGGGGCAACAGCACCGCGACACGGCGTGGCGGTGACAGATCGGCGCGCTGCATGGCAAGGATCCGCCGGAGCGATCGCTGACTGATCGCACCGTCCGCGGCCGAGCGCGGATAATCGCCCAGAAACGCCTGCAGGCCCTCGGTGTCGAGAGCGCGTTGGCGCACGCCGATGGCAAGCTCAAGCCACTGCGCCGTGACCGATTGCCGAGCGGTATCGGCCGCGCGTCGCAGCGACTCCAT
The DNA here is from genome assembly GCA_937884605.1 of uncultured Spiribacter sp. Classification (GTDB taxonomy): domain Bacteria; phylum Pseudomonadota; class Gammaproteobacteria; order Nitrococcales; family Nitrococcaceae; genus Spiribacter. The sequence continues at coordinate 52,811 of CALGDM010000005.1, forward strand.
GGGTGCCGCCTGCAGTGCTTGCCAAAGGCGCGCTTCACTGCGATGGCGCCGGGCAGGCGTCAGTGCCTTTCGATCCAGTGCGCGCCAGTCATTGATGGCCCCGATCCAGTCGCCCCGGGCCAGTTTGGCCTTGATCAGCGCCTCAAGCCGGTAGGGGGCCATCCGCGCGGACAAGGGGGCCGCCAAACGATTGAGTCGCTCGATCACGGTGCGATCGCCGAGGGTCTCGTCGAGGCGGGTACGCAAAAGGGTGGTGAGGGCCTGGTTGTCGGCACTGGCGGTCGTGTCAGCCTGGTTCAGCAGCCTCTCGGCAGCCGCTGGGTCGCCCATTCCCAGCGCGATTCGGGCGGCCTCGAGTCGCAGGCCGGTGGCGCTCGAACCGGAGAAATCGCTGGCCGCCCTACGCAACAGAGCGACGGCGCTGGCCGGGTCATTAACGGCAAGAGCCGACTCCGCCGCGGCAATCCGGGGATGTTCCAGCGAGGTCAGCGGCTCTGAGGCTTCGCGCGGTTCGATGGATGAGCATCCAGCCACCACCAGCGCGGTGAAAAGGGCGATGAGCGGTAGTCGCGGGGTGGGCACAGGCAGGCCTCGCGGTGGCATGAGCGGGCGGTTAGACTGACGAATTGTCCGAAAGTATCGAGTCCGGGGATAAACCGTGTCAAACCGCACCGGGACCCTCCATGTGGTCGCAACACCCATCGGTAATGTGGGCGATATCAGTCCCCGTGCCTGTGAAGTGCTCGGCAGCGCCGATCATATCGCCGCCGAGGATACCCGCCACAGTCGTCAATTGCTGCAGCGCCTCGGTATTCAGGGTTCGCTGATCAGTCTCCATGAGCACAATGAAATCGCCCGGGTGGAGCGGCTGCTCAACTGGCTCGCCGACGGCGAGTCGGTGGCGTTGATCAGTGATGCTGGCACCCCCCTGATCAGTGACCCGGGCTACCGACTGGTGCGCGCCGTCCACGAGGCCGGCTACCCGGTGCTGGCCGTGCCGGGGCCGTCCAGCGTGATCGCTGCGCTGTCCATCGCCGGGCTCCCCACCGACCGGTTTTTCTATGAGGGTTTTCTGCCATCCCGGGCGAGCGCACGCCGGCGGCGGCTGGACGCCCTCGCGGATAAGGCCTGCACACAGGTTTTTCTGGAAGCCGGACGGCGCTTGCCAGCGACCCTCGAGGCCATGGAAAACGCCTTTGGAGCTGATCGCGAGGCGGCGGTCTGCCGGGAGTTGACCAAACGCTTCGAAACCACCCGCGTCGAGTCGCTGGCCGGGCTGCGTGAATGGATTGCGGCCGACAGCGATCAGTGCCGTGGCGAGTTCGTGCTGGTGGTGGGTCCTGCGCCCGAGCCGGCCGATGTTCCGTCGCCGAGCCTGCCCGCCACCGACGAGCTGGTGCGTCTGCTGCGTCATGAGGGGCTCGGGGCAAAGTCGACGGCGCGGGTGCTGGCAAGGCTGACCGGGGTGTCGGTCAACCAGCTCTATCAGCAGGTTCTCGAGCAGGACTCCAATCCCCACGACTGACCCCGTCGGAATGATAGACTGACGGCGGAAGTCGGCCGGGCAGTCGCGGCGCCTCAGGGCGTCGAGGAAAGTCCGGGCTCCATAGGGCAGGGTGCCAGGTAACGCCTGGGCGGTGAGAGCCGACGGAAAGTGCCGCAGAGATCAGACCGCCGATGGCCGTGTCCGCACGGCACAGGCAAGGGTGAAAAGGTGCGGTAAGAGCGCACCGCACGCATGGCAACATGGCGTGGCACGGTAAACCCCACCCGGAGCAAGACCGAATAGGGGAGTGCAAGCACGGCCCGTGCGAGCTCCCGGGTAGGTCGCTTGAGGTGCGCGGCGACGCGTATCCCAGAGGAATGATTGCCCTCGACAGAACCCGGCTTACAGGCCGGCTTCCACTCTTTCCCCTTCCTTTTCTGGCTCGTTTTTGTAAGTCCCTGTCATCAAGGGAAAAATCCCCTTTGCGTTGGCTTGACGGGGCATACCCGTCTGTCTACAGTGTGGTCAGAAGTGGGAAAAAGTGGTTAATAATGGAAGCCACGGGTCACTCAAGGGGAATAAATTGTTTCGCGGTGTCACTCAGATCAATCTCGATGCAAAGGGGCGGATAGCCTTCCCCAGCCGCTATCGCGAGCGGCTGACGGCCCTTTGTGACGGGAATCTGATTGTCACCGTCGATCGTGATCACTGCCTGCTGATCTACCCCTTGCCCGAGTGGGAGGACATTGAGCAGAAGCTGGTTCGGTTGCCCAGCCTCAACCCGACCGCCCGACGTCTGCAGCGGTTGCTGATCGGTCATGCCACCGAATGCCCGCTGGACGGCAACGGCCGGATCCTGCTGCCGGGTCCGCTGCGCAGCTTCGCCGGGCTCGACAAACGCACCGTGCTGATCGGCCAGGGCAACAAGTTCGAGCTCTGGGATGAGGACATCTGGACATCGCGCCGGGATGAATGGCTGGCGGAGGCAACCGACGCCGAGGAGCTGCCCGATGACCTGCAATCACTGTCGCTCTGAGGGGGCTGAGTGGTGAACGAGCCACGGGAGCATGCTGCCGTGATGCGCGACGAGGCGGTTGCCGCGCTCGCTCCGCGCGTGGACGGCGTCTATGTGGATGCCACCTATGGACGTGGCGGCCATGCTCAGGCGCTTGTCGAGGCGCTCGGCGAGGGCGCGTTGCTGTGGTTGGTGGATCGCGATCCCCAGGCCGTCGACAGCGCCCGCCAACGCCACGGGGATGATCCGCGCTGCCGGATACTGCAAGCCAACTTCGCCGATTTGGGCGCCGAACTGCGTGCTGCCGGTCTGGCCGGTCGGGTCTCGGGGATCCTGCTGGATCTGGGTGTGTCGTCGCCCCAGCTTGATCAGGCCGAGCGCGGCTTCAGCTTTATGCGCGAAGGACCACTCGATATGCGCATGGACAACGGCAGTGGCGAGACCGCGGTCGAATGGCTTGAGCGAGTCGATGCCGGCACCCTGGTGCGCGTGCTCAAGGAGTATGGCGAAGAACGCTACGCCCGTCGCATTGCAACGGCGATTGTGGCCGCACGGGATGCCGCCGAGCTGCCACAGACCACCACTGGATTGGCACGGCTGATCACTGAGGCGGTGCCTCGGCCGGAGCCGGGACGCCATCCGGCCACGCGCAGTTTTCAGGCAATCCGCATTCACCTCAATGGCGAACTGGAATCACTCAGCCGGCTGCTCGATGACATCTGCGAGCTGCTGGAGCCGGGCGGTCGGCTGGTGGTGATCAGCTTTCACTCCCTCGAGGATCGGCGCGTGAAGCGCTTTATGGCGCGCAACAGTCAGGTCGGCGATCTGCCCCCGGGGGCCGGAATCGTGCCACCGGAAAAGCGCCCCGGCCTGCGCCGCGTCGGTCGGGCCCATCGGCCCGCCGAAGCCGAGGTGCGATGCAACCCGCGCGCGCGCAGCGCCACCCTCCGTATTGCGGAGCGGTTGCCATGAAAAGGCCGGTCCTGATGCTGCTGGTGCTGGGCGTGCTGGCCGTGGGTTCGGCGGTTGCCGTGGTGGAGGTGCGCCACGAAACCCGCAGCCTGTTCGTCACCCTCGAGTCATTGCGCGACGACCGGGATCGACTCAACACCTCGTGGCGGCAACTGCAGCTTGAGCAGGGCGCCCTTGCGATGCAGTCCCGAGTCGAGCGGATCGCCCGTGAGTCCATTGGGCTCGAGGCGATTGACCCGGAAAACACGACACTGATCCGACTCGATCCCCGGGGTGAGCGACAATGACCCGGCGCAAGACCCGCTCCGTGACACCGCCGGCATGGCGTCGGGTGCTGGTGCTGGTCTTGCTGCTGGCGCTGCCGGTGGTGTTGATGGCGCGGGCCGTATCGCTGCAGCTGATTGAAGGGGCGTTCCTGCAGGGACAGGGCGAGCAGCGCCATGTGCGGGTGGAGTCATTGCCGGCACATCGCGGCACGATCCACGATCGACAGGGTCAGCCGTTGGCCATCAGCGCACCGGTGGACTCGGTCTGGGCGGATCCGCGGGTGACGACGCAAAAGGCTTCGGAGCAGGATCTGGCGGCGTTGGCCCGGGTGCTCGACATCGACCCGGCCAGACTGCGAGCGGACCTGGAAAAGCGTCGCGAGCGGGCCTTTTTCTACCTCGAGCGCCATGTCAGTCCAGATCTCGCCGCCCGGGTGACGACACTGGATGTTCCCGGCGTTGCCCTGCAGCGTGAGTACCGCCGGTTTTATCCGACCGGCGAAGTAAGCGGCCATGTGCTCGGCTTTACCAACATCGACGACCACGGCCAGGAGGGCATCGAGCGCGTTTATGACGACTGGCTGTCGGGTGAGCCGGGTGCGAAGCGTGTGTTGCGCGACCGCCATGGCCGCACCATCGAGGATGTCGAGCGACTGCGTGAGCCCGATGCCGGGCATGACCTGACGCTGACCCTCGACAAGCGGCTGCAGTACGTCGCTTACCGCGAGCTCAAGGCCGCCGTCGAGCGGCATCAGGCCGCCAGCGGCTCCATTGTGTTGATGGACGCGGACAGTGGCGACATCCTGGCCATGGCCAATCAGCCTTCCTTCAACCCCAATCGCCGGTCGGAAATGACCGGCGAGCGTTACCGAAACCGTGCCGTCACGGACAGCTATGAACCCGGCTCGGTGATGAAGCCGTTCACAGTGCTGGCCGCGCTTCGAAGTGGCCGCTACAGCCCCGAGACCGCCGTTGAGACCGCGCCCGGTGTGATGCGGGTCGGCGGCCATCAGGTGCGTGACGTTCGCAACTTCGGTGAGCTCACGGTCGCCGGCGTGCTGCGTAAGTCCAGCAACGTCGGCGCCGCACGAATGGCCCTGTCCCTTGATTCGGGGAAGGTCTGGGAGACGTTCAACAGCCTCGGCATGGGTGAGCCCAGTGGTCTGAGCTTTCCCGGTGATACCGCCGGCAGGCTTTCTTCCATGCCATCGGAGCGCCCCATCGAACGCGCCACGCTTGCCTTTGGCTACGGCCTGTCGGTGAGTAATCTGCAGCTGGCGAGGGCCTACTCGGCCATCGCCTCCGGGGGGGAGCTGCCCACGCCGGGGCTCATAACGGACGGGCGGCGGCCGGACCCCGAGCGGGTGATGAGCACTCGGCGTGCAACGCAGCTGCGCGACATGCTGACCGCGGTGACCCGGTCGGGAGGAACGGCGACGCAGGCGGCGATTCCTGGATATCAGGTCGCCGGTAAGACCGGTACCAGCCGCAAGGCCGTGGCCGGCGGTTATGCCGAGGACCGCTATATATCCACCTTTGCCGGGATGGCACCGGCCACCGACCCGCGCTTTGTGGCGGTGGTGACGATCAATGAGCCGCAGGGCGACGCCTACTATGCGGGCCCCGTGGCGGGGCCGGTGTTTCGGGCAGTAATGGGTGACGCCCTGCGCCTGTATAACGTCATGCCTGATGCCGCCCTTGACCGGCCGGGCCTGACCGTTGCCGGGGGAGAGGCGCCATGAGCCGGATCTGGTCCGCCGAAGCGTTGCTCGCCCCCTGGCTGGTTGACGCGCGGCTGAGCGGGGTTCGCGTGGCGGACATCGGGCTTGATGCCCGCCGACTCGCGCCACACGGGCTGTTCCTGGCGCTGGCCGGGCACCAGGCCCATGGCCTGGATTATCTCGATCAGGCGCTTGCGGCCGGGGCCAGCGTGGTGCTCTATGAGCCCGCGGCCGGGCGGGACGAGCGCGCCATTGCCGAGCGCTGCGCGGCCGCGGGCGTTGTCGCCGTTGCCCGGGCCGGTGTCGGTGCGTTGGCCAGTGCCATCGCCGGGCGGTTCTACAACGAGCCATCCCGGGCCATGACGGTGATTGCGGTCACGGGTACGGATGGTAAGACCTCGGTGTCCCACTACATCGCGCAAATGGCCGAGGATCTGCATGGACCGGCCGCTGTGATGGGGACCGTGGGTTGGGGCCGACCGGGCCAGCTCCGGACCTCGACGCAGACCACCGCGGATCCGGTCAGTGTCCAGGCCCGCCTGGCGGCGCTACGCGACGAGGGCATGGCCTGCGTGGCGATGGAAGTTTCCTCGCACGCCCTTGCACAGCATCGCGTGGATGGCGTGACGTTTGCCACCGCGGTGCTCACGCACGTGGGGCGTGATCATCTTGACTATCACGGCTCAGCGGCCGCCTATCGCGCCGCCAAACGCCGTCTGTTCGCCTGGCCGGGGCTGCGCCGCCAGGTGCTCAACGGGGATGATGCCGTGGGCGCGGATCTGGCCGCACACCCGCTCTCTGACGCCACGCCGATTCTCTACGGTTACACCGCGGCGGCCACACTGCGTCTATCGCAGCTCGAGCGTCGGGCCGAAGGCCTCGAGCTGGCCATTGATTATGACGGCCAACAGTACACCGCCCGTCTGCCGCTGATGGGCGATTTTAATGCCCTCAATGCGCTCGCGGCGCTGGGGGCAGTGATCGAGCCTGCCAGGATGGAGTCGGCGCTGACAGCGCTGGGGCGGTTGCAACCGGTGCCGGGTCGGATGGAACGGTTCACTGCCGATGGCGGCCCGCTGGTCATTGTCGATTATGCCCATACCGCCGGCGCCCTCGCGGCGGCGCTCGAAGCCCTCAGACCGCATGTTGGCGGCCGGCTCTGGGTGGTCTTTGGCTGCGGCGGCGATCGTGACACCGGCAAGCGGCCCTTGATGGGAGCGGCGGCCGGCCAGCATGCCGACGCCATCGTTCTGACCAGTGACAACCCCCGGTCCGAGTCGCCGACGGCGATCCTCGAGGCGGTGCGTGCCGGCTGTGCAAGCCATGGGGACTGTCGGGTCATCGAAGATCGCGCCCGTGCCATCACCACCGCCATCGACCAGGCCGGCCCGGCCGACGCCGTGCTGATCGCCGGCAAGGGCCATGAGACCGAGCAGCGGGTCGGCGCCACGGCCCATGCATTCAGTGATCGCGACTGCGTGACCGGCGTGCTGGCGCGGAGGGCAGGCTGATGGAAGCGGTTCGGCTGCTGTCACTGGTCACCGAGCTCGGCGGCGAGTCGCGTGGCGGCGAGGTGTCCGTCACCGGTGTCGCCATTGATTCGCGGCGCGTCAAACCCGGGGATCTTTTTGTCGCGCTGCGCGGCGAACGTATCGACGGGCATGATTGCATTGATGCCGCGGCCCGTGCCGGAGCGGCGGCTGCCGTGGTCAATCACTACACCGACTCGACGCTGCCGCAATGGCGGGTCGACAACCCGCAACTTGTGCTCATTGAACTGGCCTGCCGCGCCCGCTCGGCGAGTCGCGCCCGGGTGGTGGGTGTGACCGGCAGCAATGGCAAGACGACAGTCAAGGAAATGCTCGCCGCCATCCTCGGGCGCTGTGGCACCACCCGGGCTACCGCCGGCAATCTGAATAACGAGCTGGGGGTGCCGCTGACGCTCTGTGGCATCGACCCGGACGACCACTTCGCCATCGTCGAGATGGGCTGTGGCAAGCCCGGTGACATCGCGCTGCTGGCGAGCTGGGCGCGTCCCTGGGTGGGCGTGGTGACACATGCCGGTCCCGCGCACCTGCAGGGCTTTGGCAGCGTTGCGGCGGTGGCCGACTGCAAGGGCGAATTGTTTGAGGAACTGCCCGCCAAGGGCTACGCCATCATCAATGCCGACGACCCGCATGCTGCGGTCTGGGAGCAAAAGGCGGCGCATTGTCACATCAAGCGCTTCAGCCTTGACGGCCACCCCGCCGAGGTTACTGGCGTCGAACGGGCCGACGGTCGGCTCGAGATTCGCTTCGAGGATGCCGCCATCACCGTGGCAGTGCCCCTGCCCGGGCGTCACAACCGAGCCAATGCACTGGCCGCCGCCGCGGCCGCCCGCGCCGCCGGGGCCAGCCTCGAGGCGATCACCGATGGCCTCATGGCAGTTGCCCCCGTCGCCGGGCGACTTCAGTATCGCGACGGCCTGGGGTCGATGACGCTGGTGGATGACAGCTACAACGCCAACCCGGCCTCGCTCACGGCGGCGCTCGAGACACTGACCGCAACCGACACGCCCCTCTGGCTGGTTCTGGGCGACATGGCGGAGCTGGGCGATGCGGGCCCGGCGCTGCATCAACGCGCCGGTGAGCAGGCCCGGGAGCGGGGGGTTGAGCGGTTGTTTGCCACCGGTGCCCTTGCCGCCCACGCGGCCGAGGGATTCGGCGCTGGCGGCGCCTGGTTTGCGAGCCGCGGTGAACTGGTGGATGCGGTCAAGACCGCAGCCCGTCCGGGCATCAACGTGCTCATCAAGGGATCGCGCTCGGCGGCAATGGACGAGGTGGTGACCGCTCTGGCGATCGGTGGGCCGGGGGAGGGACGCGCATGCTCCTGATGCTCGCCGAACAGCTGGAGGCCTACTACAGCGCGTTCAATGTCTTTCAGTACCTGACCTTTCGGGCCATCCTCGGCACGCTGACCGCGCTGGGTATCGGCCTGCTGGTTGGGCCCTGGCTGATTGCCCGGCTGGAGCGCCATCAGGTGGGTCAGCATGTCCGTACCGAGGGTCCGGTCAGTCATTATTCCAAGGCCGGCACGCCCACCATGGGGGGTGCCCTCATGCTGGTGGGGATTGGCGTGGCGACCCTCCTGTGGGGGGATCTGACCAATCGCTTCGTCTGGCTTGTGCTGCTCACCACTCTGACCTTTGGAGCAATCGGCGGCACCGACGACTGGTTGAAGCTCACCCGCGGCAGCAGTGAAGGGCTGAGCGCCCGCTCCAAGCTGCTGCTGCAGAGCATTGCGGCCCTGATTGCCGGCGCGGTGCTGTTCGCGACGGCGTCCTCCCCCGTTCAGACCACGCTGATCCTGCCCTTTCTCAAGGATGTGGCGATCCCCCTGGGCATCCTGCTGATTCCGCTGACGTGGCTGGTGGTGGTGGGCGCCTCGAATGCGGTCAACCTCACCGACGGGCTGGATGGCCTCGCCATCATGCCCACGGTGCTGGTGGGCGGTGCCCTGGGGATCTTTGCCTACGCCAGCGGCAATGTGAATTTTGCCGATTATCTGGCGATCCCCTACGTGGCCGGGGCGGGTGAGTTGACGGTTTTCGTCGGCGCACTGGTGGGGGCTGGACTGGCGTTTCTATGGTTCAACACCTACCCCGCGCAGGTCTTTATGGGGGATGTCGGGTCGCTGGCGATGGGCGCCGCGCTGGGCATGATCGCCATGGTGGTCCGACAGGAGCTGGTGCTGTTCATCATGGGGGGCGTGTTTGTCGCCGAGACGGTCTCGGTGATGATCCAGGTGCTCTGGTTCAAGCGCACGGGGCGACGGATTTTTCGCATGGCGCCACTCCATCACCACTTCGAGCTCAAGGGTTGGCCCGAACCGCGGGTCATCGTGCGGTTCTGGATTGTCTCGGTGGTGCTGGTGCTCATCGGTCTGGCCACGTTGAAGCTGCGATGAGGGACGAGGCGCGCATGCACACCCGCATCGAATGGGATCAGGTGATTGTCGGCCTGGGCGAGTCCGGCCACGCGGCGGCCTGCCATCTGGCCGCCGCCGGTCACCGGGTCGCGGTCATGGACACCCGCAGCCAGCCGCCCCGGGCTGATGCCCTGCAAGCGCGCCATCCGGATGTTCCGGTCATTACCGGCGACCTGGACGATCGGCTGCTGGCCAGCGCCGCTGAAATCGTCCTCAGCCCCGGCGTTGATCCGCGCCATCCCGCCTTGCGGGCGGCGCAGGGACGCGGGCAGCCGATCATCGGCGAGATCGAGCTGTTCGCACGGGCCGTCACCGCCCCGGTGATCGCGATTACCGGCTCCAACGGCAAGACCACCGTTACCCGCATGGTCGCGGCGATGGCCGAGCAGGCCGGGATCGACGTCGCCGCCGGTGGCAATCTTGGCCCCGCCGCGCTGACACTGCTGGCCCGCCATCCGCGCGCCGAGCTGTTTGTCCTCGAACTGTCGAGTTTTCAGCTCGAGACTACGGTATCGCTGCAGCCCCGGGTGGCCGCGGTCCTCAACCTGAGTCCCGATCACCTTGACCGCTACGACGATATGACTGCCTATGCCGCGGCCAAGGCTCGAGTCTACCGGCATGCCGATCAGGCGGTTATCAACGCCGACGACCCCTGGGTGCGGGATATGGCCGGCGACGGCGCAGCCGTCCACTGGTTCGGCGACACGGCGGTGCCGGCGTCGGCCTGGCGAATCGGCCAGCACAACGCCGGGACCTGGCTCATGGCGGGTGCGACCCCCGTCATGCCGCGCGCCGACCTCGCCCTGCCGGGTCGTCACAATGCATTGAACGCGCTGGCAGCGCTTGCCATTGGCGACGCCGCCGGGCTTGATCGCGACGCGATGGTGACTGCCCTCGGCGCATTCCGCTCCCTGCCGCACCGCACCGAGCCCCTTGGCTGGCGGGACGGCCGGCAGTGGGTGAACGACTCCAAGGCGACCAACGTGGCCTCAACCATCGCCGCCATCCGTGGCATGGAAGCGCCGCTGGTGCTCATTGCCGGTGGCGATGGAAAAGGTCAGTCCTTTGCCGCCCTGGGCGCGGCACTGGCCGGCACGGGTCGCGCGGCCGTCGTCTTCGGCCGCGATGCAGCCGCTCTTGCCGAGGCCCTCGCCGGGCATGTCAGCGTGACCGCGGTTAGCGATCTGGATGCGGCACTGCAGGCGGCGCGGCGCCTATCCCGACCCGGCGACGTGATCCTCCTGTCGCCGGCCTGTGCCAGTCTGGACCAGTTCATCGACTACCGGGCGCGGGGCGAGCACTTTCGCCGTCGGGTGGAGGCGATGCCCCATGACTGAGCGCCTCTCACTGTCAATGCTGACCGCCCCCTTTTCAGGGCGGACCCTGGGCGTCGGCGAACTCGACCGCCCGCTGCTGGTGGCAATTCTCGTGCTGGCCGCGCTGGGGCTGGTGATGATGGCCTCGGCCTCGGTGGCGATTGGTGAGGAAGCCAACGATGCGGCCACGCATTTTCTCCAGCGCCAGGCGGCATTCCTGGGACTGGGCATGCTCGCCTTCGCGGTCTGCCTGCGTATCCCGCTGGCATGGGTGCAGGCCCTGTCCGCGCCATTGCTGGTGCTGTCCTTTGCGCTGCTGATCGCCGTGCTCATCCCGGGGGTTGGGCGCGAGGTGAATGGCGCGACCCGCTGGATCCCGCTGGGACCGGTCAACCTGCAGGTCTCGGAATTCATCCGGCTGTTTGTGCTCATCTACTTTGCGGCTCTGCTCGCGCGTCAGGGCGAGCGGGTGCGGACATCCGCCGCGCCGATACTGCCGGTGGCTGTGGTGATGCTGGCCGTGGGCGGACTACTGCTTGCGCAACCCGATTTCGGTGCCCTGGCCGTGCTGGCGGCCACGGTTGGCGGTGTGCTGTTCATTGCCGGCGTGCCGCTGCTGATCTTTCTGGCGCTGCTCAGCGTCGCCGGGGTCGCGGGAGCGGCGCTGATCATCGCCGAGCCCTATCGGCTGGATCGCTTTACGGCGTTTACTGATCCGTGGGCGGATCCGTTTGCCAGCGGTTTCCAGCTCACCCAGTCGCTGATTGCGGTGGGCCGCGGCGAGTGGCTGGGAGTGGGTCTGGGGAACAGCGTCCAGAAGCTTTTCTATCTGCCCGAGGCCCATACCGACTTTGTCTTTGCAGTGATGGCCGAAGAGCTGGGCGTTGTCGGTATGGCCGTCGCCATCGGCCTGTACAGCTTTGTCGTCTGGCGCGGTTGCGGGATTGGTGCAGCCAGTCTGCGCAGCGGGCGGCTGTTCGCCGGCCTGCTGGCCTACGGGGTTTCGATCGCATTCGGGCTGCAGGCCTTTGTGAACATGGGCGTCAATCTGGGGCTGTTGCCCACCAAGGGCCTGACGCTGCCCTTGATGAGCTACGGCGGCAGCAGTCTGGTGGTAACCGCGCTGGCATTGGGTCTGCTGATGCGCGCCGATCTTGAATGCCGGCGCGCCGGCCGGGCGGCCAGTCAGCGGCCGCGGCGGGGGGCGGCATGACAGGGCGACCCATCCTGATTATCGCCGGGGGCACCGGCGGGCATGTCTTTCCGGCGCTGGCCGTGGCAGAAGTGCTGGATCGGCAGTCGACGCCGGTGATCTGGCTCGGAACACCGCTCGGGCTCGAGGCCCGTGTCGTCCCGCAGGCCGGTATCCCCCTCGAGACAGTCACCGTGCGGGGTCTGCGCGGGAACGGTTGGGCGGGCTGGCTGAAAGCGCCGTGGATGGTGGCACGCGCGGTGCTGCAAACGCTCTCGGTGCTGCGTCGGCACCGGCCGCGTGCAGTGCTGGGAATGGGCGGCTATGTGGCCGGACCGGGGGGCATCGCGGCATGGCTCAAGGGGGTCCCGCTGATCATTCACGAACAGAATGCGATTGCCGGGCTGACCAATCGGCTGCTCTCGCGACTGGCCACCCGGGTGTTGACGGGACTGGGTGCGCACTTCCCCGGTGATCGGGGGACGACTTTTACCGGCAACCCGGTACGCGGCGCGATCACCGCGCTTGCCGAGGCCGACCCGGCGCCGCCCCCGTCGCGTGTGCGTCTTCTGGTGATCGGCGGCAGCCTGGGGGCACGCACCCTCAATCAGCGGGTGCCCGAGGCGCTGGCCCTGCTGCCCGCGGCGGAGCAGCCGACGGTGCTGCACCAGGCCGGCGAGCGCAGCCTCGAAACCGCCCGGGCCGGGTATCGCGAGGCGGGGCTCGAGGCGGATGTGCGCGCCTTTATCGATGACATGGCGAGCGCCTACCGCGACGCCGATGTGGTGATTTGCCGCTCGGGCGCGCTGACCGTCTCGGAACTGGCGGCGGTGGGTCGTCCGGCGATTCTGGTGCCGTATCCCTACGCGGTGGACGATCATCAACGCGCCAATGCGCGGTTCCTGGTGGATGCCGATGCGGCCTGCATGATTGCCGACAACGCGCTCTCGGCGCAGGGGCTGGCGACAATGCTCCGACCGCTGCTGGGCGATCCGGCGGCGCGTGCCCGAATGGCCGCCAACGCCCGTCGGGTCGGACGGCCGCGGGCCGCCGAACAGGTCGCCGACGTTTGCCTGGCGGTGAGCGCATGAATACCGTGCAATCCCAGACCCCTGGGGGTCCCGGCGCCATGGGCCCGGTCCAGCGTCTGCATTTTGTGGGCGTCGGCGGGGCTGGCATGGGCGGCATTGCCGAAGTGCTGCTCAATCTGGGCTATACAGTGAGTGGCTCGGACCTGCGCGGGAATGCCGTGATCGAGCATCTGCGTGACCTGGGAGCGAGCATTGCCATCGGGCATCGGGGCGAGCAGGTGCGTGACGCCGATGCGGTGGTCATCTCCAGCGCCGTGACCGAGGAGAATCCCGAGGTCATTGCCGCGCGTGCCGCGCGCATCCCCGTGGTCCCGCGGGCCGAAATGCTGGCTGAACTGATGCGCTTTCGGTTTGGCATTGCGGTAGCGGGTACCCACGGCAAAACCACAACCACCAGCCTGGTGGCAAGCATCCTCGGCGAGGCGGATCTGGACCCGACCTTTGTGATCGGCGGCCGGCTCAACAGCGCCGCCAGTCACGCACGCCTTGGCACCGGCCGCTATCTGGTGGCCGAGGCGGATGAAAGCGATGCCTCGTTCCTCTATCTCAACCCGATGCTGGCGGTGGTCACCAACATCGATGCCGACCATCTCGAGACCTATGGCGGCGACTTCAACCGGCTGCGCGCGACCTTCATCGAGTTTCTGCACCATCTGCCTTTCTATGGCCTTGCCGTGCTCTGCGACGAGGATGTCGAACTGCGCTCGCTGGCCGCCGAGCTGGCGCGGCCGGTACGCACCTACGGGTTCTCGGCCACCGCCGATGTCCGGGCCACCGATATTGTTGCCGATTCGGGACGCAGCCATTTCACGGTGCGCGCCGAAGGGGTCGATCCGATGCCGGTCACCCTCAATCTCCCGGGCCGCCATAATGTCCTCAACGCACTTGGCGCCATTGCCGTGGCGCGGGCATTGAATGTTGACGATAGCGCGATTCAGCATGCCCTCGGGGCGTTTGCCGGTATCGGCCGCCGGTTCCAGCAGCTCGGGCGGCTGCCCGTCGCCGGCGGCAGCAGTCTGCTCATGGACGATTACGCCCATCACCCGCGCGAGATCGAGGCGATTACCGAGGCGCTGCGCAGCAACTGGCCGGGGCAGCGGCTGGTGGTGATCTTCCAGCCGCATCGATTCACCCGCACCCGCGATCTGTTCGACGATTTCGCGCGCGTTCTGGGCGATGCCGATCTACTCCTGGTCACCGAGGTCTACGGCGCCGGTGAAGCCCCGTTGCCCGGCGCCGATGCCCGCAGTCTGTGCCGTGCCATCCGGCTACGCGGTCAGGTCGATCCGGTGTTTGTCAGCGACCTTGATGAACTGGTCTCCATCCTGCCCGCCATGCTCCAGCCCGATGACGTGGTGATCACCCTGGGCGCCGGCAGCATCGGGACGGCGCTGCCGCGGCTGCTGACTGGGGAGGGACGGTCATGACAGCGCATCACGGTCAGCTGCGCCAGTCCGTGCCAATGGCGCGACACACCACCTGGCGCGTGGGTGGACCCGCGGCGCGGGTGTACGAACCGGCGGACAGCCGTGATCTGGCCCGCTTTCTGGCCAGTGATCAGGCGGTCGAGCCCTTCCACTGGCTGGGTCTGGGCAGCAATCTGTTGATCCGCGACGGCGGGCTGCGGGGGACCGTAATCCGTCTGCATCGGGGGCTGTCATCGCTACAGGACCGTGGCGACGGGCGAATCCGGGTCGATGCCGGGGTCCCCTGCGCCAAGCTGGCGCGCGAATGTGGTCGACGCGGTTACACCGGAGCGGCGTTTTTTGCCGGCATCCCGGGCACGGTTGGCGGCGCGCTGGCAATGAATGCCGGTGCCTGGGGCGGTGATACCTGGTCGCAGGTCGAGTCGGTGGAAACCGTCGATCGTCACGGCACGCTTCGCGAGCGCGACCCCGCCGACTTTGCGGTGGGCTATCGCGAAGTCCGCGGGATGGACGGCGAGTGGTTTACCGCCGCTACGTTCCAGTTCCAGCCCGGGGGTGATCCGGATGCGCTCAAGGCGCGGGTCAAGAGCCTGCTGGCCGAGCGGGCGCAGAAGCAGCCCACCGGCATTGCCAGCGGTGGGTCGGTGTTTCGCAATCCGCCCGGCGACCACGCGGCGCGGCTCATCGAGGCCGCCGGCCTCAAGGGCGCCCGCGAGGGCGGCGCCCGGGTCTCCGAGAAACACGCCAACTTCATCGTCCACGACGGTGAGGCCTGCGCGGCCGATATCGAGGCACTGATTGAGCGGGTGCGGGCCCGGGTGCAAGCCGTCTATGGGATCACCCTCGAGACCGAGGTCCGCATTATCGGGGAGGCGTTGTCCAATGACGGCTGATGCCCACCTCCAGGGCCATGACCCCGGCCGGGTCGCCGTGCTCATGGGCGGTCACTCGGCGGAGCGCGAGATCTCGCTGGCCAGCGGCGGCGAGTGTCTGGCGGCGCTGCAGGCGATGGGCGTCGATGCCACCGCCTTCGATCCCGCCGAGCGCCCGGTGGCCGCCCTCGCCGGCTATGACCGTGCGTTCATCGCCCTGCATGGGCCGGGGGGCGAGGATGGCGTGATGCAGGGCGCGCTCGAAGCCATGGGCATTCCCTATACCGGCAGCGGCGTGCTGGCCTCGGCCCTGGGCATGGACAAGCTGCGCAGCAAATGCATCTGGCAGGCGATGGACCTGCCGACGCCGGCCTTCCGCGTACTGCGCCATGGCGACGACCCGCAGACGGTGGTCAAGGCGCTGGGGCTGCCGCTTTTTGTCAAGCCGCTGCATGAGGGCTCGAGCATGGGCACGGCCCGGGTGGATCGCGCCGATGATCTGGCGGCGGCCGCCGAGCAGGCCCGCGTGTTTGGCGAGGCGGCGCTGGTCGAGCGCTGCATCGAAGGCCCCGAATATACGCTCGCGTTGCTCGAGGATTGGACCCTGCCGGCCATTCGTATCGAGGTGGATCAGCCGTTTTATGACTACCGCGCCAAGTATCAATCCGAGTCGACCCGCATGGTGCTGCCCTGCGGTCTGGACGCGGCGGCCGAGGCCCGGATGGCGCAGCTGGCACGCCGGGCCTTCACCGCGATCGGCGCCGGCGGCTGGGGTCGGGTGGACATCATGGCGGATCCGCAAGGCGACCTGTGGCTGCTCGAGGTGAACACCATCCCGGGCATGACCGATCACTCCCTGGTGCCTGCCGCGGCCGCAGCCGCCGGGATCGGGATGCACGAGCTGGTGGCGCGGATTCTGCTGACGAGCTGGAGGCATGGTGAAACACAGTGAGCGGTTTTCTGAGCCAACGCGCCGGGCTGTTGCTGCTGCTGGGATGTCTGATGGCACTCGGCGCCGGCGCCCTGCATGCCCTCGACCGAGGGTGGGTCGAGCCGCTGCTGCCCCTCGAGCGGATCGGCTTCGATGGCGAGTTGGCTCGCTTGCAGGAGTCGGAGCTGCGTGCGGCGCTGAGCGAATCGCTACAGGGCGGGCTGCTCACGGCCGACGTCGAGGCGATCCGCGAAGCGGTCGAGTCGTTGCCGTGGGTGGCCACGGCAACGGTCCGGCGGGTCTGGCCGGATGCCCTGCGCGTCACCGTCAATGCCCATCAGGCGGTGGCCATCTGGGGGGAGGGCGCACTGATGAATGCCGATGCCGAGCTGTTCCGGCCCAGCCCGCTGCCGGATCTGGCGCTGCCGGCCCTGGCCGGTCCGCCGGGCAGTGCCGAGCGCGTTCTGGCCCGCTATCGGGCATTGCAGACCCAGCTCGACGCGGTCTCCCTGCAGGCCGTGGCGCTCACGCTCAACGAGCGTCGGGCCTGGACACTGACACTCGAGACGGGCGGCGTCATCCGTCTGGGCCGCGACTCGGTCGACGCCCGCCTGGCGCGCTTTGTCGCGGCCTGGCAGCAGTTGGCCGAGACCGATCAACGACAGCCGGCGGTAGCCGATCTGCGCTACCCCGATGGATTTGCCCTGCGATGGCAGGACGAGGAATGAGTCAATGACAAGAAAACAGGAACGCAATCTGCTGGTGGGCCTGGATATCGGCACTTCGAAGGTCGTGGCGATCGTGGGCGAGATGCAGGCTGGCGGTGATGTCGAGGTGATCGGCATTGGGTCGCATCGCTCGCGCGGGCTCAAAAAGGGCGTTGTGGTCAATATCGAGTCGACGGTGCAGTCCATCCAACGGGCGGTGGAGGAGGCCGAGCTGATGGCCGGCTGCCAGATCCACTCGGTCTACGTGGGCATCGCCGGCAGCCATGTGCGCTCGCTCAACTCCCACGGCATCGTCGCCATCAAGGATCGCGAGGTCACGCGCAGCGACGTCGAGCGCGTCCTCGATGCCGCGCGCGCCGTGGCCATTCCCGCGGACCAGGAGATCCTCCACACCCTGCCGCAGGAGTACATCATCGACAGCCAGGAAGGCGTCCGGGAACCGGTGGGGATGTCCGGTGTGCGTCTCGAGGCCAAGGTCCACATGGTCACCGGTGCGGTCAGTGCCGCCCAGAACATCGTCAAGTGCATCCGCCGCTGCGGGCTCGAGGTGGATGACGTAATCCTCGAGCAACTGGCCTCCAGTCATGCCGTGCTGACCGAGGACGAAAAGGAACTGGGCGTCTGCCTGGTGGATATCGGTGGCGGAACCACCGACATCGCGGTGTTCACCGATGGCGCCATCCGGCATACCGCGGTCATTCCCATTGCCGGCGATCAGGTCACCAATGACATCGCTGTGGCCCTGCGCACGCCCACCCAGCATGCCGAGGACATCAAGATGCGCTACGCCTGCGCGCTGTCCCAGCTTGCGACCAGCAACGAGACCATCGAGGTGGCGTCAGTGGGAGATCGCCCGCCGCGGCGGCTGTCCCGTCAGACCCTCGCCGAGGTGGTGGAGCCACGCTACGAGGAGCTCATGACGCTGGTGCAGGCGGAGCTGCGACGAAGCGGGTTCGAGGATCTGATTGCGGCCGGCGTGGTGCTTACCGGCGGCAGCTCGAAGATGGAAGGAGCGGTGGATCTGGCCGAGGAGGTCTTCCACACCCCGGTGCGCCTGGGGTTGCCGCAACACATGACGGGGCTGACGGATGTGGTCCGCAACCCGATCTACTCCACGGGTGTTGGTTTGCTGCATGGCGGCTGGCAACACCGTGACGAATCGCGTCCGGAACTTTCGGCCGGCGGAGCTCAGGGCTTCACGGCGGTATGGGGCCGGATGAAAGACTGGTTCAAGGGAAATTTCTGATTCACTGACGGAGGGTGAAGCAATGTTCGAATTAATGGATAGCTATAACCAGAACGCGGTTATCAAGGTCGTCGGCGTGGGCGGTGGCGGCGGTAACGCCGTCCAGCACATGGTGGCCGCTGACGTGGACGGGGTGGATTTCATCTGCGCCAATACCGATGCCCAGGCGCTGCGCAACAGTTCGGCACGGACCACGCTGCAGCTGGGTCAGGGCATTACCAAGGGGCTGGGTGCCGGCGCCCATCCGCAGGTGGGTCGCGAGGCCGCCGATCACGATCGCGAGCGAATCACCGAGGTGCTGGAAGGCGCCGATATGGTGTTCATCACCGCCGGCATGGGCGGCGGGACCGGCACCGGGGCGGCCCCGGTGGTCGCGCAGATTGCCCGCGAAATGGGCGTGCTGACGGTGGCAGTGGTCACCAAGCCGTTCCCCTTCGAGGGCAAGAAGCGCATGAGCGTCGCCGAGGAGGGGATCCGCGAGCTCGAGCGTGAGGTCGACTCGCTGATCACGATCCCCAATGAAAAGCTGCTCTCGGTGCTGGGGCAGGAGCTGACGCTGCTGAACGCCTTCAAGTCGGCCAATGATGTTCTGCTGGGGGCCGTGAAAGGCATTGCCGAGCTGATCACTCGCCCGGGCCTGATCAATGTCGACTTTGCCGACGTGCGCACCGTGATGTCGGAAATGGGCATGGCGGTGATGGGGTCCGGTGAATCCAGCGGCGAGGGTCGGGCGCGCGAAGCCGCCGAACGGGCCATCGCCTGCCCGCTGCTCGAGGATGCCAATATCGCCGGAGCCAACGGTGTGCTGGTGAATGTGACCGCGGGGCTGGATCTGTCCATTGGTGAATTCGACGAAGTCGGCAACGCCGTCAAGGAATTTGCCTCGGACGAGGCGACTGTCGTGGTGGGTACCGTGATCGATCCCGAGCTCGAGGGCGAGATTCGGGTCACGGTGGTGGCGACCGGTCTGGCCGCCGATCGTCCGGCCCAGGAGCCCGAAGCGGCGCCGGCCGCACGGCTGGTCCCGCGCAAGGCGGCCAGTGGTGATCCGGCCAGTGAGACGCCCGAGCGGCCGGCGGCCCGTCAGTGGAGTGCGACCGGCAGCAATGCCGCGGCAGCGGGTAGCGACATGGAATACCTGGATATTCCGGCCTTTCTCCGGCGCCAGGCCGACTGATTGAGTCTGCCGGGTGAGCCGGGTTTCTGCTATGCTGCCGCACTAATTTGATGCGCACTTTTTCTGGACAGGATTGATGATTCGACAACGCACGCTCAAAAACAGCATCCGGGCAACCGGTGTCGGGCTCCACACGGGGGAAAAGGTCTACCTTACCCTGCGCCCGGCACCGGCCAATACCGGCATTCGCTTCTGTCGGATCGACCTTGATCCAGTGGTCGAGATTGCCGCGGATCCCGAAAACGTGGCCGATACCGTGCTCTCGACCTGCCTGAGCCGGGATGGTGTGCGGGTGGCCACCGTCGAGCATCTGCTCTCGGCGATGGCGGGGCTGGGCATCGACAATGCCTACATCGACCTGTCGGCACCGGAAGTGCCGATCATGGACGGCAGTGCCGGGCCCTTCGTTTTTCTCATCCGCTCGGCGGGGACCCTCGAGCAGGCGGCTCCCAAGCGGTTTGTGCGCATCACCCGTCCGCTGACCATCGAGGAGCCCGACGGCAAGCGCGTCAGCTTTGCCCCGCACGACGGCTTCAAGGTGAGCTACACCCTCGAGTTCGATCATCCGGTGTTCCGGGCCGGCGAGCGGACCGCCGAGGTGGATTTCTCATCGACGTCTTTCGTCAAGGAAGTCAGCCGCGCCCGGACCTTCGGCTTTATGCGCGACATCGAGTACCTGCGCCAGAACAACCTCGCGCTGGGCGGCAGTCTCGATAATGCGATTGTGGTCGACGACTACCGGGTGCTCAACGAGGACGGCCTGCGGTACCAGAACGAGTTTGCCAAGCATAAGATCCTGGATGCCATCGGTGATCTCTACCAACTCAATCGCAGTCTGATCGGGGCCTTCCATGGCTACAAGTCGGGTCATGAGCTCAACAATCGACTGTTGCGAAAGCTCCTGGTCGAGCGGGATGCCTGGGAAGAGGTGACCTTCGAGGGCGATGAGGTGGCGCCGATCACCTACGATCAGCCGCTACCCGTTACCTGACTCGCCGTAGCGGCGCGACGCCAGGCGGCGCAGCGATGCCGCAAGACGGTCGTTGTCCATGCCCCGGGCGGCGGATTCCAGGTGCCGGGCCGTCTCGGCGCTCAGGGTGACACTCTGCCGGGGCGGTCTGGCGGGTGGCGGTGTTGCCAGGCGGATCTGCAGTCGGGCGGGCCGCACCCCCAGCGACTCGGCGGCCGCCTCCAGCAAGGCCGCCTGATAGGCCCGAAGCGGCGTCGCCCACGCCGAGCTCTCGGCAGTCACGATCAACGCATCGGTGGACAGTGCGGCGACCTGCCAGTGGCCATGCAGGCGTCCGGGCAGGGCGCCGTTGAGGGTGCGCGTCGCGCGCTCGAGCAGGGCGGTCTGGCGGCGGATGGCGCCCATGTCGCTGCTCGATCGCCGCATGATCCCCTGTAGGCGGCCGGGGCCACCGGCCCTGCGCTCGCTCATCGCCGACTCCTGATTTTCCCGCGTCCGATGCGCTATAGTGATGCGTTCATTCTAAAGCGCATTGGATCGGCATGCTCAGCGGAATCGCAAAAAAGGTCCTTGGCACCCGCAACGACCGTCTGGTCAAACGGCTGCGTCGTCAGGTCACTCGCATCAACGCCCTGGAACCGACCATGCAGGCGCTGTCAGACGATGCGCTGCAGGGCATGACAGACAGTCTGCGCGATCGCCTGAACAACGGCGAGCGGCTGGAGAACCTCTTGCCAGAAGCCTTCGCGGTGGTCCGCGAAGCGGCTCAGCGTGTTCTCGGCCTGCGCCACTTCGACGTCCAGCTCATCGGTGGCATCGTGCTGCATCAGGGGCGGATCGCCGAGATGAAGACGGGCGAGGGCAAGACGCTGGTGGCCACCCTGGCGGCCTACCTGAATGCCCTGTCCGGCGAGGGCGTCCACATCATCACCGTGAATGACTATCTGGCCCGGCGTGATGCCGAGTGGATGGGGCGGCTCTATCGCTTCCTCGGCCTGGATGTGGGCGTTGTCGTTCCGGGCATGGACGGCGAGACCAAGCGCGCGGCCTATCAGGCCGACATCACCTACGGCACCAACAACGAATTCGGTTTCGATTATCTGCGCGACAACATGGCGCTGCGGGCCGAGGATCAGATGCAGCGCGGCCGCCACTTCGCCATCGTCGACGAGGTCGACTCGATCCTTATCGATGAGGCCCGCACGCCGCTGATCATCTCGGGCAAGGCCGAGCAGTCCAGCGAGCTGTACGTGAGCATGAACGGGATCGTACCGGCGCTTGAAGCCCAGGAGGAGGAAGACGGTCCCGGGGACTATTACCTGGACGAAAAGGCTCGTCAGGCGTTTCTGACCGAGTCGGGCCAGGAGCGCGCCGAGGCCCTGCTGCAGGAGGCGGGCCTGCTGAACGACGGCGAAAGCCTGTATGACGCCCGCAACATCGTCATGGTCCACCACCTCAACGCGGCGCTGCGTGCCCAGGTGCTGTTCCAGCGCGATGTCCACTATCTGGTCCGGGACGGCCAGATTGTCATTGTCGACGAGTTCACCGGCCGGGCCATGCCGGGGCGGCGCTGGTCCGAGGGGCTGCATCAGGCCATCGAGGCCAAGGAAGGCGTCGAGATTCAGGCCGAAAACCAGACCCTTGCCTCGATTACATTCCAGAACTTCTTCCGCCTCTACGACAAGCTCTCCGGCATGACCGGTACGGCCGATACCGAGGCCTATGAGTTTCAGCACATCTATGGGCTGGAAGTGGCGGTCATTCCGACGCACCGGCCAATGGTGCGCAAGGATCATCACGATCTGGTGTTCCTCAATCAGGACGACAAGTACCAGGCGATTGTCGACGACATCAAGGACTGCAATGCCGGCGGCCAGCCGGTTCTGGTGGGCACCACCTCCATCGAGAGCTCGGAGCTGATTTCCGGCGCGCTGCGCAAGGCGGGCATTGCCCACGAGGTTCTCAACGCCAAGGAAAACGAGCGTGAGGCGGGCATCATTGCCGAGGCCGGCCAGCCGGGCGCCGTGACCATCGCCACCAACATGGCCGGCCGCGGCACCGATATCGTGCTGGGCGGTAATCTCGACGTCGAAATGGCCGAGCTCGGGGGCGAGGCGGATGAGTCCCAGCGCGAGGCCCTGCGTCGCGACTGGCAGGCGCGTCATGATCGCGTGATCGAGGCGGGCGGACTGCATGTCATCGGCACCGAGCGGCACGAGTCGCGGCGGATCGACAATCAGCTGCGCGGCCGCTCGGGCCGTCAGGGCGATCCGGGCTCGACCCGGTTCTTCCTGTCCCTGGATGACAGTCTGCTGCGGATTTTTGCCTCGGAACGGGTCTCCGGGATGATGCAGCGGCTGGGTATGCAGGAAGGCGAGGCCATCGAAAGCGGCATGGTCTCGCGGGTGATCGAGAACGCCCAGCGCAAGGTCGAGGCCCACAACTTCGACATGCGCAAGCACCTGCTCGAGTTTGACGATGTGGCCAATGACCAGCGCAGCGTGGTCTATGCCCAGCGCAATGAATTGCTGGTCTCCGAGGACATCTCCGGGACCATCGTCGACATGCAGAACGATGTCCTCTCGGAGCTGCTCGATACGCACATGCCGCCGGGCACGATCGACGATCAGTGGGACATTCCGGCCCTGGAGGAGGCGCTGCATGCCCAGTTTGGCGTGACGCTGCCGGTGGCGCAGTGGCTGGACGAAGAGGACGAGCTGGATCGCGAGGGCGTGCTCGAGCGGTTGCAGCAGGCCGTGGTCGAGCGCTACACCGAAAAGGAAGAGGCGGTGAAGGCGATTGGCGTGAACATGCGCGAGGTCGAGAAGAGCTTTCTCCTGCAGGTCCTCGACAATCAGTGGAAGGAACATCTGGCCGCCATGGACTTCATGCGCCAGGGCATCGGGCTTCGCGGGATGGCGCAGCGCAATCCCAAGCAGGAGTTCAAGAAGGAAGCCTTTCAGATGTTCCAGGAGATGCTCGATGGCATCAAACGCGAGACGATCCGCATCCTGTTCAACGTCAACGTGCGCAGCCCCGAGGACGCCGAGGCGGCCGAGAACCAGCGGGAGGCGGAGCGAGCCCGCGCCATGCAGTTCGAACACGCCCAGGCGAGCGCCCTGCAGGGGGCGGGCGGCGAGGCGCCGGCAGCGGCTGGCGCCGAAGGTGAGGCAGCCGGAGAGCGTCAGCCCTTCGTGCGCGGTGACCGCAAGGTCGGTCGCAACGAGGCCTGCCCCTGCGGTTCGGGCAAAAAGTACAAGCACTGTCACGGCCGTCTGTAGCGGGAGGCGTTGAGCATGGCTGTTGCCCAGTCCGAGTTGCCGCGCCTGCATCCCGTCCCGGGGGTGACTCTGGGTGTGGTCGAGGCCGGCGTCCGCAAGGCCGGGGCCAATGATCTGGTGGTGATCGCGCTGCAGGCCGACACCCGGGTGGCGGGGGTTTTTACGCGCAATCTGTTCCGGGCGGCGCCGGTGCGACTCGCTGAAGCCAATCTGCGTGATGACCAGCCGCGCTATCTGCTGATCAACACGGGTAATGCCAATGCCGGCACGGGCGCTGCCGGCGATCAGGCCACTGGGCAGAACTGTGCCACCCTGGCCGGGTATGCCGGATGCCGCGCCAGTCAGGTCATTCCGTTTTCCACCGGCGTCATCGGCGAACCCCTGCCGGCAGCACGTATCGATGCCGCGCTGCCGGGCGCGCTCGAAGCGCTGCAGGCCGATCACTGGGCGCTGGCCGCCGATGCCATCCGTACCACCGACACCCGTCCCAAGGGGCGCAGCCAACGGCTGGCCCTGAGCGGTGGCGAGGTCACGCTCACCGGCATTGCCAAGGGCTCGGGGATGATCCGACCGGATATGGCAACCATGCTGGCGTATATCGCCACGGACGCGGCAATCCCGACCGCCGATCTGCGCCAGCTCTTGCGCGATGCGGTGGCGGTCAGCTTCAACCGCATCACCGTTGACGGTGATACATCCACCAACGACGCCTGCATGCTCATGGCCACCGGGGCCAGTGCGGTGGCATTGACCGCCGACAGCGACCGCCGGCTGTTTGCCGACGCCCTGACCCGGCTGTGTACCGAGCTGGCGCGCGAGATCGTTGCCGACGGCGAGGGGGCGACCCGGGATGCGGCGATTCAGGTGACCGGTGCGCGCAGCGCCGGCGAGGCCGAGCGGGTCGCCTTCAGCGTGGCCGAATCGCCCTTGTTCAAGACCGCGCTGTTCGCCGCCGATCCCAACTGGGGCCGGATTCTGGCCGCCGTGGGTCGCGCCGGAGTGGAGGGTCTGGATGTCGACCGGGTTCGCATTGACATCGACGACTGTCCCATCGTCGCCGCCGGCGGGCTGAGTCCGGACTATGATGAGGCGCTGGCCGCCCGTCGTATGGCCGCCGACCACGTCCCGGTGGTCATCGATCTGGACCGTGGCGAGCACGCCGCAACGGTCTGGACCTGTGACTTCTCCTATGACTACGTCCGCATCAATGCCGAGTACCGAAGCTGACCTGACGCGGCTGTCGGTGGCGGTGGGCGTGATCCGCGACCGCGACGGCCGAGTCCTGATCAGTCGGCGCGCCGCCCATCGCCATCAGGGCGAGCGCTGGGAGTTTCCCGGCGGCAAGGTCGATCCCGGTGAGTCCGTGGACGCGGCCCTGGCCCGGGAGCTCGATGAAGAGCTGGGTATACAGGTGCTCGACACCGAACCCCTCATTGATATTGCCCACGACTACGCCGATCGCCGGGTAGGGCTGCAGGTCCGCTGCGTGGAGTGGCGCGGCAAGCCGACTGGTCGCGAAGGTCAGCCACTGCGCTGGGTGGCCCCCGAGGCGCTCGATCCGGCCGATTTTCCGGTGGCCAATCGCTCGATCATTACCGCGCTTCGCCTGCCTCGCCATTACGTGATCAGCAGCGACTGTGACGACCCGGCGCGCTGGCTGAACGCCCTCGACCGGACACTGGCGGCGGGCGCCACCATGATTGCATTCCGTGTCCGCCTTGGCGGGGCGGCAAGGCGGGATCTCGCAGGCGAAGCCGTCGCGCGCTGTCGGGCTGCGGGTGCGTCGCTGATGGTCAACGGGACTGAAGCCGAGGTCCGGGCGATCGGGGCGGACGGGCTGCATATGAATGCCGCGCAGCTGGCCGCCTGCCCGTCGCGTCCGCTGCCGGCGCCCTACCGTGTGGCGGCCTCCTGCCACACCCCCGAGGCCCTCCGGCACGCTGCAGCATGCGGTGCCGATTTTGCCGTGCTCAGTCCGGTGCAGCCGACCGCCAGTCATCCCGATGCGGCGCCCCTTGGCTGGGAGACCTTTGCCCGCTGGGTGGCCGACGCGACGATCCCTGTCTACGCCCTCGGGGGGCTGCAGCCCCGTGACACGGCGATCGCCCGGGCCCATGGCGGGCAGGGGGTGGCCGGCATTTCGGGGTTATGGGGTCAGTCGTCGGCGTCGCCGTCGCTATCCGGCAGGGCGGGCTCGCCGGGGATCTGATGACGCTCGTCGAGCCAGTCGCCCAGATCGATCATGCGGCAGCGACGCGAACAGAAAGGGCGATAGGTGGATGCTTCCGTCCAGGCGACCCGCTCGCCGCATTGCGGGCACGAAACGCTGGGGGGTGTGTCAGATTGCACAGCGCTCAAGGATGAATGAGACATCGTCGTTCACCTGCTGGGGACGTTCGCCCTGCACGGGCTGTTCAAGGAAACGGATATTGCAGAAGTGCCGGCTACCGCTGACCTCGGGGTAGCACTGGGTCGAGCGCGGCATGCGCACCCGCAGCATCTGATAAGGCATTGCCCGGTCCAGGCTTGCCTGAAAGCTGCCACCCTCGGCCACTTCGTCCACTGGATCCGCGCTTTCGCGGAGGAGCCGCAGGACCAGCGCCGTGCCCTGGTCCATGAGTCGAAACGCGCCGTGCCACTGCTCGAGCAGGTCCCGGCGATGGGCACTGTCGCTCTCGAGCCACAGATGATAACCGGGCAGATCGAAGGCACAGGTCCCTCCGGGCACGCCGGCGCGTTGTTCGATGCTGGTCAGGAACTCATTGTTGCGAACAACCGACGGGATGCCGGTCGGCGCTTCCCGTAGCTGGGTGGCAATGTCGTGGCACTCCGCCAGCACCGGCTCGAGCCGTCGCTCATCCACCTCGGGGCGGGCCTGCAGCTTCTCGAGACTGGCAAGGATGCGTTCAAGCTCCTTTTGCAGTTCCGAGCGGACATCACTGCGGGTGAGCAGCGCGGTAATGTCGAGCAGTGCATCCACGGCGGCACGCGTGTGCCAGGGGCTCTCGCCGGAGCGGCCGAAGCGGAGGTTTTTGAACAGGAATTCCAGCCGCAGGAACGTGCGCATCCGTTCGTTGAGCGGATACTCATAGATCATCAGGTCCGTATTGCTGCTGGTCGTGTCCACGCTCGCCCCTTGTTACCCCTGTCTGATTGTCACCCAGATGAGCGGGCGGCACAAAACGGACCGGTCAGACCGCCGGATCCGCCTGCCGGCAGTATTGGGCATGCAGCGCTGCCACCCGGGCATCCAGTGCCGCGGGATCGGCGTCGTTACGGATCACGTCGTCGGCGATGGCAAGCCGGGCGTCACGCGTCGCCTGACTGGCAAGGATCCGTTCCGCCTCGGTCCGGGGGGTCCCATCGCGCGCCATGAGTCGCTCGCGCTGCTGCGCCGGCGGTGCATCAACCACCAGGATCCGGTCCATCAGATCGGTCCAGCCGGCTTCGACCAGCAGTGGCACCACCAGAATGGCATAAGGCGCCTTGATGTGCGCCAGCGCCTCGGTGGCGGCCCGGCGGATGCGTGGATGCGTGATTGCCTCGAGATCGCGCCGGGCGCCGGGATCAGCAAATATGAGTGCCCGCAGGGCGGCGCGATCGAGGTGGCCGTCGGCATCGATTACCGTGTTGCCGAAGCGCTCGCGCACCGCGGTCAACCCGTCGGTGCCCGGCTCGAGCACTGCACGAGCCAGAACATCAGTGTCGATGACCGCGGCACCCTGCGCCTCGAAGCGCTGGCTGACGGCGGTCTTGCCGCTGGCAATCCCGCCGGTCAGTCCAACGACCAGGCCCGGGCGGGCAGTTGGGGTTGGAGGTTTCAGTGCCATGGCGACAGTCTAATCCTTCGGCGACGTCGATGGCTGGTTTCAGATCACTGAGCCCAGCTGAAAGACCGGCAGATAGAGTGCCAGCACCAGGCCACCGACCAGAAGCCCGAGCAGACTCATGATGAGCGGCTCCAGGGTGCTGCCGAGGGTGTCGACGCTCTGGCGTACCTCGCCATCGCGGCGATCGGCGATCCGCTCGAGCACCGTGGGTAGTCGTCCGGCGGCTTCTCCGGTGGCGATCATGCGGGTGGTGCTGGCGGCAAAGCAGCGTGTGCGCTCGATGGCGAAGGCCAGTGAGCGTCCATCCCGCAGGTCTTCGCCCATGCGTTGTGCGGCCCGCTGGTAGGGCTGCGTGCCGAGGGTATCAGCCACCGCCGGCAGGGCCTCGGCCAGCGGTGCGCCGGCCTGCATGAGCAGGGCAAGCGTGCGGGCAAACCGGACGGTTTCCGCCCCGGCAATGAGAGGCCCGGTGATCGGCAGTGCGAGCTTGATGCGGTCGCGGAGATCACGCAGGGCGGGATACCGGCGTGCCAGTGCCAGGCCTGCGATGATGGCGCCCAGTGCCGCGAGCAACAACGGCCAGCCGTCGCTGCGCAGCCAGTCCGATAGCCCGATCACCTGGCGGGTAAAACGCGGCAGCTCGGCGCCGAAACCGCTGAACAGAGACTGAAACCGCGGCACGACGAACATTAAAAGGGCGGTGCTGACCGCCACGGCGACAAGCAGCACGATGCCGGGGTAGAGCATGGCGTGACGCAGCCGATGACGCAGGGTTTCGGCACGCTCGCGATCATCGGCAATCCGCTCGAGCAGTGTGTCAAGCTGCCCTGACTGCTCGCCGGCGCGGACCAGGCCGCGAATCAGCGGATCGAAATGGCGGGGGTGGTCCGCCAGCGCGATCGACAGTGGTGTGCCGGCGGCGATGGCCTCCCGAAGGTCATCAGCCAGGCGTCTCAGCCCGGCATGCTTTTCCTCGCGGCTGATCAGCGTGATCGCGTCGATGAGGGGGACGCCGGCGCGGCTCAGCGTGGCCAGCTGGCGCAACAGGGCATTGATCTGGCGTGGATTGGCCCGTGGCTTTTCCGACACGACCAGGCGCTCGAGCCCGGCGGGCACCTGCACCGATCCGGACAGCGCCAGTCCGCGACTGCTCAGCCAGCGGCGCAGCTGCCCGGCGTCGCTGGCAAGCGAAAAGCCGCCCCGCCGTCGGCCGTCGATATCCCGGCCATGCCAGAAAAACGCCCTCGGGCTTGCCATCAGCGGGTGACCCGGTCGATTTCGCCGAGACTGGTAAGCCCCTGTGCGGCCTTGGCCCAGCCGGCATCGCGCAGACTCCGTCGAGCGGCAGGGGTCGATGGTGCGGTGAACCCGGTGTCGGCATCGGCCTGAAGCAGTCCCTCGCTCATGGCATCCGTCATGGGCAGGAGTTCGTGGATGCCGATACGCCCCTTGTAGCCATGATGACAGCGCGGGCAGCCGCCGGGCTCGTAGAAGCCCTCCGGCGTGGCGGCGGGTCGCCGGCAGTGCGGACAGAGCTGACGGATCAGGCGCTGGGCGCTGATGAGAATGACCGATGCGGCAATGCTCCAGCGCGGGATTCCCATGTTGATCAGTCGCGTGATGGCCCCGGCGGCATGATTGGTATGCAGGGTCGAGAGCACGAGATGCCCGGTCTGGGCGGCCTTGATGGCGATCTCGGCGGTCTCGCGGTCGCGGATCTCGCCGACCATCATGACGTCCGGGTCCTGACGCAGAAAGGCCCGCAGAAGATGCGGAAAGTCGAGCCCGATGCGGTGATTGACGCCGATCTGGTTGACCCCGGGGAGTTTGATTTCGACCGGATCCTCGACGCTGAGGATATTGCGGCTGCTCTCGTTGAGCTGTTGCAGGGCGCTATACAGCGTCACTGTTTTTCCCGAGCCGGTGGGTCCGGTTACCAGGATCATGCCGTGGGGGCGTTCAATGGCCGCCCGGTAGGCCGCGAGCTGATCGGGCTCCATGCCCAGACTCTCCAGCTCCAGGGAGGTCGCAGCGGCGTCAAGCAGGCGCAGTACGAGCTTTTCGCCAAACAGCGTCGGGACGGTGCTGACGCGAAAATCAACGCCGCCGGACTCGGTGTCGAATCGCAGGCGGCCATCCTGGGGCAGGCGTCGCTCGGCGATATCCATGCGCGCCATGACCTTGACGCGAGCGGCAAGCCGGTCGGCCATATCGCGCGGTGGCCGGGTCGCCTCCTGGAGGATGCCATCGTGGCGAAACCTTACCCGGCAGTGGCTTTCGAAGGGCTCGAGATGGATATCCGAGGCCTGTTCCCGGATCGCGCGACGCAGCAGCTCGTTGATATAGCGGATCACCGGCGTGTCGTCCTCGCCATTCGGTACCGGTGCATCCTGCACCGCCTCGGCGCGGGCCGCCGTAACCAGCTCATCGGCGGCACCGTTGACGCCGCCGGTGAGCCGCCGGATGCGTGCGGTGAGGTGGTCATCATCGGCCAGTACTGGCGCCACCGGCAGCCCGGCATGAAATCGCAGCTCATCCAGCGCTGCGGTATTGGCGGGATCCGAGACCGCAATCTGCAGGATGCCGTCGCGCCAGCGCAGCGGCAGCGCGTGGTGGCGCTGGATGAGATCGGGGTCAACCCGATCGAGCAGGCCGGGGGCGGGTTCAAGCGCCTCGTCGGTGACCCGCTCGATGCCGAATACGCATGACGCCGCCTCGGCAATGATGGCCGGCGCCAGGGCGTCGCTGTCGAGCAGCTGCTGGACCAGTGGACGCCCGGAGCGACGCGCGTCGGCGACCAGTCGGTCGGCGGTCTCCGGCGTCAGGGCCGCCCATTCGACGAGCCGTCGAGCCAGGGCCGGGCGACGATCGGTGGATTCCATGGGACCTCTCCCGAGACGTCTGGGAGGGTCATGGTTGACGAAGTGCAGGCACCGGCGTCGCGGGCTGGATCACAGAACAGGCGAGGGGGCGGGAAATGGTCGGAGTAGCAGGATTCGAACCTACGACCTCTGCCTCCCGAAGGCAGCGCTCTACCAAGCTGAGCTATACTCCGACTGTCGGTCAGTAGTCGCGGCCTACGGCGAATGCCGCAAGGCGGCCGAGAGCCGTGCGGAACGGGCTTTCGTCAAGCGCGGCAAGTGCCTCGGTGGCAAGGTCGGCCTCCCGCTCCGCAAGCCTGCGAGTATAGGTAATCGAGCCGGTGCGCGCAATCGCCGCAACCACGGCATCGATATCTTCGCGACCGCCATTTTCAATGGCATCGCGAACGATGCCACGGTCATCGGCCGTGGCATTGGCCATGCAGTGGATGAGCGGCAACGTCGGTTTGCCCTCGGCCAGGTCATCGCCGATGTTCTTGCCGATGGTCGCGGCATCACCGTCGTAGTCGAGGGCGTCATCCGCCAGCTGAAAGGCGATCCCCAGGTGATGGCCATACGCGGCGGCCGCCTGCAGCCGGGCGGTATCGGCGGGGTGGTTGATTTCGACCGCCAGCTGGCAGCCCGTCTCGAACAGCACCGCCGTCTTGCGATCGATCACCTGCTGGTAGCGGGCCTCGGTCACGTCCGGGTCGTGGACGTGCATGAGCTGCATCACCTCGCCCTCGGCGATGCGATTGGTGGTGCGCGAGAACAGGGCCATCACCGCCATGTCATCGAGTTCGACCATCATCTCGAAGGCACGCGTGTAGAGGAAATCGCCCACCAGCACGCTCGCCTCGTTGCCCCATATCTGGTTGGCCGTATCGCGCCCGCGCCGCACCGCGGACTCATCGACCACGTCATCATGCAGCAGTGTGGCGGTATGAATCAGTTCAAGCGTTGCCCCCAGCAGCGCATGACGGTGGTCATCATCAGGGTGTCCGACGGCCCGCGCCATCAGCAGCGCCACCATCGGTCGCAGGCGCTTGCCGCCGCCGCTGATGATGTACTGACCCAGCTGGTTGATCAGAGCGACGTCCGACTGAAGCCGGTCCTGGATAATCCCGTCGACGGCGGACATGTCGTCCGCAACGGGGTTGCGTATGGCGGCGATCTCCATTCGGCTGGCATCTCGAGATAGGGTGGTGGGAGGATGCTAGGAACGCCCGTTGGGGGTGTCAAGCGCGGGACGCCGGGCGCGTTGACCCCGGGGGCGAATCCGACTATCCTCTCACGGTTTTGGAACAACCTTCTGGAGTTGGTCGGATGTACGCGGTAATCAAGTCGGGTGGCAAGCAGTATCGAGTCGCCGAGGGCGATCTTCTGCGGGTCGAGAAGATCAATGCCGAGGCCGGCGAGACCGTCAGTTTCGATGAGGTCCTGCTCGTGGCCGACGGCGACGATGTCAAGGTTGGAACGCCGCGCCTCGAAGGCGGCGCCGTGTCGGCCGAGGTGGTGTCACAGAGTCGGGCCCGCAAGATCGAGGTGGTTAAGTTCAAGCGCCGCCAGGACTATCAGCGTCATTACGGCCATCGGCAGCACTACACCGAAGTCCGCATCACCGGCATTCAGGCGGGCTAGTCAGCCCCCGGCAACGGAGACAGTAGCAATGGCACATAAAAAGGCAGGCGGCAGTACTCGGAACGGTCGCGACTCGCATTCCAAGCGGCTGGGCGTGAAGCGCTTCGGCGGTCAGGCCGTCAGCGCCGGCAGCATCATCGTGCGCCAGCGGGGCACCCACTTCCACGCCGGGCAGAACGTGGGGATCGGCAATGACCACACCCTGTTCGCCAAGGTTGACGGCAACGTCGTTTTTGCGCGCAAGGGGCCGCTGAAACGCCGGGTCGTGAGCATTCAGCCGGCTGGCTGATCACCGCCGGCAGATTGCCCGGATACGGCCCCGCCTCGTGCGGGGCTTTTTGATGGCGACGCTTGGATAATCAATGAAGTTCGTGGACGAAGCCAGCATACGCGTGACGGCCGGCGACGGCGGCAACGGCTGTGTCAGCTTTCGTCGCGAAAAATACGTCCCCCGCGGGGGGCCGGATGGCGGTGATGGCGGCCACGGTGGCAGTGTCTGGCTTGAGGCCGATTCGGGGTTGAATACCCTCGCGGATTTCCGTCATTCACGCCGCTTCGCCGCCGAACGCGGTCACGATGGCCAGGGGCGGCAGCGAACCGGGCGTTCGGGGGAGGACGTGAGCGTACCGGTCCCCGTCGGCACGCTGGTCAAGGATCGCGAAACCGACGAAGTCATCGGCGACCTCACCGGTCATGGCAAGCGTCTGTGCGTGGCTGAGGGCGGCCGCGGCGGGCTTGGTAACGTCCACTTCAAAAGCGCTACCAACCGGGCACCGCGGCGGTCGGTTCCCGGCACCGATGGCGAGCGGCGCGAGCTGGCGCTCGAGTTGCAGCTGTTGGCAGATGTCGGACTGCTGGGTCTGCCCAATGCCGGCAAGTCCACTCTGCTGCGAGCGATCTCCGCGGCCCGCCCCCGGGTGGCGGACTATCCGTTTACAACCCTGCATCCGGGTCTGGGCGTGGTGCGCATCGGGCCGGGCAGCAGCTTTACCGTGGCCGATATCCCGGGACTGATTGAGGGAGCGGCTCAGGGGGCGGGATTGGGCACCCGGTTTCTGCGCCATCTGGCCCGCACCCGATTGTTGCTGCACCTGGTGGACATCGCGGGGATCTACGAAGGCCGTGATCTGGCGGGCGATGTCCGCACCGTTGCCGACGAGCTCACCGCCTATGGACAGGATCTGGCCGAGCGCCCGCGCTGGCTCGTGGTCAACAAGGCCGATCTGTTTCCCGAGGAGGATCGTGCCGGGGTGGTCGCCTCGCTGCGCGATTCGCTGGGCTGGGACGGGCCGCTCTATCTGATTTCGGCGGAAACCGGCTGGGGGACGGACGCCCTGTGTCAGGCGGTCATGCAGTCCCTGCAGGACGACGATGAGCCGGGCTGAGCCGCAACGCCGTCGTCGCTGGGTCATCAAGGTGGGCAGCGCGCTGGTTACCGACAATGGGCGTGGGCTGGATCATCGCCGCATCGAGGACTGGGTGCGCCAGATTGTTCAGGCGCGTGCCCAGGGGATCGAAGTGGTGCTTGTGTCGTCGGGCTCGATCGCGGAGGGTGTCCGGCGGCTCGGCTGGGCGCAACGTCCCTCCGCTCTGCACCAGCTGCAGGCGGCTGCGTCGGTGGGGCAGATGGGGCTGGTTCAGGCCTATGAAGGCGGTTTTCAGCGCTTTGACGTGCGCACCGCCCAGGTCCTTCTCACCCACGAAGATCTGGCCGATCGCAAACGCTATCTGAACGCCCGGGTGACGCTGCGCGCCCTGCTTGAGCTCGGCGTGGTGCCGGTAGTGAACGAGAACGACACGATTGCCACCGACG
Organism: uncultured Spiribacter sp.; assembly: GCA_937884605.1. Taxonomy (GTDB): domain Bacteria; phylum Pseudomonadota; class Gammaproteobacteria; order Nitrococcales; family Nitrococcaceae; genus Spiribacter. The sequence continues at coordinate 86,613 of CALGDM010000005.1, forward strand.
AGATCCGCTTTGGCGACAATGACACGCTGGCTGCGCTGGTGAGTAATCTGGTCGAGGCCGATGAGCTCGTGATCCTGACCGATCAGGCCGGGCTGTTCGATGCCGATCCCCGTGCCCATCCCGCCGCGCGACTGATCAACCAGGCCGCGGCCGAGGATGAGTCCCTTGAGCGGCTGTGCTCCGACGCCCCGGGAGTGCTCGGCAGCGGGGGTATGCGCACCAAGGTCGTCGCGGCTCGTCGGGCGGCGCGCGCGGGCGCGCTGACCCGGATTGCATCGGGGCGTGAGGGGGACGTGCTGACACGCATCGCGGCGGGTGAGTCGGTGGGCACACGCCTGGAGCCGTCCCGCGAACCCCTCGTGGCCCGTAAGCAGTGGATTGCCGGCCAGCTCCAGGTTGGCGGGCACTTACGGCTGGATGCCGGTGCCGCCGATGTGCTGCGCGGGCATGGACGCAGTCTGTTGCCGGTGGGCGTCACCGCCGTGGAGGGAGGGTTTCGCCGCGGCGAAGTGGTGGCCTGCCTGGATCCTGCCGGCCATGAAGTGGCCCGCGGTCTGGTCAATTACGACGCCGATGCGGCTCAGCGAATCGCAGGGCAGCCAAGCAGTGCGATTGAAGCCATTCTGGGCTATCTGGCCGAGTCGGAACTCATTCACCGGGACAATCTGGTGCTGACCGACCCGGTGCGATCGCCGGAATGACTAGCCGAGCTGCTTGATCTGCTGCGCCAGCCGGCTCTTGTGACGCGCGGCCTTGTTCTTGTGGATGACGCCACGGGTGGCCATGCGGTCGAGCACCGGAACGGCAGCGGCGTAGGCGGCCTCGGCAGCGGCCTTGTCGCCCTTGGCAACGGCGCTGGTCACCTGCTTGAGCTTGCTGCGCATCATCGACCGGCGGGCCTGATTGTGACGGCGCTGCTGTTCGGCCTGGCGGGCCCGTTTGCGGGCGGAGGCGATATTGGCCAACGTGCTACTCCTGTTGAGTCTTTAGCGTGGGAAAAGAGCGGTAATATGCGAAGGCAGCGCCCGAATGTCAACTCATAAAGGCATCAAGCCGGCAGCGCGGCTGTGGCAGTCGGTCATGACGTTCGGTAGCTGGACGCTTCTATCGCGATGCCTGGGACTGGCACGCGACATCGTACTGGGCGTGATTTTCGGGCCCTCGGCCGCGACGGACGCCTTTTTTGTGGCGTTCAAGATCCCCAACTTTCTGCGTCGACTGTTCGCCGAAGGCGCCTTCCAGCAAGCCTTTGTGCCGGTGCTGGCTGACGCCCGCCAACACGGTGGCGACGCCGCGGTGCGGCAACTCCTCGGGCGTGTCAGCGGCTGTCTGGCAGTGATTCTGCTGGTCATGACGGCACTTGCCATGCTGGGCTCGCCGCTGCTCGTGCGGGTCTTCGCGCCGGGGTTTGTCGATCAGCCCGATCAGCTCGCGCTGACCGCCGAAATGCTTCGGCTCACCTTTCCCTATCTACTCTTGATCGCGCTGACTGCCGCCGCCGCGGCCGTGCTCAACACCTACCAGTCCTTCGGTCCGCCGGCGTTTGCGCCGGTACTGCTGAATCTGTGCCTGATTGGCGCGGCCATTGGCCTTGCACCACGCCTTGAGGTCGGGGTGATGGCGCTGGCCCTGGCCGTGCCGGTGGCCGGCGCCCTGCAGTTGGCGTTGCAGCTGCCCTTTTTGTGGCGACGTGGCGTGCTGGCCGCGCCCTGGCCGCGCTGGTCCGACCCGGGGGTGCGCCGGATCCTGCGCTTGATGGGGCCGACGCTGTTCAGTACATCGGTCCAGCAGATCAACCTCCTGCTTGACACCATCCTGGCGTCATTCCTGGTGGTGGGCTCGATCAGCTGGCTCTACTGGTCGGACCGGCTCATGGAGTTTCCGCTGGGGGTGTTCGGGATCGCCCTGGGGACGGTCATTCTGCCGCGGCTATCGGCCCAGCATGCCGAGGCCAGTCCCGAGCGTTTCAACGCCACGCTGGACTGGGCGCTGCGGTTGGCGCTGGTGATCATCGCGCCAGCCACGCTGGGCCTGATCGCGCTGGCCTCGCCGCTGCTGGCCACCCTGTTCGGTTATGGCGAATTCGGCGCTGCCGATGTCAACGCGGCCCACTGGAGCCTGATGGCCTATGGCATCGGGCTGTTCGGCTTCGTGCTGGTCAAGGTGCTGGTGCCGGGCTATTTCTCGCGCCAGGATACCCGTGGCCCGGTGCGCTGCGCGGTCATCGCGATGGGGGTCAACATGGTCCTCAGTGTCTCGCTGGTGGCGCTGCTGATCGGCACGGGGATCGCCCACGCCGGTCTGGCGCTGGCGACGGGGCTGGCCGCGTGGGTGAACGCCGGTCTGCTGCTGCGAGGTCTGCGCCGGCAGGGCGTCTATCGACCGCTGCCCGGCTGGGGGCGACTCGTCCGGCGGGTGCTGGCGGCGCTGGTTGCAATGGCGCTGGGCCTGCAGGTTGTCGCCGGAGAGCCGGCCATGTGGCTGGCGCTCGACGCCCCCCTGCGGATCGCCTGGCTGATCGGGGTGATCGCGCTGGGCGCCGGGGTCTACGGGCTGGTGCTGTGGCTGCTCGGTCTGCGGCCGGGGGAGTTCCGGGAGCCTCAGGCATGAACATGGCTGGATGGCCTTCGGCTCCCGTATACTATGGGTTGATCATGATCGGGTTGGATACAGAGCATGGAACTCATCCGCGGCGCGCATAACCTCGAGCAGCGGCACCGGCCGTGCGTGGCCACCATTGGTACTTTCGACGGCATCCATCGCGGGCATCAGGCGGTGATCGAGGCCCTGCATGCGGCTGGTCGCCGTCTTCAGCGGCCGGCGACGGTCATTCTGTTCGAGCCCCAGCCGCGCGAATTCTTTACGCCGGATCGGGCGCCGGGGCGTATCACCCGCCTGCGCGACAAGCTGCGTATCCTCGAGTCGCTGGGCGTCGAGCGTACGCTGTGTCTGCGCTTTGACCGCCGCCTTGCCCAGGAGCCGGCGGAGGATTTCATGCGCCGACTGCTGATCGATGCCCTGGATGTGCGGTTTCTCATGGTGGGGGATGATTTCCGCTTCGGGCATCGGCGCCGGGGCGATTTCGACATGCTCCGCTCGGCGGCGCAGGCCTTCGGCTTTGAGCTCGAGCGCATGCCCACTGTTCACGACGGGGACTCGCGGGTCAGCAGCACCCGCGTTCGCGAAGCCCTGGAGGCGGGCGATCTCACCACCGCCGAGCGCCTGCTTGGCCATCGTCTGTGCATCACCGGGCGCGTGGCCCATGGCGAGGCGCTGGGCCGGGAACTGGGCTGGCCGACGGCCAACATCCGCTTTGGTCAGCATCCGCCGCCGATGCGCGGCATTTTCAACGTCCGGGTCCACGGCCTGGGCGAGCCGCGCCCCGGCGTCGCAAGTCTTGGAACGCGTCCCACCGTCAACGGCGTGGAGACGCTGCTTGAGACTTACCTGCTGGACTTCTCCGGGGATCTCTATGGCCGCCCCATCGAGGTCGAGTTCCTGACCCGCCAGCGCGGTGAAGAACGCTTCGACGGGCTCGATGCCCTCAAGGAACAGATTGCCGCGGATGTTGCCGCGGCCCGGACGTGGTTCGTGGACCACGGTTATCTCACAGCCAACAGCGCAGGATGAATCCGTGAGCGATTACAAGGACACCCTCAACCTTCCGAGGACCGCATTTCCGATGCGCGCCGGCCTTGCCAAAAGCGAGCCCCGGCGCCTGGCGCGCTGGCGTGAGGAGGGCGTCTACGAGCGGTTGCGCGAGGCCCGTCGCGGCCGGACACGCTATGTCCTGCATGACGGCCCGCCCTATGCCAATGGCAGCATTCACATTGGCCACGCCGTCAACAAGATCCTCAAGGACGTGATTGTCAAAAGCCGCAGCCTGGACGGCTTTGACTCGGTTTATGTGCCGGGCTGGGACTGTCACGGCCTGCCCATCGAGCACAAGGTCGAGCAGACCATCGGTAAGGCCGGCGAGGCGGTCAGCAATCGTGCCTTCCGCGACGCCTGTCGCGAGTTCGCCACCGAGCAGGTCGCCGGGCAGAGCGAAGATTTCCAGCGCCTGGGCGTGCTCGGCGACTGGCATAACCCTTACCTGACCATGGCGCCCCGGACCGAGGCGAACATCCTGCGGGCACTCGGCGAGATCGTGCGCAACGGGCACCTCAAGCGCGGGTTCAAGCCAGTGCACTGGTGCATGGACTGCGGCTCGGCGCTGGCCGAGGCCGAGGTGGAATACGAAGCGCACACCTCGCCGGCCGTCGATGTGCGGTTTCGGGCGGTGGACGGCGAAGGCCTGGCGCGGCGCTGTGGCGCCAGCGTCGATGTGGGCGATGCGCCGGTGTCGGTGATGATCTGGACCACCACGCCGTGGACGATTCCTGCCAATCAGGCGGTGGCGCTGCACCCGCAGCTCGATTATGTGCTGGTGTCCGTGGAACACGGTCGCGAATACCTGCTGTTGGCCGAGGCGCTGCACGAGACGGCGCTGGGCCGCTATGGCGTCGAGCATTACGGCATCGTCGGTCGGTGCCGGGGCGAGCATCTCGAGGAACTGACCCTCGTGCATCCGTTTCTGGATCGCCATGTGCCGCTGATCATGGGTGAACATGTCACCACCGAGGCCGGTACCGGCGCGGTCCATACGGCGCCGGATCACGGTGCCGATGATTTCGAGGTGGGGCAGGCCTACCACCTGCCGCTGGAAAACCCCATCGACGATGCCGGGCGTTTTCGCAGTGGCGAGTTTGCCGGGCAGTTCGTCTTTGATGCCAATCGCGGCATCGTCGAACGCCTTGAGGCAGCGGGTGCGTTGGCCCACCACGAGCCCTATGCCCACAGCTATCCCCACTGCTGGCGGCACAAGACACCGATCCTGTTCCGTGCGACACCGCAGTGGTTTCTCAACCTCGAAGCCTCGCAGGTGCGCGAGCGCACCCTCGAAGCGCTGCCGCGGGTGGACTGGCATCCGTCCTGGGGCGAGGAGCGCATGGCCGCCATGGTCGCCAACCGGCCCGAGTGGTGCATCTCGCGGCAACGTAACTGGGGCGTGCCAATCGCGCTTTTCATCGATCGCGAGACCGGCGAGCCGCATCCGCAGACCGATCGCCTGATCGAGGCGGTGGCGCAGCGCATGGAACAGGACGGGATCGATGCCTGGTTCGAACTCGACGCCGGGGAGTTACTCGGCGACGAGGCCGAGCGCTACGAAAAGGTCACCGATATCCTCGACGTCTGGTTCGACTCGGGCACCACCCACGCCACGGTTCTGCGGGGGCGGGACGATCTGCAGTGGCCGGCGGATCTGTATCTGGAAGGCAGCGACCAGTACCGCGGCTGGTTTCAGTCGTCGCTGCTCACCGGCATGATGATCGACGGCAAACCGCCCTATAAGAGTGTGCTCACCCACGGCTTCACGGTGGACGAGCAGGGCCGCAAGATGTCCAAGTCCAAGGGCAATGTCGTCGCCCCCCAGTCGGTCATGAATGCCCTGGGAGCGGACATCCTGCGACTGTGGGTAGCCTCGTCGGATTACACCGGCGAGATTGCCGTGTCCGATGACATCCTCAAACGCACGGCCGATGCCTATCGGCGGCTGCGCAATACCGCGCGTTTCCTGCTGGCCAACCTCGACGGCTTTGAGCCGTCGGCCAATGCCCTGGCGCCCGAGCAGATGCTGGCGCTGGATCGCTGGGTGGTCGACCGCGCCCTGCAGCTTCAGGAAGCCATCATCGATGATGCCCAGCGCTTCGATTTTCATCAGCTCTACCAGCGTGTCCACCATTTTTGCGTGCTCGATCTGGGCGGTTTCTACCTGGATGTGATCAAGGACCGCCAGTACACCACCGGGGCGGACAGCATCGCGCGGCGCTCGGCGCAGACGGCCCTGTGGCATATCGCCGAGGCGCTGGTCCGCTGGCTGATGCCGGTGCTGTCCTTCACCGCCGACGAGATCTGGGAGCATCTGCCCGGCGAGCATGCCGGAACGGTCCTCGAGGCCGAGTGGTACGAGGGGCTCGTCCCGCTCGAGGATCGACTGATGAATCGCGCTTTCTGGGAAGACGTGCTGACGCTACGCGACGTGGTGGCAAAGCGGATCGAGGCCATGCGTAACGACCAGCAGCTGGGCGCGACGCTGGAGGCCGAGGTGGATCTGTACTGCCCCGAGCCGCTGGCGGCGCGCTGGCAAGCCCTGGGGGATGAGCTGCGGTTTGTCCTGATCACCTCGGCGGCGCGGGTGCATCCGGTCTCCGCGGCCGACGACCAGGCGCAGGCCGCGCACCTGGGCGACGGGACGCGCTTTTTGTTCAGCGTGCGGGCGAGTGGGCATGACAAGTGCGAGCGCTGCTGGCACCGGCGCCCTGACGTGGGAGAGGATCCGCAGCACCCGACAATCTGCCCGCGCTGTGTCAGCAACATCGCTGGCGACGGTGAGACGCGCCGGTTCGTCTGATGCGCAGCGGACTGCGCTTCGGGCTGCTACTGGGGCTGATGGTGCTGATGGCGGATCAGGTCAGCAAATGGCTGGCATTCAACAGCCTGTCGCCGTACACGCCGGAGGCGCTGCTGCCGCTGGTCAATCTGACCCTCGCCTTCAATACCGGTGCGGCGTTCAGTTTTCTGGCCGATGCCGCGGGCTGGCAGCGCTGGCTGCTCATCGGCATTGCGGTCGCCGTCAGCTTGTATCTGCTCCACTGGCTGCGCAGTCTGGCGGGTGGGCGAAGCCTCGAGGCCGCCGGCCTGGGACTGATACTGGGCGGCGCCGTGGGCAACCTCATCGACCGCGTCCGGCTGGGCGCAGTGATCGACTTTATCGATATTCATTACGGCGGCTGGCACTGGCCGGCTTTCAACATTGCCGACGCGGCGATTACGGTGGGCGTCGTGATGATCCTTCTGACGGCCTGGCTGGACTGGCGACGCGGTCGCTGAGTCGCCGGGTCCCGACCCGATGCGCCATGGGAGACTCGCACAATGCAGGAAATCAGACTCGCCAATCCCCGCGGCTTCTGCGCGGGCGTCGATCGCGCCATCAGTATCGTCGAGCAGGCGCTGGAGGCGTTCGGGCGGCCCATTTATGTCCGCCACGAGGTCGTGCATAACCGCCTGGTGGTCGACGATCTGCGGGACAAGGGGGCAATCTTCGTCGAGGAACTCGACGGTGTTCCCGCAGGCTCGACGCTGATCTTCTCGGCCCACGGGGTGTCGCAGTCCGTCCGGGATGAGGCCGTGGAGCGCGGTCTGCATGTGTTTGATGCCACCTGCCCGCTGGTCACCAAGGTCCATATGGAGGTGCGCAAGCATGCCCGGCAGGGCCGCGAGGTGATCCTGATCGGTCATGACGGCCATCCCGAAGTCGAGGGCACCATCGGCCAGTACGTGGGCGAGCGCTCCGAGCAGGGCGGTATCTACCTTGTCGAGACGCCGGCGGACGCCCAGGCGCTGGCGGTGAAAAATCCGGATGATCTGGCTTTTGTCACCCAGACCACCCTGTCCATGGATGACACGGCATCGGTCATCGAGGCCCTTCAGGCCCGGTTTCCCCGCATCGAGGCGCCGCGCAAGGACGATATCTGCTACGCCACCCAGAATCGGCAGGATTCCGTGCGCGAGCTGGCCGGTGAAGTGGACGTGATGGTGATTGTGGGCTCGACCAACAGCTCGAACACGCGCCGCCTCACCGAGCTCTCGGAACGCCTTGGCGTGCCCGCCCACCAGATTGATCGGGCCGTCGAGCTTGAGCGCGCGTGGGTGGCCGACGCCGAGCGCATCGGAGTAACGGCGGGCGCCTCGGCGCCGGAATCATTGGTGCAGGCGGTCATCGACCAACTGGTTGAATGGGGTGCCGAGCGCCCGGACACCAGCGGCAGCTACACCGAGGATGTGGTGTTCTCCATGCCGCGGGATCTGTTGCGGGCCATCCCCAAACGCGGCGAGATCAAGACGGTCGCCGACTGATCAGCAGGCCGACGCCGTGGCGCGCTCGATGCGGGCGCGTCCAGCGGCATTGACGATCATCGATCGGGCCGCGCGGAACTGGCCCGACGGGGTGCGCTGACAAAGCGACAGCGTGCCCATCTGCAGGCTGCCGCGGGGACGCCGAGTGGCGCCATTGGCCTGGTAGTGCAGGGCGGTGCCAATGCCGCTGTTGGCGGATGCGGTGATTGAAGCGGGCAGGGCCGCCGCGCTCGCAAGTCGCTCTTCGCCCGGTTGACGACGGCCGTCACCGTTCGTATCGACAAAGATCATCCAGCCCTTGTGCCAGGCGTTTTCGGTGGCGGTTATCACCACCGATCCCCCCCGTGCCACCGCCGCGTGGCGGGCATGCCGAACCGCACCATGCAGCCGGTCGGTGGCGGCGTCGAGTCGAGCCTTGTGGGCGAGGCTGGAGAATCCTGGCGCACTCAGCATGGCGAGCACTGCCACCATCGACAGGGTGATGAGTAATCCGAGCAGGGTATGGCCGTTCTGTGTCGACATTGGCAATCGCCGTGGCCCCGGTGGTCTCTCAATCTAGCGCACTGGTCCGGCGCGGCGAGGCCCGCCGGTCGGAATCTGTCAGATTGCGGCCCATGCGCCATTCAAACGGATTTACGTTGCTTGAGATGCTGATCGCCCTGGCAATTGTGGGCATTCTTGCCCTGGTCGCCGTACCGGCGTACCTCCAGCCTGTGAGTCGGGTCGAGTCAACCCAGGCTGGCGCCTGCCTGCTCGAACTAGCCAGCCAACTGGATCGGCATCGCCTGAAAACCAAAGCCTATGAGGGCTTTTCCGTGGCCGACTCGCCGGCGGCCTGCCGGTTGCGCCTGTCGGATCGCTACCGGTTTGAGGCGGGTGTGCCCGGAGACCCGGTCTGGGGAGGTATCACCACCGATCCGGTGGCCTGGCAGCTGCGGGTCCGGCCGCGGGCCGCCAACGGGCGGATGGCCAACGCGCCGGGGTGTGCCGCTCTGGTGGTGCGCGATGACGGCCGCCGTGGGGTAATGGCTGACCTCGCGGGGGGTGTTGAGACCGCGGTGGATCCGGTTCGGCGCTGCTGGCGCTAGCCTTGTCTGAACCGCGCGCCTCGTCTACTATTATGCACCGGTTGCCGGCGTAGCTCAGTTGGTAGAGCAACGCATTCGTAATGCGTAGGTCCGCGGTTCAAATCCGTGCGCCGGCACCAGCTCTCCCACCGCCGTATTATCTTCCCAGACCAAACACCAGCAGCAGGGCAAGGACCACCGCCGTCCACAGTGCCATGGAGCCGGTCGGCCAGCTGCGTAGGGGCCAGCCGCTGAGGCGCAGATGGGTGGCCCAGTCCTCGAGGGCCTGAAAGCGGACCATGAATGCCTGCCGGGCGGCGGCGTCAACCGCGCGGATCCCGGCGCCCAGCCGGTCCAGCGCTCGTTTGCCCGGCACGCGGTAGAACCAGTCCAGGTCGAGGCTGATCTTGTCCTTGCCGCCGAGCACGCCCACCAGCAGGAAGAATCCCAGCCCGGTGAACAGCAGCAACTGCATTTCCTTGATCAGATGACCGGCGGTATAGGCCTCATATTCCACCGGATAGGGCAGGATGGCGTACAGCCACCCGGGCGCGATGCCGATGACAAAGCAGAGCAGCGCCGCGATCCCCATCGCGATGCGCATGTTCAACGGCGCCTCCGGCGGTCGTAGCCCCGAATCCCGGCCCATGAAGGTGTACCACGGGAGCTTCAGGGTCGTGCTCATGAAGGTGCCCACGCCTGCCAGCGTCATCAGCAGAAAGATCACTCCGCGCCCCTCCACCGCCGCGGCTTCGATGATCATGGTCTTGCTGACGAAGCCGCTGAACAGCGGGAAGGCCGAGATTGACAGACCGCCGACCATGTAGAGCAGAAAGGTCAGGGGCATCGTGCGGTAGAGCCCGCCGAGTTCGGTCAGACGGCTACGCCCGGTCATCTGCAGGACGGCGCCGGCGCCCATCAGCAGTAGCGCCTTGTAGAGGATATGGGTGAAGGCGTGGGCGGTCGTGCCACTGATGGCCAGCGCGCTGCCCAATCCGACACCCGCGACCATGTAACCGACCTGGCTGATGATGTGATACGACAGCAGCCGGCGGATATCATTGACCAGAAACGCATAGATGACGCCGTAAAGCGTCATGAATACACCCAGCCACACCAGTAGCTCAGTGCCGGGAAAGCCTCGCGCCAGCACATAGACCGCCGTCTTGGTGGTAAAGGCACTGAGAAAGACCGTGCCGGTAACCGTGGCTTCGGGGTAGGCATCCGGCAGCCAGGCATGCAGCGGTGGCGCCGCGGCATTGATCAGGAATGCCACCAGAATCAGATAAAAGGCCGGTCCGCCGCCGTCGAGCGCCTCGAAGGCGAGGCTGCCGGTATGAAGCCAGTAGGCGATAATGCCCGCGAGCAGCAGCATGCCCCCCAGGGCATGGATGATCAGATAACGGAAGCCGGCCTCGTAGGCGGCTTGCCGGCGACGTCGCCAGATCAGCCACACCGAGGCGATCATCATGATTTCCCAGAATACGTACAGGGTGATCAGGTCACCGGCAAACACCGCCCCCAGGCCTGACGCCGCGTAGAACGCTGCCGCTACGTGCTGGGCCCCGTCGTTGACCTGTAGCGCGAACACGTTGCCGATGAAAATGATCAGCGCAAAGACGTAAGCGAAAGCAAGACTGAGCTTGTCGACCCGCAATGGCACCAGCTCGAGCCCGGCGAGCTCGAGGCGAACGGTCAGGCCAGCGGGCAGCGCGACAACCGCCCCAAGCACCAGCAGTGGCAGAATCAGCTGCCAGAGCTGGCGCGACCGCCCCTGAAGCACCGCCAGGGGCAAGGCACCCAGCATCAGCAGCAGCGCGGGATGCAGCCACTCACCCACGATCAGAGGCTCCGTGATCATCGCCGCTGTGATCGTCATCGCCATAGTAGTCCGGCCGCCGATAGACCAGGCCATAGCCAATGGCCTTATACACGCCAATCAGCAGCAGGGCCCCCAGAAAAGCGAATACCGCCGTGAATCCGGGTATGCCATCCCAGGGAAAGCGGCTGTAATGCGACGGCTTGAGCACGTCGAGCAGCACCGATAGGCCCATGAGGCCGATCATTGTCCCTCGCACCAGCCGGCCGTGCCGGACCAGTGCATCGATGAGGGCGGCGGTCGCGGTCGTCATTTTCATGCGCGCTTCCTTGCGGTCATCACGGTATCCCCATGGCCAGCAGTCGATAGGCGGGGTCGGCCAGGATGAACAGCACCAGCGTGCCCGCAGCCGTCACCAGCAGCGGGACAAGGCACAGCGCCGGTGCTTCGGACAGCCGGTAGCGAGCCGGTTCGTCGTCGGGCGGTGGGCGCAGGAATGCCCGCATCACTGGCGGCATCAGATAGCCGATGTTGAGCAGCGTACTCAGCACGAAGGCGCTGACCACCAGGTATTGCTCAGTGCTCCAGGCCCCGCTGATGAGGTACCACTTACTCCAGAATCCGCCGGTGGGCGGCAATCCGATCACGCACAGGGCACCGATGAAAAAGGCCAGCATGGTCAGGGGCATGCGTCGAGCGAGCCCGTCCATACCGGAGACCGTGTTGATCCCACTGGCCACATAGATCGCACCGGCACAGAAAAACAGGGTGATCTTGCCAAAGCCATGCATGAGCATATGCAACCCGCCACCAATCGCCGCCAGCTCGGTGGCCAGCAGGGCCCCCGTGACGATATAGGCCAGCTGGCTGACGGTGGAGTAGGCCAGCCGCGCCTTGAGATTGTCCTGTCGAAGCGCGACGAGCGAGGCTGCCAGCATGGTGAACACGGCGATATACAGCATCAACGGCTGAGTCAGCAGTGACTGCGTGTACTCCAGCCCAAAGATATAGAGCACGACCGTGAGAACGCTGAAAACGCCCGCTTTGACCACCGCCACGGCATGCAGCAGGGCAGATACCGGGGTCGGCGCGACCATCGCCGCCGGCAGCCAGCGGTGGAAGGGCATGATCGCCGCCTTGCCGATGCCGTAGAGCAGCACCACCAGGAGCAGCGCGCCCGCGCCCGGTGATACCGAGTCGTCGAGGATCCCGCCGGCGGTAAAGCTGAGGGTGCCGGCCGAGGCCCCGATCCAGATGATCGCCGGCAACATCAGCCCGATGCTGGTCACCAGCAGCAGCGCCAGATAGGTCCGCGCGCCGCTGCGGGCCTTTTCGGTGCCGGTATGCGCCACCAGGGGATAGGTGGAAATGGACAGGATCTCGTAGAACAGGTAGAGCGTGAGCAGATTCTCGGCGAACGCGATCCCCATGGTAGCGCCCAGCGCGATGGCGTAGCAGGCCATGAATCGGGTCAAGTGGTGATAGCCACCCGCGCGCAGATAACCGATGGCGTAGGGGGTGGCGACAATGTAGAGGGTCGAAGCGAGTAGCGCGAAGATGAGCCCGAGGGGCTGCGCCGACAGCGTGAGGGACACCCCGGGGATCCACTCCACCAGGGTCTGCTCCATCGCATCGTCGCCCCCGACCCGTCGGACCAGCACCCCGACCACCGTCAGAAACAGTGGCACCGGCAGGGCAAAGCACAAGCCGTCGCGAAGGCGCGGCCGGTTGGCGGCAAGGCTGATCACGGCCGCACCGAGGAAGGGGATCAGAACCGCCAGAAACGGTGTCATGGCCACACTCCGCCGGCCAGCGCCTGTGCCGCCCGGGTGGCACCACCCACGGTCAGACGCGTGTCGATCCCAAACCAGAAGTTCGCGGCCACCAGCACCCAGACCGGCGCCAGCAGGGTCCAGTGCGCCTCCTGCACGGCGGGCGCCCCCTCGGGACGCGGCTGCATCCAGGCAATTTCGACCACCCGCGCGATGTAGATCAGTGCCATCAGCGAGGTGATGAGGATCAGCCCGACCAGCCAGAGCTGGTCGGCGGCGACGGCAGCGCTGAGCAGGTACCATTTGCTGATGAATCCCGCCGTTGGCGGCAACCCGACCAGGCTGACGCCGGCGAGCGCAAACGCCGTCAGGGTCCAGGGCATCTGCCGGCCGATCCCGCGCAGGTCATTCATTCCCAGGCCGCCGCAGCGATAGGCGACGAGCCCGGCGCTGGCGAACAGGGCCGCCTTCATCAGACCATGATTGAAAAGGTGCAGAAACGCCGCGCTCAGCCCGGCAAGCGTGGTCAGACTGACGCCCAGGACCATATAGCCGACCTGGGCCACCGACGAATAGGCCAGCATGCGTTTGAGGTTGCTCTGCATGATTGCCAGCCACGAGCCGGCAAACATGCTGCCGATGGCAAGCGCCATCAGCGCTGCCGCCAGGGGCAGCGCGGCAAAGCTGTAGGCCGCTCCGAAGACGTCGAAGATGAATCGCAGCATCACGTAGAGCGCCACTTTGGTCGCGGTGGCAGCGATCAGGGCGCTGATCAGTGATGGCGCATAGGTGTAAGCGTTGGGCAGCCAGTGATGCAGCGGGAACAGCGCCAGCTTGATGGCCAGACCCACCACGATGAAGCCCAGTCCCACCTGAAGCGCCCGCGCGCCCTCCGCCGTCGGCAACCGCTCGGCAATGTCCACCATATTGAGCGAGCCGGTGAGGATGTAGAGCACCGCGATTCCGATCAGCAGGAAGGTAGCGCCCACCGTGCCCATGATCAGGTAGCGGAAGGCGGCGATCAGGGCACGGCGATCGCGGCCGTGGGCGATCAACCCATAGGTCGCCAGCGACGAGATTTCGAGGAACACGAACACGTTAAAGACATCACCGGTCAGGGTAATGCCGAGCAGGCCCGCGAGCGCGATGAGCACAAGCGCATAGAAGCTGCCCTGGCGCTCGGGGACCTCGTCATCCACCAGCGGTTTGCCCCAGGGCAGAAGGATCGCCGACACGCCGGTGATGAGCAGCGCCACGAACGCATTGGCGGCATCCACGCGATATTCGATACCCACCGGCGGGGCCCAGTTGCCGAACGCATAGCTCAGCGTGGCGCCATCGAAAACCGCCGCGAGGACCATGGCGGACAGAATGAACGCCGTGGTCATCGCCAGCGTCGCCAGCAGCCACGGCAGGCCGCGACCGGGTAGCAGCGCGCAGACCGGCCCGGCGATCAGCGGGATCAGGACGACAAAGGGCATCAGCTCGGTGATCGAGCTCATACGCGGTCGTCCTCCTCGGCCGCGTCAATCGCGTCATCGTCGATGCTTCCGTAGGCCTCGCGAATGCGCACGGTCAGCGCCAGGGCGACGGCGGTGGTCGCGATGCCCACCACGATGGCGGTCAGGATCAGGACATGGGGCAGGGGGTTGGAATAGCGCTCCACACCCTCACGCAGCACCGGGGTTGCGCCGCCGATGACCTTGCCGGCGGAGATGAACAGGATGAACACGGAGGTCTGGAAAATGCCCAGGCCAATGACCTTCTTGATCATGTTGCCGCGCACGATCATGCAGTAGTAGCCGGTCATCATCAGGATGATCACCGCCCAGTAGTTGATAAAGCTCAGTAGCGTCATTCCGCGTCCACCCTGACATCATCCGCGGCGTCGGGATCGAGCCCGGCGGCCACCGTGTCGGCGCGGCGACGGGCGAACAGCAGAAAGATCAGCATGACCACGGCGGCCACGGTGACGCCGACGCCAAACTCGACGAGGATGATCCCGGTCTGTTGCGCCGCCTTGGGTGCATCGAGCAGCGGATAGAAATCGAGGAAGTGCCCCCCCAGCACGACCCCCAGCACGCCGATCAGCGCGTAGAGCAGCACGCCCAGCGAGGCGAGGGCGTAGATCAACCGCTGCGGGATCACGCGCAGGGCAGTCTCCAATCCATAAATGAATACGAACAGAATCCACGCCGAGGCGAACAGCACGCCCGCCTGGAATCCGCCGCCGGGGGAGTACTCGCCATGAAACTGGACGTACAGCCCGAACAGCATGACCAGCGGGATCAGAAAGCGGGCCACGACGACAAGGATGGCGTTGTCTCTCACCGTTCATCCTCCTTGCCGCGGCGTGGCCGGGGCGGTGGCGACAGCAGGGCGTATACCACGATGCCGGCGGTGAGGATGACCACGGCTTCGCCCATGGTATCAATCGACCGGTAACTGGCCAGCACTGCCGCGACCAGGTTGGGGATGCCGATATCCGCATAGGTCTGGTCGATGAAATAGGCCCCCAGATGCTGGTGGACCGGGTTGCCGGGCTGGCCAAAAGCGGGCAGATCGAACGAGGCATAGACCAGCGCCGCGCCGGTCAGGGTAACGATCGCGAGGGCCGGCAGGCTGTGGCCGGCGCGGCGGTGCTCGTAGCGGGGCACCAGGGCGAGTACCGCGAGGATCAGCACGGTACTGATCCCCGCACCCACCGCGGCTTCGGTAAGCGCCACATCACCGGCGTCGAGGGTGGCGAAAAGCCCCGCAATGGTCAGTGAGTAGATGGCGAACAGCATGGTCGCCTTGAGCAGGTCCCGGGTGACCACCACGGTGACCGCGACCACGATGAGCAACACCAGCAAGGCAATGTCGATCAGGTGTTCGATGATGAATCTCCCGACGCACTGCGCCCGTCCCGCGTCACCGGCTCGATCCCGGCGGCCATGGCCGCGCGTGCCGTGGCATGCGAGGCCGTAGGGGTGGTGAACAGCAAAAACAGCAGGATCAGAAGCAGCTTAAAGCTCAGCAGGTGCCAGCCGGACTGGAGCACCAGCCCGCCCACGATCAGCAGCGGCGCAATGGTGTCGGTGACGCCGCCGGCATGCAGTCGGGTGTAGACATCCGGGAATCGCACCACGCCAACGCCGCCGATCACCGCGAAGGCGCCACCGGTCAGCAGCATCAGGGCCGAGAGGACGGTGATCAGCGTCTCAATCATCGGAAGGCTCGCGACTGGCGGCCAGATCGCGCTGGCGGACCAGCTTGAGCACCGCGATGACAGCCAGAAAATTGATCAGCGCGTAGACCAGCGCCACATCCACCAGGTCGTTATTGCCCGAGAAGTAGGCGATGAGCGCGATCAGCAGCACCGTTTTGGTGCCAAAGACATTGACACCGACGATGGTGTCGAACACCGACGGCCCGCGGATTGCCCGCCATAGCGCCAATGCCATCGTGGTAAGGATCGCCAGGATCGTGCCAAGCAGAACACTCGTCATCGAGGCTTGCCCTCGAGCCACTGCACGCGCTGTCCCATGGCGTCGGTCTCAAGCCCTTCCACGGCGTCCGCGAGCAGCGCATGGACCTGGGCACGATCGCCGTTGCTGGCGAGCCAGGTGGTCACCGTGCCCGGGGTCAGGGTAATGGAATTGGCATAGGTCACGCGCCCCATATTGGTCTGCTGGCGGACCGGCACCTGGATCAGGGTAGGCTGGATGCGGCGGGGATCGAGGACCGCCCGCGCCACGGCGATGTTCGAGAGAATGACCTGCCCGACCAGCCAGCCCCAGTAAACCAGAAGCCGCCAGGACAACGTCGCCGGATCGTGTTCGGCGCCCAGTACTTCCATGCGCTCGGTCAGCCACACCACCAGCGCCACTGAGGCGGCGCCCAGCGCAAACAGCAGGGGCTTGTAGACGCCGGACAGACCCAGCCAGAGTATTACCAGCGTCACCGCCAGCGTGAAGTAATAACGCATGGCGGGGAATGTACCAATGTCGCCCTGCGGCTGCCAGCGGGGTGGAGGCGCTCGGGCGTTGTCACAGAGTCGCAATCTGAATGTCTCTATAATGTCGTCGAACAAAGGGCAGGGGGATCAATTTTGGCGAGTGTTCTGCTGGTAGAGGATGAATCGGCCATCCGCGAGATGGTGGCAATGGCCCTCGAGCG
Organism: uncultured Spiribacter sp.; assembly: GCA_937884605.1. Lineage (GTDB taxonomy): Bacteria > Pseudomonadota > Gammaproteobacteria > Nitrococcales > Nitrococcaceae > Spiribacter. The sequence continues at coordinate 103,391 of CALGDM010000005.1, forward strand.
CGCCGGCTATCGGGTCCGTCACGCTGAATCGGCCGAGGACGGCGAAGCGGCCATCCGGCTGAGTCAGCCCGACCTGCTGCTGCTTGACTGGATGCTACCGGGCCAGAGCGGCATTGATTTTGCCCGTCGCCTCAAGCGGGATCGCGCCACTCGGGATATCCCGATTATTGTACTGACCGCTCGGGGTGAAGAGGCCGATCGCATTCGCGGCCTGGATGCAGGCGCCGATGACTATGTCCCCAAGCCGTTCTCGCCGCGTGAGCTGGTTGCCCGGGTGAAAGCCGTGTTGCGGCGGGTGCAGCCCACCGCCACCGAGTCGCCGGTAGAGGCACGGGACCTGCGGCTCGACCCGGTCAGTCACCGGGTCACGGGCACCGGTCGCGCCCTCGAAATGGGGCCGACCGAGTTCCGGCTGCTGCACTTTTTCATGACCCATCCCGATCGTGTGTTCAACCGGGCGCAGCTTCTCGATAATGTCTGGGGAACGAATGTCTATGTCGAGGAGCGCACCGTTGACGTCCACATCCGCCGCCTGCGCAAGGCCCTCGAGCCCTCCGGGCATCATGACCTGCTGCAGACCGTCCGCGGCGCGGGCTATCGTTTTTCCGCCGACTGAACGGATCCGCCCATGTTGATGAGCAACCCGTGGCCGGCCGTGGTGTTCCGCACCGTGGCCGGGGGGGCGTTTCTGGCGGTCTTCGGGCTTGCCACCGGCGTCCCATGGCTGGTGCTGCTGGCGGGCGCGGCGCTGCTGGTCCATCAACTGGTGCAGGTCTATCGTCTGGAACGCTGGCTGCGGACATCGCGACGCCGCCATCCGCCTCGGGGTCGAGGGCTGTGGGGGCATGTGCTGGATGGCCTCGATCGCCAGCAGAACCGGCAGCGCGCCCGGCGGCTGCGTCTGGTGGGCCTGTTGCGACGGTTTCGCGAGGGCGCCAATGCCATGCCCGACGGCACCATCGTGCTCTCGGAAGCGGGCGAGATGCAGTGGTGGAATCGCCTGGCGTCGAGGTATCTGGGTCTGCAATGGCCCCTGGACCGTGGCCAGCGCATTGCCAACCTGATCCGGCATCCCGACTTTGCCGCGTATCTGACGGCTCGGGACTGGACCGCAGCGGTCAAGATCCCTTCACCGCAGGATCCGCGCCGCACGCTCGAGATCCGAATCGTCCCCTACGGCGACCATCAGCAGATGCTGCTCGCGCGCGATGTCTCGGAGCTGCATCGGCTGGAGACCATGCGGCGGGATTTTGTCGGTAACGTCAGTCATGAGTTGCGCACGCCGCTGACCGTATTGCAGGGAATGTCGGAACAGCTCGGTGAGATGGAGTCGCTGGACGCCGAGGATCTACAGCGGCCGCTGGCGTTGATGGATCAGCAGATCGGGCGCATGACGCGGCTGGTGGATGATCTGCTGCTGCTCTCGCGGCTTGAGACCGAACGCCCGGTGGCGACCCATGGCGCACTGGAGATGCCGCGGCTTCTGACCCAGATGGTGGAAGAGGCCCGGGCGCTCAGCGGCGGTCAACATGGCATCACCCTGTCGCTGGATGAGTCGCTGGGCATTGAGGGTGACGAGGACGAGATTCGCAGTGCCGTGTCGAATCTACTGTCGAACGCGGTCAAGTACACAGCGCCCGGGGGGCGGATCGACGTGCGTTGGTTCGAGGCCGAGGGTGCGGCCTGCCTGAGCGTGGCGGATACCGGTCGCGGCATTCCACCCCATCACATCCCACGCCTGACCGAGCGCTTCTACCGCGTGGATGGCGGCCGGGCGGCCCGCGACGGCGGGACGGGGCTGGGACTCGCCATCGTCAAGCATGTCCTCTCGCGGCATGGCGGACGCCTGGAGGTGACCAGCGAAACGGGCGTCGGGAGCACCTTTAGCGCGATCCTGCCAAAGTCCGCCGGGGCGATCGCCGATCGCCGGCGCGAGGGTTCATGATCCTGTCATAAAGCGCGGCTAATCTGCCCACAGTCCACAACCGAAGCATTAACGAGGAGTAACCTCATGCAGATTTGGAAAACCAGCGCGCTTGCACTTGCCGCAACGGTCGGCGTGACCACCCTGGCCAGCGCCCAGGAGCGTGAACAGATCCGGATCGTGGGTTCCAGCACGGTCTACCCCTTCGCCAGCTATGTCGTCGAGGAGTTCGGTGCCACGACCAACTTCCCCACGCCGGTCATTGAGTCCACTGGCTCGGGTGGCGGGCTGCGCTTGTTCTGTGAAGGGGTTGGCGTCGGTACCCCCGACATCACCAATGCCTCCCGGCGCATGAAGGTCAGCGAGTTCGATCGCTGTCAGGAAAACGGCGTCACCGATATTACCGAGGTCCTGATCGGCGCCGATGGCATCGTGCTGGCGCAGAGCGACGAGAATGACGAGCTGGCGCTCACCCGTGAACAGATCATGCTGGCCGTGGCTGCCGAGGTGCCGCAGGACGGCGAGCTTGTCGAGAACCCCTACGATAACTGGAATCAGATCGACGCCAGTCTGCCCGACCGCGAGATTGAGATCCTCGGCCCGCCGACGACCTCGGGGACGCGGGATGCCTTTGAGGAGCTGGTGCTCGAAGCCTCCGCGGAGGGTCTGGGCTACCCTGCCGAATACACCGACATCCGCGCCGATGGTGCCTATGTTGACTCCGGCGAGAACGACAACCTGATCGTCCAGCGGATCCAGCAGAATACCGACGCGCTGGGTATCTTCGGCTACAGCTTCCTGGTCGAGAACAGCGATTCCCTCGACGCAGCGACAGTGGATGGTGTGGAGCCCTCCACGGAGACCATTTCGGAGGAAGCCTATCCGGTCGCCCGGAGCCTCTGGTTCTACATTAAAGAGGCCCACGAAGGTACCATCCCGGGCATCGATGAATATGTCAGCCTCTTTATGGATCCGATCATGATCGGAGAGGACGGTCTGCTGGTCGAGGAAGGCCTGATCCCACTCCCGGCGGAGCAGGCGGCGGAATGGCGCGAGCGGGTCGAAAACCGCGTCAACCTGCAGCGCAGTGACCTCGAGGGCTGAGTTGGTTCCCGCCGCCGAGCGGCGGGGTCGCTAGCGAGTGCAAGAGGCCGCCTTCCGGTGACGGAAGGCGGCGTTATTATGAACGATTCGGGCAAGTTGATTCACGGGGAAGTGTCTTGAGCATTGCGACAACCACGCTGCTGCTGATGGCGGCCATGGCCCTGCTGGGTCTGCTCGGGTTCCGGTGGGGACGGGGCAAGGCGCTGGATGCCATGAACAATGGCATCAGTATGCACTCACGACCTCAGCAGTATGGTTGGTATCCGGTGGTCTGGATGGGGCTGCCGGCACTGGGTGTCGCCCTGGGAACGGCGTTGCTGAGCGTCGCTGGTGTGATCGCGCCGGCCAACGAGCTGGTGCTTGTGGTCGCAGTGGCGGTGGGCGCTTGTGGTCTGGCCGTCGGGCTCCGCGCCATTCGCCCCGAACTGCGCGCCCGCAACGCGCTGGACCGGACCATCCGCTGGCTACTGCTGAGCGCGGCGCTCATTTCGATCTTCACAACCATCGCCATCGTGCTGTCAATCGTGTTCGAGGCGATGCGTTTTTTCCGCGAGGTCAGTATCTGGGAGTTTGTCACCGGCACCGTCTGGTCGCCGGGTGACACCTTCCTCGAGGCTGCCGGGCGCGGTGACGAAGTCGGGGAAGGCAGCTCGTTCTTCGGTTCGGTGCCGCTGTTTGCGGGCACATTCATGGTCACCGGTATTGCCATGGCCACCGCTTTGCCGATCGGTCTGCTGTCCGCGATCTTCATGTCCGAGTACGCAACGCCCCGTCAACGAGGCATTGCAAAGCCGGTACTCGAGATTCTCGCCGGTATCCCGACCGTGGTGTACGGGTTCTTCGCGGCGATCACCGTCACGCCGATCATCGTCGACATCGCGGCGTCTTTGGGTCTGGACGCGTCGTACAGCAACATCCTCTCGCCGGGCATTGTGATGGGGATCATGATCATCCCGTTTATCTCGTCCTTGTCCGACGACGTGATCAACAGCATCCCGCAGAGCCTTCGCGAAGGGGCCTATGCGCTGGGGACCACGCATTCCGAGACCATCAAGAAGGTCATCCTTCCGGCGGCGCTGCCGGGGGTGATCTCGGCGTTTCTGCTGGGGGTCTCGCGGGCGCTGGGCGAGACCATGATCGTGGTGATGGCAGCCGGTGTGCGCCCCAATCTCACCTGGAATCCGCTCGAGGACATGACGACGGTGACGGTCAATATCGTCTACTCGCTCACGGGGGATCTAGCCTTCGACAGTCCTCAGACCTTATCCGCCTTTGCGCTGGGACTCGTGCTCTTTACCGTGACCCTCCTGTTGAACCTGGTCTCGACGTACCTCGTGCGCCGGTTTAAGCAGAAATACGACTGAACGGGACGCCAGACCATGCAACGACGACTGACCGGCTCCGCCAACGATCCGCGTATCCGCGCGCGCTACCGCCGTGAGACGCGGTTCAAGGGCTACTCCATCGCTGCGCTGTTCGTGGCGTTCGGGATTATTTTTGCCTTCTTTACCGACATCATCAGTCAGGGTTACAGCGCGTTCTGGCGGACTGAGATCAACGTCACGCTCGACTACAACGAGCGTGCCGAGCGCATCGGCCGCTTCGCCGTCGCCGAGGATCTGCGCCAGATCGTCTCGCGCGGGGCGGTGCGCAGCATACCTCTGGAGATCCGCAATCACCCCGAGCGTGCGGGGATCACCCGCGAGGCCTGGGTGCCGGTCACCAGCCGGATCGATCAGTATTTCAAGGGCAACGAGGAACTGGCTCCAGAGCTGGCGCGCCAGGTGGAGGCGCTGAAGGCCGAAGGAGTCATCCGCAATACCTTCAACTGGGCGTTTTTTACCTCGGGAGACTCCAAGCTGCCGGAGCTGGCGGGGATTTTCTCCGCTGCGGTCGGCTCGATCCTGGTGTTGGCAGTAACGCTCGTGTTTGCCTTTCCCATCGGCGTGATGTCGGCCATTTACCTCGAGGAATTCGCCCCGGATAACCGCCTCACCCAGATTATCGAAGTCAATATCAACAATCTGGCGGCGGTACCCTCAATCATTTTCGGCTTGCTCGGGCTGGCCGTTTTCATTAACACCTTCGGCGTGCCCCGATCGTCGGCCCTGGTCGGCGGGCTCACGCTGGGGTTGATGACGTTGCCGATCATTATCATCAGCACGCGTGCGGCATTGCGCTCGGTGCCGGATCCGATCCGGCTCGGCGCCTTCGCCATGGGCTGCTCGCGCTGGCAGGTGGTGCGTGACCACGTCCTGCCACTGTCGCTGCCCGGGATTCTTACCGGCACGATCATCGGCCTGGCCCAGGCCATGGGTGAGACGGCTCCGCTGATTATTGTGGGCATGATTGCCTACATCCCCGAGGCGCCCACCAGTATTCTGGATTCAGCGACTGTCCTGCCTGCGCAGGTGTTTACCTGGGCGGGTGAGCCACGCAACGCGTTTGTCGAGAAAACCGGGGCCGGCATCATTGTGCTTCTGGCCATTCTGCTGACACTCAATGCCGCCGCCGTGTTTCTGCGGCGCAAGTTCGAACGTCGCTGGTAGCGACGGATGAGGGATTCATGGAAACTGAATTAAAGAACGGCTCAGTGACGAAGGCGGGGGTGACAATGCCCGAAACGCAGACAACACGCGATCAGCAGGCGGTCGGGCGGGCGCCCACCAAAATGAGCGCCACCGATCTCAACCTCTGGTACGGCGAGACCCAGGCCTTGCATGGCATCAATCTTGATATGCCGGCCCAGGAGGTCACCGCGCTGATCGGTCCCTCGGGCTGCGGCAAGTCCACGTTCCTGCGCTGTCTCAACCGGATGAACGACCTGATTCCCCAGGTCCGTATCAGGGGTGGGGTGGCGCTGGACGGCGAAGATATCTACGACCCCAGCGTCGATGTGGTCCAGCTGCGGACCTTCGTGGGGATGGTCTTCCAGAAGCCCAATCCGTTCCCGAAGAGCATCTACGAGAACATCGCCTATGCGCCACGACTGCATGGCACGGGGACATCGCGATCGGAGCTGGATGACCTGGTGGAGTCATCGCTCAAGCGCGCCGGGCTCTGGAACGAAGTGGCGGATCGGCTGGACACACCCGGGACCGAGCTGTCGGGCGGCCAGCAGCAGCGGCTGTGTATTGCCCGGGCGATTGCGGTTAATCCCGAGGTGATCCTGATGGACGAGCCGGCATCGGCCCTCGATCCGCTGGCGACGGCGACGGTGGAGGAGCTGATCCACGAGCTCAAGGATAACTACACCATTGTCATCGTCACCCATAATCTGCAGCAGGCCGCACGGGTCGCCGGGTATACCGCCTTTTTCCATATGGGCCAGATCGTTGAGGTCAATGACACCGACACGCTGTTCACCAATCCGGCCGAACAGCGAACCGAAGACTACATCACCGGCCGGTTCGGCTGAGCCGGCAGGAGCGGTATCGAACATGGATAAGAAGACTTTCACGCAGCACATTTCCCAGCAGTACAACGATGATCTCGAGCACATCGTCACCCGGGTCATGACCATGGGTGGACTGGTGGAGCAGCAGCTCGACGCGGCACTGGAGGCCCTGGTCGACGGAGATCAGGAAAAGGGCGAACAGGTGGTGACGTCGGATTACCGGATCAACGCCATGGAAGTCGAGCTGGACGAGGCCTGCACCCATATCCTCGCGCGTCGCCAGCCCACCGCCAGTGACCTGCGCCTGATTATGGCGGTCATTAAGGCCATCACCGACCTCGAGCGGATTGGCGACGAGGCCGAGCGAGTCGGGCGGATGGCGCTGCATCTGCTCGACGAGGATCGGCGGCGCAGTCCAATGGCCGAAATCGCCGCCCTGGGTGAGCAGATCAAGGGCATCCTGCGCGGCGCGCTGGACGCCTTTGCGCGCATGGACTCGGAGCAGGCGGTTCGCGTGGCCCAGGAGGACATCAAGGCGGATGCGCAGTACGACTCGATCATCCGCAATCTGGTGAAACACCTCGAGGACAGTCCCAAGTCGGTACCGCCGGTTCTGGACATTGTCTGGGCGACCCGTTCACTGGAGCGGATCGGTGACCGCTCCCGGAACATCTGCGAATACGTGATCTACTTTGTGCGCGGCAAGGATGTCCGCCACATCAGTTTCGAGCAGATGGCCGAGGAGGCCACCGGCGACCGCCGCTAGCGGCGCGGGGTCACCAGCCACTCCAGCAGCGCCTTCTGGGCATGCAGGCGGTTTTCCGCCTCTTCCCAGACAACGCTCCGGGGGCCGTCGATGACATCGGCGGTCACCTCTTCGCCGCGGTGGGCGGGCAGGCAGTGCATGAACAGTGCCTGCTCGCCGGCCGCCGCCATCAGCGCCTCATTGACCTGATAGGCGGCAAAGTCCTCGAGCCGCGTCTGGCGCTCAGCTTCCATCCCCATGCTCGCCCAGACGTCGGTGACCACCAGGTCGGCACCTGCCACCGCCGCCTGCGGGTCGGTGTTGTGGCGGCTGTTGGGGTAGTCGGCCAGATCATCGGGGGCGTAGGCCGACGGCGCCCCGATGGCGAGCCGGAAATCCATCATTTCCGCGGCCTGCATCCACGAGCGGCACATATTGTTACCGTCACCCATCCACGCCACGGTCCGCCCCTGAAGCTCGCCTCGGTGCGCCTGCCAGGTCTGCAGATCGGCAAGCAGCTGGCAGGGGTGGTGATCATCGGTCAGGCCGTTGATGACCGGTACGCTTGATGCGCTTGCAAAACGCTCGACGGTGGAGTGATCGAAGGTGCGGATCATGACCGCGTCGACCATCCCGGAGAGAACCCGGGCGGTATCCTCGATGGGCTCGCCGCGGCCCAGCTGGGTATCCCGCGGCGACAGAAACAGCGCGCTGCCGCCCAGCTGTGCCATGCCCGCCTCGAAGGAGACGCGGGTGCGCGTCGAGGACTTCTCGAAGATCATGCCCAGCACCCGGCCGCGCAGCGGCTCGTGCAGACTGCCATTGTGATGCAGCGTCCGTAGTTCGGCGGCCCGCCGCAGCAGGGTTTCGAGCGTTTCGGCGTCAATGTCGGCGAGGGTAAGAAAGTGGCGCGGTGGCATCGGATTCCCCTGTCAGACTCAGGCAGGCGCCGCCGACGGGGCGGCGATGGCTTCTGCGGTTTGCTGGATCAATGGCGTCAGCGTATCGACCAGCTGGTCGGCCTGCTCGTCAGTGAAGGTCAGTGGTGGCAAAAGCCGCACCACGCGACCCGCCGTTACGTTAATCAGGACACCGGCATCAAGGGCCTCTGGCACCAGGCAGGCGCAGGGGCCATCCAGCTCGACGCCGATCATCAGCCCCTGACCGCGAATGTCATGGACACCCCGCACGCCGGCCAGGCCATCGCGGAGTCGTTGCAGAATCCGCTCGCCGACGGCCGCGGCCCGCTCGAGCAGTCCGTCCCGCTCGATGGTCTCGAGGACCGCCAGCGCCGCCCGGCTCGACAGCGGATTGCCGCCAAAGGTCGTGCCATGACTGCCTGGTCCCAGCACGCCGCTGGCGGGACCACCGGCCAGGCAGGCGCCAATGGGCACCCCATTGGCCAGCGCCTTCGCCAGGGTGACGACATCCGGACGGATCCCGGCATGCTGATGCGCGAACCAGGCGCCGGTTCGGCCCACGCCCGACTGCACTTCATCGAGCATCAGCAGCCATCCCCGCTGATCGCAGAGTCGCCGCAGTGCGGGCAGGTAATCGGCATCGGGCACCACGATGCCGCCCTCGCCCTGGACGGGTTCCACGAACACGGCAACGGTGCGCTCGGTGGCTGCCGCGGCCACGGCGGCACTGTCGTTGTAGGGCACGCGCACGAAGCCGGCGGGCAGGGGACCGAACCCGGTCTGGGCGCTGCGATTGCCGGTGGCCGTCAGCGCCCCCAGGGTGCGACCGTGAAAGGCGTTGTCGGCGACGATGATCTCGGGTGCTTCGATGCCGCGGTGATGCCCGTGCAGCCGTGCCAGCTTGATGGCTGCCTCGTTGGCCTCGGCGCCGCTGTTGGCAAAGAACACCTGGTCCAGACCACTGAGACGGCACAGCTGCTCACCCAGGTGGGTCTGATGGGGGACCTCGTAGAGATTGGAGGTGTGCACGAGGGTGCTGGCCTGATCGGCAACGGCGGCGGCCACCGCCGGGTGGGCGTGGCCGAGGCCGCAGACGGCAATGCCCGAGAGCGCATCCAGGTACCAGTGACCCTCGGTGTCCTCAAGCCAGGCGCCGTCACCACGCCGGAACGCCACCGGCAGGCGTTTGTACGTGGGCATCAGGGCTGTTGTCATCGCGATGGCCTCCAAAAACAAACGGCAGCCTGCGGCTGCCGAGCGTTTCATTATAGGATGGGGGCATGAAGGCCACAAGCGAGACGCCGGTGTCCGCCAGCCGCGTTGATCTGCACATGCACAGTACCGCCTCGGACGGTCATCTGTCGCCGACCGCGGTGGTCCAGCGGGCCGCGGACCGCGGTGTCCGGCTGATGGCGCTGACCGACCATGACACCGTCGAGGGGATCCCCGAGGCGCAGGCGGCGGCCGGGCAAAGCGGCATCGACTGCGTGCCGGGTATCGAACTGTCCGCGCGCTGGGCGCGTGGCGTTGTCCATATCGTCGGCCTTGATCTGGATGTCACGACCCCCATGCTGGTCGAGGGCGTGGCAAGGCAGCAGGCGGAGCGTCGTCGGCGTGCGGTGCGCATTGCCGAGCAACTGGCCCGCGCCGGGATCAGCGATATTGCCGAGCGACTCGAGCGAATGGCCCAGGGCGTCCCGGGGCGGGCGCATGTGGCCCGTGCCCTGGTGGAGCAGGGCGCCGTGCCCACGGTCCAGGCCGCCTTCGAGCGCTATCTCAAGCGCGGGCGGCCGGGCTATGCGCCCGTTCAATGGGCCCGCATCGAGGAGGTCGTGGCCTGGATACACGCCGCCGGCGGTGTCGCCGTATTCGCCCATCCGTTGCGCTACGGTCTCTCACGGGGCGCGCTGCGTGCTGCCATCCAGGCGTTTGTCGAGGCCGGTGGTCAAGCCATCGAGGTGGCCAACGGCGGCGGTGGGCGGGATGATCACGTGGCCGCTGCCGCCCTGGCGCGACGCTTTGGTCTGGCCGGTTCAAAGGGCTCGGATTTTCATGATCCCGATTTTCCGTGGATCGAGATCGGACGCCTGGCACCCGTTCCGCCTGACATCCCCGTGGTCTGGGAGCGGTTCAGTGAAACGCTCGCCGAGCATGCCAGTGGCTGAATCGGAGCCGTACGAACACCCGTTTGCCGCCCTGCAGCCGGCGCTGATTCTGGATATGGTCGAGGCGGCCGGCGTGCAGGCGGACGGCCGTTTGCTGGCCCTCAACAGCTATGAAAACCGGGTCTATCAGTTGGGCGTCGAAGATCAGGCACCGCTGATTCTCAAGGTCTATCGGCCCGGGCGCTGGAGTGACGCGGCGATCACCGAGGAACACGCTTTCGCCGAGCAACTGGCCGGTCATGATATCCCGGTCGTGCCGCCGATCAGCCTTGACGGCCATACCCTGCACCACGCGGCCGGGTTTCGTTTTGCGCTCTATCCGCGACGTGGCGGGCATGCGCCCGAGCTCGACCAGGCAGCCACCCGAGAGTGGCTGGGCCGGCTGCTGGGGCGCCTGCACACCGTCGGTGAAGCCGCCTCATTTGCCCACCGGCCGCTTCTGGATCCCGATGTCATGGGCCGGCAGAGCCGCGACGGGTTGCTTGAAGCGGGCTGGATACCGGCGCCGCTGGAAGGGGCTTATCGGGCGGTGACCGATGAGCTGCTGAGCGCCATTGACGAGGCCTGGGCGCGAGCCGGGCAGGCCGCAGCCCTGCGCCTGCATGGTGATTTCCACCCGGGCAATATCCTCTGGACGGATGCCGGCCCGCATCTGGTGGATCTGGATGACTGCCGCACCGGGCCGGCCATCCAGGATCTCTGGATGCTGCTCAGTGGCGATCGCGCCGAGCGCACCCTGCAGCTCAGTGATCTGGTGGCGGGCTACGAGCAGTTCCGCGAGTTCGACCCCCGCGAGCTGCATCGGCTCGAGGCGCTGCGCACCCTGCGGATCATGAACTATGCCGCCTGGCTGGCGCGGCGCTGGCACGACCCCGCCTTTCCGGCGGCTTTCCCCTGGTTTGGCAGCGAGCGTTACTGGGACGAGCATGTGCTGGGGCTGCGCGAGCAGCTGAGCGCCATGCAGACGCCGCCGCTGGCGGTATGATGGCGACGATTTCAACTCCCAACCAGAGGGCCACCTAGCAGTGATGATTGTGATAATCGGAGCCGGCCCGGTCGGCATCAACCTGATCGAGCAGGCCCTGTCGGGCACCAACAATGAGCTGGTGGTGGTCGAGAGTGATCCGGAACTGGCCGATGCCTGTGCCGAGCAGCACGATGTGCGGGTGTTGTCCATGGACGTCGGTGACGATGCCTTTGTCAATGAAAGCCAGTTGGCGCGGGCCGAGGCACTGATTGCCACCACCGACGACGACTCCACCAATCTCATGGCGATTCTCCTGGCCAAGGAGGTCGGCGTGAAAACGCTCACGGCGACGGTCAGCCGCCGCTCGCACATGGCCATGTTCCGCCGCCTGGGGGTGCGCGTGCTCGGCGATCCCGAACGCCTGGTGGCCCAGCATCTGCTGGACATCACCCTGTTACCGGGCATCAGCGATGTCACCACCCTGCGCGGCGGGCAGCAGATCATCGAACTCAAGCTCGAAGACGACTCGCCCCTCATCGGTCTTGATACCCGCGCGATCCAGCAGCGGGAGTTGCTGGAGGCGGGGCTGCAGCTGCTGGCCCGGGTGCGGGATGGCGAGACACAGCCTTTGGCCGAGGGCGAGGCCCTGGCAGCCGGCGACAGCGTGATCCTGTTTGCGGCGGAACGTCTGCGCGGTCGTCGTCGACGCGCTTTTCTCGAGCGCAAGCTGGGGGGATGAGGGTGTGCGCGAGATCCTGCGCGGCGTTGGTTTTCTCCTGCATGTCCCCGCTGCCATGGCGCTGGCCTCGCTGCCCATCGCCTGGTGGGGCGGCGAGCGTTGGGGGCTCGCCGGGTTCCTGACCACCGCGGCCGTCTCGCTGATCGCTGGCCAGGGGCTGATCTGGACGACCCGCGGACCGCTTGTGTTCTATCGCTATCAATCCATGCTGATTGCCGCGATCAGCTGGCTGCTGATCACCCTGGTGGGGGCGATCCCCATTTACATCAGTGCCCATGTCTCGCCGCCCGCGGTTGACGCCGCCATCCAGATTTTCCGGCATCCGGCCAATGCCGTGTTCGAGTCGGTTTCGGGATTTACTTCCACCGGGCTCACCGTGGTCAGCGCGGCCTCCGAGCTGCCCCTGCACATCCAGTGGTGGCGAAGCCTGATCCAGTGGGTGGGGGGGATTGGCGTTATTCTTTTGCTGCTGGCCGTGATCCCCGCCGAGCGCGGCGCGATCAACCTGTACTTCTCGGAAGCCCGCGACGAAAAGATCCTGCCCACCGTCAAATCCACCGTGCAGGCCATCTGGGCCATCTACGTGGGCTATACCGTGATCGGCATCCTGCTGCTGTGGCTGGCCGGTGATCCGTTGTGGCGGGCGATCAACCATGCCATGGCGGCCATTTCCACCGGCGGTTTCACCATTACCGACGATGGCCTGGCGAGTGCGAGCACCCCGGTTCGGTTGGCCTACATACCGATCATGCTGGTGGGCGCCATCAGTTTTCTCATTCACTACCGGATGGTGGTCGAGCGCGTCGGGCCCCGATCCCTGTGGCAATTGCTGGAGGTGCGGGTATTCGTCTACGTCCTCGTGTTTGGCGGACTGTTGCTCTGGGGACACCGATGGCTGGTGGGTGCCGATGCCGATCCTGTCACTGCGCTGGTGCTGTGGGTGTCGGCCATGACGGCAACGGGTGTGGCGTCGGTGGATATCGCCACACTCGATAATGGCTCGCTGCTCCTGATGCTGGTGGGGCTTGCCATGGGCGGCATGGCCGGTTCGGCGGCCGGTGGCATCAAACTGCTGCGCGTGGGGCTTTTGATCAAGGACGTGATCGGTCAGCTGCGGCGGCTGCGTGCCACGCCTCACGAAGTCGTCGTGCTGCGCTATAACGGAGCGCGCATTACCCCCGCGGAAATGGCCCGGCTCGGGCATACCGCATTGCGGCTCGTGGGCGTATTCATGCTGCTGTGGCTGGTGGGCGTTTTCATCATGCTCTACTGGATGCCCGATGACATGCGTCTGGCCTATGTGTTTTTCGACACCGCTTCGGCGCTTTTCAATAACGGCCTTGGGGCCGGTGTCGCGGGACCGGACCTGAATCCCGGCGCGGCGCTGGTGCTGAGCGTGCTCATGCTGCTGGGGCGCCTCGAGGTGTTCCCGTTGCTGCTGCTGGTGGCGTTTTTCCTGGGCCGGCGCTGAATCATGGCGCGCGGGCCGACAATTCCACCGCGCAACCTGTAGACTGGCGGGCTATTCATTACTGCGACCGATTGATCAGCGAGCGAAATCCCATGAGCACCGATCCCATCCAGACCGACGTGCGCAACCTGCGCAATGTCGCCATCATCGCCCATGTCGACCACGGCAAGACCACTCTGGTGGATCAGTTGCTCCAACAGTCGGGGACGCTGGCCGCGCGGGGCGAGGTGCAGGACCGGATCATGGATTCCAATGATCTGGAGCGCGAGCGCGGCATCACGATCCTGTCAAAGAACACCGCCATCAAGTGGCAGGATCTGCGCGTCAACATCGTCGATACACCGGGCCATGCCGACTTTGGCGGCGAGGTCGAGCGGGTGCTGTCGATGGTCGACTCGGTACTGCTGCTCGTCGACGCGGTCGACGGCCCCATGCCGCAGACCCGCTTTGTCACCCAGAAGGCGCTGGCGCTGGGTCTCAAGCCCATCGTTGTGGTCAATAAGGTCGATCGTGACGGCGCGCGGCCGGACTGGGTGGTGGACAAGACCTTTGATCTGTTTGACAACCTGGGTGCCAGTGACGAGCAGCTCGACTTTCCCGTGATCTACGCCTCGGCGCTGAACGGTTATGCCGGAACCGACTCGGATGTCCGCAGCGGTGACATGACTCCGCTTTTCGAGCTCATTCGCGACATCGTCCCGGCGCCTCAGGTGGATGCCGAGGGCCCGTTCCGCATGCAGGTCACGTCCCTCGACTACAACAGCTATGTCGGTGTCATCGGCATCGGCCGTATCGAGCGTGGCAGCGTCAAGAGCAACCAGACCCTGACCTGCGTCGATCGCGATGGCAAGCGCCGTCAGGTCCGGCTGCTGCAGGTGCTGGGGTTTCTGGGGCTTGACCGCGTTGAAGTGCCCTTCGCCAGTGCCGGCGACATCATTGCCTTTACCGGCATTGACGGCATCAACATCTCTGACACGCTCTGCGACTCCTCGGCGGTGGAGGCCCTGCCGGCGCTGACCGTCGACGAGCCGACCGTGTCGATGACCTTTCAGGTGAATACCTCGCCGTTTGTTGGCCGCGAGGGCAAGTATGTGACCTCGCGGCAGCTGCGCGAGCGGTTGATGCGTGAGCTCGAGCACAACGTCGCCTTGCGGGTCGAGGACACCAGTGATCCGGAGCGCTTCCGGGTCTCGGGCCGGGGCGAGCTGCATCTGGGCATCCTCATCGAGAATATGCGTCGCGAGGGCTATGAGCTGGGTGTCTCCCGGCCCGAGGTCATTACCCGCGAAGTCGACGGCAAGCTCGAGGAGCCCTTCGAGCAGCTCACCGTCGATGTCGAGGAAGACTACCAGGGGGCGGTGATGCAGGCCCTGGGCGAGCGCGGCGGCGAGCTCACCGACATGCTCCCCGACGGCCGGGGCCGGGTGCGGCTGGATTACACCATTCCTGCCCGCGGGTTGATCGGCTTTCGCACCGAGTTTCTGACCGCCACTTCGGGGACCGGGCTGATGTACCACGTTTTCGATCATTACGGCCCGGCGAAGACCGGCGAGTATGGCCAGCGGATCAACGGCGTGCTGGTGTCGATGGCCCCGGGCAAGGCCCTCGCCTATGCGCTGTTCAACCTCCAGGATCGCGGCAAGCTGTTCATCGGTCACGGCGACGAGGTCTACGAGGGCATGGTCATCGGGCTGCATAATCGCGACAACGATCTGGTGGTCAACCCGCTCAAGGCCAAGCAGCTGACCAACGTGCGCGCCGCTGGCTCGGACGAGAGCATTATCCTCACGCCGCCGCAGCGACTGACGCTGGAGCAGGCGCTCGAGTTTATCGATGACGACGAGCTGGTGGAGGTCACCCCGGGCGCCATCCGCATTCGCAAGAAATACCTCCTCGAGCACCAGCGCAAGAAGGCGGCAAAGGCCGGCCAGTAGCGGGGGTCACGGGTCCGGGATTGCCCGGGCTCAATGCTCGCGGTGGATGATGTAGTCGGCGAGGGCCCGCAGCCGATCGGCGCCGGGGCCAAACCCGCTCAGGGCATCGACGGCCTCGTCCCGCAATCGACGCGCGAAGTGTTGCGATGCCTCCAGGCCCATCAGTCCCGGATAGGTCAGCTTGGCGCGACGCGCGTCGGACCCGCTGGTTTTGCCGGTGGCCTCGCTGTCGCCGGTAACATCAAGGATGTCGTCCTGCACCTGAAACGCCAGACCGATGCGCTGGCCATAGGCGTCCAGCGCCCGATGGGCTGATTCGTCAACCTCATGAGTGCCGCTCAGCGAACCCAGCCTGAGACTGGCCAGAATCAACGCCCCGGTCTTGTAGCGGTGCATGGCCTCGAGCTGCGTGGCATCCACTTGATGCGCAACCGCGCCCAGATCCAGTGCCTGGCCGCCCGCCATACCCTGTGACCCCACCGCTGTCGCCAGGGTCTGCACCATGGCCAGCCGGCATTCGGCCCCCGCCGGAGTCTCCCGGGCCAGATGCTCGAACGCCAGTGTCTGGAGGGCATCGCCGGCAAGAATCGCGGTGGACTCATCAAACGCCCGGTGACAGGTCGGCTGACCGCGGCGCAGGTCGTCGTCGTCCATCGCCGGCAGGTCGTCGTGAATCAGTGAGTAGGCATGGATCATCTCCACCGCACAGGCGGCGGAGTCCAGATCCTTTTCGCCGGCACCGAACAGCGCCCCCGCCTCGTAGACCAGAAAGGGTCGCAGCCGCTTGCCCGGTGCCAGCACCGCATAGCGCATGGCCTGATGGAGCCGCGTCGGCGTTTGGTCGGCACCGGGCAGGGCGCTTTCCAGCGCGTCTTCAACCCGCGAACGGGCCCGGCTCAACGCGTCACTCAACGCCGGTGTCATCGCTTCCCTCGAAAGGCCGGGGCGAGGCGTCCGGGTCGCGACCGGCGAGGATCTCGACGCGCTGTTCGGCCTCGGTCAGTGCCTTCTGGCACTCCCGCGTCAGACGGACGCCCTGCTCAAAGCATTGCAGGGACTGCTCCAGTGTCAGCTCGCCGGCTTCCATGCGCTCGACCAATTCCTCGAGGGTCTTGAGGGCGGCTTCAAAATCCGGTGTCGGTTCAGAATCACTCATAGGGCCAAGTCTAGCGCGCAGTGGCCGGCAACGCACTCGCCCGATGCGGTGCCACCCGTTACACTTCCCGGCATGAGCAAAGATTACGATTCCGCTTCGATCGAGGTGCTCACCGGCCTCGACCCGGTGCGCCGTCGCCCGGGGATGTATACCGATACCACCCGCCCCAATCATCTGGCCCAGGAGGTCATCGACAACAGCGTTGACGAGGCCATCGGCGGGCACTGCCAGCGCATCGACGTCACGCTGCATCGCGACGGGTCACTGTCAGTCAGTGACGATGGACGCGGCATGCCGGTGGACATGCACCCCGAGGAGGGCGCGCCCGGGGTCGAAATCATCCTTGGCCGACTGCATGCCGGCGGCAAGTTCTCGCGCGAGAGCTATCAGTTCTCGGGCGGCCTGCATGGCGTGGGCGTGTCGGTGGTCAACGCCCTGTCGACCCGGCTCGAGGTGAGCATTCGTCGCGACGGACGCGAGTGGCGGATGGCCTTCGCCAACGGCGAGCGAATCCAGCCCCTGGAGGCAGTGGGCGAGGTCGGCCGACGCAACACCGGCACGCGTCTGCATTTCTGGCCCAACGCCGAGTATTTCGATTCGGCGCGCTTTTCATTGCCGCGCCTGCGGCATGTCCTGCGGGCCAAGGCGGTGCTCTGTCCGGGGCTCGCGGTGCGTCTGGTCGAAGAGGCCAGCGGCGAGGAAACGCTCTGGCATTACGAAAAGGGCCTGGCCGACTATCTGGGGACCACGCTCGAGGGTGTCCCGCAGATCCCCTCGGTGCCCTTCACCGGTGATTTTTCGGCCGCCCACGAAGCCGTGGAATGGGCGGTCGCCTGGCTGCCCGAGCAGGGCGAGCCGGTGCAGGAAAGCTACGTCAACCTGATCCCGACATTGCAGGGCGGGACCCATGTCAACGGCCTGCGCACCGGCTTGACCGAGGCTTTGCGGGAGTTCTGCGAGTTTCGCAATCTGCTCCCGCGCGGCGTCCGCATCGCCCCGGAGGACGTCTGGGAGCGTGTCGCCTACGTGCTCTCGGTCAAGCTCGAGGAGCCGCAGTTCTCGGGCCAGACCAAGGAGCGCCTGTCTTCCCGGGCCTGCGCCGGCTTTGTCTCCGGGGTGGTCAAGGACGCCTTCAGTCTGTGGCTCAACGAGCACACCGCCGAGGCCGAAACACTCGTCGAGCTGGTCCTTGCCAATGCCCAGCGCCGCCTTCGGGCGTCGCGCAAGGTGACGCGCAAGCGGGTCACCCAGGGGCCGGCGCTGCCCGGTAAGCTGGCCGACTGCAGCAATCAGGACCCCGGCATCAGCGAGTTGTTTCTGGTGGAGGGGGATTCCGCCGGGGGTTCGGCCAAACAGGCGCGCGACCGTGACTTTCAGGCCGTGATGCCCTTGCGTGGCAAGATCCTCAATACCTGGGAGGTCGATCCATCCGAAGTCATGGCCTCGCAGGAGGTGCATGACATTGCCGTCGCGCTGGGGATCGAGCCGGGGTCGGAGGATCTCAGCCGGCTACGCTATGCCAAGGTCTGCGTGCTGGCCGACGCCGACCCTGATGGCGCGCATATCGCGACACTGCTCTGCGCGCTTTTCCTGCGTCACTTTCCCGCCCTGGTGCGGGCCGGTCATGTGTTCATGGCCATGCCGCCGCTGTATCGGGTGGATGTGGGCAAGCAGACCTGGTATGCGCTGGATGAGGACGAGCGCCAGGGGATTCTGGACCGGATCGAGGCTGAAAAGCTCAAGGGCAAGGTGGCGATCACCCGCTTCAAGGGGCTGGGCGAGATGAATCCGCTGCAGCTGCGCGAGACCACCATGGCCCCGGATACGCGACGGCTGGTCCAGCTGACCGTCGACGCGCCCGAGGAAACCGAGGCGCTGATGGCCATGCTGCTGGGTAAGCGGGCTGCCAGCCAACGCCGCGCCTGGCTGGAGCGCAAGGGCGATCTGGCCGACGTACTGGTATGAATGGGCGACAGGACACACCAACACGATGAATGAACCGATTCAGACAGAAGGCTTCGAGCGCCGCCCGCTCCACGAGTTTACCGAAAAGGCGTATCTCGACTATTCGATGTACGTCATTCTCGACCGGGCGCTGCCCCATGTCGGCGATGGCCTCAAGCCCGTGCAGCGGCGGATCGTCTATGCCATGTCGGAGCTGGGTCTGTCAGCGGTATCCAAGCACAAGAAATCGGCGCGCACCGTGGGCGATGTGCTGGGCAAATACCATCCTCACGGCGACTCGGCCTGTTACGAGGCGATGGTGCTGATGGCTCAGCCGTTCTCCTATCGCTATCCGCTGGTGGACGGCCAGGGCAACTGGGGATCGGCGGACGATCCCAAGTCCTTCGCGGCCATGCGCTACACCGAGGCACGGTTGGCTCCCTACGCGCGTCTGCTGCTCCAGGAACTGGGTCAGGGAACGGTCGAGTGGCAGCCCAACTTTGATGGCAGTCTGGATGAGCCGGTCACCCTGCCGGCGCGGGTCCCCAATGTGCTGCTCAATGGCGGCACCGGGATTGCTGTGGGTATGGCCACCGATATCCCGCCGCACAATCTGCGCGAGGTCGCCTCGGCCTGCATCCGGCTGCTCGACGAGCCCGACGCCGACATCGCTGCGCTCTGCGAACACATCCAGGGCCCCGACTTTCCCACGGATGCCGAGCTCATTACTTCCGCCACCGACATCCGTCGGCTCTACGAGACGGGGCATGGCGGGCTGCGGCTGCGTGCCCGCTGGGAGCAGGACGGGCGTGATGTCATCGTGACCGCGCTGCCGTTTCAGGTCTCCGGCAGTCGGGTGCTCGAGCAGATCGCCGCGCAGATGCAGGCGCGCAAGCTGCCCATGGTCGAAGACCTGCGGGACGAGTCGGATCACGAAAACCCCACGCGGCTTGTCATCACCCTGCGCTCCAACCGGGTGGATGCCGACGAGGTGATGCAGCATGTCTTTGCCACCACCGATCTCGAGAAGACCTATCGGGTCAACCTGAATGTGATCGGCCTGGACGGCCGCCCGCGGGTGCGCAACCTGCGAGAGCTGCTTGGCGAGTGGCTCGAATACCGTCGGGACACGGTCCGGCGCCGCCTGCAGTGGCGCCTGGAAAAGGTCGAGGCGCGTCTGCATGTGCTCGAGGGCCTGCTGATCGCCTACCTGAACATCGACGCGGTGATCGCGATCATCCGCGAGGCTGATGAGCCGCGCCCGGCCCTCATGGAGCGATTCGGGCTTACGCAGACTCAGGCCGAGGCCATCCTCGAGCTGCGGCTGCGACATCTTGCCCGGCTCGAGGAGATGAAGATCCGCGGCGAGCAGGACGCGCTTGCTACCGAGCGCGATCAGCTTCGTGACACCCTCGGCTCGGAGGACCGCATGACGCAGCTCATTCAGTCCGAGTTGAAGGCCGACGCCGAGGCCTACGGTGATGAACGCCGCTCGGTGCTGGTCGCACGCAGCAGTGCCCGAGCGTTGAGTGAGAGCGAGCTTGTGCCCAGCGAGCCGGTCACGGTGGTGCTTTCGCAGAAGGGCTGGGCGCGCACGGCCAAGGGCCACGAGGTGGATCCGCGCAAACTCTCCTATCGGGCCGGCGACGGCTTCGCAGCGGCCGCCAGCGGGCGCAGCAATCAGTTGGCGGTTTTTCTGGACACCCAGGGGCGCGCCTATAGCCTGCCCGCCCATACGCTGCCTTCGGCCCGCGGTCAGGGCGAACCACTGACCGGCCGACTCCAACCCCCGGACGGTGCTTATTTTGTGCATGTGCTCTGCGGCGAGCCCGAGGAAGGGGTGCTGCTGGCCTCCGACGGCGGCTATGGATTTGTGGCGCGGATGCAATCGCTGCAGGCCCGCCAGAAGGCCGGCAAGGCAGTGATCAATCGCCCGGCCGACAGCCAGATCCTGCCGCCGAATCGCCTGCCGGCCAACGCCGATCGCGTCGCCGTGGCCACCAGTGCCGGGCGGCTGCTGGTGTTTGCCCTTGATCAGCTCCCCGAACTGTCACGCGGCAAGGGCAACAAGCTGATCGACATCCCCGCGGCTCGGCGCGCCGAGGGGAGCGAAAAGGTCGCGGGGCTGTGCCTGCTGACGCCGGATCAGCCGCTGGTGGTCACCGCCGGCAAGCGCACGCTCACCCTCAAGTCGGCGGACCTTGCCGCCTACGAAGGGGAAAGGGGCCGTCGTGGGCGGCCATTGCCGAGGGGCTTTCAGCGTGTTGATGCGCTGTCGCCGCATTCCAACTGACGAGGCTGCCGCGGGCTTTTGGTATGGCAGGAATGATAGATGCGCTGGTGATTGAGGACGAGGCCGACATCCGGGATGCGGTGGTGGGTTATCTGACGCAGGTCGGCTGGAGCGCCGCCGG
Source organism: uncultured Spiribacter sp. (assembly GCA_937884605.1). Lineage (GTDB taxonomy): Bacteria > Pseudomonadota > Gammaproteobacteria > Nitrococcales > Nitrococcaceae > Spiribacter. The sequence goes on from CALGDM010000005.1 coordinate 124,271, forward strand.
CGTGGAATCGGTGGAAGCCGCCGATGCAGCGCTGGCACAGACCGATGCGGCGGTGCTGGTCCTGGATCTGGCCCTGCCGGGCGAGTCCGGTCTTGACTGGCTCAAACGGCGGCCTGATCTGCGCGGCAAGGGCATCATCATGGTGACCGCGGCCGGTCGCGAGTCAGAGCGGATCGCCGGCCGTGACGCCGGGGCCGACGACTATTTCGTCAAGCCGGTGAATCTGGTGGAGCTCAGTGTAAGTGTCCGCAATCTGATCGCGCGGTTGCCCGTGAGCGATCATTGGAAGCTCGACTCGCTCAGCTGGCAGCTGCACGCGCCCGATGGATCGGCGGTCAGGCTCACCGCCTCGGAGCTGGCGCTGATGGAACTGCTGGCGGGCCAACCCGGCGCCGTGGTCGATCGCGATACGATCATCCGACGCCTGGGCGCCGACCCGGAAACCTACGACATCCGTCGTATGGAGGTCATGCTGCGCCGCCTGCGGGTCAAGATTGCCGACCAGCTTGATCTGGAGGCCCCGATCGTGACGGTTCGGGGAACGGGTTATGCGTTCGCGGCTGAGATTGACTGGACCGGAGAGGGATCCACAGCGTAAAGACACTGCCTCTGCCGGGTGAACTGTCCACCGTCACCGATCCGCCATGGGCGCGCATGACCTCGGCGACAAAGTAGAGGCCCAGTCCCAGCCCCGACCGGCGGGAGCGACCGACGGCCTGGCGGTGTTTTTCGAAAATGACGGCCTTTTGCGTCTCATCGATGCCTTCGCCCTCATCGCAGACCGCGATACCGACGCAATCGACGGTTCTGAGTGTGCGGACACGGATCGGCGCCCCGGCGGGCGAGTACTTGGCCGCATTGTCGATGAGATTATGCAGGGCAGTGGTCAGCAGCGCCTCGTCGACGACCACGGGCACCGCATCGATGGACTCGGTCACAATCGGATGGCTGACTCGCAGGTCACTGCTGTGCAACACCCGGGCCAGCCAGGCATCGAGGGCGATGGTCTGCCTTTCCATGGCATCGAGTCGGTCGTGCAGGCGGTCGCTTTTGAGCCACTCATCAAACAGCGCGCGCAGGCGTTCTGCGGCCCGATCGATGGCCTGTAGGCGCTCATCCGAGACGACATGATCGCGCTGCTGCTCGAGCCGGGCGAGCTGCGTCTGGTTGGAGATGATCGCCAGCGGGTTGCGGAATTCATGCGCGATCAGCGCCCCGAACTCGATGTACCGATTGAGGGTTTCGCGCTCTCGGGTCAGGGCGGATTCCAGCGCTTCGGTGCGGTCCTGGACCTTGTGCTCAAGCTGTCGCTCCGAATCCCGAAGCCCGTTGACCAGCTCGGCCTTGGCCTCGAGCGCCGTGTTCTGCGCCTGTTCCCGGGCCCGTCGCTCAGCCTGGATCCGGTCGGCAAGGGCGAACGAGAGCAGCAGCATGTCGAGCAGCGAACCGATCTGCATGAGATTGAGCGTCAACGCATTGGTGGGGACCAGCGCGAAATTGCGGGCCGCCTGAATACTGACCGCCAGCAGCAGCACCGCCCAGGCGGCCAGCAGAAAACGCGCGCTGCGATATCCGGCCAGCCAGCAGATGACCGTCACCGCCAGCATGGATGGTCCGGCGAGTACAGCCAACGCGCTCAGGCTGATCACGCCGATGCGTACCGGCAGCCCCAGCAGGGGAAAGGCCGCCACCACCGCAAATGCCACCATCAGGCCGCGCAGCAGCCAGTCGGCACGGGGTACGGACTGGCGTGTTCCCAGAAACTGGCGCAGGAATTCGACCGCGAAGACGCCGGCGATGGAGAACAGGGTGTTGGTCCCGATGCTGCGCGGCCAGTCAATCAGCGCGAGGGAGTAGGCACCAAACCCGTTCATGATCCACATGCCGGAAGCGGCAAACAGCAGGAATCCGCAGTAAAGCAGGTAGTTGCGATCGCGCAGAGACAGGAACAGAAAGAAATTGAACAGCAGCAGCGCCCCGGCAACGCCATAGTAGGCCGCCATCCACAGATAGTCGGTCTGCGTGGCATAACTGAACGTCGCCGGCTCCCACAGCGTTAACGGCGCGGTGAGCGAGCCCACCGAGGCCACGCGCAGATAGTAGGTCTGGGGCGTGTCCGAGGCGAGCTGTACCGGGAAGACAGGGTGGCGGTGCGGCCAGGGGCGATTGGCCGCGGGCTGATACTGGCCGGTCTCAATCACTGAACCGTCGGGATAGAACAGCCGCAGGTCGGTCAGCCCATAGAAGCCCACCTCGATCAGGTAGGGCGCCAGCTCGGGGGTGTTCCCGACAAGGGTGAATCGCAGCCAGTACACCGAGTCCGACAGGCCGAAGTTGAGACCGCCAACGCCATCGTTGGAGACAAACGCGCCGGCGGCATCCGCGGCGCGGACGGCATCGATGGTTTTCTCGCCGGTGGGATCCTCGAGAAACTGCACGCTGCGATCCAGCCGGGTCTGGCCGTCATGGGGCGTGATGACTGCCGCGGCTGCCAGCGTCGGCAGCAGCGCAATCAGGACCATGAAAACCCTTGTCATGGGTGGAGTCTGCCACCACCACTGATGGCAAGCCACCGACCTGTCACGCCGAGGCGGGCCGGGTCCAGTCAATGGGCACTTTCCAGGGCTCACCGGCTACCTCGCGGACCAGTCGCGGCAGCATGTAGCCCGGTGTCGTCGCGGCCAGTGCCCGCATGAGCGCGGTGGCGGTCTCGGTGTCCACCTCGAAATGCGCAGCCCCGCGGACGCGATCCAGCAGGTGCAGGTAATAGGGCTGAACGCCGAGTTCAAACAGCCGCTCGCCGAGCGCTTCCAGCGTTGGGACGTCATCGTTGACGCCGCGCAGCAACACCGCTTGATTGTAGAGTCGCACGCCGCGCGCGGCCAGGCGTTGCAGACCATCGGCGACGCGGTCATCGAGCTCGTTGGGATGATTGGCGTGTATGACCATGATGGGTGTCAGTCGAGTGCCGGTCAGCCACTCGAGCAGCGCATCGTCGATGCGGCTCGGCAGTACCACGGGCAGGCGGCTGTGGACGCGGACACGCCGCAGATGCGGGATCGCTTCAAGGGCCTCGCTGAGCGCGCTCAGACGCCGGTCGTTGAGACTCAGCGGGTCGCCGCCGCTGAGAATGGCTTCGCGGATTGACGGGTCGCCGCGCAAGTAGGCGATGGCCTCGGCCCATTGGCCGCTGCTGGCATTGGCATCGGCGTAGGGGAAGTGCCGGCGAAAGCAGTAGCGGCAGTTGATGGCGCAGGCGCCGGTGGCAACCAGCAGCGCACGGCCGCGGTATTTGTGAATGACGCCGCCGTTGGCAAGGCTCGCATGATCGCCCACCGGGTCGTCGCCAAAGCCGGCACTGTCGGCAAATTCCGCGTCGACGGGCAGCACCTGACGCAGCAGGGGGTCGTGGCGGTTGCCCGGCTCGATGCGCTGAAGATAGGCCTCGGGCACCCGCAGTTCGAACAGCCCGTCGGCGCGTGCTGCCGGCGCCAGCAACGACGCATCCAGCCCCAGGCGGGCCAGCAGTGACGCCGGATCACGGATGGCGTTCTGCCACTCGCGCTGCCACGCGGCTGTGCTCATGTGTAAACCCTCTGTCGTTTCGGTTAGCATGCAGCGCTGTTCGCCGTGCAGGTCGCGGCAGTCAGCGCAATGGAGAACCAATGGCGACGTACAGCACCAATCAGTTCAAGTCGGGCCTTAAGCTGCTGCTCGATGGTGAACCCTACTCGATTGTCGAGAACGAGTTCGTCAAGCCGGGCAAGGGGCAGGCATTTAACCGGGTGAAGGTGCGCAACCTCAAGACCGGCAAGGTGATCGACCGCACATTCAAGTCGGGAGAAAGCGTCGAGGCCGCCGACGTGATGGAAACCGAGATGCAGTATCTCTACAACGACGGCGAATTCTACTACTTCATGGCGCCCGAGACCTTTGAACAGCATGCCGCCCCCGATGCAGCCGTGGGCGAGAACGGCAAATGGCTCAAGGAACAGGACACGTGCAATGTCACGCTCTACAACGGCGAGCCCCTGTCCGTTGAGCCGCCGCCCCATGTCACGCTCGCCGTCACCCAGACTGACCCGGGCATGAAGGGCGACACCAGTAGCGGTGGCAGCAAGCCCGCCACGCTCGAAACCGGTGCCGTGGTTCAAGTGCCCTTGTTCATTCAGGAGGGCGAAGTCCTCAAAGTCGACACCCGCACGGGCGAATACGTCTCGCGCGCCAAGGACTGACAGCGCCTTGACGGCGGGGGCGGACTGGCGGCCCGGCGCTTCGATTCAGGCGCTGCGCCAGCGGGCCGAATGGCGGGCGCAGCTGCGCCAGTTTTTTGATCAGCGCGGTGTGATCGAGGTCGACACCCCGCTGCTGGCCGCCACCGGGGTCACCGACCCTGCCATCGAATGCCTGCAGGAATCGGTCAGCGGATACTGGCTGCAGTCATCCCCCGAATACGCGATGAAACGCCTGATTGCCGCCGGCCTGGGGGACTGCTACCAGATGACCCCGGCGTTTCGGGCGGGTGAGCAGGGGCGCTGGCACAACCCCGAGTTCACGCTGCTCGAATGGTATCGCCTGGGCTATAGTGCCGACGATCTCATGAACGAGCTGGGGCAGCTGACTGATGCGCTGCTCGGTCCGGCGCCGATCCGGTGTCGGACCTATCAGGCGGCCTTCAGGATGGCAGGCCTGCCCGATCCCTTGCTCGCGTCCACCGATGCGTTGATCAGCGCCGCCCGGACGATGCCGGCTGCCTGTCCGCTGCCCTCGGGGATGGCGCATCGAGCGCTGCTCGACTGGCTGTTCAGCCAGGTGGTCGCCCCGCAGCTGCCCGCGCGTTGCTTTGTCACGCACTACCCGGCGGATCAGGCGGTTCTGGCACGACTTGATCCCGATGACCCCCGGTTGGCGGAGCGTTTCGAACTGTTCATCGACGGGGTGGAGATGGCCAACGGGTTCCGCGAACTGACCGATGCCGCAGCGCTGCGCGAGCGTTTCGAGGCCGATCAGGCGGTGCGCCGCGCCTGCGGCCAGTCCGTCATGGCCATTGACGAGCGTCTGCTAGCCGCAATGGACGCCGGTCTGCCGGACTGTGCTGGCGTTGCCGTGGGGCTGGATCGACTGTTTGCCCGCGCGGCCGGCGTCGAGTCAATCGCCGAGGTGATCGCCTTCCCCTGGGCGCGCGCCTGAATCATTCGCCGGCCGCGTCTCCCCCAGGGCCTGACCCATCTGCAGCGGCTGCTCGAGGCCGATGGTCGGCGACCACTGCAGGTCCTTGTTGGCCAACAGCAGGATAACCGTTGAGCCCAGATTGAATCGCCCCATTTCGGCACCGGTCTCGAGCGCCAGCGGTTGATGGCGAAAGTCCCAGCTGCGAACGCGCCGCCCGCGTGGTGGCGTCACTTCGCCGCTCCAAACGGTCTCGATACTGCCAACACCGATGGCGCCCACCAGAACCATGGCCATTGGCCCCGTGGCGGTGTCGAACAGGGTGACCACGCGCTCGTTGCGGGCGAACAGCCGCGAGACGTGTCGAACCAGCGGCGGCGATACCCCGAACAGCCGCCCGGGAACATGCAGCATGCGCTGCAGCGAGCCGGTCATCGGCATGTGAACGCGGTGATAGTCGCGGGGCGACAGGTAGAGCGTGGCAAAGTGGCCGTGACGAAACGGCTCGGCGAGCTGTGGATCGCCGCCCAGCAGGTCACTGACGCTGTAATCCTGACGCTTGGCCTGGATCAACCGCCCGTCACTGACCCGGCCGTAGTGACTGATGACACCGTCCACTGGACTGACAATGCGGTTCTCGCCTTCGGCAATGGGGCGCGTCCCCGGGGCGAGGGGACGGGTAAAAAAGGCATTGAAGCTCACGTAGGCATTCGACTCGCTGGCCGCCGCCTCGCCGCGGTCAACGCCGTAGAGTCGCGTGAAAAGCCGGATGAGCAGGTTCTTCCACGGCCGCCAGCGCCAGCGTGCGAGCCCATGGACCAGTCGCGAGAGACGATGCTGGGGCAGCAGCGCGACGAGCAGGCTGAACAATCGCCCGATCATGAGCGTTCCTCTGATGGGTAGCGCTGACGAATCTGACGAAACTCGTCGGCCAATACGTCGCGGCCATGGGGCGGCTGCCAGAGCGCCCGCAACCGACCCTGCGGGTCGATGAGCAGGATGGCAGCGCTGTGGTCGACCGCGTAGTCCCCGCTGCTATCGGGTTCGTGCAGGGTGTAACTGATGCCCAGCGCCGAGGCAAGCTGATCAATCGAATCGCGTTCACCGGTGACTCCGATGAAGTCGTCGTTGAAGTGCTCGACATAGGTCTTCATGGCCGCCGGCGTGTCGCGCTGCGGATCGACGCTGACAAACACAACCTCGGGCAGGCGCTCGACATCCGCCTGTTCCAGACGCTCCAGCGCACCCGCGAGGGTCGCCAGTGTCATGGGGCAGACGTCGGGGCAGTGGGTAAAGCCAAAAAACAGGTACTGCCAGCGCCCTTCGAAATCGGCCTGGGTCCAGTCCCCGCCGTCATGATCGGTCAGTGACACGGTTGGCAGATCGCGGGCCTCGGGCAGGACCGTGCCCACCGCCTCATCCCGGGGCATGCCCTGCGGCGGGGCATCGGACGGCCACAGGGCCGTGACGGCGCCGGCAACCAGCGCCGTTGCCAGGGCCACGATCAGGGCCAGTCGGATAGGGGATGCGGTCACCATGGTTGCCATTATGCCATTTTCCGCCGGCGGTCATGACACGGCGAGCCTGATAAACTGCCCCCATGGAAGTATCTTCAACCGATCCGCTGCGCACCCTCGGCGATTTCGTGCGCTGGGCGGCCAGCCGCTTTCAGGCGGCGGGCCTGCATTATGGCCACGGCACCGACAACGCCATCGATGAGGCGGCCGCGCTGGTGCTGGGCAGCCTCAACCTGCCGGCGGACCTCCCGGCCGTGTATTTTGACAGCGCGCTCACCCATGACGAGCGCGATCAGCTGCTTGCTCGCATCGACGAGCGTGTCCGCCATCGCCGCCCGGTCCCCTACATTCTTGGCGAGGCCTGGTTCTGCGGGCTTACCTTCGGCGTTGACGAGCGGGTGCTGATCCCGCGTTCGCCGATCGCCGAGCTGATCGAGTCGGGGTTTGCCCCGTGGTCGGATCCGGCGCGCCTGCAACGGATCGCCGATGTCGGTACCGGCTGCGGCTGCATTGCCATCGCGGCCGCGCTGGCGCTGCCGTCGGTCCAGGTCGACGCCCTTGACTGCTCGCCGGCGGCGCTGGCGTGGACGGCTCGCAATGCCGCGCGGTATGACGTTGGCGATCGGGTTCGGGTGCAGGACTCGGATCTGCTGGCGGCCTTGCCGCCCGAGCCCTGTCTCGATCTGATTGTCAGCAACCCGCCCTACGTCGACGCCGCGGCAATGGCCGCGCTGCCGGCCGAGTATCGGCACGAGCCGCGCGATGCGCTGGCGGCGGGCGAGGATGGGCTGGACGCGGTCCGCCGATTGCTTCCCCAGGCGGCGGAACGACTGACCGACCACGGTGTTCTGATCGCCGAGGTGGGGCACGGCGCTGCGGCCTTCGAAGCCGCCTTTCCCCGGTTGCCGGTGACCTGGCTCGAGTTTGAGCGCGGCGGGGTTGGCGTTTTCGCGGTCGACGCCGCGACCTTGCGCGCGGCCGCCGAGGCCGGCGAAATCCCACGACTGCACGGAGACGACTGATCCCCATGTCCGGAAATACCTTTGGTCGACTGTTTACGGTCACCACCTTTGGCGAAAGCCACGGTCCTGCCCTGGGCGCGGTCATCGACGGTTGCCCGCCCGGGCTTGGCATCGATGAATCCGACCTCCAGCGCGATCTGGATCGGCGCAAGCCGGGGACCTCGCGGCATACCTCCCAGCGCCGCGAGGGCGATGCAGTCCGCATCCTCTCGGGGGTGTTCGAGGGCCGCACCACCGGCGCGCCGATCGGGCTGCTGATCGAGAACATGGATCAGCGCTCGAAGGACTACTCGGCGATCAGCGAGCTGTTCCGCCCCGGGCATGCCGATTACACCTACTGGCAGAAATACGGGATCCGCGACTATCGCGGCGGCGGCCGTTCGTCGGCCCGCGAGACCGCCGTGCGGGTTGCCGCCGGTGCCATCGCCCGGCGCTACCTCCATGAGCGGCTGGGCATCGAGATCCGCGGCTGGCTCAGCCAGCTCGGCTCGATAGAGCTGGCCCTCGAGGACTGGGAGAGCGTCGATACCAACCCGTTTTTCTGCGGCGAGCCGGCGCGCCTCCCTGAGCTGGAGGCGTATATGGATGATCTGCGCAAGTCCGGCGACTCGGTGGGTGCATCAGTGGGGGTACTGGCCCGCAATGTGCCCCCCGGCCTGGGTGAGCCGGTATTCGACCGGCTTGATGCCGATATCGCCCACGCGCTCATGAGCATCAATGCCGTGCGCGGCGTGGAAATCGGTGACGGTTTTGCGAGCGCCGCGCAGAAAGGCACGGAGCATCGCGACGAGATGACGCCCCAGGGGTTTCTCTCGAATCACGCCGGCGGCACGCTGGGCGGTATTTCCACCGGCCAGGATGTGGTTGCCCGCATGGCGCTCAAGCCCACCTCGAGCATTCGCATCCCCGGTCAGTCGGTGGACGTCCATGGCGAGCCGCAGGAAGTGGTGACCACCGGCCGTCATGATCCCTGTGTGGGGATTCGCGCAACGCCGATTGCCGAGGCCATGCTGGCGCTGGTGCTGATGGATCACTATCTGCGTCATCGCGGCCAGAATGCCGACGTCGACTCGGGGACACCGGTCATTCCCGCCCACCCGGGCGAGTAAAAAGCCGGCGTGGTCTCTGCGGTTCCGGCCATTCGGCTGTCGGCATTCTATCTGGCGTTTTTTGGCGTTCTGGGTGTGCTCTCCCCGTACTGGGGGCCCTACCTGAAAGCCCAGGGGTTCGACTCGGCGGCCATCGGTACGCTGATCGCGCTGATGCACGGCACCAAGATCATCGCGCCCAACCTCTGGGGCTGGGTGGCCGACCATACCGGCCATCGCATCCGGATCATCCGGTTAGCGGCCATCGGCGCGCTGATCTGCTTTTCGGGGGTGTTCGTGGCCGGCGGCAGCTTTGCCGCGATGGCGGTGGTGATGATCGCGTTCAGCTTTTTCTGGCATGCCGCGATGCCCCAGTTCGAAGCCAACACAATGAACCATCTGGCCGGTCAGACTCATCGCTACCCGCGAATCCGGCTCTGGGGGACGGTGGGATTCATGCTCTCGGTACTGGCGGTGGGCGAGGGCATTGACCGGATCGGCGTGGGGATCGTCCCGGTGGTCCTGGTCGGGCTGTTCGCGGCGCTCAGTCTGGTCAGCCTCAGCGTGCCCCAGGCCGGGCAGGACGGCGACGCGGCCGACAGCCAAGGCTTGCTGGCAGTGCTGCGCCAGCCCCAGGTGTTCGGGCTGCTGATTGCCTGCTTTCTGCTGCAGGCAAGCCACGGGCCTTTCTACGCGTTCTACAGCATCTATCTGCAATCCCACGGCTACAGCGCGACCGCCATCGGGCTGCTCTGGTCGATTGGGTTGATCGCCGAAATCGGCGTGTTCCTGCTCATGCCGCGTTGGTTGCCGCGCTTCGGGCCGCGCCAGCTGCTGACGGTGGCAATGGTGCTGGGCGTGGTGCGCTGGCTGCTGGTGGCGCGGTTTCCCGAAGTCGCCGCCACCCAGGGCTTTGCCCAGCTGCTGCATGCCGCCACTTACGGGGTTTACCACGCCGCGGCCATCTCGCTGATCCACCGCTACTTTACCGGGGGACTGCAGGGCCGTGGCCAGGCCATTTACAGCAGCATGACGTTCGGCGCCGGCGTGGCGCTGGGCAGTTTCGTGGCGGGCAGCCTGTGGGACAGCGCTGGTGGCGCCCAGACCTTCTATCTGGCGGCGGCACTGGCGGCGGTGGCGGCGGTGGTCGCCTTCAGCGTGGTCCCAGCCCGCGACCGGCTCTATGCGGCGCGCGCTTAACCGCTGCCAGCGGGCGGCGTATACTGTTGACTGACGAATACCAATCCGTACGGCCGGACAAGAGGATCTGATGGGCGGTAAAACCCTCTACGACAAACTCTGGGATGCCCATGTCGTCCGCGACAATGGCGACGGGACGGCACTGCTGTATGTCGATCGCCAGCTCGTGCACGAGGTGACGTCGCCACAGGCCTTTGAGGGCCTGCGACTGGCCGATCGTCCCCTGTGGCGGGTCGACGCCAATCTGGCAGTGGTGGATCACAACGTCCCCACCACCGGGCGGGCCAATGGCATTGCTGATCCGATCTCGGCACTGCAGGTGGACACGCTCAGCCGCAATTGCCGCGAGTACGGCATCACCCAGTTCGGTCTGATGGATCGGCGTCAGGGCATTGTGCATATCATCGGCCCCGAGCAGGGCGCCACGCAGCCCGGCATGACCGTGGTCTGTGGTGACTCGCATACTTCCACTCATGGCGCACTCGGAGCGCTCGCGTTTGGTATCGGCACGTCCGAGGTCGAGCATGCGCTGGCCACCCAGACGGTGGTGCAGGCGCGCTCCAGGCGCATGTTGATCCGCGTGGATGGCCAGCCCGGTCCGGGCGTGACCGCCAAGGACATCATGCTGGCGATCATCGGCAAGATCGGGACTGCCGGCGGCACCGGCTATGCCGTGGAGTATGGCGGCGAGGCCATTCGCTCGCTGCCCATGTCCGGGCGCATGACGATCTGCAATATGTCCATCGAGGCCGGCGCGCGCTGCGGGATGGTGGCGGTGGACGACACCACCATCGAGTACGTCCGCGGTCGGCCCTACGCGCCGAGCGATGCGATGTGGGACCAGGCGGAGGCCTACTGGCGGACGCTCGTCAGCGACGAGGACGCAGAGTTCGATCGGGTGGTCACGCTGGACGCCGCCGAGATCAAGCCGCAGGTCTCGTGGGGGACTTCGCCCGAAATGGTGGTCTCGGTGGATGGTGTGGTGCCGGACCCGGCCGACGAGCCCGATGAGACCCGACGCGCCGGCATGCAGCGGGCCCTGGAGTACATGGGGCTTACCCCTGGGACGCCGATGCGCGACATCCGGCCCGAAAAGATTTTCATCGGCTCGTGCACCAATGCCCGCATCGAGGATCTGCGCGCGGCCGCCCGCATTCTGCGTGGCAAGCGCCTGGCGCGGGGCATCCGCGAGGCAATGGTGGTGCCGGGGTCCGGCCTGGTGAAGTGGCAGGCCGAGCAGGAGGGCCTGGATCAGGTGTTCAAGGAGGCCGGATTCGAGTGGCGGGACGCCGGCTGCTCGATGTGTCTGGGCATGAACCCGGATCGTCTGAGCCCCGGCGAGCGTTGCGCCTCGACCTCCAACCGCAACTTCGAGGGGCGGCAGGGCGGTGGCGGCCGGACCCATCTGGTCAGTCCCGAAATGGCGGCGGCGGTGGCCGTGGCCGGTCATTTTGTCGACGTCCGAGAGCTGGAGCAGTAGAGAATGGAGCCATTGACCCGTGTCGAGGGCGTCGTCGCACCCCTCGATCGATCCAACGTGGATACCGACGCGATCATCCCCAAGCAGTTCCTGAAGTCGATTCACCGGACCGGATTCGGTCCCAATCTGTTCGATGAATGGCGCTACCGGGACGAGGGACAGCCGGGGCAGGACTGCAGCGATCGCCCGCTGAATCATGATTTCGTCCTCAATCAGCCGCGCTACCAGGACGCGCGCATTCTGCTGACCCGTACCAATTTTGGCTGCGGGTCATCCCGGGAGCATGCCCCCTGGGCGCTTGCGGATTTTGGTTTTCGTGTGCTGATCGCCCCGAGCTTTGCCGATATCTTCTACAACAATTGTTCAAAAAACGGCATTCTCCCGCTGACCCTGCCCGAGGAGACTGTCCAGAGCCTGTTCGAGGCGACCTGGGAGCAGCCCGGTTACACCCTGACCGTCGATCTGCCGGCCCAGACGGTAACCACGCCGGATGGCACCCGGTATGGCTTCGAAATCGATCCGCACCGCAAGCACATGCTGGTGGAAGGGCTGGATGAAATTGGCGTCACGCTGGAGCATGCCGATGAAATCCGCGCCTACGAGCAGCGCCAGCGCGCGGTCACCCCGTGGCTGTTCAGCGATGTCGAGGCCTCATGACGCATCGAATCCTGTTACTGCCGGGCGATCATATCGGCCCCGAGATCATCGCCGAGGCGGATCGTCTGCTGCGGGCGCTGAGCGCGGATTTCGGTCTGGCGGCCGAGCTTGAATACGCCCATCTCGGCGGCTGCGCAGTGGACGCCGAAGGTGATCCGTTTCCCGCCACCACCCGGCAACGCGCGGAATCGGCGGATGCGATCCTGCTGGGGGCCGTGGGCGGGCCGCAGTGGGATGATCTGCCGCGGGATCAGCGCCCTGAGACGGGCCTGCTGAAAATCCGCTCGACACTGGGGCTTTTCGCCAACCTGCGCCCCGCCATGCTGTTTCCCGAACTGGCGGGGGCGTCATCGCTGCGCCCCGAGGTGGTTGCCGGGCTGGATATCCTGATCGTGCGCGAGCTGGTCGGTGGCATCTACTTTGGCCAGCCGCGGGGGCTGAGGACCCGCGACGATGGCGTTCGAGAGGGTTTCAATACCCTTGTTTACGGCGCGGACGAGATCGAGCGAATCGGTCATGCGGCGTTTCAGGCCGCGGCCCGTCGCGGCGGGCGGCTCTGCTCGGTGGACAAAGCCAATGTGCTGGAGTCGAGCGAACTCTGGCGCGAGGTGATGACGGATCTTGCCGCGGACTATCCGCAGGTCGAGCTCAGTCACCTATATGTCGACAATGCCGCCATGCAGCTGGTGCGCGATCCCAATCAATTTGATGTCATCGTCACCGGCAATCTGTTCGGTGACGTGCTCTCGGACTGTGCCGCCATGCTGACCGGCTCCATCGGCATGCTGCCGTCGGCGTCGCTGGATGACCGCGGTCGGGGGCTCTACGAGCCGGTGCACGGCTCGGCGCCGGACATCGCGGGTCGCGGGCTGGCCAATCCGCTGGCGACTTTGCTGTCGGTGGCCATGATGCTGCGCCACAGCCTTGACGAAGGGGCGCTGGCGGACCGCGTCGAACAGGCCGTTGCCAGCGTGCTGGCCGACGGCTACCGCACCGCCGACCTGGCCACCGGCTCCGCGCAGCCGGTCGACACCCGGACCATGGGTGAGGCTGTCGTCAAGGCGCTTTATCACTAGCGATCCATTCGAATTTTTCTGGGGGATTCATGAACAAGGTAGGTTTGATCGGATGGCGCGGCATGGTGGGCTCGGTGCTCATGGACCGCATGCGCCGCGAGAATGACTTTGCCGATATCGAACCGGTTTTCTTTTCCACGTCGCAGACCGGGCAGCCGGGCCCGGATGTTGGCAAACCGGTGCCGGCGCTGCGTGACGCGCATTCCATTGAAGCGCTCGCGGAAATGGACATCATCGTGACCTGCCAGGGTGGAGACTATACCGGCGCGGTCTATGACGATCTGCGCCGGACCGGCTGGAAGGGCTACTGGATCGACGCGGCTTCGACCCTGCGGATGGCCGAGGACAGCATGATCGTCCTGGATCCGGTCAATGCCGGCGTGATTCGCCAGGGGCTGGGCGAGGGTGTGCGCACCTTCGTCGGTGGCAACTGCACGGTCAGCCTCATGCTCATGGCCATCGGTGGGCTGCTGGACCACGATCTGGTCGAGTGGATCGCGCCGATGACCTATCAGGCGGCATCGGGCTCCGGCGCTCAGCACATGCGCGAGCTGCTGCGCCAGATGGGCCATCTGCATGCGGCCGCGGGTACCCGCCTGGCGGATCCGGCGGGCGCGATTCTGGATATCGATCGCGATGTCAGCGAGGCGCTTCGCAGTGCCGAGTACCCGGCTGACCAGTTCGGCGTGCCGCTGGCCGGCAGCCTGATCCCCTGGATCGACCGGGCCATGGACAGTGGCCAGAGCCGTGAGGAATGGAAAGCCGGGGTCGAGACCAACAAGATCCTCGGCCGGAAGGCGAATCCGCTGCCCATCGATGGCCTCTGTGTGCGGATCGGTGCGATGCGCTCGCATGCCCAGGCCCTGACCATCAAACTGCGGCGTGACGTACCAATGGCCGATATCGAGACGCTTCTGGCCGAGGCCAATGACTGGGTCCATGTGGTGCCGAACGAGCCCGCCGCCAGTCAGCAGCAGCTGACCCCGGCCGCGGTCAGCGGCGGTCTGGATATCCCGGTGGGGCGCCTGCGCAAGCTGGCGATGGGCGACGATTATCTGTCGGCCTTCACCGTTGGTGACCAGTTGCTCTGGGGGGCCGCGGAGCCGCTGCGACGGATGCTGCGGCTGCTGGTGGAGGACTGATGCGCCCCGCGGTCGCCCTGGCGGGCCTGTTGCTGGTGGGCATGCCATCCGTGCAGGCCCTCGAACTGGGCGATCTGCAACTGACTTCGACGCCGGACGAGCCACTGCGCGGACATATCGCCGTTCGTGAGACCGGGCCGATGGCGCTGGACAGACTGGAGGTGGGGCTAGCCAGCGACCGGGATCACGCCCGCGCGGGGATCAATCCTGCCACGCTGCCACCGCGTCTGTCCCTCGAGCCCAGCGAGTCGCGGGCGGACCGAATACGCCTAACCACGGCGGCACCGACGGATCTCGCTGAGCCCGGCGGGACGCTGGAATTAATGGTTCGGTTGCGCTGGCCAGAGGGGCAGCTCCTGCGCCGTTACCGCATCGATAACGATGCCGGGCGGCTGCAGGCGAGCCCGGCGTCGAGCGCCCGGTTTGGCCCGACTCGAGCCGGCGACACGCTGTACAGTCTGGCCCAGCAGCTGCGGCCACGGACGGTGACCAACAACCAGATGATGCTCTCGTTGCTGGCACAAAACCCCACCAGCTTCAGCGCCGACAACGTCAATGCCCTCCAGCGCGATACTTACCTGTCTGTGCCGCGTGGCGAAGCGCTGCGGTTTCCGGACGAGGCAACGGCCACGGAACGGGTCCGCGCCCAGGGTCGAGCCTGGCAGGCCGGTGGCGCAACCGGATCGGTTGCCGAGTCGGCTGCGTCTTCATTGGCAGCATCGTCGGCATCACCGGCACCGCGGCTCCAGCTGCTGCCGCCGGATCCGCGGCTTATCGGGGCCGGCGCCGATGGCGCCAGCGAGCGATTGAACGCGGCGCTCAAGCCGCTGGAGGCGCAGCTCGAGCGGCTCGAATCGTCCAATGCGGCGCTCAGCGAGCAAAACCGCTCGCTCCAGGCGACGCTCTCGCGGCTGGAGGCCGACCTGTCACGGCTCGAGGCGCAACGGGCGCAATCCCCGTCAGCGCCGACGCCACCGGCCGAGACACTGACCGCCGCCCAGGTAATGAGGTGGCTTGAGGCACAGGCCCGTACGGCACTCGCCAATCCGGTCATGACGCTGCGCCGACCGGGCGTGCAGTGGACGCTCGCGGCGACGGCGCTGGTGCTGATGTTGATCCTGCTGCGGCTTGTGCGGCGTCGCCGTGCTCGAGAAAACGCGGCCTCGGCAATGCCCAGAAGCTGGCGACCGGCGAGCGGGCGGGCCGACCGAGGTGTGGAGCCAACCGAGGGTTCACTGGGCGAGCCGCGGGTGCGCCCGCTGGATGATGCACCGGAGGACCCCCTCGCCCAGGCCAGCGAGCGGATCGCCCATGGCCGGCTCGAGGCGGCCCAGTCGGTGCTCGATGAGGCCCTGGGAGAGGCACCGGACAGCATTGATCTGCGCCTCAAGCTGCTGGACGTGCTGGCGATGCGGGGCGACCGATCCGGCTTCGAGGCCGAGGCGCATGTCCTCCGCGCCCAGCTCGACGATCCGGCGGACGCGCGCTGGCAGCAGGTGGTACGCAAGGGACGGGAGCTGTCACCGGATCATCCGCTGTTCCAGTCATGACCCGGATCGCGCTCGGCGTCGAGTATGACGGCAGTGGCTATAGCGGCTGGCAGCGGCAGCACCATGCGGAGACTGTCCAGGCGCGCCTGGAGCAGGCCCTCAGCGCAGTTGCCTGCCACCCGGTGGTCACCATGGCAGCCGGTCGGACGGATACCGGGGTGCATGCCTGTGAGCAGGTCGTGCATTTCGATACCCACGCAGAGCGCCCGGATCGGGCCTGGGTGCGGGGTGTCAATGCGCATCTGCCGGCGGACATTGGCGTGCGCTGGGTGGTGCAGTCGGTGAACGGGTTTGATGCCCGGCGCTCGGCGGAGTCGCGACGCTATCGCTACCTGCTGGTCGACCGGCCGACGCAGCCGGTGCTGCTGCGCAACCGGGTCGGCTGGACCTGGCGGTCGCTGGCGCTCGAGCCCATGCAGCAGGCGGCGATGGCGCTGCTCGGTGAGCATGATTTCAGCAGTTTCCGCGCCGCTGCCTGTCAGTCCCGGCATCCACACCGCCGGGTCGACGCGCTTGATGTCGAACGCCGTGATGGCGTGATTGTTTTTGATATCCGCGCGAACGCCTTCCTGCATCATATGGTCCGAAACATCGTCGGGACGTTAATGCGGGTGGGTGCCGGTGATTATCCTCCTGAGTGGGTGGAACAGGTTCTGGCGGCCAGGGATCGTCGTCGCGCGGGCGTCACGGCACCGGCCACCGGGCTTTATCTGGTGGCTGTGGACTACCCGGCACGGTTTGGCCTGCCGGTGCCACCCGACGGGCCGGTTTTTGCCCTTGCAAGGGGCGATGGGTAAACTGTGACTGTGCGTTGCCGGGTAAAAATTTGCGGCGTGACGCGGCCCGAGGACGCGGTCATGGCGGCAGAAGCCGGCGCCGACGCCATCGGGCTGGTGTTCTATCCGCCCAGCCGGCGCTGTGTCAGCGAGGCGCAGGCGGCCCGTATTGTCGCGGCCCTGCCGCCGCTGGTCAGTGCCGTGGGACTGTTTCTGGACGCCGATGCCGAGCAGGTCCGGCGCGTGAAATCGGCGGTTCCCCTGGACCTGCTGCAGTTTCACGGGCATGAGTCGGCAGCGTTCTGTGAACAGTTCGGCGATCGCTACATCAAGGCAGTCGGGATGGCGGGCGGCGATCCCTGGGCAGTCGCCCGCGAGCATCCGGACGCGGCCGGGCTGCTGCTCGACGGCCATCCGCCGGGCGCGGCCGGTGGCAGTGGCGAGGCCTTCGACTGGCACCAGTCGCTGCCGGCCCGCCCCCGCATCATCGTGGCCGGTGGTCTTCGCGTCGATAATGTCGCCGAGGCCGTCGAAACCATTCGACCCTGGGGCGTCGACTGCAGCAGCGGCGTCGAGTCTGCCCCGGGGATCAAGGATCGGCGAAGTATCGCCGCCTTTATAGAAGAGGTCTATCGTGTCGAACGTCATTCAGGCGATTGAAGCCCCCGTCGATTACGGCGAGTTCCCCGATCCGCTCGGGCATTTCGGTCCCTACGGTGGGCGGTTCGTGCCCGAGCTGCTCATGGCGCCGCTGGAAGAGCTGGCCGCCGCTTATGACCGCTTCCGGACCGATGCCGAATTCCAGGCCGAGCTCTACGCCGATCTGCAGTATTACGTCGGCCGGCCAACGCCGCTTTATTTCGCCAGGCACTGGACGGAGCGCGTCGGCGGGGCGCAGCTTTATTTAAAGCGCGAGGACCTCGATCACACCGGTGCGCACAAGATCAATAACACCATGGGCCAGGCCTTGCTGGCGGTGCGCATGGGCAAGCGCCGGATCGTGGCCGAGACCGGCGCCGGTCAGCACGGGGTGGCAACGGCGGCGGTCTGCGCCCGGCTGGGGCTGGAGTGCATTGTTTACATGGGCGCCGAGGATGTCCGTCGGCAGTCGGTCAATGTGTACCGCATGCGCCTGATGGGCGCCCGCGTCGTGCCGGTGGACTCGGGGACGCGCACCCTTAAGGATGCCCTCAACGAGGCATTCCGGGACTGGGCGGCCAATGTCGATGACACGTTCTATATCATTGGCACCGTCGCCGGGCCGCATCCCTATCCGGAAATGGTCCGTGACTTTCAGGCGGTGATCGGCCGTGAGACCCGTGAACAGTGCCTCGAGCAGCACGGGCGGCTGCCCGATGCGCTGGTGGCCTGCGTGGGCGGTGGGTCGAATGCCATCGGCATGTTCCATCCGTTCCTGGGGGACACCGGTGTGGCCATCTACGGCGCCGAGGCCGGTGGCGAAGGCGTGGCCACCGAGCGCCACGCGGCGCCTCTGTCAGCCGGGCGCCCCGGGGTTCTGCATGGCAATCGCACCTATCTGATGGAAAACGCCGACGGTCAGATCATGCCGACGCATTCGGTCTCGGCGGGTCTCGACTACCCGGGTGTCGGGCCCGAACATGCCTGGCTCAAGGACACCGGCCGGGTTCAGTACGTGGCGGTGGACGACGACGATGCGCTTGCGGCATTCCACAATCTGGCGCAGCTCGAGGGGATTATCCCGGCGCTGGAAACCGCTCACGCAATCGCCTATGCCGAAAAGCTGGCCGCGGACATGTCCTCCGATCAGATCATTGTCATTAATTGCTCAGGGCGCGGTGACAAGGACATCAACACCGTGGCCGAGGTAGAGGGGATGGACCTATGAGCCGGATTGGGCACCGCTTTGATCAGCGCCGCGCCGAGCAGCGCAAGACGCTGGTCACCTATCTGACCGGTGGCGACCCGCACCCGCAGGCCACGGTGCCGCTCATGCACCGGCTGGTGGATGCCGGCGCCGATGTCATCGAGGTGGGGATGCCGTTTTCCGATCCCATGGCGGACGGCCCGGTCATTCAGTCGGCCTGCGACCGTGCGCTTGAGGGCGGAACCGGACTGCGCGGCGTGCTCGAGATGGTGCGCGACTTCCGCCGCACCGACAACGACACGCCGGTGGTGCTCATGGGCTATCTCAACCCCATCGAGCAGATTGGCTATCAGGCCTTTGCCCGGGATGCCGCTGCCGCCGGCGTGGACGGTGTTCTGACCGTTGATCTGCCACCCGAGGAGGGCAGCGAGCTGGTCGAGGCACTGCTATCGCATTCGCTTGACCCGATCTGGCTGGTCGCGCCAACCACCCGCATGGAGCGTGTCAATGCGATCTGCGGCCAGGCGAGCGGGTTTGTTTACTATGTCTCGCTCAAGGGGGTCACCGGCGCAGGCACTCTGGACGTGGATGACGTCGGCAGCCATGTAGACACCATCCGGCAGGCCACCCGGACGCCCGTGGGCGTTGGTTTTGGTGTGCGCAGCGGCCACGATGCCGCCCGCCTCGGGCAGGTTGCGGATGCCGTGGTGGTGGGTACCGCCATCGTGTCGCGGATCGCGGACAATGTGGGAGACGATGGGGCGATCGGTGACGCGGTCGAGGCCATCACCCGCGAGCTGCGCAGCGGCCTTGATACGCCGGTGGTGGAGGTGACGGATTGAGCTGGTTTGAAAAGCTCATGCCCTCGCGGATTCGCACCGAGGGCGGGCGCAGTCACAGCATTCCGGAAGGGCTCTGGACCAAGTGCGAGGCCTGCAATGCGGTGCTTTACCGGCCCGAGCTCGAGCGCAACCTCGAGGTCTGTCCCAAGTGCGATGCCCATATGCGCATCGGCGCACG
The DNA here is from genome assembly GCA_937884605.1 of uncultured Spiribacter sp. Lineage (GTDB taxonomy): Bacteria > Pseudomonadota > Gammaproteobacteria > Nitrococcales > Nitrococcaceae > Spiribacter. The sequence continues at coordinate 143,814 of CALGDM010000005.1, forward strand.
GCGCCGGCTGGCGGTGTTCCTGGACGAAGCCGGACAGTCCGAAATCGGCGCCGACCTCCAGCCCGTTGACACCCTGCGGTTCAAGGATTCCAAACGCTACAAGGATCGGCTGAGCCAGGCGCAGCGCACCACCGGCGAGCGGGATGCGCTGGTGGCCATGCGGGGCACGTTGATGGATCAGCCGGTGGTGGCCGTGGCGTTCGAGTTTCGTTTCATGGGAGGGTCAATGGGGGCCGTGGTCGGGGAGCGCTTCGTGCGCGCCGCCGAGCAGGCCCGCGAGACGGGCTGTCCGCTGGTGTGCTTCAGCGCCAGCGGCGGTGCGCGCATGCAGGAGGCACTGCTCTCGCTCATGCAGATGGCCAAGACCAGCGCTGCCCTGAAGCGGCTCTCCGATGCCGGTGTCCCGTTTGTCAGCGTCCTCACCGATCCGACCATGGGGGGCGTGTCCGCGAGTCTGGCAACTCTGGGCGATGTCATCGTTGCCGAACCGGGCGCGTTGATCGGCTTTGCCGGCCCCCGGGTCATCGAGCAGACCGTTCGCGAGACCCTCCCCGAGGGGTTTCAGCGCAGCGAATTCCTGCTTGAGCACGGCGCAGTCGATCGGATCATCGACCGCCGCGAGCAGCGCGTGCGGATTGCCTCACTGCTGGCAATGCTGACCCACGCCCCGGCGCCCCGGCAGGCCGCCGCCACTCCGGGCTGATCGACCCCCGTGGCTGAGACCGCGCTCGAGCGCTGGCTTGCCTGGCTCGAGGGGGTGCATCCGCGTGAGATCGATCTGGGGCTCGAGCGAATTGCGGAGGTCGCCCAGCGTCTGGGGCTGCGAGCCGACCCGACCCCGGTCATTACCGTCGCAGGGACCAACGGCAAGGGCAGTACCGTGGCCTGCCTCGAGTCCATACTGCGCGCCGGGGGGCATCGTCCGGGCGCTTTTACCTCGCCCCACCTGCTGCGCTACAACGAGCGCATCCGCATTGACGGCCAGCCCGTGGATGACGCCAGCATCATGGCCGCTTTCGAGGCCATCGATCGCGCCCGCGGCTCCATTACCCTCACTTATTTCGAATTCTCGGCACTCGCCGCCGCCTGGTGTTTTCGAGCCGCCGGTGCCCATCCGTGGGTACTGGAGGTGGGCCTGGGTGGCCGGCTGGATGCGAGCAACTGTCTGGATGCCGATGTGGCGGTGATCACCGCCATCGATCTCGATCACATGGAGTGGCTGGGGGATAACCGCGAGGCCATTGCCGGTGAAAAGCTGGGTGTTGCCCGGCCCCATCGGCCGATCATCTGCTCCGATCCCCAGCCACCGCAGCGGATTGCCGAGCAGGCGGCAGCGCTGCCTGCCCCCCTGCACCAGCTGGGGCGGGATTATCACTATGCCATCGGCGATTCGGACTGGTCCTGGCGTGATGATTGTCGGGATTATGCGCACTTGCCCCGTCCCGGGTGGATGGGCGATATAGCACTCGCCAACGCCGCCGGTGCGATAGCCGCACTGACCCGCGGCATGCCGGCGCTGGGTATTGATGCCGCGAGCGTGGCCCGAGGGCTTGCCGACGCCCGTCTTGTCGGGCGTCAGTCCCGGGCGCCGGGTCCGGCCGGCGGATGGCTGCTTGATGTCGGGCACAATCCTTCGGCCATCGACCTGCTTGCCCGGCGTCTGGCCCATCATCGCGAGCATGGCCGGGTGCGCCTCGCGTTCGGGTTGATGGCCCGCAAGCCCCTGTCCGCCCTGATCGAGCGGCTCGCCCCGGTGGTGGACGAGTGGTACGTCCTGTCCCTCGATGATCCCCAGGGCCACTCCGCCGAGGCGATCGAGCAGGTCCTGGTGGATTACGGCGCGGTGGTTATCGGCCGTGGTGACGCGGTCGGCGCGCGGAAGCGGCTCGAGCAGCGGGCCGAGGGCAGCGATCTGGCGGTGGCCGCGGGGTCGTTCCGGGTGGTTGAGGCGTTCATGCGGGCTGGCGTTATCCCTTGCAACCCGGACGCCGGCGGTCGAGACTGAGGCGGTGCAATGACGCGGAGCACAGGGGTGGATCAGCGATTCAAACAACGATTGATCGGGGCGATCGTGTTGGTCGCGCTGGGCGTGATATTTCTGCCGATGCTTTTGAGCGGGCCGGTGGAGCAGACCCGTGTCGACATCCAGCTGGATATGCCCGCCGAGCCCTCGCTCGGTGCGGCGCCGAGCCTGCCGGAGAATACCGCCGGAGAAGCGCCGGAGCCGGGCCGGGCGCTGGCCGATGAGCCGGCGCTGGGGGCAGAGGAGGCGGCGAGCGTCGGGGCGGGGTTTTTTGTGCAGGTCGGGGCGTTCGGCAGTCGCGACAATGCCCGGCGCCTGTCCGGCCGACTCGAGGAGGATGGCCTGACGGTTCGCATCGATGAGGACAATCGCGAGGATCGTCTGCCCTATCGGGTTCAGGTGGGCCCCTTGGAGACGCAGTCGGCGGCCGAGGCAATGGCCCAGCGCCTGGCGGCCGATCATGATCTGCCCGGCTATATCGTCGAGCCCTAGGGGATCGACTGTTACAATGAACGTATTATGACACCGTTGAACTGGCTGGATCTCGCGTTTATCGGCGTCATCGCGCTGTCGGTGGTCATCGGTGTGATTCGCGGGTTTGTCCGCGAGGTCATTTCGGTGCTGGTCTGGGTGGCGGCTTTCTGGGTCGGCGTTCGCTACAGCGCTCAGGTGGGCGACTACCTGTCGCCCTGGCTGGCTTCCTCGATGCTGCGGCTGGTGGCCGGGTTTGCCGGGCTTTTCATCCTTACCCTGCTGGTGGGTGCGCTGGTGAGTTTTCTCGCGCGCATGCTGGTCGGACGTACCGGGCTGTCCGGCACCGACCGGTTGCTGGGGGTGGTGTTCGGCACGTTGCGCGGTCTGCTGCTGATTGGCGTGGTGGTACTGGGAGCCGGCCTCACGGCGGTCCCCAACGAATCCTGGTGGCAGGACTCGGCGATCGCGCAGGGCTATCGACCATGGGTCTGCCACGCCCAGGTTGGAGGTTGGCTTGAACAGGCCCGCCAGGTGCCGGGGGTGTCGCAGGCACCGGTCAATGGCACGGCGGCGTTTGCCTACTGGGAAGCCTACTGCCAGATCAATTCACAATCGGACAGCGAGAGCGGGAGCTGAATCTATGTGTGGGGTAATCGGCATGGTGGCCCGGGAACCGGTCAACCAGGCCCTTTATGATGGCCTGACGGTCCTCCAGCACCGCGGTCAGGATGCCGCCGGCATCATGACCTTCGATCGCGGCCGGCTGCATCTGCGCAAGGACAACGGGCTGGTGCGCGATGTCTTCAGTACCCAGGACATGATGCAGCTGCAGGGCAATATGGGGATCGGTCACTGCCGCTATCCCACCGCGGGCTGCGCCAGCGCCGCTGAGGCCCAGCCGTTCTACGTCAACTCGCCCTACGGCATCAGCATTGCCCATAACGGCAACCTGACCAACGCCGAGGCCATCAAGCGGGATCTCTTTCTTGAAGATCTCCGTCATATCAACACCAGCTCCGATTCCGAAATCCTTCTCAACGTGTTCGCGCACAAGCTCGCCGAGCTGGGCAAGCTGCGGGTGGACGAGTCGGATATCTTCAATGCGGTGACCGGCATTCACGAGCGCTGCCACGGCGGGTACGCCGCCGTGGCCATGATCAACGGCTATGGCGTGCTCGGCTTCCGTGATCGCCACGGCATCCGTCCGCTTTGTTTTGGCAGTCGTGAGACGCCCTCGGGCACTGAGTACATGATCGCCTCCGAGAGCGTCGCGTTGAGCGTTCTCGGCTTCAAGCTCATCCGCGATGTCGCCCCCGGCGAGGCCGTGTTCATCGATCTGGAAGGGCGCCTGCATACCCGCCAGTGCGCCACCGAAACCGCGCTTTCACCCTGCATTTTCGAATACGTCTACCTGTCCCGGCCCGACTCCATGCTTGACGATGTCTCGGTGTACAAGTCGCGGCTGCGGATGGGACGGACGCTGGCACGCAAGATCAAGCGCGAGTGGGCGCATCACGATATCGACGTGGTCATCCCCATCCCGGATACCAGCCGCACCAGCGCCCTGGATCTGGCCAACGATCTCAACATTCGCTATCGCGAGGGGTTTATCAAGAATCGCTACATCGGCCGGACATTCATCATGCCGGGCCAGGCGGTGCGCAAGAAATCCGTTCGTCAGAAGCTCAATCCCATCGAACTGGAATTCCGCGGCAAGAACGTCCTGCTTCTTGATGACTCCATCGTCCGGGGTACCACGTCCGAGCAGATTATCGAGATGGCCCGCGACGCCGGCGCCAACAAGGTGTTCTTTGCCTCGGCCGCGCCTCCGGTGCGCTATCCCAACGTTTACGGCATCGACATGCCGGCCGCCCGGGAGCTGCTCGCCCATGGCCGCTCGGTGGAGGATATCCGCCAGACCATCGGCGCCGACGGGATGATCTACCAGGACCTCGATGATCTGGTGGCCGCGGTGCGTGAGGGCAACAGCCAGATCGGCAGTTTTGATTGCTCATGTTTTGACGGGCGCTACGTGACCGGCGACATCAGTGTCGACTACCTGCTGCAGCTCGAAGCGCAGCGCGGCGAGGCGGCCCGTCAGGTGGGCCAGGAAAGCACCGCCGTTAACGAGCTGGGAATGGTGCGCTCTTGACCTGGGGCGACGATACCATCGGCCTGCGCGCGGGCTGGGAGCGAACGCCCGAGCAGGAGCATTCCGAAGCCATTTTCCCGACCTCGAGCTTTACCTTTCGCAGTGCGGCCGAGGCCGCGGCACGGTTCAGCGGCGAGGAGTCAGGGAACATCTATTCCCGGTTCACCAACCCCACGGTGCGTGCCTTCGAAAATCGCCTCGCGGCCATGGAAGGCGGTGAACGGGCGATCGCCACGGCCTCGGGCATGTCGGCGATCCTCAGCCTGTGCATGGGGCTGCTGCGTACCGGTGATCATGTGGTCTGCTCGCTGGGTGTGTTCGGCACCACGACCTCGTTGTTTGCCAATCAGCTCTCGCGGTTCGGGGTGCACACCGATTTCGTCTCACCCACGGACGTCGACGCCTGGGCAGCCGCGATGCGCCCCGAAACGCAGATGCTGTTTCTCGAGACGCCGTCGAACCCGCTGACCGAGGTGGCCGATATCCGCGCCCTGGCGGATCTGGCGCATGCCCACGATGCGCGGCTGGTGGTGGATAACTGCTTTTGTACCTCGGCCCTGCAGCGGCCGCTGGATTGGGGGGCGGACATCGTTTCGCACTCCGCGACCAAGTACCTCGATGGCCAGGGGCGCTGTGTCGGGGGCGCGCTGGTCGGTGACGCCGACACCCTGGACCGCTTCATTTTCCCGTTCCTGCGCACGGCCGGTCCCACCATGAGCCCGTTCAACGCCTGGGTGTTTCTCAAGGGCCTCGAGACGCTCAATTGGCGCATGCGGGCCCACAGCGAGCAGGCCGCGGCTCTGGCGGAGTGGTTGCGCGCCCACCCGGCGGTTGCGCGGGTGTTCTACAGCGGTCTGGCCGATCATCCACAGCATGCCCTGGCCGCCCGTCAGCAAAAGGCCTTCGGTGGCATCGTATCGTTCGAGGTCTCGGGCGGGCGATCGGCCGCGTGGAGCGTGATCGACCACACCCGCATGCTCTCGATTACCGCCAATCTTGGCGATACCCGCTCGACCATCACCCATCCGGCCACCACCACCCACGGCCGTGTACCGGCTGATCAGCGCGAGGCCATGGGCATTCACGAAGGGCTGGTGCGGGTCTCGGTGGGCCTTGAGGATCTTTGTGATATCCAGGCCGACCTCGATCGTGGATTGTCGCGAATTTCCGGGAGCGGTTGAACCGAAGCCGTTCGATCCGTACGGTCTCCGACAACGACGCCAGTGCGGAGCGGTATGACAAATCGAACGGCTTTTCAAACCATCCCCCTCGATGCTTCTGATGCATCGTCCACCGCCCCGGGCGCACCGACCATGACTGTGCCAAACCAAGGGGCTGCCCGATGACCACCAAGATCTCGGTCGATAACCTCCACAAGATATTCGGGCCTGATCCCGATGAGGGCATGCGCCTTCTCGAAGCGGGCTACGAAAAGGACGCGATTTTCGAGAAGACCGGCAACACCGTGGGTGTCCAGCGTGCGTCCTTCGACATCGAAGAGGGTGAAATCTTTGTCATCATGGGGCTATCCGGCTCGGGTAAGTCGACGATCGTTCGGATGTTCAATCGCCTCATCGACGCCACCGCCGGGCGCGTGCTGATCGACAATCGCGATGTCACGGCGATGCCGCGCAACGAGTTGATCAACCTGCGCCGTCACGAGATGAGCATGGTCTTTCAGTCATTTGCGCTGATGCCCCACAAGACGGTTCTGCAGAACGCTGCCTTTGGCCTGGAAGTGGCCGGCACCGACCGCGAGACCCGCGAATCGCGGGCCCTGGATGCACTCGAGCAGGTGGGCCTGAAGCCGAATGCCAGCAGTTTCCCCGAGGAACTCTCCGGTGGGATGCAGCAGCGCGTCGGCCTTGCCCGAGCGCTGGCGGCCGATCCGTCCATCATGTTGATGGATGAGGCCTTCTCCGCCCTTGACCCGCTGATCCGCACCGAGATGCAGGACGAGCTGGTTCAACTGCAGCGTGAGAATCGCCGCACCATTATTTTCATCTCCCATGATCTTGATGAGGCCATGCGCATCGGTGACCGCATTGCCATCATGCAGGGCGGCCGGGTCGTGCAGGTGGGGACACCTGAAGAAATCGTCACACAGCCGGCCAATGAATACGTACGCTCGTTCTTCTACGGAGTGGACGTGACCCGCGTGTTCTCGGCGGCGGACCTGGCTGACCGACGTCAGGTCATGGTGTTCGACCGACCGGGCACCAGCCTGCATGCAGCCCTGGAGCGTCTGCATGCCAATAATCGCGAGCTTGGCGTGGTCCTCGATACGGATCAGCGCTACCTCGGCACAGTCAGCGCCGACTCGCTCAAAAAGGCCATGGATACCGGCAGCAAGACGGGGTTTGAGGCGGCGTTTCTTGATGCCGTGACGACCCTGCCGGCGGATACACCCCTTAGTGATGTGGTAACGCGGTCGGCGGAGACCGGTCATCCGCTACCGGTCACCGACGTTAGCGGTCATTACATAGGCAGCATCAGCCGAACCGCCGTTCTCAAGACACTGGATCGCTCAGGAGCAGAATAATGGCCGATTTGCGGGAGATCATCGATATCCCCATTGGTGGATGGGTCGAAGGCGGCGTCGAGTGGGTTCGTTCGACGTTGGCGGGACCGCTTGACGGATTTGCTGCCGGCGTCGGATTTGTCGCCGATGGGCTCGAGTCAGCGCTGCTGTTTCTGCCCGATTTTGTGCTGGCGCCCCTGCTGGTCGCGTTCGCCTGGTACCGCGTCGGCTGGCGCTTTGGCGTGTTTGCCGCGCTTGCGCTGCTGCTGGTGGTTGGCATGGGGTTATGGCAGGAGACCATGCAGACCCTGGCCCTGGTGATCGGTGCGAGTCTGATCGCCCTTCTGGTGGGGCTGCCGCTGGGCATCACCATGGCCCGGCGTGATGCGGTGGCCATGGTCGTGCGGCCGGTGCTCGACTTCATGCAGACCATGCCGCCGTTCGTCTACCTGATCCCGGCAGCCATCTTTTTCGGTCTGGGCAAGGTGCCCGGTACGATCGCCACGGTGATTTTTGCGATGCCGCCGGCGGTTCGCCTCACCAATCTGGGCATCCGGCAGGTCAGCCAGGAGAACGTCGAGGCGGGACTCGCCTTTGGCTGTACCCAGCGCCAGCTGCTCTACAAGGTGCAGGTGCCGCTGGCGATGCCCTCCATCATGGCGGGCGTGAACCAGACCATCATGCTGGCTCTGTCCATGGTCGTCATCGCCTCGATGATCGGCGCCGGCGGGCTCGGCAATACTGTTTTGACAGGCATTCAGCGGCTGGACGTCGGCCTCGGCTTCGAGGGCGGACTGGGTGTTGTCATTCTCGCAATCCTGCTTGACCGGATGACGCAGAGCTTTGGCCTGCGCCGTGGCAAGGATTGATTTTTTGTTGCAAGAAAGGAGTAACCCAATGCTAAGGCAGTCAACGCGTCTCTTGATCACTGGAGCGCTGGGGATCGCCCTCGCGGGGGGTGCCCAGGCTCAGGATGACACGATTGAAATCGGCTGGACGGCATGGTCTGACGCCGAGTTTGTTACCAAGCTCGCGTCACGGCTGATCAACGAAAACACCGACCACACGGTCGAGCTGGTGCAGACGGACATCGCGCCGCAGTACCAGGGCATCGAGACCGGCGACATCGACGCCATGATGATGGCGTGGCTGCCGGCGACCCACGAGGACTATTACGAGGAAGTGGCCTCGAACGTCGAAAACCTCGGCGTGCTCTACAATGGTGCTCGTCTTGGCTGGGTGGTTCCGGACTACATCCCGGAAAGTCAGCTGTCATCGCTGAGCGATCTCTCCAATGAGACGGTTCGCGAAGAGCTGGATGGGCGCATCACGGGTATTGATCCGGGTGCCGGCCTTACGCAGCTCTCCGAGAGTGCCATTGAGGAGTACGGCCTTGACGGCTATAACCTGCAGACCTCGAGCGGTGCCGGCATGACGGCGGCGCTGGACCGCGCCACAAACCGCGAGGAGTGGATCGTGGTGACCGGCTGGAGCCCGCACTGGAAGTTCGGTGCCTATGACCTGCGCTACCTTGAGGATCCGCAGGGCGTTCTGGGTGGACCGGAGCGCGTTCACGTCCTCGCCCGCGAGGGTTTTGACGCCGACTATCCGCAGATCTCCCAGGTGCTGACGCGGATGTACCTGTCCCTCGAAAAGCTCCAGGGCTACATGTTCGAGGCGCGTGAGAGCTCCTACGATGAGGCGATCAGCCAGTTCATCGACGAGAACCCGGATCAGGTCAACTACTGGCTGACCGGCGAGTTCTGATCGGCGGTGCCGCTGGCACCCCCGGCCGAGCCAATCGGCCGATTCACACCCCGCCGCGTGCGGGGTGTTCTGTTTTAGACTGCCGGGATGAGATTACGGCGAACCCCGCGTCCCGACATTCACGCTTCGGACCCCGCTGACCGCCGGGCGGCGATCGAGGCCGCGGCGGTGGGCCATAACGCACTGCGCCGCATCGTGACCCACGACCCGGATCGCGGCGTTCGTTGCGCCGCCATCCGCCGGCTCAGGGATCTGATCATTCTCCGCCAGGTCTGTGAAGCAGAGGGCGACGAGGTGGTCCGCGATGCGGCCCGCGTTCGCTACCGCCAGTTACTGGCCGGCGGCGACACCCTGGATCTTGACTACCGGCATGCGGCGCTCGGGGCCTGTTCCGATGCCCAGATTATTGCCCACGTTGCCCGCAGTGCCCGCGAGCCGAGCCTGCGCGTAGCGGCGCTCGGGTTGATCGACGAGCGTGGGCTGCTCGAGGAGATCTGTCGCCACGATCGCGACGCCGATGTCCGCGCCGCTGCCGCGGACCGGCTGGCTAGCTTTCGAAACTGATCGTCTCAAGACGGGCTGTGCCGTTATCGATGCGCAGCACACTGCCCTGTTCAAACCAGTCACCCAGCACAATCCGACGCCCATGCCCATCGCCGCTGTCGAGGCGGTGGATAGCGGGTCGATGGGTGTGGCCATGGATCAAAGTCCCAACCCCCCAGGCCTGCAGGCGCTCGCGCACCGCTTCGGCGTTGACGTCCATGATGGCGGCGGACTTGCCGGCCATTGCTTCGCCACTGCGCTGACGCAGGGCCCGCGCCTGCTCGAGCCGCTCGGCAACGGGCTGAGCCAGAAACGCGGCCTGCCAGTCGGGATTGCGCACCTGCGATCGAAACGCCTGATAGGCCGTGTCATCGGTGCAAAGTGCATCACCGTGCTCGAGGAGTACCCGCTCGCCATCAATCTCTATCAACGTCGGTTCGGTCAGCATCGTGATCCCGGCCGCCCGGCAGAATGCCGGACCCACCAGAAAGTCGCGGTTGCCGGGCATGAAGTAGACCGGGAGTCCCTGAGCACCGAGTGCCGCCAGCGCCGGCGCGACGGGGTCATTGTCGGGTCGCGCATCATCCCCGATCCATGCCTCGAAGAGATCGCCCAGAATGAAAAGGGCGGCCGCCGCCGGCACGCGGGTCTCGACGAAATGGCAAAACGCTCGCATGGCCGCCGGGCGGCCGGGATCAAGGTGGAGGTCGGCGATAAACAGCACCGGCGCGCGGGCGGTATCAAACTGCAGTGGCGTCATGGCGTGACGATGCCCGGGGCGGCAGCTGCATGCAAGGCGCCGTTCCATTACCATTGCGGCGATGAATGATCAGGCTGTTCGCACACGCTTCGCACCCAGCCCCTCGGGCCAGCTGCATGTCGGCAATCTGCGCACGGCGCTTTTCAACTGGCTGCTGGCGCGACATCACCGCGGCGAATTTGTACTGCGCATCGAGGACAGTGATGCAGCGCGCAGCGATGCCGGGCGCATCGAGCGTCTGCAGAATGATCTGGAATGGCTGGGACTGGGCTGGGACGTGGGTCCCGGGATCGGCGCACCGGCGGACTGGCAGCAGTCCCGGCGCGCCGACCTGCATGCCGAGGCAGCGGAGCGTCTTCGACACAGGGACGCTGCCTACTACTGCTTTTGCTCCACCGAGCGCCTGGCCGCGTTGCGCGATCGTCAGAAACAGGCCGGACATCCGCCGCGTTATGACGGCTGTTGCGCCGGTCTTGACCCGGTGCACGCCGCGCAGCGCGTCGCGGCGGGGGAGTCGGCGGTGTTGCGGTTGCGGATGCCGGATGAGGGCACCATCCGTTTCACTGACGCGGTGCGCGGCGAGCAGTCATTCCGTGCCGCGGATCTCGATGACCCCATTATCCAGCGTGCCGACGGCAGTGCCGCGTTCCTGTTTGCCAATGCCCTGGACGACGCGCTGATGGGGATCACTCATGTGCTGCGCGGCGAGGATCATCTCTCGAACACGCCCCGCCAGATCGTGCTGCTCGAGCGCCTCGGGCAGTCCGTTCCGGTCTACGGGCACCTGTCGCTGGTGGTGGACGATCAGGGAGCGCCGCTGTCGAAGCGCCGCGGTGCGCCCGGCGTTCATGATCTGCAGGACGAGGGCGCGCGGCCCGCCGCGATTGTCAACTACCTGGCCCGACTGGGTAACCCGGTGCCGGCCGATGCCCTCGAGAGCCTTGATGCGCTGGCGGCGGACTTTGACGTGGCCCGTCTCAGCCGGCGCCCGGCCCGGTTTGATCGTCGCCAGCTTGATTACTGGCAGTCGTTGGCGATGGCGGCGGCCCCGGTCGCCAGCCTGCGCCCGGCGCTGCAGGTCGATTGCGTGCCGGACGACCGGATCACGGCATTCATCCAGCTGGTCCAGCCCAACCTGCGCGCCGCTGATGAGCTCAACGACTGGGCAATCCGGTTGTTTGCGCCGCAGTCAGTGCTCGACGCGGCGCTCGCTGATCGGCTGCGTCCGCTGGGAGCGGCTTTCTTCGAGACGCTCATCCGGGTGCTCGAGTCGGCACCCACCGATGACTGGAAGCCCCTGCGGGCCGAGCTCGAGGGTGCCACCGAGCGGCGCGGCGGCGCGCTGATGAAACCGCTGCGCCGGGCCCTGACCGGACTCGACCATGGCCCGGCGCTGGGCGATATCATTCATCTCATGCCGGCGGATATCCGCCGGATGCGTTTGCAACAGGCGGCCAGCATTGCCGCCTCGGGAGCCGATACGGATGCTTGAGATCCATGACAGCCTGAGTGGCCGAAAGGCTGCCTTCGTGCCCATCAATCCGCCGCATGTCAGTCTTTATGTGTGCGGCATGACGGTGTACGACTACTGTCATCTCGGCCACGCCCGAGCCATGGTGGTCTTCGACATGGTGGCGCGCCATCTGCGCGCCAGCGGCTATGACGTGCACTATGTCCGCAACATCACCGATATTGACGACAAGATCATCGCCCGGGCGGCCACGCTGGGCGAGTCCATGGCGTCGTTGACAGCGCGGTTTACCGAGGCCATGCATGCCGATGCGGATGCGCTTGGCTGTCTGCGCCCCGACGAAGAACCCCGGGCAACCGCGCACATCGACGAGATCATTGCGATGATCCAGCGCTTGATGGATCGCGGCTACGCCTACGCGGCGGGCGGCGACGTGTATTACGCGGTCGGCGAGTTTGCCGACTACGGTCAGCTCTCCGGCAAGCGGCTCGAGGATCTGCGTGCCGGCGCGCGGGTCGAGGCGGGCGAGCACAAGCGCGACCCGGCCGACTTTGCGCTATGGAAGGCAGCGCGACCCGATGAGCCCGGCTGGCCCTCGCCCTGGGGACCGGGTCGACCGGGCTGGCATATTGAGTGCTCGGCCATGTCCACCCATTGCCTGGGGCACCACTTTGATATCCATGGTGGGGGGCTCGATCTGAAGTTTCCCCATCACGAGAACGAGATCGCCCAGTCGGAAGCGGCCACCGGCGAGCATTTCGTCAACTACTGGATGCACAACGGCCACGTGCGGATCGACGACGAGAAGATGGCCAAATCGCTGGGCAATTTCACCACGGTGCGCGACGTCCTCGCCCGACACGATGCTGAAACGGTCCGTCAATTCCTGCTCTCGAGTCACTACCGCAGCCCGCTCAACTACACCGATGACGCGCTGTCGCAGGCCCGAAGCGGGATGGAGCGGCTCTACACGGCACTGCGTGACCTGCCCGGCAAGCAGACCAAGGCCGCGGACAGCGAGGCCTTTCGCGGCCGGTTTCAGGCGGCGATGGACGATGACTTCAACACGCCGCTCGCCCTTGCCGTGCTGTTCGATCTGGCGCGCACGATCAATCGCGCCCGCGAGGCCGGCGAGGCCGACCGGGCGGATGGCCTGGGCACGACGCTGCGCGAGCTGGGCGGCACGCTGGGGTTGCTGGGCCAGTCGCCGACTGCCTATCTGCAGGCCACAGCGTCGGTGGACGAGGCCGATGCCCAGCGCATCGAGGCGCGCCTCGCTGACCGGGCGGCGGCCCGGGCGGCCCGGGATTTTGCGCGTGCCGATGCCATCCGTGATGAGCTGCTCGCGGAAGGGGTGGTGCTGGAGGACAAGCCCGAGGGCACTCGCTGGCGCCGCGAGGGCCACTGAGGCAAGGCTCAGTCCTCGACGGCTGGCGGTGTCTCGCGTGGACGCACACGCTGCTCAAGCCGGGCGACCTTGACGCGATTTTCCTCGGCCTGGAGAACGGTGACCGGATGGCCGTCGATCAGTAGGCTGATGCCGGGTTCGGGGATGGTCTCGAGCTGCTCCAGGATCAGCCCGTTCAGGGTCTTTGGGCCTTCCGGCGGCAAATCCCAGCCCAGCAGGCGTTTGAGCTCGCGCACACTGGCGCTGCCGGCGGCAAGATAGCTGCCGTCGGGCTGGCGGTGAATGTCGCGAATTGCTTCGGCCGGATCGGTGGTGAACTCGCCGACGATCTCCTCGAGGATATCCTCGAGGGTGACAAGACCATGGAATTCGCCGTATTCGTCGACGATCAGCCCGATCCGGCGACGCTCCGACTGAAAGTTCAGCATCTGCTGGTGCAACGGCGTGCCCTCGGGAACAAAATAGGGCTCGCGGACATGCTCGAGCAGGCGCTCGCGGGTCAGCACGCCATCGAGCATCGCCGTCAGCACCCGGCGCACGTGCAGGATGCCGCGAATGGTGTCGACGCCGCCCTCAAACACCGGCAGCCGCGTGTACTCCGAGCTGGCGATCTGCTCGGTAATGCGGGACCAGTCATCCCCCAGGTCGATGCCCACGACTTCATTGCGCGGGATCATGATGTCGTCGACGGTGGCCTGATCGAGATCGAGGATGCCCAGCAACATGCGCTGATGGCGACGCGGGATCATCGCACCGGTTTCATTGACCACGGTCCGCAGTTCTTCGCGGCTGAGCGCGGTCTGGCCGCCTTCGGTGGGATTGACGCCAAGGCTGCGCAGCAGGGTGTTGGCCAGCATGTTGGTGAGCCAGACCAGCGGGTAGAGCAGCCGCAGCAGCGGGCCGAGAACGAACGCCGCGGGAAAGGCGACGCGTTCGGGCCGCAGCGCCGCCAGCGTCTTGGGAGCGACTTCCGCGAAAATCAGGATGGTCAGTGTCAGCAGACCGGTTGCCGCGGCAATGGCACCCTGACCTCCCAGCCGCAGGGCAATCAGCGTGGCAATCGATGACGCCAGGATGTTCACGAAGTTGTTGCCCAGCAGGATGATGCCGATCAGCCGGTCGGGGCGCTCCAGCAGGCGCTCCGCGCGGCGGGCGCCGCGGTTGCCATGCCGCGAGAGATGCCGCAGCCGGTAGCGATTCAGGGTCATAAGGGCCGTCTCCGAGCTGGAGAAGCCGCCGGAGAGAACGATCAGCGCGCCCAGAATGACGAAGAGAACGGGAAGGGGAACAACGTCCAAGCTTGTTCAGGCCCCCCGGCCAATGATCAGCTCGACCACGATCTTGCTGCCGAAATACGCCACCGCCAGCAAGGCGAACCCGGACAGCGTCCAGCGAATGGCGGTACGACCACGCCAGCCCGCCACCGTGCGGCCGATCAGCAGCCCGGCAAACACCAGCCAGCCGATCATCGAGAGCACGGTCTTGTGCACCAGATCCTGGGCGAAGAGGTTATCGACGAACAGCCAGCCGCTGACCAGTGCCACGGACAGCAGGACAAAGCCGATGGCCACAAGGTGGAAGAGCAGGGATTCCATGCCCTGCAGGGGCGGTAGAAACCCGAGCACCGGGCCGGCGCGGCGCCGGCGCAGAGCGCTCTCCTGCCAGGCCAGCAAAAGCGCCTGGGCACTGGCGAGCCCCAGAACGGCATAGGCGGCCACCGACGAAATGATGTGCACGTCCACGGGTGCGCCGACCGGCACCATGGTGGCCGTGGGGACACCCAGCGTCTGGGCGAGGAGCAATGTCACCAGGGCGAACGGATAGACGACCAGACCCAGACTGTGCAGCGGCTGGCGGACGGCCGCCGCGATCAGCGTCACCGCCATCAGCCACCCGAGCAGCGAGCCGGCATTGAACAACGACAGATCGACACCCGCCGGCGTCCATAGCGCCCGCCAGAGGCTGATGCCATGCAACACCACGGCAATGGCGGCCAGTGCCAGCGCCAGCGGCTCGGCACGCTGCACGGCAAGGCGCCCGCGCAGGGCGGCCAGGAGTGCCGCGACGGCGAGCGCATACAGCGCTGCCGCCATCCAGGGAGTGAGGGTAAGGATCATCTGCGGGTTGTTTACTGCCGTTGCGACTGAGTTTGATCATCGCACACAAAATGGCCTTCTTCGACCATCAGTGCTCGAGGAACCCCGATGCGCTGATACAATCGACGGCATGATGACCGGCGACTGCGGAGTGCCTGACAGCCATGTTCGATAATCTGAGTGATCGTCTCGAGGCGATCGGAAAGCGCCTGAAAGGCAAGGGGCGGCTGACCGAGGACAACATCCAGGAAACGCTGCGCGAAGTGCGCATGGCACTGCTCGAGGCGGATGTTGCCCTGCCGGTGGTCAAGGACTTCGTGGCCAGCGTTCGCGAGCGGGCCCTCGGGACCGAGGTGACCAAGAGCCTGTCGCCCGGCCAGGCGTTCGTGAAGATCGTCCACGACCAGCTTGTCCAGGTGATGGGCGCGCAGAACGACGCCCTCGACCTGACCACGCGCCCGCCGGCGGTGGTGATGCTGGCCGGCCTCCAGGGTTCTGGCAAGACGACCAGCATTGCCAAGCTCGGGCGGTTGCTGCGCGAGCGCGAAAAGAAAAAGGTCCTGGCGGTGTCGGTTGACGTCTATCGGCCGGCGGCCATTGACCAGCTGCAGCGCCTGAGCGACGAGGTGGGGATCGATTTCCACCCCACCGATGCGTCGGCCGATCCGGTGGCAACGGTCGAGGCGGCCCGCGAGCAGGCCCGTACCGGATACTACGATGTCCTGCTGGTGGACACGGCGGGGCGTTTGCATGTGGACGGCGAGATGATGGACGAGGCGCGTCGGGTGCATCAGGCGGTGGCACCCATCGAGACCCTGTTCGTTGTCGACAGCATGACGGGTCAGGATGCCGCCAACACCGCCCGGGCGTTTGACGAGGCGCTTCCGCTGACCGGCGTGATCCTGACCAAGGCCGATGGTGATGCCCGGGGTGGCGCGGCGCTGTCGATTCGCGAGATCACCGGCAAACCCATCAAGTTTCTCGGCATCGGCGAGAAGACGGATGCCCTTGAGCCCTTTCATCCCGACCGCATGGCTTCGCGCATCCTGGGAATGGGGGACGTGCTCTCGCTGGTCGAAGAGGTCGAGCGCAAGGTCGACCATCAGAAAGCCGAGCGGATGGCCGGCAAGCTCAAGAAGGGCAAGGGTTTTGACCTCGAGGACATGCGCGAGCAGCTCACGCAGGTGACCCAGATGGGCGGCATGGGCGGCCTGATGGAAAAGCTCCCGGGTATGGGGCAGCTCACCGAGCAGGCCAGCCAGCAGATGAACGACGGTCAGGTCCGACGCCAGATTGCCATCATCAACTCAATGACGCCCGGCGAGCGTCAGCGCCCGGATGTCATCAATGGATCGCGCAAACGGCGGATTGCCCGCGGCTGTGGCATGGAGGTGCAGGACATCAATCGTCTGCTCAAGCAGCACAAGCAGATGCAGAAGATGATGAAGCAGTTCAAGAACGGCGGCATGAAGAAAATGATGCGCCAGATGGGTGGCGGCAATGGCATGCCCCCGGGCGGCGGCATGCCCCCGGGCGGCGGTCTGCCCCCGGGACTTGGCGGGCGCTGAACACGCAGGTAAACTGCGCGGTTTAGTAGTCACCAGAGTTGACTGGATAACGATATGGTCACGATTCGTCTAGCGCGTGCAGGCGCCAAAAAGCGTCCTTTCTATCACGTCGTCGTCACCGACAGCCGTAACGGCCGTGATGGCAAGTTCATCGAGCGGTTGGGCTTTCTCAACCCGGTTGCCCGGGGTCAGGAAGTGCCGTTTCGGCTTGATCTCGAGCGCGCCGAGCACTGGTTGTCCCAGGGCGCCCAGCCGAGTGAGCGGGCGCGGCAGCTGATCCGTCAGTCGCGCCGTGGAGCGGCTGAGGGTGTCGAAAGCGCCTGAACCGGCGACGCCCGGCGATACCCATGTCGTCATGGGCGAGATCGCGGGGGTGCGAGGGATTCGCGGCGAGCTGAAGGTCCATTCCTGGACGCGGCCACGGGAAAACCTGCTGGACTATCCGGTCTGGACGCTGGAGCAGGGCGGTAACGCCCGAGACTGGCAGGTGCTTGGCGGCGGCTGGCAGGGGCGCCATCTGGTGGTGCGGCTGCAGGGCGTCGACGATCGGGATGCCGCTGAGGCGCTGGTCGGTGGCCGGATTCTGGTGGCCAAGTCGCAGATGCCGCCAACGGCACCGGACGAGTTCTACTGGTATGAGCTCGAAGGATTGGCGGTGGAAAACCGCGACGGAACAAACCTTGGTCAGGTCGCAGGCCTGATCGAGACCGGCGCCAACGATGTGATGCGAGTCGTTGGCGAGCGGGAGCGGCTGATCCCCTACACGCCGGGGGTCCATATTGATCGCATCGACCTGGAAAACGGCCGGATGGTTGTCGACTGGGATCCGGAGTTCTGAGCGGATATGCGGTTTGACGTGATCACGCTGTTCCCGGAGATGGTTGAGGGCCTGTTGTGCCATGGGGTCATGGGGCGGGCAGTTGATCGCGGGCTGATTGAACTGGTCACCTGGAATCCCCGCGACTACAGCGAGGATCGTCATGCCACGGTTGACGATCGTCCCTATGGCGGCGGCCCGGGTATGGTCATGAAAGTCGAGCCGCTGCGGACAACCATCCGCGCGGCGCGGGCGGCCGGTCCAGCGGCGCCAGTGATCTACCTTTCGCCGGACGGGGAGCGGCTTGACGGGCCGCGGGTGCGGCGACTGGCGCAGGATGAGCGGATGATCCTGTTGTGCGGCCGCTACGAGGGCATCGACGAGCGGCTCATCGACGAGGAGGTCGATCAGTCGCTGTCGATCGGCGACTACGTGCTCAGCGGTGGCGAGTTGCCGGCCATGGTGGTGATGGATGCGGTGGCCCGCTTGATTCCGGGGGTGCTCGGGCATGCCGAGTCGGCGTCGCAGGATGCGTTCGCCGATGGGCTGCTGGATTGCCCGCACTACACGCGCCCGGAGTGGATCGATGATCGGCCGGTGCCGGCGGTGCTGCTCAGCGGTGATCATCAGGCGGTGGCGCGCTGGCGACTCAAACAGGCGTTGGGGCGAACGCTGGAAAAACGCCCGGACCTGCTCGATCAGCGGGGGGTCAGTGACAGTGAACAGGCGCTGCTCGACGAATATCGGGCGGGGCATAACGGTTAAATACAAGGGGATGCAGGCATGACCAACATCATCGAAGAACTGGAGCGGGAACAGGTCGAGAAAACCGGCCGCTCGCTCGAAGACATCAACTCCGGCGATACGGTGCTCGTCAACGTCTGGGTCCGCGAGGGCAACCGCGAGCGCACCCAGCCCTTCGAGGGGGTGGTGATTGCCAAGCGCAACCGTGGCGTCAATTCCTCGTTCACCCTGCGCAAGGTCTCGCATGGCGAGGGCGTCGAGCGCGTCTTCCAGCTGCACAGCCCGCTGATTGAGAGTCTGCAGGTCAAGCGTCGCGGCGACGTCCGCCGGGCCAAGCTCTACTTCCTGCGCGAGCGGCGTGGCAAGGCGGCGCGGATCAAGGAGAAGGTGCGGGCGAAAAGCCGCAAGGCTTCCTGACCGTCTCGTCGCCCGATCGCCCGCGCTGCTAGTGCGGGTTTTCGGCGTCGTTCATGCCCATCAGGTAAAGCACCCCGTCGAGGCCGATCGTCGAGATCGCCTGACGGGCGCTTTTCTGAACCAGCGGTTTGGCGTGAAACGCGATCCCCAGGCCGGCTGACCGCAGCATAGGCAGGTCGTTGGCCCCGTCGCCCACGGCAATCACCTGGGCTAGATCGATGCCCATCTCGCCGGCCAGACGCTCGAGCAGCTCCGCCTTGCGTTCGCCATCGACAATCGGCCCAGCCACTTGCCCCGTCAGGCGCCCTTCCACGATTTCCAGTCGGTTGGCATACACCGTATCCAGTTCCAGACGGCGCTGCAGGTGGTGGCCGAAAAAGTCGAATCCGCCGGAAATGACGGCCGTGCGGTAGCCGAGCATCTGCAGTGTCTTCATGAGTCGCTCGGCGCCCTCGGTCAGGGTCAGCCGCTCGGCGACTCGCTCGAGAACCCCTTCATCCAGGCCTTCCAGGCAGGCGACCCGCTGGGCGAGGCTGTCGCGAAAATCGATGTCACCGCGCATCGCGGCCTCGGTGATGGCCGCCACCTTGTCGCCGACGCCGGCTTCGTGCGCGAGTTCGTCGATAACCTCTTCATGGATAAGCGTCGAGTCCATGTCAAAGACCACCAGCCGCCGATTACGGCGGTAGAAGTTGTCCTCCTGAAAAGAGATATCGATGTCCATTTCCCTTGAGATGGACAAGAACGCCGCTTTCATCGCATCGGCATCACTGGGCTCGCCGCGCAGACTCAGCTCCAGGCAGGCGCGGCTCTCTTCGCGCTCGTCATGCAGTGGGCTGCGTGCCGACAGCCGCACGATGTCCTCGATATTAAGGTCATGCTGCGTGGTGACGCGGGCAATGCGGGCGATCTGCGCGGCGGTAACGCGCCGACCCAGCAATGTCAGGACATAGGCCGACTGGCGCTCGCCGCGCACCCACTGCTGATACTCGCTGGCCGGTACCGGCTGAAAGCGCACGCGTAGCTCGAGCTGATGGGCCTCGTAGAGCAGATCCTTGAGCACCGCTGCCGAGTCCGAGGCGCCCGAGAGCTTGATCAGGATGGCAAGGGCGAGATTTTCGTGCACCATCGCCTGGCTGATGTCCAGTACCCGGACCGGATAGGCGGCGAGTATGCCCATCAATGCGGCGGTCACGCCGGGGCGGTCACTCCCGGAGATGTTGATCAGGATGATTTCGCTGTCGGATTCGATGTCGTTCATGGATTCGCTCAGTGACGGCCCGGCGCGATATTGTAGGGGAAATTGCCAAGGAGCCCACGCCCATGACTGATTCGCGCGATCCCCGCAACACTGACTGGCAGCAGCAGTTGACGCCGGCGCAGTATCGGGTTGCCCGCGAGGGCGGCACCGAGCCGCCGTTCAGCGGCGAGTACAACAATCTCAAGGCCGACGGCCTGTTTCGGTGCGTATGCTGCGGGCGGCCGCTGTTCGACAGCGCGCAGAAGTTCGACTCCGGCACCGGCTGGCCGAGTTTCTGGGCACCTGTCGCTGACCACGCCGTCGCCACCGAGGCGGACAGCAGTCTTGGAATGCGGCGGACCGAGGTGCATTGCCCGGACTGCCAGGGCCATCTGGGCCACGTGTTTCCGGACGGGCCAAAGCCTACCGGGCTGCGCTATTGCATCAACTCGCTGTCGCTTCAGTTCGAGGCCCGCGAGGACGGCGGCTGAGGCTTGCCGGCCGGCCGCGCGCCTCGGTATAGTCATTCGATAAGTCACTGATTTCAGGATGTCATCATGAACGAACCTGCTCCCTCCATCGACGCCGACCCGAACGGTCAATCCCCCCGCGAGCAGTCCGGCCATCCCCGTGCCGGCGAGGTCATGAGCGGGGCGGAGATGGTCGTCGAGGTCATGGCTCAGGAGGGGGTCGATACCATCTTCGGGTACAGCGGTGGCGCGATTCTGCCGACCTACGACGCGATCTTTCGCTACAACGAGCGGGAGCGGACCGAGCCCAGTCACGATCCCATGCAGCTGGTGGTCCCCGCCAATGAGCAGGGCGCGGGCTTCATGGCCGCCGGTTATGCGCGCAGCACCGGCGATGTCGGTGTCTTTCTGGTGACTTCGGGGCCGGGTGCCACCAACACCGTCACGCCGATCCGCGACTGCATGGCCGATTCGGTGCCGGTGGTGCTGATCACCGGGCAGGTCGCCCGCGCCGCCATGGGGACTGACGCCTTCCAGGAGGCGCCGATCGTCAACATCATGGGCAACTGCGCCAAGCATGTGTTTCTGGTCACGCGTCCCGAGCGCCTCGAAGACACCATTCGCACCGCGTTTGAAGTGGCGCGCTCCGGACGCCCCGGACCCGTGGTGGTCGATCTGCCAAAAGACGTCCAGAACTGGGTGGGCGAGTACAAGGGCAGTGGCCTGCTGGGCATCCGCGGCTATCGCCAGCGCATGGAATCGCTGCGCCAGACACCGCTCGCCGAGGCCAAGGCCCGGCAGTTTTTCGACATGCTCGAGCAGTCCCGCCGGCCACTGCTGTATGTCGGCGGCGGCGCCATCCACGGTGAGGGCAGCGAGGCCCTGACCGCCTTTGCCCACGAGTACGGGATCCCCAGTGTGAGTACCGTCATGGGCCTGGGCGCCATCGATTCCACCGATGATCTGCATCTGCACATGCTGGGAATGCACGGCACGGCCTACGCCAATTACGCCGTCGAGGATTGCGATTTCATCATCGCCGTGGGTTCGCGGTTTGACGATCGAGTGGCCGCCAAGGCAGAGCTGTTTGCCCCCAATGCCGAGAACATTGCGCATATCGATATCGACGCCGCCGAAATCGGCAAGGTCAAGCAGGTGACCTGGTCGCATATCGGCGAGGCTGGCAGCACCCTTCGGCAGCTTCTCGAATACGGTCGTGGCAGTGGTTTCGGGTGTGACTACGCCAGCTGGGGGCAGCACTGTCAGGGGCTTCGCGAGCGCCATCCGATGGATTTCAAGCCCGACGGCGAGTTCATTCAGCCCCAGGCGGTCATGCGCTCGCTCAATCGCCTCACCGGCGGCAATGCGATTGTGAGTACCGGCGTGGGACAGCATCAGATGTGGGCGGCCCAGTATCTGGATTTTCGCCGGCCGCGCCTGTGGATGACCTCCGGGTCCATGGGCACCATGGGCTTCGGTCTGCCGGCCGCCATTGGCGCTCAGTTTGCCAACCCGGATGAGCTGGTCATCGACATTGACGGCGATGGCAGCCTGCGCATGAACCTCGGCGAGATGGAAACGGTGACCACCTACGGCCTGCCGGTAAAGATCCTGCTGCTCAACAATGCCGGCGACGGCATGGTGCGGCAGTGGCAGAAGCTCTACTTTGGCGATCGTTTCTCGGGCAGCGACAAGTCCCTGCATCGCAAGAACTTCATCAAGGCGGCCGAGGCCGACGGCTTCGAATTTGCCCGCAACGTGTCGGATCCGGCGGAAATGGACGAGACGCTTGCGGCGTTCATCCAGTTTGATGGCCCCGCCTTTCTCGAGGTCAACGTCGACCCCGATGCCTCGGTGTATCCGATGGTCGGCCCCGGCATGGGCTACAAACAGATGGTGACCGGAGACTACATCCCGGCGCGCGAGATACCCGAGATCGGCCGGCATGGCCGGGTCGGTCCCAGCGAGTCATTCTGACGGCATTGAAAACATGAAGGTCCAACCCCATAACGCGGCGAGGTTTGGGACGAAACGGAAACAGGAATGAGCAACAACGACGCACAAGCCGCGGAAACCCACGAATTTCAGGCCGAGGTCCGGCAGCTGCTGGACCTCATGATCCACTCCCTCTACAGCAATCGCGAGATCTTCCTGCGCGAGCTTGTCTCCAACGCCGCCGATGCGGCGGACCGGCTGCGCTTCGAGGCGATTCAGGATGAGTCCCTCCTTGAGGACGATCCCCAGCCACGGGTGAGCATTCAGGTGGATGCCGATGCGCGGACGCTGACCATCAGTGACAACGGCGTGGGCATGAATCGCGAGGATGTCATCGACAACCTTGGCACCATCGCGCGCTCAGGCACGCGGCGCTTCCTGGACGCCATGACCGGTGACCAGAAACAGGACGCCCAGCTCATCGGCCAGTTCGGTGTCGGCTTCTACTCGGCGTTCATCGTGGCCGACGAGGTCACCGTGCATACCCGCCGGGCCGGCGAGGCGGCCGATCAGGGCGTACTGTGGCGCTCTGACGGCAAGGGGGCTTTCACCCTCGAGGCGGCCCCGCGGGCGCGGCGCGGGACGGCGGTCACCCTGCATCTGGCCGAGGGTCAGGACGAGTTCCTTGAACGCCAGCGGCTGCGCCAGATCGTGCGTCGCTACTCGGATCACATCGCCCTGCCCATCGAGCTCGAGGACGAGCAGGGCGAGATGGAGACCGTCAATCAGGCCTCGGCGCTGTGGATGCGGCCCAAGTCGGAGATCAGCGATGAGGAGTATCGGCAGTTCTATCAGCAGCTGACCTACGATCCGGAGCCGCCACTGGAGTGGCTGCACAACAAGGTCGAAGGCAATCAGTCCTACACCTCACTGCTCTACATTCCCGCCCAGCGCCCGTTTGATCTGTTTGAGGCGGACACCCAGCAGGGACTGCGTCTGTATGTCCGGCGCGTGTTCATCATGGAGGATCGCGAAAACCGCCTTTTGCCCCGCTATCTGCGGTTTGTGCGCGGCCTGGTGGACTCGGATGATCTCCCGCTCAACGTTTCCCGCGAGCTGCTTCAGCACAACCGGCTGATCGACCGGATTCGCAGCGCCTCGGTCAAGCGCGTCCTCGACAGCCTCGAGCGCATGGCCCGAGACGATGCCGATCGCTATGCCCGGTTCTGGGCGTCCTTTGGCACCGTGCTCAAGGAAGGGCCGGTGGAAGACCCGGGCAATGCCGAGAAGGTCGCTGGACTGCTGCGCTTTGATTCGACGCACGGCGATGGGGGGCAGACGGTCTCGCTGGCGGATTATCTTGGCCGTCGCCACGAGGGTCAGAGCGCTGTCTATTACCTGACTGGCGAGAGTCTGGCGGCGGTGCGCAACAGCCCCCACCTGGAGATCTTCCGTCAGCGCGACATCGAAGTGCTGTTGTTGGCCGAGCCCATCGACGAGTGGCTGGTCGCGCATCTGAGTGAATACGATGGTGTCCCGCTGCAGAGCGTTGCCAAGGGTGATCTCGACCTGGACGGGATGGGTGATAACCCCGAGGAAAAACCCGAAAAGCCCGAGACCAGCGAGCCCGTTGAGGCACTGATCGGGCGGATCCACGACGCGCTGGGTGATCAGGTCTCGGCGGTGCGTGCCAGCAGCCGGCTGACGGATTCGCCGGCCTGCATCGTGGTGGGCGACGACGAGTTCGGTCTGAACATGCAGCGTATGCTCAAGGCGGCCGGTCATGAACTGCCGCAGCAAAAGCCGGTGCTCGAAATCAATCCGCAGCACTCGATTATCGAGCGCCTGGCGGCGAGCGATGACGCACCGATCGATGAGTGGGCCACGCTGCTGCTCGAACAGTCGGTGCTCATGGACGGCGGTCGGCTTGATGATCCAGCCGGTTTTGTCCGACGCATGAACCGGCTGCTCGACTGATGGCGGTCAACGCGTCGGCCGGCGCGGCCTTCGAACTCAAGGGCCGAATGGCGCCGTTCACGGTCCTCCAGGTTGGGACCGCCGAGATCGATGCCGTTCTGGGTCAGCTTGACGCCCGGCTGGCCCAGGCGCCGGATTTTTTCGCCGGCATGCCCCTGGTGGTCGCACCGGCCGAGGGGGTGAGCCTTGATGGCGCCACCCTCGAGGCATTGGTCGGTGGGCTGCGCGAGCGCGCGCTGCTGCCGGTGGCCGCCTCGGGGCTGCCGGCCGAGACGGCTGCGGTGGCAGGGCTTGGGCTGATCCGCAATCTCGAGGCTAGCCGCTCGGGATCCGGCGAATCCGGGCGCCGCGATACGCCGGCCAGGGCTGCGCCCGGCGCGGCCCGTGTCGTGACTCAGCCGGTGCGCTCCGGGCAGCAGGTGTATGCGCGCGGCGGCGATCTGGTGGTGACCGCGCCGGTGAGTGCCGGTGCCGAGTTGATGGCCGACGGCCATATCCATGTCTATGACACCCTGCGTGGTCGGGCACTGGCCGGTGTGCAGGGTGACGAGAATGCGCGTATCTTCTGCCAATCGCTCAAGGCCGAGCTGATCGCCATCGCCGGGCAGTATCGGCTGAGCGATCAGATTGATGCCGGGCTGCGTGACGCACCGGCAATGGCCTGGCTGCGTGACGGCGAGCTGGAACTCAACGCGCTCTGACAATCAGGAGGTGAATGTGGCGCGAATCGTGGTTGTGACATCCGGCAAGGGGGGCGTTGGCAAAACGACCACCAGTGCTGCATTTGGGGCGGGTCTGGCTCGCGCGGGCTATCGCACCGTCGTGGTCGACTTTGATGTCGGGCTGCGCAATCTCGACCTCATCATGGGTTGCGAGCGGCGTGTGGTCTATGACTTTGTCAACGTCATCAATGGCGAAGCCAATCTCAATCAGGCGCTGATTCGGGACAAACGTGTCGACGGCCTCGAAATCCTCCCGGCCTCGCAGACCCGCGACAAGGACGCGCTCACCTTCGAAGGCGTCCAGTCGGTCCTCGAAACACTGGCGAGCACCCATGACTACGTGATCTGCGACTCGCCGGCAGGGATCGAGCGCGGTGCGCACCTGGCGATGTACTTTGCCGATGACGCGCTGGTGGTGACCAATCCCGAGGTCTCCTCGGTTCGGGACTCCGATCGGGTGCTGGGACTGCTCTCCAGCAAGACCCGGCGTGCCGAGCAGGGCGACGAGCCGGTCAAGGAGCACCTGGTGGTGACCCGTTACGCGGCGGCCCGGGTGGGTAAGGGCGAGATGCTGAGCATCGAGGACATCTGCGAGATCCTCTCGATTGACCTGCTTGGCGTGGTGCCCGAGTCCACCGCGGTGCTCAACGCCTCGAACGCCGGCGTACCGGTGATTATGGAGGACAAGACCGACGCCGGTCAGGCCTACGATGATATTGTTTCGCGCTATCTGGGCGAGGCGCGTGATCATCGGTTTCTGACCGAGAAAAAGGGACTGTTCGGCCGGCTGTTCAAGGGCTAGCGCAATGGCTTTTCTGGATTATTTCCGTTCGGAGAAAAAACGCAGCGCGTCACTGGCGAAGGAGCGACTGCAGGTAATCGTCGCACGCGAGCGCGGTAACCGCGGTGGCCCGGATTATCTGCCGGCGCTGCAGCAGGAAATCCTGCAGGTCATCCGGCGCTATATCGAGGTCGACGATGATGCGGTGCGCATTGAGGTTGACCGCGAGGGCGACTGCGAGGTGCTCGAGCTGAACGTCACACTGCCCGACAGCGATTAGTCGCTCTGGGCGGTTACGTCGACACGCATCCTCAGTGACTGCCCCGGCTGCAGGTAGGTATTGGCGGATAGATCGTTCCAGCGCTGCAGATCGCCGATGCTGACGTTGAACTGCCGGGCAATCCGATACAGCGAGTCCCCCTCGCGGACCGAGTAGGTGACCGACTGCAGCCGGTCCGTGGATGCAATCCCGGGGCGTACGCTTCGGCCCGGTTGCGAGTCGTCGCTCCCTTGCTGCGTCCAGACCACCAACTGCTCGCCAACACCCAGGGTGTCGCCGGGGGCCATGCCGTTCCAGCGTGCCAGCGAACGGACACCAATCCCGAAACGCTGGGCGATGGACCAGAAGCTGTCTCCGGAGCGCACGGTGTAGAGCCGACGCTCACCGTCATCGCGCTGACGGTTGCGGGTCCGCTCCTGCCGGGCGTCGGCGGTCATTGCGTACTCGCCGCTGGGTCGGCTGGCGATGGGGACGAGTAGGTGATCGCCGGCACGGATTGTGTTGCTGTCGAGGTCATTGGCGGAGCGCAGCGAGTCGACCGTGATGTGGTACTGCTCGGCGATCCCGCCGAGGGTTTCACCGCGGGCGATCGGGTGGCGTTGCCAGCGCATCCAGGCGCTGTCGGCCTGTTCGGCGAGCCCGGCGCGAAAAGCCTGGGCGCGATCCCGGGGCAGCAGCAGCCGATGGGGCCCGGTGGGGGGCGTAGCCCAGCGGTTATAGCCGGGGTTCAGGCGATAGAGCGTCTCCATGTCAATGCCGGCCAGATCAGCGGCCAGGGCCAGATCAATCTGGCGATCGAGCTCGATCTGTTCTACCGCCGGTCGGTTGGCAATGGGCTCGAGCTCGATGCCGTGTCTTTCGGGATTGGCCACCAGCTCGCTGATGGCGAGCAGCCGGGGCACGTAGTTCATGGTTTCCTGGGGCAGGTCCAGAGACCAGTAATCCGTCGGCCGGCCGGCCTGGCGATTGCGCCTGATCGCTCGCTGAACGGTGCCCTCGCCCGCGTTGTAGGCGGCAATGGCCAGCAGCCAGTCGCCATCGAACATTTCGCCCAGATAGCTCAGGTAGTTCACGGCCGCATCGGTGGCCGCCAGCACGTCGCGCCGCCCGTCGTACCACCAGTTCTGTTCGAGTCCGTAATGCCGCCCCGTGGCCGGGACGAACTGCCATATCCCGGCGGCCCGGCCGTGCGAATAGGCAAACGGCCGGAAAGCACTTTCGACGATCGGCAGCAGCGCCAGCTCCAGCGGGATGTCGCGGGCCTCGAGGGTTTCGACGATGGGGTAGAGATAAGGCTGCGCGCGCCGCGACACCCGCAGCCAGTAATCGCCGTACGACACGTAGTCATTAAACTGACGCTCCACCCGTGGATTGTCATGGCCGGGTATGGCGTAGCCGCGCCGGATCCGTTCCCAGAGGTTGTCAGGGGCGGCGGAATCGTCTGCTGCCTGGGAGCGGTCGCGGGTCTCGGTGGCCCGGCGGCTGGCCGTTGCCGGCGGTGTTGATGCCGATGCCCGTGTGTCGGAAGCCGAGGGGGCGCCGCCCCCTGTGGGGTTGCCTTGGGGCGGAACACTGGCGCAACCGGCCAGAACGAGGGCCGCGGCGAGCGGCAGCACCAGGGAGCGATTCACGGAATTATTCCTCAGAAATGGTCTTTCCAGTCGCGGAGGATGGCAAAGACGTCCGCCGGGCCTTCCGGGGTCCGTCCTGCATGCTCGCCGGCCTGCCTGCGCACGGCATCACTGTCCCAGCGCAGGAACGGATTGGTTTCACGTTCCTCACCGATGGTCGACGGCAGGGTGATGGCTCCGCGCTGGCGTTGCTCGCGTACGCTCTCGACCCGTGCCTGCAGGGCGGTGTTTTCGGGCTCCACGGCCTGGGCAAAT
This sequence comes from uncultured Spiribacter sp., assembly GCA_937884605.1. GTDB lineage: Bacteria > Pseudomonadota > Gammaproteobacteria > Nitrococcales > Nitrococcaceae > Spiribacter. The sequence continues at coordinate 171,866 of CALGDM010000005.1, forward strand.
GCCAGATTGGCCTGAGTGTACTCGTGGCCGCAGTAGACCCGAGTGGTCGGCGGCAGTGCCCGCAGTTCGGCAAGATAACCCTGCATGGGGGCCGGCGTCCCCTCGAACATGCGTCCGCACCCACCAGCAAAAAGGGCATCCCCGGCAAACAGGTTGCCGTCGCCCAGATAGGCAATGTGATCGAGGGTATGACCGGGGACGGCCATCACCTCGAACTCCACGCCCAGCCCGCCCGGCGTAATCCGGTCGCCGTGTTCCAGCGGCTCGGTCAGGTGCGGGATATCGCTATTCGCCGGTCCGTAAACGGGAATCGCGTCATTGTGGAGGCCCGCGATGCCGGCAACATGGTCGCCATGGTGGTGGGTGACGAGAATGGCGCTCAGCGTCAGGCCCAGGCTTTCCAGGGCGCGGGCTACCGGTTCTGCCTCGCCCGGATCGACCACCACCGCAGCCGTTGACTGCGAGTGATGGATGAGCCACGTATAATTGTCGCTGAGGACCGGGATTGGTGTAATTTCAAGCATCGCCGCATGCTACCCCGACCGATCGGTCGCCTCAATTGCCCATCCAGACATCAACGGGGAGGAGTCATCAATGCGTGCGCTGCATGAGTGGTTTGCCACCCCAACCGGGCACGACCTGGCCGAGCGTGAATCCCGCCTGCTGACCCGACGCCTGGCCGGACTCTACGCCCGCCGGGTCCTGCAGGTCGGCGCCTATGGCCAGGGTCACAGTCCGGCTGTGTTCGGCAACGTCCGCCAGTGGGTGGTGGATGACTGGTCCGGCGGGCCAATTGACCTCGAGGCCGACAGTCGGGTCCTGCCCCTGACGTCCAGCAGCGTCGATGTGGTGGTGCTGATCCACCAGCTCGAATTTACCGCCGCGCCCCATCAGGTGATCCGCGAGGCGGCCCGAGTGCTCGCGCCCGAGGGGCATCTGCTGGTTATGGGCTTCAATCCTCATAGCCTCTGGGGGCTGCGTCGTATCCTCACAACGGGATCCGGGACACCGCCCTGGTCGGGCCGGTATCTGTCGCCGCGTCGTGTCGCCGACTGGATGCAGCTGCTGGGGATGGTGCCAAGACAGCCTGAGGGGCTGGCGGCGCTGCCGCCGCCGCTGCGGCGCTGGTGGCAGCAGCGTGGCACTCAGGTGCACCGCGGGCGCGAGTCCCTGGGGCCGGGGCTGAGCTGGATCGGCGGAGTCAATCTGGTCATTGGCCAGAAGCGCGTGAACGGCGTGGCCAATCCGCCGCAGCAACGGCGGCGGCGATTCGAAATCATCCCCGGCGGGCTGACTCAAGCCGGCGCCGGGGCCACCCGCAGTCAAAGGGAGAGCTGGCATGACGCCGGTTGAGATTTATACGGACGGCGCCTGCCGGGGCAATCCCGGGCCCGGGGGCTGGGGCGTTCTGATGCGCTATGAAGGGGTCGAGAAAACCCTGCATGGCGGTGAGGCACAGACCACCAACAACCGGATGGAGCTGATGGCCGCCATTCAGGCGCTGGAGGCGCTGAGTCGGCCCTGCTCGGTGGATCTGACCACCGATTCGCAGTATGTGCGCAAGGGCATCACCGAGTGGATGGCGGCATGGAAGCGGCGTGGCTGGAAGACGGCGAGCCGCCAGCCGGTCAAGAACCGCGACCTCTGGGAGCGTCTTGATACGCTTTCCCAGCGTCATGAGATACGCTGGCATTGGGTGCGTGGCCATACTGGCCACGATGGCAATGAGCGTGTGGACGATCTTGCCAACCGCGGGATCGACGAGCTGGAAGGGGCAGGCAGCTGATGCGACAGATTATCCTCGATACCGAGACCACCGGGCTCGAGCCCGAGAATGGGCATCGGATCATCGAGATCGGTGGTTACGAAATCGAACAGCGACGGCCCACCGGTCGGCGCTTTCACGAGTACATCAACCCGGATCGAAGCGTCGATCCCGAAGCAGTCGAAGTCCACGGCATCACCGATCAGTACCTGATCGACAAGCCGCGGTTTGCCGACATCGCCGCCCGCTTCATCGACTTTGTGACCGACGCCGAGCTGGTCATTCACAACGCGCCCTTCGACGTCGGATTCCTCGACAGCGAGTTCTCCCGTCTGGGCCCTCACTGGGGGCAGTTGGCGGATTACTGTCGGATCACCGACAGCCTGGCCCTGGCGCGGCGCCGCCATCCCGGGCAGCGCAACAGCCTTGATGCGCTGTGCCGGCGTTATGCCATTGATAACAGTGGCCGCAGCCTGCACGGCGCACTGCTCGACGCCGAAATCCTCGCCGAGGTCTATCTGGCCATGACCGGTGGTCAGGTGACCCTGCATCTGGGGGCCCGCGACAATGAAGGACCGGCGCAGTCGGTAGCGGGCGATCAGGCGGTGAGTGCCGATCGCCCCCGGCTGCCGGTCATCGAACCCACCGCTGACGAAGCGGCGGCCCATGCCGCATGGCTCGATCAGCTCGATCGCGACAGCAACGGATCGTGTGTCTGGCGGTCGCTGACCGGGGAGGCCCGCGCGTGACACAGCGCTCACTCAAGGCGCCGATTGGCGCAGTCACCTTCGATCTCGACTTTACCCTCTGGGACCTGAGCGGCGTGCTCCGGCATGCCGAGGCGGTCTGCCAGGGCCTGCTCGAGCAGCACTACCCGGCGGTGGCGGCCCGCTTTGATCCCCAGGGCCTGAAGACACTGCGTGATGGTATCGCCGCTGAGCGCCCGGACATTGCCCACGACGTCACCGCCCTGCGCCGAGCGGGGCTGCGGCGTGCCGGCGAGCTGGCCGGCTATCAGGACGGCGCATTGGATACGCTGGTGGAAGAAGCCTTCGAGGTGTTCCTCGAGGCCCGCCACGCGGTTCGGCTTTATCCCGACACGCTGCCGCTGCTGCGTGCGCTGCACGGTCGCATCCCCATCGGCGCGATCACCAATGGCAACGCCGAGATTGCTCGTGTCGGGCTGCAGGGATATTTCGATTTTGCGCTGTCCGCCGTTGACCTGGGCGCCGCGAAGCCTTCGCACCTGGTGTTCGAGACGGCCGCGGCCCGCGCCGGGGTTGCGCCCGAGCGCATCATCCACATTGGTGACGACGTGCACAGCGATGTCTATGGGGCCGCGACCAGTGGTCTGCAGGCTGTCTGGCTCAATCGCGACGACGCCGGTTGGCCTGATGATGTTCCGAACGTCCCCCATGCCCGTGTCGACAGCCTGGCGGGTCTCGAAGGCATGCTGCTGGGATTGATCCGGGAGTCGGCGTGATGGCTGACTCCATGCAGGGCTTCGGCTTGATCGTGATTGGCGACGAACTGCTCTCCGGCAAGCGGCAGGACAAGCATTTCCCGCATCTCGTGGGCCTGCTCGCCGATCGTGGGCTCGAGCTGCGCTGGGTGCGCATGATCAGCGACGAGCCGGATCTGGTCACCCGCACTCTCCAGGAAACCTTCGCCAGTGATGACGTGGTGTTCAGCTGTGGCGGCATCGGTGCAACGCCGGATGATCGCACGCGCCAGTGCGCGGCGGCTGCGCTGGGACGGCCGCTCGCGTTTCACCCCGAGGGCGTGGCCATGCTGGAGGCGCGATTCGGCCGGCCGGTCGAGCCCTCGCGCCGGCTGCATCTGGTGGAGTTTCCCGAGGGGGCATCGGTGATCCCCAACCCGGTCAATCAGGTGCCGGGGTTCAGCGTTTCGGGCCATCACTTCATGCCCGGCTTCCCGAGCATGGCCTGGCCCATGATGGAGTGGGTTCTCGACCAGCACTATGCCGACTGGCAGGACCCGAATCGCCTGAGCGAGGCATCAATCATCGTCCATGACGCGCGGGAAAGCGATGTGATCCCGCTGCTCGAGCGTTTCGAGGGCGAGTACCCCGAGCTGCGTCTGTCCTGCCTGCCAACACTGCGCGAGGACGGCTACTCGCTGGAGCTTGGGCTGCGTGGCGCACCTTCTGCGGTGGAGGCTGCCATGGGAGCACTTCGCGAGGCCGTCGTGGCAATGGGGTTCAGCGTCAGGAGTGCACCGGCGAGGGGCGCCGATGGCGACTGAGACCTTGCCCGGGCGCGGCGGTCAGCATTTGCGCCAGACCCTGGCGGTGGTGGCCCTCATGGTCATGGCGCCGCTGCTCGGTCGGCTGCTCGCGGGTGGCGACCCCGCGATCTATCTACGCTTTCCGCCCAGGCCGCTGGAACCGGCGCCGGGGAGTTTTTCGCTGCCGGTCTTCGCGCTCTACGCAGTGCTTATCGCGGCGACGCTGCTGCCTTTTCTGATCCGGATTATTGTCGCCAACCGCCGCCAGCGTGGCGCTGCGCCGGCGCCACGGCCCGCATCGGCCGGCTGGCCGCGCTGGGGGACGATGGCCCTGGTCGCCCTGCTGATCGTCTGGGTGATTGCCTGGGTGCCGATCCCGGGGCTTGAGACGTTGCGACGCTACAGTTTTACGCCCCTCTGGCTTGCCTATATCGGCGTAATCAGTGCCTGGATCCGGCAGCGCGGCGGACGGGTATTGCTGTGCGAACAACCGCGGCGGTTTCTCGCGCTGTTCCCGGCGAGTGCCTTTTTCTGGTACCTGTTCGAGTATCTCAACCAGTTCACCGGCAACTGGATCTATACCGGCACCGGGGTGGCCGAGCATGATGCGCTCAACTGGTTTGTGCGCTCGGCGCTGCCGTTCAGCACTGTGCTGCCCGCGGTGCTCGTCACCCGTGATCTGTTTGCCACCTGGCCGGCATTATCCCGCGGGCTGGATGACTTCATTCGTATACGCCCCTCGCGGCCGGTGGCAACCGCCTGGGCGGTGCTGGTGGCGGGTGGGCTCGGACTGGTGGCAATTGCGGTCTGGCCCGATACGTTCTTCTCGCTGGTCTGGGTGGGGCCGCCGATGCTGATCGTCGCCATTCAGGCGATCGTCGGCGAGCGCCATCTGTTTACCGGCGTTGCCACCGGGCAGTGGCGCGATGCCTGGCTGGCGGTGCTGGCGGCGCTTTTCTGCGGCCTGTGCTGGGAGCTCTGGAACGTGTTCAGTCTGGCGCGGTGGACTTACCATATCCCCAACGCTCAGGTGCTGCACATCTTCGAAATGCCATTGCTCGGGTATGCGGGCTATCTCCCCTTCGGACTGACCTGCGTGGTGGCGGCGCAGCTGCTGACCGGCACCGATCCCCGGGCGCGATACGACTGACAATCGCCAAGGATGTCCGTAATGAGTGACGATCGCCGACGCGGCAACCGAACGCTGGCATTGCTGGCTGTGACCATTGTTCTGGCCTATGCCGTACCGTACGGACTGCTGCGCGACCAGCCCGTGTGGCAGGGGGCATTTCTGTTCTGGCTGGTCTTTGGCGTGGTGGCGATTGGCCTGATCGCCTGGCTGGTCTCGGACTGGCGGCCATGACCCTGGGGCTGATTGGCGCGCTGGCGGTCTACGCCCTGATCGGGATTGGTGTGGCCTTCGCCGCGCGGCGCGGGCTGGGCGCGGGGGCCACCGAGTATTATCTGGCAGGGCGCCGCGCGGGCGGGCTCATCTCGGCGCTCAGCTACGGCGCCACCACCTACAGCGCCTTCATGATGGTCGGGCTGGCCGGGTTGACCTATGCCGGCGGCGTCGGTGCGCTGGGTTTCGAGCTGGTGTATCTGGCCGGTCTCGGACTGGTGGCGATATTCGGCCCGCGGTTCTGGTTGGCCAGTCGGGCGTTCGGCTTCATTACGCCGGCCGAAATGCTCAGTCATCGCTACGCCAGCCGCTGGGTGGGGGGCGTGATGGCGGTGACCGCCTGTGTCTTTCTGATCCCCTACAGCGCGGTGCAGCTGATGGGCATCGGTTATCTGGTCTCGGGCCTGACTGACATGGCGATCGGTTTCGAGCAGGGCATCCTGATCGGAGCCGCGCTGGCCCTGATCTGGACGCTGGCTGCGGGGATGCGCTCGGTGCTCTGGACTGATGCGCTGCAGGTGGTCGTCATGCTCGTGACCAGCCTGATTGCGGCGGGATTCGTTATCGCTGCGCTGGGTGGCCCTGCGGCATTCCTCGAGTCGACCCAGGCCGATCACGGCGAATGGCTGAGCGTGCCGGGCCCTGGCCTGTTCAGCCTGACGACGTTTTTCGCCCTGACGGTGCCGTGGTTTTTCTTTTCCATCAGCAACCCGCAGGTCAGTCAGCGGCTGTTCACCACCGAGTCCATTGGCGCGATGCGCAGGATGCTGCTGGGGTTTCTGCTTCTTGGCTTTGTCTACACGCTGATCTCGGTGGTCTGGGGGTTTTCCGCTCTGCAGCTGGTGCCCGATCTGGATCAGCCCGACCTGGCCACGCCGCGCCTGCTGGCTACCGATGCCATTCCCGCGCCGGTGGCGATCGTGCTGGTGGTGGGGATTGTGGCGGCCGCCGTTTCCACCGTGGATTCGATCCTGCTGAGCCTGTCCTCGCTGGCTGCCCGGGATCTGTATCGACCCCTCGCCCCGCGCGGTAGCCACGAGATGATCGCGGGTCAGGCGGTCATATTGGTCGTCACCGTGCTCGCCGTGCTCTTTGCCCGCCTGCAGCTTGACCTGATCACTGTCCTCTCGGTGGCGGCATCATCGGGGCTGCTGGTGACAGTGCCGAGCATCGTCGGTTGCTTTTTCTGGCGGCGCGGCACGGCGGCCGGAGCCATTGTCAGCATGGTCGTAGCCGGCGTGACCGTCACCGTTCTGCAGTTGACCGGGTTCGATCCGCTGGGCATTCCGGCATCGATCTGCGGCGGTGCACTCGCCGTGGCGCTGTTCGTGGGCGTCAGTCTGGCGACCCGACCCGATTCGGCGCGCGCCGATGCCTTTCTGGCCCCGGTCGAGCAGGGGCTGGCGCAGCACCGGATCCGGTGATCAATCGGACTCGGCGGATGCCGCGCCCGCCAGAAGGTCCCGGCGCAGTCCGCGCGACAGAGGATCGTTGGCATCCAGCCAGATCCCGAAATAGGCGCTGGCAAAATCGCCGCCTGCCACCTGGCCCACCGGCTTGCCATTGAATGCCAGACGGGTGCCCTCATTGGGGATGTATTCCATGCGGTAACGATCCCCGTCGGTGACTGCCTGGAACAGCGCGTGGAAGCGGTCGATCTTTGGCTGAAGACGCTCTTGCCGGGCGGGGGTTAGCTGCTCGTCGAGCTTGGTGTTGGCCGCCCGGATGATGTCCTCGGCGCTGATGTCGTGGAAGTACTCGATTTCCAGACGCCGCGGCGTGTCCGTGGCCAGCGCCTGATCGGCATCCGCGCTCGGAGGCAGATACAGACCGGCGGCGTAGACGGTGAACACAATGCGATATTTGGCGACGCCCGTCCCGGTCAGGTTCAGATCCTCGCCGGCCTGCTCGATGCGCTCGTCGAAGCGCGCGCCGTTCTGCTCCACTGTTGCGTCTGCCATGGCCGGGGCCACCAGCATCACGGCGATCAATGCAGCTGTCAGGGATTTAACCATTGTCTGCCTCCCCGGCGTCGTCGCGACGAAAGAACAACGTAACGGTGCCGACCCGAAAGCCAAACTTGGTGACCTCGGCGGTGTTCACGAGGGTGTTGTCGTCGTGCAGGTACATCCAGTCATCGAACTGCACGTTCCAGGTCCGATCACCCACTTCAAGGGCAAGGGTGTACTGCCAGTTGAAGGCATTGCCATAGCGCTTGCCTTCGGCCACGCCGACTACATCGCCGGCGGTGCCCTCATAGGTGTGCTCGTCGATGCGCTCGATCTCCCAGACCCGCCGGTCGGTCTCGCCATCCGCATAGGTGAAACGTTCATCCAGAGTGATCCGGTCGCCCTCGATGGTCCCGGTGATGTCCACGGTAAAGCGGCGCTTCACCTCGCCACTCCGCGACTGGAACATCCCCCAGGCGGTGACCTCGCCATCAAAGTATTCCTCGAGGCGCAACTCGGGTGTAGTGCCCGCATAGTCCTCGGGCGCTACGCCCGCACAGCCGGCGAGCACAAGGGTGGCCGCTGTGACAAGGCTCAGGGCCAGCAGGCGAAGACGCTTCATGAAAACCTCCGGGACAGGCGTTGCTTGATTGGGTTATGACTGATCAGACCTTATTATGCACGCAGAATTCTCAATCGTGAGATGGACCATGTCAGACGATCAAAGCCTCCGGGAACTGGCCGCCAGCGCGGACGTTGTCGTGTTTCATTCCACCGTGACCGACCTGGGCGGGCTGGATGAGCTGCTCGAGGACTCGGGGCGCGATTGGCGCGCGGTGGAAATGGGGATGGGCTCGGCGGAAAACCGTGATCAATTCGCACGCCTGAAAGCCCTGACCGGCTCGACGACGCTGCCCCAGGTTTTTATCGGTGGCCACTTTGTCGGTGGTCTGCGCGCCGCCACCGCCCGTCTGCAGGCGGAGGGCCGGCACCGCATGGCGGCGGACTGGATGGGCTATCTGGGCCTGATCCCGTTTGCCGCCACGGCCGCGGGTCCGTGGCTGGGCATGGCCTGGGCCAGTGACTGGCTGCTCGCCTATGGCGCGGTGATCCTGTCGTTTATCGGCGCGATCCACTGGGGGCTTGCCATGGGCCGGCGCAATCCGTCGCCGGCCGCCTTTTATGCCTCGGTGGTTCCCGCGCTGATTGCCTGGGTGGTCGTGATGCTGCCACTCATCATTGCGTTGCCGTTGATGGCGGCGGCCTTCATCGCCTGGCGTTATGGCGAGTACCGTTTCGTCGAAACGACGCTGCCGCGCTGGTTCCGGCGTCTGCGCACAGTGCTGAGCGTCGGCGCGGCCGTCGCGCTGGTGGCCGGATGGCTCGCGCTGCTGCCGTTCACAGGTACGGCGTAAACAGCCACGCCATGGCGTCGCGGATGCGCGGCAGTATCGGGCGCTCGTCCAGCTCTTTGAGCGTCACGCGATGCGCCTCGCGCCGCGCCGCTTCGACATGGCTGGCCATGCGCTCACCAAAGTGCGTGTCATAGACCTCGAGCATAATCTCAAAATTGAGTCGCAGGCTGCGGGCATCGAGGTTGGCGGATCCAACCTGAGTGTAATGTCGATCCACCACGATCAGCTTGGTGTGATCGAATGGGCCAAACTGGTAGTAGACACCGACGTTCCACTTGACCAGTTCCCAGAGCATATTCCGGCTGGCCCAGTGCATGAAGGGCAGGTTGTTGTGGCCGGGCAGGATGATGTCGACCCGGGTCCCGCGCACGGCAGCGGCCTGCAGCGCCGCCACCAGCTCCCGGGGCGGCAGGAAGTAGGGCACCATAATGGCGATATGCTCGCGGGCTGCCGCCACCGCCCCTACCAGAACCATGGTCAGCCGATGCAGGTCTTCGTTGGGCCCATCGACCAGCGTGCGACCAAGGGCCGTGCCAACCGGGGCTGATGCGGTCGACGGCAGGGGGTTCGGGCGCTCGCCCGTGATGAACTCCCAATCGTCGAGAAACACGTCTTCGAGCTGCGCGGTGACCGGACCCTGCACGCGGAAGTGGATATCGCGAATGCCCGCGCGGTGATCCGGCCGCTCGCTCAGGTGGCGATCACCGATATTCATGCCGCCGATAAACACCGTATCGCCGTCCGCGATGAGCAGCTTGCGGTGGTTGCGCAGGTTGATGACCGGGCTCGGCGGGAGCAACCGCGGGGGCAGGAAGCGCTCGACACGCACCCCATCGCGGCGCAGCCGATGGCGAATGGCCGGGCGGTTGTAGAATTCGCCGGCGCCGTCCAGGAGAACCCGCACGTCGACGCCGCGGGCGGTAGCGGCGGCCAGTGCATCGGCAAAACGCTGGCCGGTCTGATTGCTCTCGAAGATATAAGTCGACAGATACACCCGATCCGTAGCCTGCTCAATGGCCTCGAGCATTGCGGGATAGGCCGCTTCACCGCCGACAAAGCTCTCGATGAGGTTATTGTGGGTCATAGGCAGCCCGGTCACGGCGCGCGAGATCTGGGCCTGGGTGCGAAACGCGGTGGGGATGGACTCGGGCACGGTGGCGTTGGCGGCGTCCAGCCCCGCGACTTGCTCGCCACGAAGGCGTCGGGCGCGCATGCGGATGCGGTTGATCCCCAGCAGGTAGTAGAAGATCGGGCCCACCACCGGAAACAGCAGGCAAAAGGCAATCCAGCCAAACGCCGCGGCCGGCTCGCGCTTGAACAGCAGCGCATGGACGGCGCTGGCGGTCGACACGAGACCAACGGCGACCACGAGAATCCATTGTACCGGCTGCATTGTCTGCGCCCCTCTCCAAGACTACTATCCCAGTGAAGTGTTCAACCCCATAGCGAGGGTGTCATGTTAACCCTTCGACGTGTCATGCAAATGTTCCTGCTGCTGGCGGGGGCGGGTCCTGTGGCCGCCGAGGCGCCAGGCAGTCTGCCCGTGCCGGCCGCGCTGGAGCCGGCCGTTGCCTTCTGGGAGCGGATCTACACCGAGGTGGGGGTGGATGAGGGGGTGATCCACGACACTGACGGACAGATGCGGATTATCGCCCGCATCGACGTGCCGCGGCCGCCGCAGTGGGCGGCCCGTCGTAACGCCATCGCGGACGCACTCGCCCATCACCGCGCGGCACTCGAGGCAGAAGGCTCACCGGCGCTGGCCGAGCGCCTGCGCTTTCAAGGCGGGCTGCGTCAGCGGTTTCGTGAGGGCCTCGAGCGCTCGGGGCGCTGGCGGCCCCATATTCGCGCCGCGCTGGCCGAACGCGGTGTGCCCGCGGCGCTGGCGGCACTCCCTCACGTCGAGTCGTCCTTTAATCCCCGGGCTCGTTCGCATGCGGGCGCAGCCGGGTTATGGCAGTTCACCGCCGGTACGGGGCGCCGGTTTCTGCGCATCGATCCGCTGATCGACGAGCGGCTCGATCCCTGGCGGAGCACCACGGCGGCCGCCGCGCTGCTGGCTCACAACTACGCCGAGATCGGTCATTGGCCACTGGCCATCACCGCCTACAACCATGGTCTTAATGGCATGCGTCGCGCGGTGCGCGAGGTCGGTTCCACGCAGTACATGGAGATTCGCGAGACCTACGAGGGCGCGCGTTTCGGGTTTTCATCGAAAAACTTCTATCCGGCTTTGATCGCCGCCGTCCGGGTGGATCGCGAGGCCCGCGAGCACTTCCCGGGCCTTGAGCGCGATGCAGCGGTGGAGGTCATGCGCGTGGAACTGCCGCACTATACGCCGGTTGATACGCTGCTGGCGGGCCTGGCCGTTGACCGCGCCACGCTGCAGCGACTCAATCCGGCGCTCGGGCCGTCGGTCTGGGACGGGCGCAAGTTCATTCCGCGCGGCTATGGCCTGGTGCTGCCAGGGGCCGATCCACTCGACTGGGCAAGCGCGCTGGCGCGGCTGCCGGGTGATCGGCTGTATCAAAGCCAGCGCCCGAGCCAGGCACACCTTGTGCAAGCTGGACAGACGCTGTCGGGCATCGCCGCGCGCTACGGCGTTGACGTTGCGACGCTGATGGCCGCCAACGGAATTGGCGATCCGCGTCATCTGCGGGCCGGTCAGCGCCTGGATCTGCCGCTGGCGGGGGGCAACCCCCAGCCCGTGGGCCGACGGCACTATGAAGTCCGGCCGGGCGATACCCTGGGCGCCATTGCGATGCGCCACGACGTTGGCACCGATCAACTGATGCGGCTGAATGAACTCGACCATCCCGACCGGATCCAAGCCGGCCAGCAGCTGATTGTCAGCCGCACCGCATCAGTCGCCGTGGTCGACATGGCCGACGAGCCCTGATAAGAGGGAGCCTTCGGATGAATGCAACCAGGTCCTCGAGATGATTGAAGCCATCAAGCAGTTCTACGAACAGCGGATCAACCCGGGTGCGGCAACCGCCGACGATCCGGAGCCGCATCGGCTGCAGCTCGCCACGGCGGCACTCCTCATCGAAATGGCGCAGGCTGACAACCAGCGCGACAGTGTTGAATTCCAGGCCATCCACGATGGCATCATCGAGGTATTCGAGCTCTCGCCCGAGGAAACCTCGGAAGTCATCGGTCTGGCCGATCAGGAGGTCCATGAGGCGGTGGACCAGTTCGAGTTCACCCAGCTGATCAACCAGCACTTCGACTATGCCCGTAAGTGCCGTGTGGTGGAACTGCTGTGGCGCGTCTGCCTGGCCGATGCCGAAATGGACCGCTACGAGGAGCATCTGGTGCGCAAGATCGCCGAGCTGCTCTATATCGAGCACAGTGATTTTATTGCCGCGAAGTTGAAGGTGCAGCGGGACTACACGGCCACCCGCCATCTCGGCGATTACGACGACTACGAGTAATGGCGACATTCCGGGCCCGACAGGTTGCGCGCATCCGCGATGCGATCGCCGCGGGTCGCCAGGCGGTTCGACAATCCGGTACGCCCGATCGGCTGACCTTTGCCCGGGCGTTTGTCGACGCCGGTGGACCGCAGGTCCCGGGTGACCGTTCGGGCGACGCCAGCACGGCGCTGGCCGAGCGGCTGATCCCGGCGGTGGCGGCGGGGCACACCGGTGCCGCCGATGATCCTGATCTCGATCGCGAACTCCTGCGGGTGCGGAACGAGACCGATTGGGCCCTGGCCCTGGACGACGAGCGAGTCATCGGGTTTTTGCTCGACCTGCCCGAAGCGGCCCTCGAAACACCGACCGTCGAAGCCCTGGCGCATCAGAGCCAGGGGCTGGGGCCGGGGGTGTTTCGCAAGGCCGATATCCTTGTCCTGCAGCCGGAGTGCGACGGCGCCCGGTTCATCCCCGTGACTGACCACGATATCGAGTGCTGACGCCCGCGGGCGCGGGTTGACTTGTGCCTGTGTTGGGTTAAGCTGGGGACAATTACACAACATGTAGTGGCAACTGTTTTCAGCCCCGATACATGTTGTGGATAACCGCCGGCAAGCCGCCTTTGTCGCGGTTCCCGAGATGAATCGACCAGCGCAAGGAGATCCTCATGACGACCGCAACAAAATTGCGTGCGCTCCCCAAGGCCGTAACCGACATCCCCATTCAACCCGCCTCGGTGGATATCTGGGACAAAAAGTACCGGCTCAAGTCCAAGGAAGACGTGGTCGTCGACGAGACCGTTGACGACACCTACAAGCGGGTCGCCCGGGCGCTGGCCGATGTCGAGCCCGAGAAGGACCGTGAGCACTGGTATGAGCAGTTCCTCTGGGCGCTGCGCCGCGGGGCCATCCCTGCCGGCCGCATCACGTCCAACGCCGGTGCCTGGGATCACAAGCCGGCCACCTCGACGATCAACTGCACCGTCTCCTCCACGGTCGGCGACTCGATGGACGACATCCTCGACAAGGTCCATGAGGCGGGGCTGACGTTGAAGGCGGGCTGCGGCATCGGCTATGAGTTCTCGACCCTGCGCCCCAAGGGCGCCTATGTCTCCGGGGCCGGGGCCTACACTTCGGGGCCGCTGTCGTTCATGGATATCTACGACAAGATGTGCTTTACGGTGTCATCCGCCGGCGGCCGTCGTGGCGCCCAGATGGCGACCTTTGACGTTGGTCATCCCGACGTCATGGACTTTATCCGCGCCAAGCGCGAGGACGGGCGACTGCGTCAGTTCAACCTTTCGCTGCTGATCACCGATGGTTTCATGCAGGCTGTTCGCGAGGGCAGCGACTGGCCACTGGCATTTCCGATCAAGCCCGAAGAAGCCGAGAGCGAGGGTGTCGACGTCAACGACCCCGATCAGGTTCTGTGGCGCGAGTGGCCCAACCGCAAAAGTGGCTACCTGACCCGCGAAGACGGCCTGGTGGCCTGCCGGATCTATCGCTGGGTCAAGGCGCAGCGGATCTGGGACATGATCATGACCTCGACCTACGATTATGCCGAGCCGGGGTTCGTGCTCATCGATCGGGTCAACGAGATGAACAACAACTGGTTCTGCGAGGAAATCCGCGCGACCAATCCCTGTGGCGAGCAGCCGCTGCCGCCCTATGGCGCCTGCCTGCTGGGCTCGGTCAATCTGACCAAGTTTGTCCGCGAGCCTTTCACCGAGCGCGCTCATTTCGACTGGGACGAGTATCGGCGCGTGGTGGCGCTGTTCACCCGCATGCTCGATAACGTGGTCGAGATCAATGGCCTGCCGCTGGATCGGCAGCGCGAGGAGATCGAGCGCAAGCGCCGCCACGGCATGGGATTTCTGGGGCTGGGCTCCACGGTGACCATGCTGTGCATGAAGTACGGCGAGGCGGAATCCCTGGCCTTCACCGAGGATGTCTCCCGCGAGATGGCGCTGGAGGGCTGGCGCGAGGCGCTGCGCCTTGCCGAGGAAAAGGGCCCGGCACCCATTATGGAAGAGGACTTCACGCTGACCGAGCGCATGATGGCCTGGCGCCCGGAACTGCGTGATGCTGGCTACAAGGCGGGTGACACCATCAAGGGCCGGGTGCTCTGGGGGCGCTACAGCCGCTACATGCAGCGGGTCGCCGGCGAAGAACCGGAGCTTGTTGACGCGTTGGTGGAAAAAGGCGCGCGCTTTACCCATCACACCTCGATTGCGCCCACCGGCACGATCAGCCTTTCGCTGGCGAATAACGCCTCCAACGGCATCGAGCCGAGCTTTGCCCATCACTACTTCCGTAACGTGATCCGGGAGGGCAAGAAGTCGAAAGAGAAGGTGGATGTGTTCAGTTTTGAGCTGCTCGCCTATCGCACGCTCATCAACGAAAACGCACTGCCGAGCATGGATGCGGAAACCCGCAATCTGCCCGATTATTTCATCGCCGCCGACGATGTGACGCCCAAACAGCACGTCGACATTCAGTCCGCTGCGCAGAAGTGGGTGGATTCGAGTATCTCGAAGACCGCCAACGTGCCCACCGAGTATCCCTACGAGGACTTCAAGGGCATCTATCAGTACGCCTACGAGAACGGGCTCAAGGGCTGCACCACGTTCCGCTTCAACCCCGAGGCGTTCCAGGGCGTGCTGGTCAAGGAGTCGGATCTCGAGAACACGATCTACCGGTTCAAGCTCGAGGATGGCCGCACCGTCGAGGTAAGAGGCGGCGACGAGGTCGAGTATGACGGCGAGGTGCACACCGCCGCGAACCTCTACGACGCCCTCAAGGAAGGGTATTACGGGAAATTCTGAGGACAGACGCCATGGCAGTAAAAATCGATACCAAGATCGTCGACTACGAAGTCGGTCAGGCCGACGCCGAAGAGGCGGCGGCCAATGACGCCGGCGCACCGTCCGCGGCGGCCATCGAGCATATGCACGAGGAGCTGCAGCGCCCGGAGCGCCTCGAGGGGCAGACTTACAAGATCAAGACGCCGCTCTCCGAGCATGCGCTGTACGTCACGGTCAACGACCTGATCCTCAACGAGGGGACCGAGCACGAGTTGCGTCGGCCGTTCGAGGTGTTCATCAACTCCAAGAACATGGATCACTTTCAGTGGATCGTGGCCCTGACCCGGATTATTTCGGCGGTGTTCCGCAAGGGCGGAGACTGCACTTTCCTGGTCGAGGAGCTGCGCAGCGTGTTTGATCCGCGCGGTGGTTACTTCAAGAAGGGGGGCCGGTTCATGCCGTCGCTGGTCGCCGAGATCGGCGAGGTGCTCGAGCAGCATCTGCGCTCCATCGGCATGATCGAGTCCGAGGGTCTGGATGAGCACCAGCGTCGCTACATCGAGCAGAAAAAGGCCGAGGCGATGGCACGGGGTGACCAGGCGGAAACCGCCGAGTCCGAAGACGAAGCCGCCGATGACGGCTACCCGGCCGGTGCCGAGCTGTGCGGCAAGTGTCACGTCAAGGCAATGGTGGTCATGGACGGGTGCCTGACCTGCCTGAACTGCGGCGACAGCAAGTGCGGCTGATCGCCACAGGCTGACGGAGCGGGGCGACCGACCAGCGGTGGCCCCGGTCGAATCCCTGCCTGCTAGTCTGGAGCCATGCGCTCCTGCTACCAATTCACGCCCTCGCACCGACAGACCGGCAGTACGCTGGTCGAGGTGCTGGCGGCTTCCAGCCTGCTGGCCATGGGGCTGCTGGGTCTTATGCTCGGCCAGTCGCGGGCTTCCCTTGATCTGCGCCAGATGCATGAACAGGTTCAGGCGCATTTTCTGGCCATTGATCTGGCCGAGCAGAGTCGGGCCTACGGCCCTGGACCGCTACCCTCCAGTCGTCTCACTGCCTGGCGCGAGCGGGTTGCCGGGCAGTTGCCCCGGGGCGAGGCCCGGGTGGAACGGCCAGGTCCCACGCCGACGATGGGGCTGCTCACCATTGTCTGGCGCGTCAGCGACCGGTCGGACACCGCTTCCATGCAATATGCGTTTCGGCCATGAGCCACGCCCGCCCGTGGCAGCGGGGTTTTACTCTGGTGGAACTGCTCATCGCCTCGGCGCTGGGGGCGCTTGTGGTGCTGACCGCCGGCGAGGTCCTGGTGACGTCGCGGGCCATTGAACGCGCCGATCGGGCTGAGGCGCAGCAGCTGGATGCGGTGCATCTTGCGCTGACACTCATGGCGCGTTCGGTGCGCCAGGCGGGTTATCCGGGTTGCCATCCGGCCGGTCGCCACTCATTGATCAGTGCTGACGATGATCTCCTCCAGCCGGTGGTCTCCATTCGCGATGGCCTGACGCTTCGGTGGATGCGCCGCGAGGGGCATGCCCGGGTCATGGAGGCCCCCACGCGCAGCGATCGCCTTGCGCTGGATCGGCGCCATGGCATTGCACCGGGTAGCCCCGTGATGGTCGCCAATCGTCGCGGTCCGGACTGCGTGGTTTTCCGTCATGCCGGTGATGACCCGGCGGTGTTGAATCGCGGCCCGGGCCTGAACGGCATCAATCAGCGTCCCGCCCGGGGCTATCGGCCGCTGGGCGAGGCCATCGAAATCCTGGTCCCGGCGCGCACTGAATATTACCTCGATACGGCGGTGGGCGGCGGCCGTCTGAGCCTTTTCCGCCGTCGGCGGGCAAACAGCGGCCATCGTGAGGAGCTGGTGGTCGGCGTGGAATCCCTGAGCATCACCGCGGGTATCGATACCAGCGGGGATGGCGCAGTCGATCGCTGGGTAGGGGGGGATGCCGATCTGTCCGGCGCCACGGTGGCAGCGGTGCGCATGCGCCTGCAGGCCCAATCGGTGGATGTGGCAACCACCGCGGCGTTGCGCAATAACCGCCCATGAAAAGCCAGGAGCGGGGCATGGCACTCGTCGGTGTTCTGGGTGTCGTGCTGATTGTCGCGCTCATCACCCAGACCGCCCTCGAGCGCGCCCGTTTGCAGATTCGCACGGTCACGGCCGGCGTCGAGCAGGCGCAGGCCCTCGAGGCGGCGGAGTTCGCCCTGCGCGCGGCAGCGCGGCAAGCCGTTCAATGGGCGCGACCGGCGCTCCGGCCTGCGCCGGCGCCACGCCACAGCGCCTGGCGGCCGGTGCTGTTGGCCGAGGGTCGGAGGCTGTCGGCACCCCGTCAGCTCGAAGGGCGCATGCCACCGCTACGGGTTCTGGTCGAACGGCTCCGGCCAGCGGCGGAGCCTGACTGCAGCGGCGGCGGTTGTGGCTATCGCATCTCGGCGCTCGCCGGTGACAGCGGCGATGCGGGAGCCAGCGTCCTTTTGCAGGCCAGGCTCATGGATGGCTCGTTGCTGCGAACCTGGCGGGCGCTGCGGTGATATCCTTGAGGCCTTATCCGTGTCGGGGAGAAGCCGAGAGATGTCCCGCATTGTTTACGTCAACGGCGAGTTTCTGCCCGAAGAAGCCGCCTGCCTGTCCATCTTTGATCGCAGCGTACTTTTTGCCGACGCGGTCTACGAGGTGACCGCCGTGGTGGATGGCGGGATGGTGGATTTTGACGCCCACCAGCAGCGGTTGTCGCGAAGTCTCGCGGAGCTTGGCATCGATTTTGATCCCCGGGCTGCCGGACTGCTCGAGCTGCATCGTGAGCTTATCCGCCGCAATGCGCTCGAAGAGGGGCTGGTCTATCTGCAGGTCAGCCGAGGCGTGGCGGATCGCAGTTTTCTGCAGCCCACCACCAGTGAGCCCTCGGTGGTGCTTTTTACCCAGGCCCAGTCGCTGCTCGATACCCCGGCCGCCGAGGCCGGTCTGAAAGTGATCACCCAGCCGGATCAGCGCTGGCACCGGCGTGATATCAAGACCACTCAACTGCTCTACCCATCGATGATGAAAACGCTTGCGGTCGAGCGGGGCGCCGATGATGTCTGGATGGTCGAAGGGGGCAGCGTCACCGAAGGCAGCTCCAGCAACGCGCATATCATCCGGGCCGATGGGGCGCTCGTCACCCGGCCCACCTCGCCGGATATCCTCCACGGGATCACCCGGGCGGCGGTCCTGGATTATTCCCGGGAGACCGGCGCCGCAGTTATCGAGCGCCCATTCACGGTTGCCGAGGCCCAGCAGGCCCGTGAGGCCTTCATCACCAGTGCCACCGCTTTCGTGACCCCGGTGGTGACGGTGGACGGCGTTGCCATCGGCGATGGCAGGCCGGGGCCGGCCACCCGGCGGATCCGCTCGCACTACATTCAGCGCAGTCGCGAGCGGCTTCAGTAGTCACTACTCGGGGCGCGGCCCACCCATCACATCAATGAGTCGCTCGTCCCGCGGCAGGCCGCGTACCAGGCGGATATCGCCGTTATCGTCGCGGTAGTACACCGAGGGTGTGCCGCGAATCCCTAGCCGGCTCATCAGCTCGTTGTTGGACTGCACGCTCGCCTGACTGGATGCCGGGACGGATTCGGCCGGCGGGGTGCCGCCACTGTCAAAACGGGCTTCATGTTCGGCCAGTGCGGCGGCCGGATCATCCGCGGCCAGCAGAGTGGCGGCCTTGGCGAGGCTGTCCTCGCGCAGTACACCGACCATGACGTGACGGATCTGCACGGCACCGGCCTCCACCCAGTCGCGACTCTGCTCGTAGAAGCGGCTGCAGTAGGGGCAATTCGGGTCGGTAAAGGCATAGATCACGCGCTCGGCCGAGTCGCTGCCATCGGCAATCCAGCCAGCGCTGGCCACGGCATCCCATTCACTCTCTGGCCGCGCCGCGTTGGCCGCCGCGGACAGGATGGGCTCGGACAGGTTGGTGCCGTCACCGTCGAGCAGCGTGCCCACAACGACATGGTCCTGATCGTTGGTGACATAGGCAGTGAGGGTCTGGCCCTGAAAGCTCACGGTATAGCCGGTGAGTCGGCCAGGGGCGTCGAAGGTTTCGCCGATGGTGGCGCCCCGGTCCTCCAGGGCCGCGATCGGATCGGGCAGTACCGAGTCCTGTGTCTGAGCGCCTGTCAGGCCGGGAATCAGAAGAATGAGTGTCACGAGTGCGGATCGGATCATGCCAGATGGCCTCCGGTGGCGGGCGTGGACGCTAGGGATCGTCAGAGTCCAAAAAACCCCCGGCTCGCGGGGCGAGCCCGGGGGCTTGCAGGGCGTCTGCGCGAGCGGCTATCAGCTGCTGACACGCACCCAGGCGCTGCACCAGCCGTTGGTGTTGACGGCCTTGCCGGGGAAGGCCGTGCAACCCCCCCACTCGTCGCCGCGGCTGCCCAGATACAGACGGCAGTTGGCGCAAATGGCGTCCGGCTCGCGCATGTCGTCCTTTTCAGTAGCGTCATGCACGTAGTTGAGGGCGATCGCCTGGGGGTCGTCCTCGGAGAGCTTGGGCATGTCCTGCGCAAGCGCATTCGAGCCGCGCACACCCATATAACCGATGGGTGCAGCGGCCACACCCATGAGCGCGCCCCGCAGCAGGCGCCGGCGATCGTTACGGAAATTATTGTCAGTCATTGATTTTCCCCTTGATGGTCATCCGGAAATTGATTTGTAAACGTTTCAATCTCCAAGCGTACGGTAACTGCTGGGACGGCCACGGAAAAGCCTTCTCGCGGCATGAGTTGATCTGGCGCAAGTTCGATTCCGGCGCAGGGTTCGGTCACTCGGGCACGCAGATCTGATCACGGCTCGCCGCCCGGACCGTGAGGACGATCAGCCAGGCGATCACCACGCTGGTCACTGCAAGCAGCAGCGCGCTCAGGCCTAATGCCCAGCTTGCTCCGGTCTGCTGGTGGTAGACCATGCTGGCGATGGTCACGGCGGCCAGCGGAAAGGAGTAGGCCCAGAACGACAGAAAGAACGACAGTGCGGCAAACCGGCGGATCTGCGTGGCCAGCAGCAGTGTCATGAACAGCGCGATGTTGAACAGGATGCGGGCGAATGGGTCGATGCCGTCGATCATCCCCTCGTAGGCGATAAAGCCCACCGCGGGCGGAGCGACCAGGATGAACAGGGTTGGCAAAAGCCGACCCGGGAGCGGGTCATGGAAGATCACCCGGTAGAAAATGATCGTCAGCAGAATGATCCAGAAGACCAGGCCAATGCTGAAGAAAAACCATGAAATCGACGCCTGGCCGTGGGTCATGCCGGCAATCGGGATCAGGATGTTGCCCACGGCGGGGATGAACCAGGCCGGATTGATATGGATGACCTGAAAATGCTCGTGGTGCATCCAGCGATTGACAATGAACAGCGTCAGCACCAGATGCAGCCCCACCCCCATGCCCCACAGCACCAGCGAGAGATCGGGCAGGGAGTGGCGCGTGGCGGTACCCAGCAGAATCAGGCTGATACTGATGGTGGGGAAAAAGCTGAGCTTGACTGGATGGTCGAGCTCGGCACGCACCGCCCCGCCATAGCGGATCGCTTTCAGCGCGTAGGCGATCAGCAGAATCACGAACAACCCGCCGGTCAGGACCAGAAGGCCCTGACCGATGGCGGGGGAGAGCTGGAAAATCGTGGCGGATTTCTGCCAGGCCAGTGTCAGGCCCGACAGCCCCATCACCATGGCGAACAGGGCAATGGGCAGATGCTGCAGTCTCGGGTGCTCACTCATGAAATCAGGGGGCTTTCCTCATGAACAGTTGAACCGGTGGATAAACGACGCAGGCCGAAGCAAAACCGATGCCGACGCCCGCCGCAATGATCGCGAGATAGTCGACCAGACTCTGCAGCTGAGTGAGGCTGGCGCCGGTCCAGATCGGGAAGTAAACCGCCGCGGCCACACCCAGTACGACGCCGATGCCGGCCGCCGTGCGAATCCCCCCGGCCAGATTCAGGCGCCGATGCCGGCCGAAGACCATGGCCAGGAGTATCAGATCGGCGGCGATCAGCAGTCCCAGCGGCAGAAGGATCGGCCGGAACAGTTCGAGGACAACGGCGAGAATGCCAAAAATCGAAAATTCCATGGCAAGCCTCCTTATACCCGGCCGCGAAGCATGGCGTTATAGGCGGCATGCAGCATCCGCTCCTTGAGAAACCAGGGAGCCCACTGCGGCTCGAACGGATTGAGGAAGTCGAACGAGGGCGTCATCTCGAGGCTGAAGTCGAACTCCACGAGCATTGCCTGACCCTTCTCGGTAATGAGCGGGCAGGATGTGTAGCCTGTCCATTCCATGGGGAATTCGCGATCCTCGATGGCGGCCACCAGGTTGTCGGCCACCACCGGCGCCTGGGCCTTGACGCTGGCGGCGGTCTTGCCCACGGGTGTGCCCACCACGTCACCGGCGCCGAAGACATTCGGGTACCGGCGATGCTGCATGCTGTACTGATCAACCTCCATCCAGCCCTGGAAATCACCCTGCTGCCAGCCGAGGTCGCCGTAGCGGATCATGTCCGGTGCCGACATCGGGGGCACGACGTGGATGAAGTCGTAGTCGATCGTCCGCGATCCCTCCGGCGTGCCGAAGGTCGCGCGCCGGTTGGCCGGATCAATCCCGGTCAGCGGGTGGCTCCAGTCGATGGCCACGTCCCGCTGCTCGGGAAAATATCGAGCGAGAAAATCATGGATGTCGGGCTGCGAAAACAGCCCCTCGCCCGGCGGCAGGTAATGCATGTCGGCCTGAGCCCGGGTGCCATTGTTCTGTAGCTCATCCTCGATGAGCATGGTGACCTTCAGCGGTGCACCCGCACATTTGATCGGCCCCGGCGGGCGAGTGAAAAGCCCGACGCCGCCGTCATCGATATAACGGCGGGCCGCCTCCCAGGTGCGCGAGGCATTCTGCGGACTGGCGTAGACACAGCCGATGCCGTCCGTGCCGATGAGACTCGGGTCCATGCCCTCAATCTCGTCAAAGTTCAGTTGCAGCCCGGTGGTTACCACCAGGTAATCGTAATCCACCCGGCTGCCCGTCGAGGTCTCGACCTGGTTGCTGTCGGGGTGGAAGGCAACGACATCATCGCGAATCCATTCCGCCTGATCCGGCATATAGCGGGCGTTTCGATCCTCGACGTGATCGGGTTGCCATATGCCGGTGGCAACCAGCGTCAGTCCGGGCTGGTAGAGATGGACTTCGCGGCTGTCGATCAGAGTGATGCGGGCGCCGTCGAGCTGTCGGCTCAGGCGGGTTGCGATGGATAGCCCCGCGGCGCCGGCACCGGCAATCACGATGCGCGCATTGGTGGAAACGGCCCGGGCACTGCCGCTGTTGAAGAGCGCACCGCCACCGATGCCGCTGGCGGCCGCACCGGCGGCCATGGCGGAACCGGCAAGAAAGCGCCGACGAGAGGTTTTCACGGGATTGGAATCAGTCATTCTGTCCTCCTCGGGGGAAGGTCTTGCATGCCTTCCTTGGAGAAGCATAGCGTCGCAATCGCTGAGGCGACAGTGACATTGTCACCGAAAGCCCGTGGTCCGGATGCCCGGCCCGGGGGATCAGGTCCCGCAGAATGTTGCGGGTACCACCTCGGCCAGCGAGGGTGGCAGCTGGAGCCAGGCTGCCGATGACGGCGGCTGATAGGGTGATGCCAGAGCGCTCATCAGCTGTCGGGTCGGAGTCAGATCGGCGTTTCGCGCGGCGTCCAGCGCCGCCTCGACCTGATGGTTGCGCGGGATGACCGCCGGATTGGCGCGATTCATGCGCGACTGGCGGGTCGATTCGTCGACGCCGCCCTCCCGTAGCCGGGCGGCATAATCCGTCATCCACTGGGCAAGCGCTTCGTCATCCCCCAGCCACTCGCCCATGTGCCGGCACTGTGCGGGATCGTCAGGTGCCCCCGTGGCGAGGGCCCGCCAGGTGTTGGTGAAATCCGCTTCGTGGCGGGCCATCAGGCCCAGAAAGCGTTCGCCGAGCTCGCCATCGCCGGCGGCCGAGGGTGGGTCGGCACCGCGCCGGTCGGCGAGCCCCAGTTTTCTCGCCAGTGCATGGTTGTAGTGCGCCTCGAAGCGCGTCGGGTAGGTGGCGAGAATCCGCTCGGCTTCCTGCGTGGCGGTGGCCTCGTCGTCGTCGAGTAACGGCAGCAGGCACTCCGCCAGGCGCGTCAGATTCCAGTG
>CALGDM010000006.1 GCA_937884605.1 uncultured Spiribacter sp.
GCCTCGTCGTTGTCGAGTAACGGCAGCAGGCACTCCGCCAGGCGCGTCAGATTCCAGTGACCGATGCGCGGCTGCTGGTTCCAGGCGTAGCGACCGCGCACGTCGATGGAACTATAGACCCGATCCGGTCGGAACCCGTCCATGAACGCACAGGGTCCATAGTCCAGCGTCTCGCCACTAAGGGTCATGTTGTCGGTGTTCATGACCCCGTGAATAAACCCCACCCGCAGCCATTCGCTGATCAGCGCCGCGGTGCGCCCCACCACGCGATCCAGCAACGCAGCGGCGCGCTCGCTGGCCGAGCCGTCGCGGCAATCGGGATCATGCCAATCGATGGCCATGTCAACCAGCGCCTGCAGGCCGTCGGTATCGCCCCGATGAGCGAAGTACTCGAAACTGCCAAAGCGCAGATGGCTGGCCGCCACCCGGGTCAGAACGGCGCCGGGCTCGGGGCCGAATTGCCGCTCCAGCGTTGCCCCGGTGGAGACCGCCGTCAGCGCCCGGGTGGTCGGGACGCCCAGCGCGTGCATCGCCTCGCTGACGATGTACTCCCTGAGCACCGGACCGAGCGCCGCCTGTCCGTCACCCGCCCGCGAAAACGGCGTGCGTCCCGAGCCTTTCAATTGCAGATCACGGATTCCGCCGTCGCGGGCCTTGACCTGACCCAGAATCAGGGCCCGGCCATCACCAAGCTGCGGCACCGGCTGACCGAACTGGTGCCCGGCGTAGGCCAGTGCAACTGGCCGTGTGCCGGCGAGCGGCCCATTGCCGGTCCACAGCGCGGCGGCATCGGCACCGTTCAGCCACTGCGGGGCAATGTCCAGCGCCTCGGCCAGTGGCTCGTTGACCAGCAGCAGGGCCGGATCCGGGGCGGGTGCCGGATCGCAGAATGCGTAGCCGGTTGCCGGGAGTGCGTCGGGATAGCGATTCTCGAGTGTGAACTGCGTCATGGCGTTACCGTATCCGATGGCCCGTGGGGATGGCGAGGCTGTCCCCCATTCGGCAAACTGGGCGGATGATTGCATTCCTTCAACGCCAGTGGCGTCAACCCGCACACATGAACGGACTGCTGGCGCTGGTTTGCTTTGCGCTGGTGGCGATGGCTCTGGTGCTTGAATGGGTCGGTGGCATGACGCCCTGTCCGCTGTGCGTGTTCCAGCGCATCGCCTTTATTGTCATGGGGGTCGTGCTGCTGGCGGGAATGATCGCGCCCGGTCGCACTGTCGCGGCGCTGACACTGCTCGCCGGTCTCGCCGGGATCGGCCTTGCCGGGCGGCACCTGTGGCTGCAGTCGCTGCCCGCCGATCAGGTGCCGGCCTGCGGCCCGGGGCTGGATTATCTTGTGGGGATGTTTCCGTTGACCGAGGTGGTCGGGATGGTGCTGTCGGGCTCCGGAGAGTGCGCCGAGGTCGATCGGGTGCTTGGCGTGAGCATCCCCGCCTGGACGCTGCTGACTTATGTGATCATCGCGGCGGTTGCGATTGCTGCTAACGCTCGCGGCCGCCGCGCGGTGACTGGGCAATGACTGACGCTGCCGCGCTGGATCGCGCGCTTGCCGCCGACGGACCGCTCGCTGAACTGCTTGATGACTACTCACCCCGCGAGGAACAGCAGCGCATGGCCCAGGCCGTGGCGGCGGCCATTGAAGCCGAGGACTCGCTGGTGGTCGAGGCCGGTACCGGCACCGGCAAGACGCTTGCCTATCTGATCCCGGCGCTGCACTCGGGCAAGCGTGTCGTGATTTCCACCGGCACGCGCACCCTCCAGGATCAGCTCTATCATCGCGACCTGCCCATCGCCCGGGCGGCACTCGGGCGGCCTGTGCGCATGGCGCTGCTCAAGGGCCGCGGCAACTATCTGTGTCTCTACCGCATGGAGCGCACCGCCGAGGAGGGCCGTCTCGAGACCGCGGCCATGGCCGATGGGCTGCAAAAGCTGCGGGAATGGGCGGGGCGCACCAACAGCGGGGATCTGGCCGAGGCGCCCGCCGGCAGCGTCGATGGGCGGCTGCAGCCCCGGGTGACATCCACCGCCGACAATTGCCTGGGGCAGAACTGCCCGCTCTACAGCGAGTGCTTTTTAATGGAGGCCCGCCGCGAGGCACAGGAGGCGGATGTCGTGGTGGTCAATCATCACCTGCTCATGGCGGACTGGGCGCTGCGGGAGGGCGGCTATGGCGAGGTCCTGCCCAGTGCCGATGTCTATATCCTCGACGAAGCCCACCAGCTGCCCGAGACCGCGGCCCGGTTTTTTGGTGTGACGATTTCCAGTCGCCAGCTGCAGGATCTGGTGCGGGATACCCGCCTTGAGCAGCAGCGTGAAGCGGGCGATTCCCCGGATCTGGCCGAGCGCGCTGCGCGGGTCGAGCGCGACACGGCCGAGCTGCGTCAGGCGCTGGGTGAGACGACGCGCATGGCATGGGCGGACGCCGGCGATGCACCCCGCGCTGCGGCCACTGCGCTGGCCGCGGCCCTCGAATCACTGACCGAGGCCCTCGCGCCCCAGGCACCCCGGGGACGCGGGCTCGAGAACTGCCATAAGCGCAGTGACGAGCTGCAGTCGTCGTTGCGCGGGTTTCTGGGCAATGATGCCGACTCCCGGGAAGTGGCCTGGGTCGAGACCCGTGGACAGGGCTTTGCGCTGCGGCTGACGCCACTGGATGTCGCCGAGCATTTCCGCCGCAGTCGCGCCCGGCATGGCCAGTCATGGGTGCTGACCTCGGCCACGCTGGGTGTGAACGGTTCGTTCGAGCATTTCCAGCGTCGTCTGGGGATCGACTCGGCGCAGACCCTTCAGCTCGACAGTCCCTTCGATTATGCCCGCAATACGCGGCTCTATCTGCCGGCATCGCTGCCGGAACCGCGCGCTCCGGGCTTTGACGAGGCCTACCTGCGGGCCGTCGAGCCGGTGCTCGAGGCCAGCGAGGGGCGCGCGTTCATGCTGTTCACCAGCCATCGCGCGCTGCGCCACGCTGCCGACTGGTTGCGAGCCCGGGGCTGGTCGGCGTTGATGGTCCAGGGGGATGCCGCGCCCAAGCAGCTACTCGAGCGTTTTCGTGCCACCACCGGAGCGGTTCTGCTGGGGACGCAATCGTTCTGGGAGGGAGTGGATGTGCGCGGCCCGGCCCTTTCCTGCGTGATGATCGACCGCCTGCCGTTTGCCTCACCCGGCGATCCGGTCCTGCAGGCGCGGGCCGCCTGGCTGAAAGATCAGGGGCGGAGTCCCTTCGCCGATCACCAACTGCCGGAAGCCATTATCGGCCTCCGCCAGGGGGTGGGTCGGCTGATCC
Source organism: uncultured Spiribacter sp. (assembly GCA_937884605.1). Lineage (GTDB taxonomy): Bacteria > Pseudomonadota > Gammaproteobacteria > Nitrococcales > Nitrococcaceae > Spiribacter. The sequence goes on from CALGDM010000006.1 coordinate 3,290, forward strand.
GGGACACCGCCGATCGCGGGGTGCTGGTGCTGGGGGATACCCGAATCGTCAGCAAGCCCTATGGCCGCCTGTTTCGGGCCAGTCTCCCCCCCATGCCACTGATCCGCGACATTGAAGCGGTTAACGATTTTTTTGCCGATCAGTCCTCGACGAGTTCATAGGAGCCATCGGCATCATGGGTCTCGCGACCCGTGACCGGCGGGTTGAACGCGCAGATCAGGCGCATGTCCTCGGTGCCGCCGCGCAGGACATGGCGGTCATTCTGATCCAGCGCATAGAGCACGCCGTCGCGCAGCTCATGGCGCTCGCCGGTGGCGAGATCCTCGACGCTGCCGTTGCCCTCGACGCAGTAGACCGCCTCGAGGTGATTCTTGTACCACAGCGTCATTTCGGCGCCGGCAGGGATGATGGTCTCGTGAAAAGAGAACCCCATCCCGTCCTTTTTCAGCAGCAGCCGCCGGCTGGTCCAGCCCGGGCCGTGGACTTCGCGCTCGGAGCCCTTGATGGTCTCAAGATCGACAATTTTCATTCTTTCTCCCCTGTTCGGAGTGCCTATGGGATGGATGACTGGGTGATCAGGGCGCGAGCTGATTGAGGGCGGATGGCCGGTAGGGGCCGATGGTGAACAGCTCCTCCGCCGAGTGGCCGTTGTCCGGGAAATCCTCCGCCCGAAAGCAGGGGCTGATCCGGCATTCGGCATCGAGCTCGCGCGCCATTGACTGGAAAAGGGCCCGCGAGGCCTCGTTGTCGGGCGCGATGGTGGTCTCGAGCATACTGGCACGATCGGCGCCGGGCTGGCGCAGGAACGCCGCAATCAGCCGCTTGCCAAGTCCCTGCCCCTGCAGACCGGGACGGATCCCCACCTGCCAGAGGAACACCACCTCGGGATGCCGGGGGCGACGATAGCCGCTGGCAAAGCCGACGATCCGGCCCTCATGTTCTGCAATCACGCAGGTGTCCGCAAAGTCGCGGGCCAGCAGCATATAGAGATAACTCGAATTCAGGTCGAGTGTCTGCGTGTCCTTTGCCACCGACCACATGGCACCGCCCTCATCCGCGTTGGGCGAGCGCAGTCGGATGCCCTGGTCGGGGATTTCCTCGTCGATCAATGCTGTCTCCCTTACGCATCGGCGGGTTTCAGCGTTGATAGTAGCAATGCCGAGGCAGGTCGACTATCCTCGGCGCACCCCCGTCGACGCTTTCCCAACGCCACCATCGGTATCCGCATGCAGCGCACGATCTCACCGTTTATTGCACTGTTCGTTTCATTCGGACTGCTGCTGAGCGGCGGGGGGCTGCTGACGACCCTCGTCGGTGTGCGCATGTCCGAAGAGGCCTTCGATACCCGCGTCATCGGCATTGTCACCGCCTGCTATTCGGTGGGTTTTATCATGGCAACCTGGGTATGCGCCGGACTCATCGCACGGGTGGGGCATATCCGCAGCTTTGCCGCCTTCGCGGCCATGGCGGCCATCAGTACACTCGCCTACCCGCTGCTGCTCGAACCCTGGCTGTGGGGGGCCATGCGGCTGGCCTACGGGTTCAGTCTGGCGGGGCTGTACATGGTCACCGAGAGCTGGCTGAATGATCGGACACCCAGTGAGCGACGCGGTCAGGTCCTGGGCGTCTACAGCATTGTCAGCTATGTCGGCCTGGGCGGCGGGCAGTTCCTGCTGATGGTGGGCGCGCCCGGTGGCTTTGAACTGTTCAGTCTGGCGGCCATGTTGATTGCGGCGGCGGTGGTACCGGTCACGGTTACCCGCATCGCCTCGCCCGCGCTGCCCGTGGTGGAGCGCGTTGGTCTGCGCGCCCTGTTCGACGCCTCGCCCCTGGGTGTAGTGGGCTCGGCGCTGGCCGGGACAGTGGGTGGGGCGTTTCTGGGCCTGGCCCCGGTGTATGCCCGCAGTGTCGGGTTCAGTGACAGCCATATCGCCTGGCTGATGGGCTTGAGCATTCTCGGCGGCTTTGTTCTGCAGTGGCCGATTGGCCACCTGTCGGACCGCTTCAACCGCCGCGATGTCCTGATGGGGGTCAGTTTTTTGATGACCGCCACAAGCCTCGGGATTGTCTATATCACCGGCGCCCATGAATGGGCGGTGATCGGCATGGCAGTGGTCTGGGGTGGGCTTGCGTTTACGCTTTATCCCATCTCACTGTCCCTTGCCAACGACTTTCTCGAGCCCCAGCAGATGCTGGGTGCCAGCGCGAGCCTGTTGCTGGTGCATGGCGCGGGGATGATCTTCGGCCCGCTGATTGCCACCCAGCTGATGACGGTGCTCGGCCCGGCTGGACTATTCTGGACCCTCGCGGGTGCCGGCCTGCTGCTGGGCGGCTTTGCCTGGCTGCGCCAGCGTATCGGTCCGCCGATCCCGGTGGGCGAGCCGTCGACCTACCGCATTGTGCCCCAGGAGGCGGTCTACGCCGGCGGGCTCGACCCGCGCTACGAGGCGGTACAGCTGGAGCTGGATTTTGAGACCGATACCACCGAGGCGCCTGAACCGGAGGCTGAACCATGACTGCATCCCCCGTTATCCTGGGTGTCGACGCCACCACCGGCGTCTGCACGGTGGCGCTGGCCGTGGGTGATGCGGTGGTGGCGCGAACCACCCGCCAGCGGCAGGGTCAGACCCAGGCGATACGGGCGGCGGCCGACGCGTTGCTGGCCGAGACCGGGCTGAGCCGATCAGCCGTCGATGCCATTGCCTGTACGCGCGGCCCCGGCGGGTTTACCGGGGTGCGGGTGACCACCGGCGTCGGTCAGGGTCTCGCGCTGGGTCTGGATCGGCCGGTGGTGGCGCTGTCGACGCTCCAGGTGGTGGCCGAGGCGGCCCAACAGGCCGATCCCGCCCCTACGGGGACGCTGGTGCTGCTGGATGCACGCATGGGTGAGGTCTATGGTGGGTTTTTCCGGCATCCACCGGCTGGCGAGGTGGGGACGCTGCCGATCGGCGATGAATGGCTGGGTGAGCCGGTCTGTCCAGCGCTGCCTGAGGGACAGTGGTCCGGGGCTGGCAGTGGTTTCGCCACCTATCCGGCCCTCGCCGAGGGCGTTGGACTCAGCGGCATCAAGGCTGACTGCTATCCGGATATCGCCGCGGCAATGCCGCTTGCCCGGCAGCGTCTGGCCGCCGGTGAGACGGTACGGGCGGCGGCGCTTGAACCGGTGTATCTGCGCAATCGCGTCACCCACGCGGACAGGAGACAAGGCGGATGAGCGCTTTCCCGGGCGAGAACCACGACCATCAGCGCTGTATTGATGACGCGCTGGGCGAGGCCGAACGGCTGTGTCTGCAGCGCGGCCGCCGACTCACGCCACTGCGCCGGCGTGTGCTTGAGCTGATCTGGGAGAGCCATCAGCCGGTCAAGGCCTATGATCTGCTGGCGCGACTGCGTCAGGGCTCGGCATCGGCGGCCCCGCCAACGGTGTATCGCACGCTGGATTTTCTGATGGCCGAGCGATTCGTCCACCGGCTGGCGTCGATCAATGCCTACGTGGGCTGCGGGCATCCCGAACACAGCCACAATGGGCAGTTCCTGATCTGCCGCTATTGCCATCGGGTGGCCGAGCTTGACGATCACTCCATCGAGGCGGCACTGGATCAGCGCGCCGGCGACCTGGGCTTTGTCCAGTTGGAGCAGACCGTCGAAATCGAGGGCATCTGTCCACGCTGCCGCGCCCGGCTGGATGGGGACAACGCCCCGACATCCATGGAGTGACACGATGACCCGTATTACCTCAATGCTCGGACTCGTGCTCGTGCTTTTGCCCCTGGCCGCGGCCGCCCTCGATATCCAGGGCCCACAGCGGCAGGGTGCCCTGCTGCGCGGCGAGGCAACGCCCGGCGCGCAGGTGCGAGCCCTCGGCCACGATATCCCGGTGGATGCGGATGGGCGCTTTGTGCTGGGACTGGGCCGGGATGCACCGGCCTCGGTCACAGTGACGGCGGTCAACCCCGATGGCACGCGCCGCGAGCGCACCCTCGACGTGGCGCAGCGGCGCTATGACATCCAGCGCATCGACGGGCTCGATCGCAATCAGGTCAGTCCCAACGCCGAGACCCTCGAGCGAATCCGGCGCGACGCCTCGACGGTGCAGGCGGCGCGCTCCAAGCGCCTGCCGGCGCGGCATTTCGATGCCGGCTGGATCTGGCCGGTGACCGGGCCGATATCGGGGATCTACGGCAGTCAGCGCATTCTCAATGGTGAGCCGCGCCAGCCCCATTACGGCATCGATATCGCGCGGCCCACCGGAACGCCGGTGCGCGCGCCGTCCGACGGGGTGGTCACCCTCGCCGCCGAGGATCTGTTCTTCTCGGGCGGGACGCTGATCCTCGATCATGGCCAGGGTCTGTCATCGAGCTTTCTGCACCTTTCGGCGATGCGCGTGGCGGTGGGAGACACAGTCCGCCAGGGCGATGTCATCGCCGAAGTCGGTGCGAGCGGTCGGGTCACCGGCGCTCACCTCGACTGGCGGATGAACTGGTTCGATCAACGCATCGATCCCTCGATGCTGGTTCCACCGATGCCGGAGGCTTCCGTTCAATGACGACAATCCGCCGACTGATCGTGGTGCAGGCCGATCAGCTTGATCGCAATGGCCCGCTCCTCAGTGGCATCGATCCCGCCTGCGACACCGTCTGGATGGCCGAAACCGTCAATCAGCCGGCGGGGGGAGCGCCTCACCAGCAACGCCTGGTGCTGTATTGCTCAGCCATGCGGCATCTGCGCGATGAGTTGCGTGAGCAGGGCGTCAGCGTGCACTACCATGCCGCCGATGCGGGTCCCGCAGCGGCATTGACCGACGCGGCGCTGCCCGGGCAGTTGGCCGAGGACGTGGCAATGCTCGGACCGTCCACCGTGGCGATGATGGAGGCCGGTGACTGGTCTCTGGAGCAGGGCCTCCTCGGGTGTCTGGAGCCCCTGGATGTCGCGCTTGAGTGGCATCGCGATCGCCACTTCATGGCGAGCCGCGAGGCATTCCAGGAATGGGCATCGGGTCGCAAGAGCCTGACCATGGAGTACTTCTATCGCAGCATGCGAAAGCGCCATGACGTGCTCATGGACGGCGGTCAGCCGCGCGGCGGCGCCTGGAATTTTGACAAGGACAACCGCGCTGCCTTTGGCGCCGAGGGACCGGGTGACCTGCCGGCCCACCCGGCGTTTGAGCCGGATGCCACCACCCGCGCCGTGATCGCCATGGTTGCTGAGCGTTACGGGCATTTCCCCGGTAACGCCGCCGATTTCAATCAGCCAGTGACACCGGCGCAGGCGGAGACCGCGCTGGACGATTTCATCCGCCACCGACTGCCGGCCTTCGGCACCTGGCAGGATGCCATCTGGGTGGGCGAGCCGCTGCTCTACCATGCCCGCCTGTCCACCTCACTCAACCTGCATCTGCTCGATCCACGGCGTTGTCTGGCGCGCGCCGAGGCAGCGCTCGATGCCGGTGCGGCGCCGGTCAATGCCGTTGAGGGCTTTGTCCGCCAGATCCTTGGCTGGCGCGAGTTCATTCGCGGTGTGTACTGGCTGCGAATGCCCGAGTACGCGGATCTTAACGCCCTTGATCACCAGGCGGAGTTGCCGTCGTTTTTCTGGGACGGGCAGACCGACATGGCCTGTGTGGCCGATGCGATGGCCGCATTACTGCGCCATGGTTACGCCCACCATATCCAGCGGCTGATGGTGCTGGGCCTGTTCGCCCAGCTCTACGGTGTCCACCCCTACCGCTTCCATGAGTGGCATGCGGCGCTCTATCTGGACGCCGCCGACTGGGTCAGTCTGCCCAACGCCCTGGGCATGAGCCAGTTCGGCGATGGCGGTGTGGTGGGTACCAAGCCTTACTGCGCTAGCGGCGCCTACATCGATCGAATGAGTAACGCCTGCGGCCAGTGCCGATTCAACCCCCGCGAAGCGGTGGGTGAGACGGCCTGTCCGTTCACCACGTTGTACTGGGATTTTCTGGATCGCCACGAGGCCCAGCTCGCCGGCAATCGGCGTCTGCAGTTCCAGTTTCGCAATCTGCAGCGCAAGAGCGACGATCAGCGCGCGGCGATCCGGGCCCAGGCGGAGTCCCTGCGCGCCGGTATGGAACCGGGTCATCGCCCGTTTACCAATGGTTGAGTCGAAAGCCCTGCGGTGCTATATTGCATCGCAACACAGTTAGTTCTCTCTCTCCTCCTCTTGGCCGACGATCACGTCGGCTTTTTTTTGCGCGGTCCTAGTTTGCGTCCAGGGCGAATACGTGTTCACCGCTGGTCACGTAACGGCGACGGCCGGCACGCCGTTCGACGAGTGCTCCGCCGGTCAGTCCGCCAAACGCCGGTAGGACCAGACCCTGATCCGGCGCCTCGACAAAAGCGGGCAGACGCAGGCTGTCGCCGGCGGCGCTGAGCCGCACCACCGGATGCCAGTGGCCGGCAAGCCAGGGGGCGTCGGCCGTAGCGGTCGGCGGATGATGGCGCAGGCTCAGTCCATGGTGCACGAGCCCTTCCGCCTCACAGGGGATGGCAGGCTCGAGGCCGCGGATATCCCGATCGTGGTTGCCGACGATGGCAATGATCTCGACCTCCGGGTGGCGTTCGCGCCAGGCGAGCAGCGTCTTGCGCAGGGCCGGATCGGCGGCCAGCGAGGCATGCAGGATGTCCCCCAGCAGGATCACTGTGGTGGGCCGCCGCGCCTCGATCAGCGCATCGACACGCCCCAGCGTTGCCTGGTTGTCGCCCTCGGGGACCGCCAGGCCGGCGCGACGAAAACGCGCGGCCTTACCCAGATGGAGATCCGCCAGCAGCAATGTCGACATCGCCGGCCAGAGCAACGCCCGCTCGGGCAGCAGCTCCAGACTCTGCCCGTTCAGGACAATGACGGGTCCGGTCATGGCCGATCCGCAGCCTTTTCAAGCTGCGCCACCATCCGTGCCACCCGATCCTGCCAGCTCTGGGTGCTGAGTCGGTTGCGCAGCCGCTCCGCCCAGAGCGGAAATGCCAGCGGTGTGAATCGCACCGGATGATGGATCGCCAGCTCGGCGGAGGCCATCTGCTGCAGCGCCGCGCGCAGTCGGTCCACCTCGAGGGCGCTATCGAGGACCTCGCGCCGCGCCTGGTCGAGCAGGCGATTGTCGGGATCGTAGCGATCGATGGTGTCGAACAGCAGCCCGCTTGAAGCCTGTAACTGGCGTGCGCTCTTGCCCTTGCCGGGATAGCCCTGGAACACCAGCCCCGCCACGCGGGCGATATCCCGAAACTGCCGACGGGCCAGCTCGCTGGCATTCATGGCTGCAGCAAGATCCTCGACGAGCCCGTCGGGATCAAACAGCGACCGCCAGTCATCGGCGCTCAGCTCGGGCAGATCACGGCCCAGCAGCTCAAAGCCGTAATCATTCACGGACAGGCTGTAGGTGGCCGGCGTGAGCTGCCCCAGACGCCAGGCGCAGAGCGTGGCCAGACCCTCGTGGGCCAGGCGTCCGGCAAACGGATAGATGAAGACATGCTCGCCCTCGCGCGAGTTGGTACGCTCGATAATCAGCCGACCTGGGCGGGGCAGGGCCGACCACTGCGACTGGACAGCCAGCAGGGGCTTAATGGCGCGCATTTCGGGCTCGTCGAAGCGACCGGCCGCGGCCTCCGCCAGCAGACTCAGAACCCGGTCGGCGAGGGCGGTGGACAGCGGCAGGCGCCCGCCCTGCCAGCGTGGGACCGCCTGGCGGCGAGCACTGGCACGACGGACATAGGCGGTCAGATCGCGCACCCGCACCAGCGCCAGGCTGCGGCCGGCGAACAGGAACACGTCGCCCGGGCGCAGGCGGGCGATAAAGCTCTCCTCGATGGTGCCGATGTGTCCGCCGCCCTGATAGCGCACGGCAATGGCGGCATCGCTGGTAATGGTGCCAATGCTCATGCGATGGCGGCTGGCATGGCCCCGTCCGGCTATCCGGTAGCGACCGTCGATGCCCGCGACCACGCGCTGAAAGTCGGGGTAGGCGGCCAGAACGGGGCCGCCGCGAGTCACAAAATCCAGGGTCCATTGCCAGGCCGCCTCATCCAGCCCGGCATAGGCAAAGGTGGTTCGCACCTCGGCGTACAGGTCGTCCGCGTCAAAGCCGTCACCGGCGGCGAGGGTGACCAGATGCTGGGCGAGCACATCGAGGCTCTGCCGCAGGGGTGGCCGGGACTCCACCTCGCCGGCCGCCCAGGCCTGGCGAGCGGCGGCGATCTCGATCATTTCGAGGGCGTTGGTGGGCACGCACAGGATCTGGCTGTGCCGCCCGGGCTGGTGACCACTGCGCCCGGCGCGCTGGGCGAGTCGCGCCACGCCCTTGGGGCTGCCGATCTGGATTACCCGGTCCACGGGGGCAAAATCCACTCCCAGATCGAGACTCGAGGTGGCCACCACGCAGCGGAATGCGCCGGCGGCGAGCCCGGCCTCGATGCGGTCGCGCAGTGACCGGTCGATGGAGCCATGATGCAGCCCCAGGCCTTCGATCCAGTCCGGCCGGGCCCGCACCAGGGCTTCAAACCAGCGCTCGGCCTGCGAGCGGGTGTTGGTAAACAGCAGACAGCTGCCTTCGCCCTCGAGCTCGTCGATGACGCCGTCGATCAGCTGTGTGCCCAGGTGCCCTGCCCAGGGAAAGCGCTGATCGCTGGTTGGCTCCAGGGTGCGGATACGGATGGGCCGCGCCGGCGGGCCCTGGATCAGGCGTCCGGCCCGGGCGCCGCTACCCAGCAGGCAGTCCCGGGCCTCGTCGAGGTTGCCGAGGGTGGCGGACAGTCCCCAGGTTCGCAGGCCCGGGGCCAGAACCCGCAGTCGCGCCAGCGCGAGTTCAAGCTGCACGCCGCGTTTGGTGCCGATGAGTTCATGCCATTCATCGACGATTACCGCGCGCAACGGCGCGAACTGGCTGGCCGCATCGCGATAGGAGAGCAGTAGCGACAGGCTCTCGGGGGTGGTGACCAGGGCCTCCGGCGGGCGCCGCCGCTGTCGGGTGCGGGCGCTGCCCGAGGTGTCCCCCGTGCGTTTTTCGATGCGCCAGTCCAGGCCGACGCCGGCAGCGGCTGTGCGCAGATTGTCGACGGTATCGCCGGCGAGGGCGCGCAATGGGGTAATCCATAGCACCCGAAACCCGGCTGGCCGGCGGGCTCCGGCGGCGGCTTCTTCAAGCCCTTCAAGCAGCGGCCCGCCCCAGGCCGCCAGGGATTTGCCGGACCCCGTTGCCGAGTGGATCAGCCCGCTCTCGCCCGCGGCATAGGCCGACCAGGCGGCTTGCTGGAACTCGGCCGGCGTCCAGCCATTGCCGGCAAACCATTCGGTGAGCCGGTGGGGCGCTGCGTCGGTCATGGCAGCAATGCCCTTGCCTGATCCAGCGTATCGGCGTCACCGGGGCCCAGATCCTCACGCCAGCGGCTGATGCGCGGAAAGCGCAGAGCGATGCCGGATTTGTGGCGCGACGACGGGGCAATGCCCTCGAACGCCAGCTCGAACACTTGAACCGGCTCCACCGAGCGGACCGGACCGAATCGCTCGCGGGTATTGCGGCGGATCCATCGGTCCAGGCGTCGAATCTCGGCGTCGTCGAGGCCCGAATAGGCCTTGGCGATCGGGACCAGCCGATCGCCGTCGGGCACGGCGAAACTGTAGTCGGTGTACAGGTTGGCGCGACGCCCGTGGCCAGGCTGGGCGTAGAGCAGGATCACATCCAGGGTCAGCGGGCTGACCTTCCACTTCCACCACGGCCCGCGGGGCCGGCCGGTGGCGTAGGCGGTGTTGCGGCCCTTGAGCATGATCCCCTCGACCCCCCGGTCGCGGGACTCGTCGCGACGCGCGGCCAGATCCGCCCAGTCCGGTGCCTCAATCAAAGGCGAGAGCATCAGGGGTGGGCCGGTGGGTGCCATCAGGGTCTCGAGCCGGGCGCGGCGGGATTGCAGCGGGTCGGTCCGCTGGTCCTCGCCATCGGCCTCGAGCAGATCGTAGGCCATCAGCCGGACCGGCACCTCGTTCATGAACCGGCGTGTCACCCGCTTGCGGCCCAGTCGACGCTGCAGCTGCGCAAACGGTAAAACATGATCGCGCCAGGCGAGGATTTCGCCATCGATGACCGTATCCGCCGGCAGCGCGCGGGCGCCTTCGATCAGTTCCGGGAAGGTATCCGTGATCAGTGCTTCGCCACGCGACCACAGGTAAACCGCATCGGCGCGGCGCACCAGCTGCGCCCGGATGCCATCCCACTTCCACTCGAGCTGCCAGTCGTCGATCGCGCCCAGCGCCGCGGCGGGTTCGCCCTCCAGTGGATGCGCGAGAAAGAACGGGTAGGGGCGCGAGGCGTCCTCCTGGCCGGAACGGGGATCAAACAGGCCCTCGAAAAAGGCCGGTTCGGGCAGCCACTGGCCCATCATGCGGTGCGCGATCACTGGTCGGGGCAGGCCACTGGCCTGGGCGAGTGCCCGCTCCACCAGCGTCTGCGATACGCCAACGCGCAGCGCACCGGTGAGCAGCTTGGTATGCAGAAAGCGCCCGGCCTCGTCGAGCTCCCGCCAGGCGGCGGTTACTGCTGCCCGGCGCTGCTCGTCATCGCAATCACGCAGGACCTGGATGCGGGTCTCGACCCAGTGGGCCAGCCCCGGATCCGCTGCCGCGACGCTGTCCGTGGATGCCTCGAGCATGAGCGCGACCGTTTCGGCGAGATCGCCGACATGCTGGTGGGTTTCTTCGACCAACCAGGCTGGCAGACCGGTCATCTGTGTCAGCCACTCGCGGAGCTGCACGGGACCGATCAGACGTTTCAGGCGTCGCCCGCTGAGAAAGTACACGGCCCAGGCGCCGTCCGCGGCCGATACCCGACTGAAGTAGTCCGCCATGGCGGCCACCTTGGCGTTGGTGCCGCGCTGTTCATCGAGCTCGCGAAACAGTGCGGCGAACCCCTGCATCAGCCGTCCTCTTCCGTATCGCCATAGAGTGTTGCCAGCGGCCGGGCGTAGAGGCCGCGCTCGCCCAGGTAGCGCACCAGCTCGTCGGCCCGGCCGTGGGTGGTCAGGATCTCGCGGGCGCCGGTGTCCTCGATGGTCTGCAAAAGCCCCGGCCAGTCGACATGATCCGAGATCACAAAGCCACGGTCATAGCCGCGCCGGCGGCGATTGCCCCGAATCCGCATCCACCCCGAGGCAAACCCCAGGGCAGGCCGCCGGAAACGCCGCATCCAGGTGGATCCCGCCGCGCTCGGCGGCGCGATCACCAATGCAGTGCCATAGTCCTCGTCGCGCGGGGCCTCGCTGACGCGGTGCGTGGAGGGCAATTCAATGCCGGCATCGCGATAGTCCTGGGTCAGGGGGGCGACGGCGCCATGCAGATAGATGGGACCGGGGTGGGGCGCCGGCAGCGCGGCCAGCAGCCGCTGGGCCTTGCCGAGGGCGTACGAGAAGAGCACGGTCGTGCGCCCGTTCGCCGCATTGCCGTGCCACCACTGGTGGATATCCGCCGCCACCGATTGCACCGCCGGCCAGCGGTAGACGGGCAGCGCGAAGGTGGCCTCGGTGATGAAGGTGTCGCAGGGCACTGGCTCGAAGGGGGCGCAGGTCGGGTCCGGATCCCGCTTGTAGTCGCCGGACGCCACCCACACGGCGCCCTCGTGCTCGACACGAATCTGCGCCGAACCCAGGACATGGCCAGCCGGATGAAAGCTGACGCTGACCGGGCCGAATTGCAGCCGCTCGCCCTCGTCCACGGCGTTCAGCCAGGCCTTGCCGCCCAGCCGCCGGCGCATTAGCCCGAGCCCCGCCCGCAGGCTCCAGTACTCGTCGCTGCCGGGGCGCGCATGATCGGCATGGGCGTGGGTGATCAGTGCCCGCGGCACCGGTCGCCAGGGATCGATATGAAAGTCGCCGGCCGCACAGTAGAGACCGTGCCGGGTGGGCTGGATGAGCGGGGCTGCCATAATAGGCATTGTAACGCGACAGAAGGAATTGATTGATGGAAACGCTCGATCACGACTCGAATGTCCTGGTGGTCGGCGCCAGTGGCGGGATCGGCGCGGCGCTGGTCGAGCAGCTGCTGGCCGGCTCGTCGGCTCGACGGGTCTGGGCAGCCACTCGCACCCCAAACAGTCCCCACCTGACGGCCCTGCGCGAGGCCCATGGCGAGCGTTGTAGGCCGCTGGCCGTGGATATTTTCGACGCAGCCAGCATTGCCGCGATGGCGGCGACGCTGCGGGCGGATCAGCCACGGCTGCATCTGCTGATCAATGCCTTTGGTCTGCTCCATGACGAGGCGCAGGGCATCTGGCCCGAAAAGCGCGTCGAGGCGATCAGCGCCGAGGGGATGCTCGCCAGCTATCGGGTGAATACACTTGCCCCGGCGCTCATCGCGCGGGAGTGCCTGGGGCTTCTCAACCATTCGCAACGCGCCGTCTTTGCCAGCCTCTCCGCGCGGGTGGGGAGTATCGGCGACAACCGTCTGGGCGGTTGGTACGCCTATCGCACCAGCAAGGCGGCCCAGAACATGCTGACCCGCGACCTGTCGATCGAATGCGCGCGCCGGGCGCGCCGGGTGATCTGCCTGGCGCTGCATCCCGGGACCACGCGTACCGATCTGTCTGAACCGTTTCAGGCGCGCGTCCCCGAGGGCAAGCTGTTCAGCCCCGAATTTGCCGCCGGCAAGCTACTCGAGCGCATCGATGCCGCCACAACGGCGGACAACGGCGGGTTCTTTGCCTGGGACGGTGCGCCGATCCCCTGGTAGGTGGTGATCAGTCGGCGGCGGACTGCGCTGCCAGTGCCTCGGCCACCACACCGCTCAGGCGCTGGGCCATCGGCATGTGCAGAAACTCGTTGGGCCCGTGGGCGTTGGAGCCCGGGCCCAGCACCCCCGTGACCAGGAAGCGCGCCGCCGGGAAATGCTCACCCAGCAGGTTCATGAGCGGGATGCTGCCGCCTTCGCCCATGAACACGGCGGGTTGCCCGAACCAGGCCTGGGAACTGGCACCCAGACTGTCGCCCAGCCAGCCGGCGAACGCTGGGGCATTCCAGCCGTTGGCAGCACCCGCGGCGCGGAACTCGACCTCGGCATCCTGGGGCGGGTCTTCGGTCAGGGTCTCCTGCAGCGCGCGCATGGCCGTCTCGCCGTCGACTGTCGGCGGCAGTCGCAACGACAGTCGCAGGGTGGTTGCCGGGCGCAATACATTGCCGGCCTCGGCGCGCGGCGGCAGTCCATCGGCGCCGATCACCTCGAGGGCAGGGCGCCACGTGCGGTTGAGGATCAGGGTCGGTGTTGACTCGCTATTGGGCCGGGTGGCGTTTGCCCAGGGGTACTTGTCGGCCAGTTCGGTGCCAATCACTGACGCCGCAAGCTTGGCCTGCTCCACGCGCTCGGCGGGGACATCGGCCTGCAGCGCGGGCATTCGGATCGCTCCGGTGGTGGCGTCCTCGACCCGCTCGAGCAGCGCCCGGGCAATGCGAAAACTCGACGGCACCACGCCGCCGGCATCCCCCGAGTGGACGCCTTGTTCGAGCACCTTCACCGTCAGGTCGCCGGCGGCCATCCCGCGCAGCGAGGTGGTGACCCAGAGCTGCTCGTAGTTTGCGCAGCCCGAGTCCAGGCAAACCACCAGCCCCGGCTGTCCCAGGCGTGAGCCCAGATGCTTGATGTAGGCGGGCAGATCGGGGCTGCCGCTCTCCTCGGCGCACTCGATCAAGAGCATGCAGCGCGGGCAGGGCACCCCCTGGTCGTGCAGCAGCCGGACGGCCTCGAGCGACGAGAAAACGGCATAGCCGTCGTCCGCCGCCCCGCGGCCATACAACCGGTCGCCCTCGACCACCGGCGTCCAGGGGCCTTTGTCGCTGTCCCAGCCACTGGCTTCGGGCTGTTTGTCGAGATGCCCGTAGAGCAGGGCCTCCCCGGCGCCGGTGCCTGGAACATCCACCCAGAGCAGGGGGGTGCGACCGCGCAGCCGGATCACTTCAACGTGACTGCCGGCGGGGGCCTGGGCCCGGCACCAGGCCTCGACCTGGGCGACGGCCTGGTCAATGTGGCCATTCGCGGACCATTCGGCGTCGAAGGCGGGCGACTTGGCAGGGATGCGGATGAACGCCTCGAGCGCCGGGCGAATGCTCTCGCGCCAGTCCGACTCGACCATGGCCTGCGCCTGTTCCAGATTGAGATATCCGCTCATTTCCGCCTCTGCTTGTCTGTTCGGGCTTTGGAGGGCCCAGCCTATCGATGGGTTCCTAAAGGGGCCAGACCCGGGGGATGATCAGCAAGGCCAGCAGCATGGCGATCAGGTTGAGGGGCAGGCCAAAGCGCACATAGTCGCTGAACCGGTAACCGCCCGGGCCGAACACCATGAGATTGGTCTGATAGCCGATGGGCGTGGCAAACGCCGCGGACGCCGCGATCATGATGGTCACCGCAAACGGTGTGGATGAAACCCCGAGGGATTCCGCCGCTGCCATGGCAATGGGAAAGATCAGCACCGCAGCGGCGTTGTTGGTGATCATCTCGGTGGTGACCAGCGTCAGCAGATAGATCGCGGCGAGTGTCAGCAGGGGCCGGTCGGCGGTGACCGCAATGACTTGACTGCCGATGACCGCGGCGGCACCGCTGTTGTCCATGGCCTGACCGATTCCCAGCGCGGCACCGATGACCAGCAGGACGTTCCAGTTGACGTTGCGGATGGCCTCGCCCAGTTCGACGCAGCGCGTGATCACCAGCGCCATTGCCGCCAGCAGGGCGGCGTTGAGCATGCTCATCCAGGGGCTTGCCGCCAGCGCGACCATGCCGATCAGAATCGGGATTGCCAGGCCCGCCTTGTCGTGTTGCGGCGGTGCAGAGTCTTCAACGCCGCTGACCAGGTGGAAGTCGCGGGTATCGCGCTGGCGAGCGACAAAGCTCGGGTGGGTTTCGAGCAACAGCGTATCGCCCGGGCGCAGGACGATATCGCCGATCTTGCCAGGCAGCTGGCGGCCCCCTCGAGCCACCGCAATGACCGCCGCCTGATAGCGTTCGCGGAAGCGGCCATCGCGTATGCTGCGGCCCACCAGCGGACAGGCTTCGGAGACCACGGCCTCTACCAGACAGCGTTCGCGGCGCGGCTCGTTGAGGTCTTCGACCGCCCGGGTAGCCGGTCGCAGCCCGCGCATTTTGTGCAGATCGACCACCGATTCCAGCATCCCGACAAACACCAGTCGGTCGCCGGCATGGAGTTTTTCCGTGGGTCCCACCGCCGGGATGATGTCGCCGTCACGCTCGATTTCGGCCAGGAACAGGCCGGGCAGATGTCGCAGGCCCGCCTCCTCGATGCGTTTGCCCACCAGTGGGCCGTCCCGGATTACCTCCACCTCCACCGTGTACTGGCGGGGGTCGAGCCGCTGGGCGCTGCGGTCGCGACGATCCGGCAACAGCCAGGGCGAGGCGGCCAGCAGATAGACCAGGCCCACGGCGGTGATGGGCACACCCACCCAGGCCAGGTCGAACAGGCCGAGTCCCGGCATGCCGCGGCCGTCGCGGGCGAGCTCGTTGATGATCAGGTTGGTGCTGGTGCCGATGAGTGTGCAGGTGCCACCCAGAATGGCGGCATAGCTCAGGGGCAGATAGAGCCGCGAGGCCGGCAGCTGAAGGCGCCGTGCCAGGTCATCCACCACCGGCAGGAACACCGCGACGATGGGGGTGTTGTTGAGAAACGCGCTAAGAGCGGCCACTGGCGTCAACAGACCCAGTTGCGCCGAGCGCAGGCCGCGCGACCGGGTGATCAGCGGATCGGCGATCATGGCAATGGCACCGGTCCGGGTCAGCCCCGACGCCACCACAAAGAGCAGCCCCACGGTGATCAGGCCGCTGTTGCCAAAGCCCTCGGCAGCGCGGGCGGCATCAAGCAGCTGCCCGCTGCCACTGACCGCCGTCGCGGTGACCAGCACCGCCAGAGCGGCGAACAGTATGCCGACCGGCGAGGCAATGCCGCTGGCCAGTCCGCCCAGTACCGAGACGACCACAAGGATCGTCAGCCAGCCTTCCCAACCCATCGGCATTACTCCGTTGCCGTTGAAGCGCCCGGTGCGATTTCGGTCCGTGTTGCGGTGCGCCAGGCCCCGGGAGCGGGGTCGCTGACCGCACCGGTTTCAAGGAGATGCGCAATGATCTCAAGCCCTGTCACGGCGGCTGGCCCCGGGCGACTGAAGAATCGGTTGCCGTCGAGCAGATACACTTGACCGGCGCCCACAGCGGGCAGCGCATTCCAGCCGGGCCGCTGTCGAAGTCGCCGCAAACCGGTTTCGGCCCCCGCCAGCGACTGGCCGCAGGGTAGCACCAGGACGTGCGAGGGCGCGAAAGCGCGCACCTCGTCCCAGTCGATGACCACCGAGTGATCGCCCGGCGCGTTGAGGGGTTGGCCCCCGGCACTGACAATCATGTCGGGCACCCAGTGACCCCCGATGAACAGCGGTTCGGGCCATTCCACCGCCAATACCCGGGGCCGGTCGCCGGTGCCGGGTGTGATGGCGTGACGGCGCCGGTCGAGGGTCGCGATCAGTTCTTCGCCGCGGGCCGGCACGCCGGCGGCCTCCGCCACCCGTCGGATGTCATGCAGCAGGCCGCAGAGGTCGCGCCCGTCCAGCGCCAGCACTGTGGCATCGCCGATGGCGTCGGCGGTCAGGCTGGCGGGCGTTGCGGCACAGACGTCGCAGAGCGACTGCGAAAGAATCAAATCCGGATGCAATGCCTGCAGGGCGCCGGGGTCGGCCTGAAAAAGCGGGGCGCCACTGGCCAGTCGGTCGCGGACCTCGCGGTCAATCGCCGCCGGGTCGGTCTCGTCGGTATCCAGCGCGGCCAGGCTGACCCGCGGGCGGTCCATGAGCGCCGGTGGCTGGTCGCACTCCGCGGAAATCCCCACCAGCTGATCCCCCAGACCCAGAGCGGCGACGATTTCGGTGGCACCGGGAAGCAGCGAAACGATGCGTTGGCTCATGGCAAGCCGACGCTAGCGTCGCCGGCGCTGGCCTGAATGGTGACTGTCGATCCAGGCCTGCCGATTGCGATGGGATTCCAGGTCGCGGCGCAACCGCTGCTCGAACGCGCGTGCTTCGAGTTCCTGGTCGATCTGGCCGCGCAGCGCATCGAGCGCCTCCCGGCTCAATGCCTTCAGATCAATGCTTCGGTTCAATGATAGGTCCTGTTGTGAAGGGCGGTTGGATTACTGGTTGAAGCGATTGGCGAGCTGCTCGAGTTTTTCCTGGCGCTGGCGGGCCTCGGCTTCTTCGGCCTGCTGGCGTTTGCGCTCGGCGCTGCGCTGCTTTTGCTCGGCCCGCTGCTCGCGGGCGCGGCTGATGGCCGACTCGGTGACCGCCTCGACGGCTTCCCCACGCAGGTTGACGCGATCATGCCCGGCAATGATGGCGTTCAGGTAGGCCGGTGCCCGCGTGTACCGGGCGAGCGCCTGCCGGATCAGCCAGTTGGGGACGGGCTCCTCGTTCGGCTCGCCATCGAGGGCGGTGCGCAGGGCCTTTTCAATACCGATCTCGAGGGGGCGGATCTGGTCCCGTTTGCGGGTAAAGCAATCCGGATAGCGCTGGCTGAGTTCGTTGAGGAATTCACGGGTGCGCTCGGCACGCCGCTGCCTCTGGCGATTGGAATTTGACATGACTAAAGCATACGCGATGCGAATATGGGTCAACAGACCGGCGGTCGGGTTGTATGATGCAGTGATGAAACATGCGACGGCAAAGGTGGATTTGATGAGAGCAGAGCCCGTTATCCCCAAGCAAGAGCTCCTGCAGATTCTCGAAGACAATCCATTCGAGCACCTCTCGAGCAGCGTCCACGTCATGGATAACCAGCGCGGCAGCGGCCATGAGCTGGCCGGCGTATCGTTGTACTCCAACGCCCGCGGCTGGATGGCACAGGTCAACTGGCGGGCAATTGTCGACGCCGACGAAATCACGCTTCGCGTCGGCGATGGCGACAGTGGGGAACGCGCCTACGAACTGCGCGATGCGGATCACTTTCGTCTCGCCGTCGGTGACGATGGCGGCGATCCGGTCAGCGCCGACGAAGTCTCGGCACTGGTGGCCCAGTCGCCACTCGCCAAGAGCTGGGAGGAAGACGTCGTGGGCGTACTCAAGGAGTCCCGCGAGCGCCAGGCAACCGTGCACTGACGTGCGGAGCTTGCCCGGCGCCCTGCGCGAACGCTTTCGCACGGCGGCCGCCGAGCTGACCGGCCGTGATGACGCGGTCTATGCCGCCGCCGGCCGCGATCCGGCGGAGCCGGTTTTTGGTCTGGGGCCGGCGGATGCCGACATCGCCTTTTTTGGTCGGGATCCGGGGCGCGACGAGGTGCACATCGGCGTGCCCTTCATTGGCGCCGGTGGTCGTCAGGTCCGCCGGGTGCTCCACGAGCGCCAGTTCCATGCCCCCCTCACCGACACCGCCGGGGCGCTGGCAGCGGGAGAGGCCTATTTCTGGGCCAATACCGTCCCCTACAAACCCGTCGGCAACAAGGCCTGGCCCATGAAGGTCAAACGCCGCTTTCAGCCGCTGGTCGCCGAGCTGCTGCTCGATCAGTGGCAGGGGCGCGAGGTGATTACCCTCGGGCGCGAGGCCTTTTTCTGGTTTGGGCTTGACCAGCCGCCGGCGGAGCGGCGCCGGCTGGAAGATCATTGGCAGCTTGACGAGCGCTTCACGGCGTCCATCGAGATGGATTTCTGTGGCCCGGACGGGGTTCGCCGGCCGCTGCGGTTGCATCCGCTGCCGCATCCTTCGCCGCTCAATGCCACCTGGTTCAAGCGCTTCCCGGGCCTGCTGGCGGCGCGTCTGGACGCGCTGGAGGGTCGGCCATGAGCGCCCACGACTGGGCCGACCACACCAGCCATTCCCTGCGCGGCGACATCAGCGAGGCAAGCGTCGCGCTGCTGCCGCTGGGTGCGATCGAGCAGCACGGCGGTCATTTGCCGCTTGCCACTGACACCTGGATTGCCGAGGGGCTATCGAAGGCGGCGATGCAGCGCTGTGATGAGCGGGTGCACCTACTGCGGATGCCCACGCAGGCGTTGGGACAGGGCCTTGAGCACATGGACTGGGCCGGCACTCTGGCCCTGTCCCCGGCCACCTTCGAGGCAATGCTCTATGATCTGGGCGCGTCGTTGGCCCGGGCCGGGGTGCGCCGGGTTGTGATGTTCTCCGCCCATGGCGGCAATCTCGCCACAGTCGCCACGGCCGCGCTGCGCCTGCGGCGGGACTTTGGTCTGCTGGTGGTGCAGACCTGCTATTTCGACTTTCCGCCCCCTGCCGATGCATTAACCGCCCGTGAGGCGCGCGAAGGATTGCATGGCGGGGCGCTGGAGACTGCCTTGATGTGGCATTTTGCGCCGCAACAGGTGGTGCCGAGCGCGATCGACCATCACGCGTCGGTGGAATTCGAGGCGCTTTCGGCGTTCGAGTGGATCGGTGCTGAGACGCGCCCGGCCCGGTTCGCCTGGCTGGCCGGCGATCTCAACCCCGCCGGGGTGTGCGGTGATGCGCGGGTGGCGGATGCGGCGCTTGGCGCCCGTCTGGCGGCGCACTACGCGGAGGCACTGGCAGCCATTGTGACCGAGGCGGCGGACTTTCCCCTGGATTGCCTGTCGCCGCCGGCCCCCGGGGGCTAGCGGGACTGCTCGCCCACCGATCCCGAGACGACATCATCGAGCCAATGGCCCGCCCGCTCGGCCTTGGTGGTCAGGTAGCGCTCGTTGTGGCGGTTGAGTGCGCCATGAACCGCTTCGCGACCAGCGATCTCGATGCCGTGCCGTTCGAGGGCCGCGATCTTGCCCGGGTTGTTGGTCATTAACCGAACCCGACCGATTCCCAGGTCATCGAGCATGGCCGCGGCCACCTCGTAACGGCGTTCATCCGCGCCGAATCCCAGCAACCGATCGGCGTCGACGGTGTCGAGGCCTGTGTCCTGAAGCCCGTAGGCCCGCAGTTTATTGGCAAGGCCAATGCCGCGACCTTCCTGAGCCAGGTAGAGCAGGATGCCGCCCCCTTCCTCCGCGATCGTGCCCACCGCACTGCGCAGCTGCTCGCCGCAATCACAGCGCAGTGACCCGAACAGATCCCCGGTGAGGCAGGCTGAGTGCATGCGCAGCGCCGGCGTGTCCGGCCACTGCTCGGGATCGCCCACCATTAACGCGACATGCTCGAGCAACCCGTCCGCCTCGCGATAGAGGATGAACCGCGATTGCTCGGAGTCGGTCAGCGGGACCCGCGCTTCGCTGATCCGCTCGGGTTGCCGGGCGTTTTCGATACCCGCTGCGTGGATGTCCGCGACGTCAACCGACAGGATCTCGCCATTGCGGATTTCATCGCCCAGCCGGTCATCGCCATCGCGGGTGTCAATCGCTACGAGTGCCGGCATCAGGGTAGCCTGGCGGGCGAGGTCAAGCGCCGCCTGCTCGTCGGCGCGCGTGTTGCGGGCCGCCGGCCGGGCGCTGCGGGTGGTGAGATCGCCGGCCAGCGTAACGGCCGTCTCGACGCTGTCATGCGCATCCAGCGTCACGGCCAGATCCTCGCCGGGGACGGTCTCCATGCCGATGGCGCGGGCGCGGTGGCGGGTCATCAGCAACCGTGCCTCTCCCGACGCCAGCGCTCGCGCCCGGGTCATCAGTCCATCGCTGAGGTTTTCCAGCGCCAGCACCAGCATCCCGCCGGCGGGGTGGGTTACGTGGACGGGTTCGCCCCGCCTGAGGTCGATCAGTGCGCGCCGGATGCGCTGCATGCCTGCTCCTTGGAATCGATTTCTCGCAATAGACCGTTCATGCCTGTAACAATTCCATCAACATGACACAGCATAACCGATCGCGGGAGAGCAGCTCACCGTCGACGGGCTGGGAGGCACTTGTTGCCCAGTGCCGTCGCGACGCCCTGCCGGCTGCAACGCCACCGACGGCTTGTCCGGCGGACATCGACGGTCTCGGCGCCGACGCCGTCGGGCCGGCACTGCAGGCGCGCTACGCGCCGTTGCTGGCTCCGGTCCAGCAACGGCCACGGGTGGTCGCGCAGCTTGGACAAAGCCTCGACGGGCGGATCGCAACCGCCAGCGGGCATTCCCATTACGTGACCGGCGCCGCCGACCGGGCCCACCTGCATCGCCTGCGGGCGCTCTGCGACGCGGTACTGGTCGGGGCCGGGACCGTGGCGGCGGATAATCCCCGTTTGACCGTTCGCGAAGTGCCGGGGCCCAACCCGCGGCGCGCGGTGGTCATGAGTCGTCCGGGGCTGCCGGCCGACGCGGCGCTCTTTCGGGATGGCGCCGCCCCCACCTGGGCGCTGACGGGTCCGTCGGTGTCTGCACCGGCGGTGGATCGCGGCTTTGCACTGCCCGATCTGGCACCGGCCACCGTGCTCGAGTGCCTGGCGGCGGCCGGTATCCAGCGGTTGCTGGTGGAGGGCGGGGCCCAGACCGTTTCGGCATGGCTCGCGGCCGGGCTGGTGGATACGCTCTATCTGGTGGTCGCGCCGGTGATTATCGGGGCCGGGCCGACCGGCCTGAACCTGCCGGGCATCGATCACATGGACCAGGCCCTGCGCCCTGCGGTCACCCCCTTCGACCTGGGGGATGACCGGCTCTACCGGCTTGACTTCAGCGCCGTAACAGCATGATCAGCCCGGGGGTGCTGGCTGCCAGTGACAGTGCGCCGTAGAGCACCGCGGCGGTGATGCCTTCGGCCGCCGGCAGTCCGGCCAGCGGCCAGAGCAGGGCGGCCGCTCCCTCGCGCAGCCCCCATCCCGCGATGCTCGCGGGGATCAGCATGGTGAATAGAACCAGCGGGATCAGTGGCAGCCAGCTTGACGCCGGTGCCGCCGGATCCAGCGCCAGAACACAGCAGGCATAGACGCCAATATAGCTGGCGGCGACGGCGAGGGAGGCGGCCAGCTGGACGGGCAGCACCCGCGGAGCAAGCAGCGCCGACTGCATCGCGCGGCCCCAGTCACTGAGCCCGGCGCGTCGGTGACGCGGAATCAGACGGATGGCGATGATCACCGCCGCGGCCACGCCCACGGTCAGCGACAGGCCGCCCCAGGAAACTGGCAGACTCAACGCGCCGCCGGGTGGCGACCATACCCACACGCCCACCGCGATCGCCACCATCGCGAGCTGTCCCGATAGACGCTCGATGACAACGGCCTGAAAGGCCGGTCCCCGACGCGGCATCTCCTGACTATGGCGCCAGGCGCGCTGGGCGTCGCCGATGACACCGCCGGGCAGCACCTGATTGACCAGTGTGGCCAGATAGTACTCGCCAACCGCCCGGCCCGCCGGCAGCGCAATCTGCAGCCGGGCGGCGGTAAACTGCCAGCGCCACGCCGACAGAAGCACCTGGGCGACGGTGATGGAAAGCGCCATGATCATCCAGCCCGGCTGGATGGCCTGCAGCCGCTCGAGCACACCGGCCCCGAACTGTTGGGCAACCAGGCCCAGAATGGCGAGGCTGATCAGCAGTCGAATCAGTCGCGGCACGGAATAACCAGCAGATCCTGATGCCCGACCGTGATGAAACTGCGCTCGAGAAGGCGCAGACGCTCGTCCCGCCAGCGATCGATGGCGGCCGCTGCGTCGGGTTGCTGGGTCCGGGCGGCTTCATGCCAGCCTTCGATGAGGGGCCGTTGCAGCGCCGCCTGTTCAGGGGTGAGCTGCCAGTCACTGGGCCGGCAATGGACGTCTGCGCCGCGCTCGCGGAATAACTGCGCCGCAACGGCGGGGGCATCCGGGCCCAGTGCCGGCCCCATGTCCTTGGCACCGCGCTGGTGGGCAAGGACCGCGGCCGCGACCTGCCAGTCACCCTCCAGCGTGGGTGAAAACGCCAGTCGCCCGTCCACGCTGAGGGCAAACAGGGCCGGCAGGCACCGCCGGCAGCAGGTGTCCACCACCCGCCGCAGCCAGTCCTCGGAGACCAGATCCAGCAGTGCCGAGGCGGTGAGCAGATCAGGTGGGGTGTCGAGGCAGTCGGGAAAGCCCCCCAGATCGGCCGTTTGGGCCCGCGCCTGAACCCGCGCTGCAGCGCCGTCATCATCGGCCGGATGCGCCATGGCCACGGCCTGGTCCAGCAGTTCGCGGTCGTGATCGATGAGCGTCCACTCCTGCGCCTGGGGCAGGCGCGGACCCAGATAGCGCAGGTTGCTGCCGGCGCCGGCGCCCAGATCGCTGATCCGGATCGTTCGGTCCCGGGGCAAAGCGTCGATCAGGGCACTGAGCAGCGTGTCGTCGCGGGCCGCATGGTCAGCCGGTTCACGCAGGGTCAGCCAGCGGGCGGCGAATTGCTCGGGCATGGTGATGCCTCCTCGATAAGAGCCATGAAAAGCGCGACGCTCTGATCCCAGTCATTGAGCTGACGGCGAGCGCGACGGGCGCCCCGGGCCAGGGCCCGACGCCGGGGGTGAGCATCCAGCAGATCGGCGATGGCATCGCGCAGCGCTGCCGGGTCATCCGGCGGGACGGCAATGCCCGCCTCCGGCGGAAGCGTGGTTGCAAGGGCGCCGCCGGTGGTGGTGATCACCGGCAGACCATAGGCGATGGCCTCGCTGATCACCATGCCGTAGCCCTCGTAGACCGACGGCAGGACGAACAGGTCGGCGTGGCGATAGGCCGCGTCAAGGCGCTGCTCATCCGCGGCGCCGTTGATCGAGACGCGATCCCTCAGGCCCTGGGCATCGCGCTGCCTCGCCACGGCAGCGGCATAGTCGGGATCCAGCTCTGACGAGCCGATGAGCTGACACTCCCAGGACCGGTCGACAACCCCGGCAAGTGCCTCGATCAGGTGGTGCTGAGCCTTGCGCGGCGTAATGGACGCCACACAGAGCAGCAAGGGCGGCTGCCCCGGGCGTCCCGTGGCGAGGGGGCGCGGCGTGCATCCGGGCGGGATCACGTCGACTTCGCCGTGATGCAAACCCAGCGCGTTCAAACGCCGGGCGGTGAAGGCGCTGGTGGCGATAACGCGGGTTGCCACGTCCAGGGCCCGGGTTTCGTCACTGATCAATTGCTGCACCCGGGCGGGATCAACACCGGTTTCGTCGGCGAGGGGATGATGAACCAGCGCATGAATGCGGAGGCGTCCGGCATGGGGTTTGACGGCCGCCGCCAGCCTGCCCAGCACCAGACCGTCAATCACCACCACCCGGCCGTCGGGGATTCGCGCAAGCGCACCATCCACGGCCTGACGGGCGGTGGCATCGGCATCGGGAAAGCAGCCGGGCAGCTCGTCGACGTGGACTGCGAGGCCCGCGGCGCGCAGGCCGTCGATGATCCGGCGGTCATACCGACTGCCCCCGGTGGGGCGGTCCAGCGACCCCGGCACCAGGAAATGGCAGGCGGTCACAGCTGGAGCGAGCGCTCGTAGGCGGCCGAGGCGATATGCGACTCGTGCAGGGTGATGCGCAGCCGATCCAGGGTCCGGGCGGTTTCGCCCAGCTCACCGGCATGAATGGCGGTCGCCAGCGCGTCGGCGATATGCCGGGCGAGGAACTCCGTGGTGGTGTTGACGCCCTCGAACTCCGGCAGGCTGTCGAGGTTGGTGAGGTTGTAGCGGCCCAGAATGTCATGCAGCACCGTGCTGGCGCGGGCAATGTCGACGACGACATTGTCGTCATCGAGCCGGTCACGAAAAAACGTGGCATCGGTGACATAGGTGGCGCCGTGGAGGGCCTGGGCCGGCCCGAATGTCTCGCCCTGAAAGCTGTGGGCAATCATGAAGTGATCGCGAACGTTGACGCGGTACATGCTATCTCCTTAATACTTGATGCGGTGGCAGAGGCCCGGCTGGGTGACGATGCTGTCCATCGCCGCGGGCAGGTCATCGAATGCGGTTTCGCCGTCGATCAGGCAATCCCAGTGGGCGCGGTGGGCGAGCAGCTCGAGGGCCTTGCGCATGCGCCGGCCGTGGTCCCAGCGCGGGCGCATGGCCGGGGCGAGCTGCCCGACCTGGCTGGCGCGCAGGGCCAGACGGCCCGAGTGAAAGGCTTCGCCCAGCGGCACCCGTGGCGAGCGGTCACCAAACCAGCTGGCCTCGATCACCACGGCCTCGTCCGCGGCAATCTCCAGAGCCAGGGCGAGGCCGGCCTCGCTGGCGCTGGCGTGGATGACCCGATCATTGTCAGGGCGCGCCGCATCGGGCGCCGTGAAGGCGACGCCCAGCTGTGCGGCGAGTTGCCGGCGATCGGGATTGATGTCCACCAACTCCACCTCGGTGCCGGGCATTTCGGCGCAAAGGGCTGCAGCCAGGGCGCCCACCACGCCCGCGCCGATCACGCTGATGCGCTCGCCGGCACGGGGCTCGGCGTCCCAGCAGATATTCAGGGCCGTTTCGACATTGGCGGCCAGTACGGCACGCTCGGGCGGCAGGTCAGCCGGTAGCGGATAGGCGGCGGCCGCCGGCACGGTGTAACGGCGCTGGTGGGGGTAGAGGCAGAACACCGTCTGCCCGATCAGCGTTTCGGGGCCGGCGTCGATCACGCCGACACTCGCGTAGCCGTACTTGACCGGTGCCGGAAAATCCCCCGCCTGGAAGGGTGCCCGCATGCGGGTCTGCTGGCTGTCGGGAATGCGGCCCTGCCAGACCAGCGATTCGGTGCCATGGCTGATGCCTGAGTAGAGAGCGCGAACGCCCACCGACTCCGCCCCCACGGCGGGGACCGCTTCGTCTTGAATCTCGCCGCTGCGCGGCGCCACGACCCAGAAGGCCTGGCTGCTCTGCTGGCTGGTCACGCCGATGCTGTCCTCATGCTGCTAGAATCCGGGAATTGACTCGGAAACCGGAGCGTAGCATTGGTTCCTCCCGCGACCGACGATTCGCCACTGCAGATCCTGCCCGATTTGCTGGTGGCTGCCATTGTGCTGACGGCGGCGGCTGGCGGGCTGCAGCAGGCACTGGATTTGCCCGCGGGCGTACTGCCGCTGGCGCTTGCCGCCTACACGGCGCTGGCTCTGCTGGTCTGGCGTCTGTTGGGCAACCGGGCGCTGACGCCGGCCGATCGGGTGACCATGGGGCGCGGCCTGCTGGTGATGCTGCTGATCGGGCTTCTGCCCGCCGCCGGCACCGGTCCGAACGTGGCCATGTTGCCCTTCGCGGTTGGCATGACGGCATTTCTGCTCGATGGTGTCGACGGCTGGGTCGCACGACGCCTGGGATGCCAGACCGCCGCGGGCGCCCGCTTTGATATGGAACTGGATGCCGTTCTGCTGCTGGTGCTGACGCTGTGGCTGCTACGGCTTGATCTGGCGGGCGCCTGGGTCCTGGCCATCGGCGCTTGGCGCTATGCATTCATCCTTGCAGGTTACTGGCGTCCTGCGCTGCGCCGGCCTCTGCCGCCTTCGCAGCGCCGCCGGATGATCTGCGGGGTTCAGACCGGCGCCCTGGTGGTATTGCTGGCACCGGATTTTCCGACGCTCTGGGTCGCGCCTGTGGCTGCCGTGCTGCTGATCCTGCTCAGCTATTCCTTTATCGTGGATGGGGTCGCGTTATGGCGGCCCGCCGATCATTGAGGAGATCTCTCATGCTTCGACAGTTGATGCGCTCGACGGCCCTGCTGGTTGTGCTGGGCCTGATGTCGACACCGATCCAGGCCGAGCCGGAGCGCTTTCGGCTGGATGAAAGCCATATCAGCGTTGGCTTTCTGATCGGGCATGCCCGTTTCGCTGATGTTCTTGGTCAGTTCACCGATGTCAGCGGTGGCTTCCGCTACGACGCCGAGACCCGGACATTGCATTCGGGACGGGTTGAAGTGGCCGCTGCCAGTGTCTTTACCGGCCACGACGAACGCGATGGTCATGTGCGTGACGATGACTTTCTGGCGGCGGACGCCCATCCGGCGATTGTCTTCGAGGCCAGCGGCTACGAGCCCACGGGCGAGCGCGAGGGGATCCTGCGCGGCGAGCTGACCCTGCTCGGGGTGACGCGGCCCATCGAGCTGGATCTGACCCTCAACCGGCGTGGCGCCCATCCCATTGGCGGTGCCGACACCCTGGGCGGGTCGGCGCGGGGCGCGATCCGGCGCAGCGAATTCGGCATGGATTACGGGCTCGAGGGGGATCTGGTGGGTGACCGCGTCGAGCTGATCATCGAGTTCGAAGCCATCCGTCAGGATGACTGAATCACGCGAGGCGTCCCCGGGCCGGCGCATCGGCCTGGCCCTGGGCGGCGGCGCCGCGCGGGGATGGGCGCATATCGGCGTCATCCGGGCCTTGCGCGAGCAGGGCATCGAGCCGTCGGTCATGGCCGGGACATCGGTGGGGGCCATCGTTGCCGCCATGTTCTGCAATGGCCGGCTGGATGCGTTTGAGACCTGGGTGCGATCGCTCAAGCGCCGTGATGTGCTGAGCTACATTGACGTCAACCTGGGGCACGGCGGCTTCATCCAGGGTCATCGCCTGATGACGCAGCTCGATCGCACGCTGGGGGCGGTGGACTTCGGTGCCCTGCAGCGGCCGTTGGGTGTGGTGGCCACGGATCTGTACAGCGGTCAGGAGCGTTGGTTGCGCAAGGGCGATCTGGCCACCGCCGTGCGGGCCTCAATGGCTTTGCCCGGGCTTTTTACCCCGGTCTACCGCGATGCCGAGTGGCTGGCCGACGGCGGGCTGGTCAATCCGGTGCCCATTTCGCTGTGCCATGCGATGGGGGCCGACCGGGTGATTGCGGTCAACCTCAGCGACGGGTTGATGGGGCGGCGCATTCCGGCCCAACCCGCCGATGCCAGCGCCCCGCCGGGGGTGTTCGATGTGATTGCCACGGCGGTGAACGTGATGCAGGACCGCATCACCCGCAGCCGCATGGCGGGTGATCCCCCGGATCTGCTGATTGCCCCGCAGCTTGCCCACATTGATCTGCTGGAACTGCATCGCGCCGACGACGCCATTGCCGAGGGCGAGGCGGCGGTTGCCCGTCTGCAGCCGGCCATCGAGACCTTCCTGCGCGACTAGCCGCTCAGCGCGACAATGCGGTTGAGCACCGGCCAGGCCACCAGCATCTGGGCAAACCGAACCGTGGATGGCTGCGCCGCCCCGTTACCCGGATCACCCGCCGGCGCGTCGAGCCCGACGAACGCCGAGATCGCGTATTCCAGGGTTTCCAGGGCCGTCGGCGCCATATAGCCGTCCACATGCAGCACATTCACCGACTGGCCACGAAACTGGCTGGGCACGGTGGCCAGCATGAACGGCATGGCCGTCTGGCGGGTCATGTTGCTCAGATCGACCGGCAGGAACAGCGACTGCTGGTCGTCGTCGCGGGGCGTTACGATGAGCTCCAGGTGATAGCAGGTTTCGGGGATTTCGGCGCTCAGCTGACCCACTGCCAGTTCACTGAGTTCGCTGGGGTGAATACGCAGGATGACGTCTGCGACATCCTGCTGGCCGGCAATCCAGCGTTCGTACTGATCGGCGCGCCGCTCGATTTCAGCCGCGGCGTCGGATTCTGCATAGCCCCGCTCCCGGGTGTCACGGCGCTGTTTCCAGTCGCGTTTCACCGCCGCGGCGGTGTCCACATAAACCGAGAAGTCGAGCAGCGGGCGAAAGGCCGGATAGAGGGTATGCAGCCCCTCGATGACCACCACCGGCGTCGGCGTGTGCAGGCGAGGCGCGCGAAATGCGCCCGACGCATGGTCATAGACCGGCACCTCGACGGCTTCGCCGGCACGCAGGCGCTTGATATGGCTGACGGCGCGATCCAGGTGGTTGGCCTCGGGGTCCAGCGGCGTGCGCCCGGACACGCGGCGCGTGGCACGGTCTTCGGCATGATAGCCATCAAGGCTGATCTGGCTGACCCGCTCGGCGCCCAGCAGCCACTCGATGCCCTGGGTATAGGTGCTCTTGCCGCTGCCGCTGTCGCCGGCGACACCGATAATGATCGGCCGCTCCCGTGCCGCCAGTCGGGCCGGCAACTGATTGGCGCCGGGGCGCGGCGCCTTGTCGGGGGAAAAGCTGGCTGTCATCACTCGACCTGCGCCGCCATCCGGCCACATGGGCCGCGTAGCGGTATTGTCCGCCGCCGCAGCGGCGTGTCAAACCGGACCGCTTGCGGAGTTGCTCGCAAATCAGTGGACGGTTAGCGTTGGGGCATCATCCAAGGAGTCCCGGAATGGCAATCAAGACGACTGATCTTTGCGACGACCATGCCGATGCGCTGCGCGTGCTGGCCCCGATCTTCGGCGACTACGGCGGCCGCCACGGCTTTGCCGGCGTGATACAGACCGTCAAGACGTTCGAGGACAACAGCCGTGTCCGGGAGGTGCTCGAGACCCCGGGTGACGGCCGGGTGCTGGTCGTCGACGGCTCGGGATCGCTGCGCTGCGCGCTGATGGGCGATCAGCTTGCGGCCAAGGCGCGGGACAACGGCTGGGCGGGGCTGCTGGTGTATGGCTGTGTGCGTGATGCGGCCGACCTGGCCGATCTGGATATCGGCATCAAGGCGCTCAACACCCATCCGTGCCGCAGTCAGCCCGAGGGCGCCGGCGAAGTCGGCGTGGTGGTGACCCTGGCCGGCGCCACGATGACCCCCGGCGAGTGGCTCTGCGCTGATCGCGACGGTATTGTGATCGCAGAACAAGCGCTGGCGTAACCGGCGCGACGACCACTGGAGGAGAGGCTGATGCCCAATACCATGCGATCGCTGCTGCGCGAGGGAAATGGATCCCTTCAGGCACTGGGGCCGGAGAGTACGGTCGCGGATGCCGTCGCGCTCATGAACCGTCGCAACATCGGCGCCGTGCTGGTGATGACGCCCGACGAGTCCCTGCTGGGTATCTTTACCGAGCGCGATGTGCTGCGGCGGGTTCTGGGTGAGCGGCTCGATCCCGCGACCACGCCCCTCGAGGCGGTCATGACCCGAGAGGTATTCTGGATCGGTCCCGCCGGCACCACCGATCAGGCCCTTGCCCTGGTGGCCGAGCGCAATGTCCGGCATCTGCCGGTCATGGACGAGCAGCATGTGCTGGGAATGGTGTCGGTGCGGGATCTGAGTGCCGCCGTCGTGCGCGAGCGCGACATGGAGGTGGCGGCGCTGACCAGCTACATGCACGGCAGTTACACGGGATACGCTGATGGCTGAATCGGTGCGCCTGGACCGCTGGCTGTGGGCGGCGCGTTTTTTCAAGACCCGACGGCTGGCGGTGGATGCGATCAAGGGCGGTAAGGTCGATGTCGATGGTGTGCGCGCCAAACCGGCCCGGGCGGTTCGCGCCGGTCAGCGGCTGGTGATCCGCAAGGGCCCCCAGACCTTCGAGGTCGACGTCGAGGGCCTGGCCGAACAGCGCGGTCCGGCCCCTCAGGCCCAGGCCCTGTACACCGAGACCGACGCCAGTGTCCGCGACCGCGAGCGCCAGCGCGACGAGCTGCGGGCGGCCGCCGCCGCCCAGCCGCGCCCCGATCATCGCCCCGATCGCCGCGACCGACAGCGTCTGGCAGCCTTCAAGCGGAGCGGCCGCGACTGATCAGCGACCCGCGCCCATGAACTCGCCGAGCAGTCGTCCGGTGTGGGATGTGGTGTTGCGGCAGACCTGCTCGGGGGTGCCCTGGGCAACGATCTGCCCGCCGCCATCGCCACCTTCCGGGCCCAGATCGATCAGCCAATCCGCCTCGGCGAGGATGTCGAGGTTGTGCTCGATCACGACGACGCTATGGCCTGCCTCCACCAACCGATGGAGCACGCCGATCAGCCGTTCGACGTCGGCGATGTGCAGCCCCACCGTGGGCTCATCGAGGATGTAGAGCGTCTTTGCCGCGCGCGCACCACCGCTATCGGGGCGTGCCTTGGCCAGTTCACTGACCAGCTTGATGCGCTGCGCCTCGCCGCCGGAGAGCGTCGGGCTGGGCTGGCCGAGGGTCAGATAGCCCAGGCCCGTGTCGCGCAGCAGTCCGAGGGTGTGGTGGAGGCGATGATGGGCGGCAAAAAAGTCCACCGCCCGGTCGATCTCCATGTTCAGCACTTCGCCGATCGAGCAGCCCCGCCAGGTCACCGCGAGCGTCTCGGGGGTAAAGCGCTGTCCGTGGCAGCTCTCGCAGGGCACGGTCACATCCGGCAGAAAATTCATTTCCACCCGGCGCATGCCCTGACCCTCGCACTCCGGGCAGCGGCCCTCACGGGTGTTAAAGGAAAACCGCCCGGGGCCGTAGCCACGGATACGGGCCTCTTCGGTCTGGGCGAACAATCGCCGGATCTCGTCGTAAATGCCCACATAGGTGGCAGGGCATGAGCGCGGCGTCTTGCCAATGGGGGTCTGGTCCACCTCGAGGATGCGATCGAGTGATTCCCAGCCAGTGATGGTTCGGCAGCCATGGGTCGGGCGATCGGGATCGCCGCGGCGCCCCAGGCGGCCGGCGAGGCTGCCGTGCAGGACGTCGCGGACCAGCGTGCTCTTGCCCGATCCGGATACCCCGCTGACGCCGATCAGGCGCGCCAGCGGCAGGCGGGCGTTGACCCGGCGCAGGTTGTGAGCCTGCACACCGGTGAGTTCGATGGCATCGGCCTCGTGTGGATCGCGGCGTTGACCGCGCAGGGGATGCACCAATGGATGGGCCAGAGCGCGCCCGGTCACCGAATCGGGGTTGTCGAGCAACTCCTCGAGGCGCCCCTCGGCGACGATGCGACCGCCCTCAATCCCTGCGCCGGGGCCCAGATCAATGACATGCTCGGCCCGGCGAATGGTGTCCTCGTCATGCTCGACCACCACCAGGGTGTTGCCCTTGGCCTCGAGGGCCGAAAGGGTATCCAGCAGCATGCGGTTGTCGCGGGCATGCAGGCCGATGGTGGGTTCGTCGAGGATGTAGCAAACACCCTGGAGGTTAGAGCCGAGCTGCGCGGCCAGCCGGATGCGCTGCGCCTCGCCTCCGGACAGGGTGGGTGCAGCCCGGTCAAGGGTCAGATAACCCAGGCCGACCGCCTCGAGAAAGCCGAGACGACTTTTGATCTCCGCGATGACGTCATCGGCAATCACCGCCTGGCGGGGCTCGAGGGCGACATCCCGGAAAAACGCCGCCGCCTGTTCCACCGAAAACTCGCCATAATCGGCGATGCCGCGATCCAGAAAACGCACCGACAGGGCCTCGGGCCGAAGCCGATGGCCATGGCAGGCCGGACACGGACGAGCCGGATCAGCGTCGGTCTGGCGCCATTGACGCTCCTCGCCGGTCTGATCGGCATCAAAGCCCTGGATCAGCACCCCGGTGCCGTAGCAGCGCGGGCACCAGCCGTGTCGGGTGTTGTAGGAAAAAAGCCGCGGGTCGAGCGGGGCAAAACTGCGGTTGCAGCCCGGACAGGCGCGCTGGGTGGAATACAGCGTCGACTCGCCGTCGGCGGGGGCGACCCGGACCTGTCCCTTACCATAGCCGAGGGCGTGCTCCAGGGCGCTGTCCAGCGCCTTCTCCCGCGCGGGATCGGGCGTCAGTGTAGCCACTGGCAGGTCGATGTCATGCTCCTGATAGCGATCCAGACGCGGCCAGTTATCGGTGGGCAGATCCTGGCCGTCGACCCGCAAGTGGGTGAACCCCTTGCCGGCCGCCCACTGGGCCAGATCGGTGTAATAGCCCTTGCGCGCCACCACCAGCGGTGCGTACAGCGTAATGGCCGCGCCCCGGTGATCTTCCAGCAGCCGGGCGGCGATGGACGCCTGGCTCTGCTCCTGGATGGGTCGGTCACATTGCGGGCAGTACTGCGTGCCCAGCTTGACGAATAAAAGTCGCAGAAAATGGTGGAGCTCGGTCATCGTCGCGACGGTGCTCTTTTGCCCGCCGCGACTGGTGCGCTGCTCGATGGCCACGGTTGGCGGGATACCGAACACGGCATCGACGTCGGGTCGTGCTGCGGGCTGCACGAACTGACGGGCATAGGCGTTGAGCGATTCCAGATAACGCCGCTGACCTTCGTTGAAAAGGATATCGAAGGCGACTGTGCTTTTGCCCGACCCCGACAGCCCGGTGATGACCGTGAGCTTTTCCTGGGGGATGGACACATCAATGCCGCGCAGGTTGTGCTCGCGGGCATTGCGGATCTCGATGGCCTTTGGGGGGCTGTCCGGGGCGACGGGGCCGGAGGTCTCGGCCACCGCCGTGGCGGCGTCGACGGGAGCGGACTGCTCGGCCAGATAGCGCTTGAGCGCGATGCCGGTATGGCTTGCCTCGACCTGCATGACCGTGGCGGGCGGACCGGCCGCCAGCAGTTGGCCGCCACCGGTGCCGCCCTCGGGGCCCAGGTCAACCAGCCAGTCCGCGGCGCTCATGACGTCGAGGTTATGCTCGATGAGGATCACCGAGTGACCCACGGTCAGCAACCGCTCGAGGGCGGTGAGCAGTACCCGGATATCCTCGAAGTGCAGGCCGGTGGTGGGCTCGTCAAACAGAAACAGCTTATGGCCGCCGCCACGCCGGCGCGCCTTGGCCAGATGTCCGGCCAGCTTGAGACGCTGCGCCTCGCCGCCGGAGAGGGTGGGAACAGGCTGACCCAGGGTCATATACCCCAGTCCGACGGCGGCCAGCGGCTCGAGGCCGCGCAGCACATCCGGCTGATCGGCGAAAAAGCCGCGGGCTTCGTCCACCGTCATGTCCAGGCATTCGGCGATGGAGGCGGGCGCGCGGTCGCACTCCGCCGCCGGAGCCAGGCGCACCTCGAGCACGGCATCCCGGTAGCGACGCCCGTCACAGGTCGGACAGCGCAGATACACATCGGAGAGGAACTGCATTTCGACGTGTTCAAAGCCGTTGCCACCGCAGGCCGGGCAGCGGCCGGCGCCGGCATTGAAGCTGAATGTGCCGGCGGTATAACCGCGCTCGCGGGCCAGTGGCTCGCGGGCGAAGGCCTTGCGAATCGGGTCGAAGGCGCCGACATAGCTGGCCGGGTTGGAGCGTGTGGTCCGGCCGATGGCGGATTGGTCCACCAGCACGACTTCATCGATCGGCCGGTCATGCTCGATCCCGTCATGGTCACCGGGCGGGTCCACCGCCTCGCCCAGCTGCTTGCGCAGTCCGCGGTAGAGGATCGATTCAAGCAGGGTGGATTTGCCCGAGCCCGAGACGCCGGTCAGGCAGACCAGGCGGTTGAGCGGCAGGTCGACATCGATACCGGTCAGGTTGTGCTCGCGCGCGCCACGGATTCTCAGCCACTGCTCCGGCGCCGTGCGCGCCGGCGGCTGATCACTGGCCGCGACCTGGCGATGTCCCTGTAGATAGGCGCCGGTCAGCGACTGCGTGTCCGCCGCCAGTGCCTGCGGCGTGCCGTTGAACATGATCTGGCCGCCGGCGCGCCCCGGCCCGGGGCCGATGTCGATCACCCGGTCGGCGGCGCGCATGATATCGGGATCGTGCTCGACCACCAGCAGGGTGTTGCCGGCATCGCGCAGACGATGCATGACGCCGGTGATGCGCCCGATGTCACGGGGGTGCAGACCAATGCTGGGCTCATCAAGCACAAACAGGGTGTTGACCAGTGAAGTCCCCAATGCGGTGGTCAGGTTGATGCGCTGCACTTCGCCGCCGGACAGCGTCCGCGACTGACGATCAAGGGTCAGGTACCCCACGCCGACCTGGGCCAGAAAACCCAGCCGGGTCTGGATGGCCTCGAGCAGCAGGGGCACCGCGTCGTCCATGGGGGGTGGCAGATGAAGGGCCGCAAAAAATGCCTCCGCCTGACTGAGCGGCAGCGTCATCAGATCATGCATGTTCAGGCCTGGCAGGGCCTCGAAGCGTGATGTCTCAAGGGTGAGCCCGCGAGGCCGATGGCGGTCGGCGGGATCCATCGCTGCGTTGGCCTCGGCATGATCGCCCAGGCGCCAGAGCAGCGCCTCGGGATTGAGCCGGGCGCCGTCGCAGTCAGGGCAGCGGTCGTAGCTGCGATACTTCGACAGCAGCACCCGCACATGCATCTTGTAACTCTTTGATTCGAGCCAGTCGAAAAACCCGCGCACGCCATACCAGTCATTGCGGCCGCGACCGTCGCCCTCGAGCACCCATTCACGATCCGACTCGGGCAGATCGCGCCATGGAATGTCGGTGGCAACGCCGCGGCGTCGCGCATGGCGCATCAGATCCTTCTGACACTCCGCCGATTTGCCCGATTGCCACGGCCGGATGGCCCCGCCGGCGAGGCTTTTGGACGGATCGGGGATGACCAGGCCATCGTCGATGCCCATGATGCGGCCAAAACCCCGACAGGTCTCGCAGGCTCCCACGGGGGAGTTGAACGAGAAAAGGCTCGGGCTGGGGTCACGGTAATGGCGATTGCAGTCGGCGCAGTGCAGGGCTTGGGAAAAGCGATGCTCGGCGACGGGTTCGCGCGCCTCGTCGAGCACCTCTACCACCAGGTGGCCGCGACCATGCTGGAAGGCGGCCTCGGCGGCCTCCACCAGCCGGTCGCGGCGTCCCGCTTCGACCCGGATCCGATCCTGAGTCACCCGCAGCTGGTTGTCGTCGAGCTCGCGGATGCGCGTATAGCCCTGGCGCTCGAGCAATGTGCGCAGTTCCGTGGCGCTGTATTGCTCGGGGATGGGTGTGTCAAAGCTGATCACCACTCGTGAGCCGGGGCAGCGT
Source organism: uncultured Spiribacter sp. (assembly GCA_937884605.1). Taxonomy (GTDB): domain Bacteria; phylum Pseudomonadota; class Gammaproteobacteria; order Nitrococcales; family Nitrococcaceae; genus Spiribacter. The sequence goes on from CALGDM010000006.1 coordinate 38,799, forward strand.
TGCTCGAGCTGGTGATAGACGCCGTCGGCGGTATCGCGTGTGACATGGCGGCCGCAGCCGGCGCAGAAAAGCCGCGCACCCCGCGCGAACAGCAGCTTGAGGTGGTCATTGAGCTCGGTCATCGTGCCCACGGTGGAGCGCGAGGTGCGGACCGGGTTGGTCTGGTCGATGGCAATGGCGGGCGGGATGCCCTCGACCCGGTCCGTGGCGGGCCGGTCCATGCGGTCAAGGAACTGCCGCGCGTAGGGCGAGAAGGTCTCGACGTAGCGTCGCTGGCCCTCGGCATAGATGGTGTCGAAGGCCAGCGACGACTTGCCCGATCCGGACACCCCGGTGATGACGGTGAACTCGCCGGTGGGCAAGTCCAGGTCCAGGTTGCGCAGGTTGTTCTGGCGGGCACCGCGAATGCGGATGCAGGCGTCACTCATCGTCGATCCTCGGGCGTTGGGCAATCAGTTGGCGCAATCGGGCAAGCGCTGCTCGGCGCCCCGCTACGCCACCGGCATCGGCCAGGGCGGTGGCGTCCTGAGGCGTTTCGACCGCGGCGGCGAGCAATGCCCGATCGCGCGTCGATCGGATGGCGTCGGCGGCGCTCGATGCCGCCCATCGGCACAGCGCGGCATGGGTATCAAGCAGCGAGCGATGCCCCAGAGCAAAGGCCCGCAGGTCGTCGCTGTCGATGCGTCGCCGCGCCGGCCCATCCGGTGGGTCGCGCCAGAGCCGATGGCGCAAGGTAGGGGACAGATCGCGGAGGCTGTGGTTCAGTTGGTCGGGCAGGTGGACCGCCAAGCGCTGACCGGCTTCCTGGCACAACCGCTCCCCTGCCGTGCTCAGTCCGTCCAGAAGGATAACCGAGAACGTCCCGCTGCGGGCATCCCGGTGATTGCCCACGCGCACCGGCGTCAACCCGCAGGCCGTCCAGAAATCCAGCAACCCGGCCGTCATCCCAAAACTCGTGCCAAGCCAGTCTTCGCCGGCGGCCCGGGCGTCATCCCGGGCGGCTGCGATCAGCCGTCGGCCGATACCCTGATATCGACAGTCGCCATGAACGGCAATGCGCTGGATGCGTCGCCCACGGAGTTGCGCCGCTTTCGCCACGCCGGCATGAAAGGTCAGCGACTGGGCGATCAGATGCCCGGCCGGGCGGCGTCGGCCGTGGTGGATCTCATGGCACAGATCGGCATCCATGCCGCCTTCGGTGCGGGCAGCGAGGATGCCGACGATGCGTTCCTGATGGCGGGCGATGTAAAGGCGGAGGGCCGGGTCGTCGAGCAGCTGGCGCAGATCCCGGGGGCGCGTCTGGTAGTGCCCGGCAACCAGGAGGCCGAAGGCATTGCGCAGGTCCGCTTCGTCGGCGGCCAGATCGGCGGCATCGATGGGCATGACCGTGACCGGACCCGCCGACCCAGGGCCTTCGGGCTCGGCGCTCAGCAGCAGGAGGCGGTCGACGAGCGCCTCGAGCGGGTCGTCCGCGGCCCAGCGGACCGGTTCGTGCAGGGTCAGATGCTGGAGGGGGCGCTGGCCGAGTGCCTCGGCGAGCCGCAGGATCAGGCCGCGACCACTGCCTTCGTAGCCGTGGACCGTACCGGTCAGTACGCAGTACGGGTTGTCGTTGACCTGGCGAATGATCAGGGGCAGGGGCAGGGCCGCCGCTTCGTCGATAAGCAGCAGCGAGTCATCCGGCGTGACATCCTCGGGGGCGATGAAACGCGGGGCCGCCTCTCCGGCGCGGTCGAGGGCGGTGGCGGCGGCTGCCCGGGAGGGGGCAGTAAGACGCACGCGGCGGTATGGCGGCATCGCCTGAAGCGCCATGCCGAGGGCGGCGGATTTGCCCCGGCCACGGTCGGCGGTCACCAGCAATGTGCCGTGCGTCGGGCGCTCGGCAAGGGTGGTAATGGCCTGAATCACTCGGTGTTGATCGGCGGTCGGCCGATCGCCGGCCGCGGTCGTGGGCGGTATGGCAGGCCCGGGAAGGGCGGTTACCCGGGCGGGGCGCTGGACGGCGGGGTCCCGCGCCAGGCAATCGATCAGGCGGCGAATGAAAACCGAGCCGCCCCGGGTTGCCTCAAAGGGCCAGTCCTCGGCCGGAGGGGTCAGCAACAGAACCGTGCCAGTCCCGTCGATGGTGCCGGCAAGGGCGCCCAGGTCATCCGGATCAAGGCCCATATGGGCGTCAATGACCCCCGCCGCCAGGGTTTGTCCGAGCAGTTGACGACCCTGGCCCGGCGGCAGCGGCTGCAGTCCGCGGGCCAGTGGGCTCGAGTCGTCCTCGAGCCCGGCACCAATCCAGCCGATCCGCGCCGCCGGCCAGTGGGCGAGCAGTGTCAGCGCCTGACCACGGGTTGCCTCGCGATCACCCTCGAGCCAGATCAGTGACCGCCGGCCGCCCGGCATTACTGATAGCCCGCCGCCTGCAGCCTGAACAGCCGGGCGTAGTGGCCGTCCGCCGCCAGCAGGGATTCGTGATTGCCGCGCTCAATGATACGGCCGGCGTCGACCACGAGGATCTCGTCGGCCATGCGCACGGTGGAGAAACGGTGCGAAATGAGGATCGCCATGCGGTCTTCGGTCAGGGTGCGGAAGTGCTCGAAGATTTCCGCCTCGGCGGCGGCATCCATTGCCGCGGTCGGCTCGTCGAGCACCAGCACATCGGCGCCCTCGCGCATGAAGGCGCGGGCGACCGCGATTTTCTGCCATTGACCACCCGAGAGCTCGCGGCCGTCGCGGAACCAGCGACCCAGCTGAGCGTGATAGCCGCCGGGGATATCCTCGATGAAGGTCTCCGCGAGCCCCTTGCGGGCCGCGCGCTGCCAGCGCTCCTCGTCCTGGAAGTGCGCCACGTCGCCGGCGCCGATGTTCTCGCCGACCGGCAGCTGATAGCGCATGAAATCCTGGAAAATGATGCCGATCCGCTCGCGCAGGGCCGTGCTGTCCCAATCACGCAGATCAGTGCCATCGAGCAGGATGCGCCCCGCGGTGGGGGCGTACAGCCCCGCCAGCAGCTTGATCATCGTGGTCTTGCCGGATCCGTTGCTGCCCACCAGCGCAATGCTGCGTCCGGGTGTCAGATGCAGCGATACATCGCTGAGCGCCTCATCCTCGCTACCGGGATAGCGAAAGCTGACTGACTCGAAACGCAGCCCGTCACCGGGAGTCTCGCCGGCGGTGGCCTCGCCCTGACCGACACTCACCGGCTGTTCGAGATACTCGTAGAGGTTGGACAGATAGAGGTTGTCCTCGTACATGCCGCTGATGGCGGTCAGGCTTGCGCTGACCGCACTCTGACCCTGGCGAAAAACACTCAGATACATGGTCATCTGGCCCAGCGTGATGCGGCCCGCGACGGTCGTCACCACGATCCAGGCATAGGTGCCATAGAATGCCAGCGTGGCGATCAGCCCCAGACCAAAGCCCCACAGGTCCCGGCGCAGCGTCAGGCGCCGGTCTTCGCGATAGAGCCGTCGGAAGATATCGCGGTAGCGTTGCAACAGCAGTGGGCCGAGCTGGAAGAGTTTGACCTCTTTGGCGCTGTCCTCGCGCGCCAGAACGGTTTCCAGATACATCTGCCGGCGGGTGTCGGGACTGCGCCAGCGGAACAGCCGAAACGCATCGCCCGAGAATTTCGCTTCGGAGAAGAACTGCGGCAGCCCGGCTAGCACCAGGATCAACACCGCCCATGGCGAGAAGCCGAGCAGCAGACCGGCAAAGCTCGCCAGCGAGATGCCGTTCTGGATCAGACCGAAGGTGCGATTGACCAGGCTGAGCGGTCGGCTCGAGGCCTCGCGGCGGGCCCGGGTCAACTTGTCATAGAACTCCGAGTCCTCGAAATCGGCGAGCTGCAGGGACTGCGCCTTCTCGAGAATCATGACGTTGACACGCTGGCCAAGCTGGGCGCGCAGCAGCGACTGAGCAATCTGGATCGCGCGCTGGGCTCCGGCGATCCCCATCATGATCGCCCCCTCAAGGCCCACCAGCCAGAGCAGATCCCGGGGGATGCCTTGATTGGCATCGATGGCCGCGACCACCCCATCGACAATCAGCTGTCCGACCCAGGCGGCGGCGGCCGGCAAAAGCCCGGCGACGAGTGTGCCGGTGGCCAGCACCAGCGTCAGCAGCCGACTGGTCTGCCATACCAGCTCGATGGCGCGGCGGCTGTAGCGGAATACGCCCAGGTACTGTGAAATTGCCATCCGCCCAGTCTAACGTCTCAGCGAGGGGTGGGATCGGCCAGATTGGCCAGTGTCTCCAGAAAGGCTTCGCCGTAGCGCTCGAGCTTGCGGGCACCGACGCCGGGCAGTGCCGCGAATTCCTCGAGACTGCGCGGGTGCTGCTCGACCATCGCCAGCAGCGTGGCATCGTGAAAGATGACGTAGGGCGGTACCCCTTCGGATTCGGCCAGATGTCGGCGCCGGGCGCGCAACGCCGCCCAGGTGTCCGGTGCCATGGCCACATCCGCCGCGGCCACCCTGGCCCGCGACGGAGGCCGCTGGGCCGGCAGATCCTCGCGCAGCTCGAGCCCCTGTTCGCCGCGCAGCAGGGGCCGACAGGCGGGGTTCAGGCGCAGCCCTCCATGGCCCTCGGGATCAGGTTCGAGATACCCGTGCGCCAGCAGCTGACGGATCACCGACTGCCAGGTGCTGCGCGACAGGTCGGTGCCGATGCCGAAGGTGCTCAGCTGGTCGTGGCCGCGCTGCCGGATCCGATCGTTGTCCTGGCCCCGCAGCACATCGATGACATGAGCCGCCCCGAACCGCTGCCCGGTCCGATAGACGCACGAGAGCAGGCGGCGGGCCGGATCAGCCGCGTCCCAGGTGCGCGGCGGTGACTGGCAGTTGTCGCAGTACTCGCAACGCCCCGCGTAGCTTTCGCCAAAATGCCCCAGCAGCGTCGGGCGCCGGCATTCGTGGGTCTCGCAAAAACTGAGCAGGGCTTCCAGGCGCTGTTTTTCGCGCCGTTTGTGCCCTTCGCCGGCGGTGGATTCGGCGCCCATCTGGCGGATGCGGTAGATGTCCTGCAGACCATAGACCAGCCAGGCATCGGCGGGCAGGCCGTCGCGGCCCGCCCGACCCGTCTCCTGATAGTAGGCCTCGAGGGTCTTGGGCAGGTCGAGATGCGCGACAAAGCGCACGTCGGGTTTGTCGATCCCCATGCCAAAGGCCACCGTTGCCACCATCACCAGACCTTCCTCACGCAGAAAGCGGGCCTGATGGTGGGCGCGCAGGGTCTGCTCAAGTCCGGCGTGATACGCCAGTGCCGGGACGCCGCGGGTGTTCAGCCAATCGGCGATCTGTTCGGTGGCGCGCCGCGACATGCAATAGACAATCCCCGATTCATCGGCATGGCGGCTGCGGATAAAGGCCAGCAGCTGCTCCCGGGGGCGTTCCTTGAGGCCCACCTCGTAGCGGATGTTGGGCCGATCAAAACTCGACACGAACGAAGCGGCGTCATCGGGCAGCAGTCCGTTGCGGATCTCCTCGCGGGTACGCTGATCCGCCGTGGCGGTCAGGGCCAGCCGCGGGACGTGGGGGAAGCGCTCGCCGATGGCGCCCAGCTGCTGGTACTCGGGCCGAAAATCATGACCCCACTGCGACACGCAGTGCGCCTCGTCGATGGCAAAAAGGGCAACCTCGATGGCGCTCAGCCGGTGCATCAGATCGCTGTTCAGCAGCCGCTCCGGGGCCACGTACAGCAGATCGATGGTGCCGGCCTGCAGGGCGCGTTCGGTCTCGGCACGCTCCTCGGCGGGCAGGCTCGAGTTGAGCGCGGCGGCCCGCACCCCCTGCTGTCGCAGGGCACTGACCTGATCGGTCATGAGTGCAATCAACGGCGAAATGACCACCGCCACCCCGCGGCGCACCAGTGCCGGGATCTGGTAGCACAGGGACTTGCCGCCCCCCGTGGGCATGAGCACCAGGGCGTCGCCGCCATTGATGACATGCTCGATAATTTCGGCCTGACGGCCACGGAATTGCGAATAGCCAAAGACCGATTCCAGGATCTGGCCGGCTTCGGTGACCGCCGGGGGGCTCGATATCGCGTTGGGCATGGGCTGGATCAGTGGGCGTCCGGTTGGGTTGATGCCCCCTATCCTATCGCCACCGGGCGAGCGCCGTCAGTGGAAATCCCGTGACCGGGTCTGCAATTCGCCCAGAAGGTGGCTGTGATCCTCGAGTCGCCCGGCCACGAGGTGACAGACATCGTCGCGTTGTTCCCAGATACCGATGACGCCGAGCAGGCGCGCCCCAACCACCTGCGGGCGCTGGCGCTCGGCAAGGTCTTTCCAGATCACCACGTTGACACTGCCGGTCTCGTCTTCGAGGGTCAGAAAAACCACGCCACCCGCCGCGCCCGGGCGCTGGCGATTGATGACCAGGCCCGCCGCCCGGGCAATGCGGCGGTGACCGCTGCCGGCCAGTTCCGTAGCCGGCCGAAAACCCCGCTGCCGCAGTCGTGGCCGAAGCAGTGCCAGTGGATGCCGGCCCAGGCTGAGCCCCAGACCGCGATAGTCGCCGAGCAGGTCTTCGGCCTCGGAAGGCGCGGGCAGATCCGGGGTGGGTTCCCGGGCCGGCGTTGATGCAAGCAGCGGGCCCCGCGCCTCGATGCCCAGGACCTGCCACCAGGCCCGACGGCGATGCCCGCCGATGCCCGCCAGCGCTCCGGCGTCAGCCAGTGCCCGCAGACTGCCCCGGTCAAGGTGGGCGCGCCGGGCAAGGTCGGCGACATCGCGAAAAGGCCCATCCTGCTCGCGGGTCTGGCACAGGTGCTGGGCGGCCTGCGCGCTCAGTCCCCGGATCAGGCGCAGGCCCAGCCGCAGACTGGGCGGGTTAGCCGAGTCATGATCCCGCTCGAGGGTCGAGTCCCATTCGCTGAAGCGCACATCAACGCCGGTCACCTCGACGCCATGGGCGCGGGCGTCGCGAACCAGCTGCGCGGGGGCGTAAAAGCCCATGGGCTGGCTGTTGAGCAGCGCGCAGGTGAACACGCCCGGGTAATGGCACTTGAGCCAGGCCGATACATACACCAGTAGAGCAAAACTGGCGGCATGGGACTCGGGGAAACCATAGTCGCCAAAGCCGCAGATCTGCTCGAACACCCGCTCCGCGAACTCGGGCGCATAGCCACGCGCGTGCATGCCCTCGAGCAAGCGCTCCCGGAACGGCCCCAGCCCACCGCGCTTCTTCCAGGCGGCCATGGCGCGACGCAGGGAATCGGCTTCGCCCGGGCTGAAGCCCGCCGCGACAATGGCGAGCTGCATGACCTGCTCCTGGAAAATGGGGACCCCCAGGGTGCGCTCAAGGACGCCGCGAACGGCCTCGCTGGGGTAATCGACCGCCTCTTCATTGGCCCGCCGGCGCAGATACGGATGCACCATGTCGCCCTGGATCGGCCCCGGACGGACAATGGAAATCTCGATGACCAGATCGTAGAAGCAGCGCGGCCGAAGCCGCGGCAACATGGCCATCTGAGCCCTCGACTCCACCTGGAAAACCCCCACAGTATCGGCTCGACCCAGCATGTCGTAGACCGCTGGATCTTCGGCGGGGATGTCCGCCAGCGTCAGGCGCTGTCCGTGATGCTGCTCGATCAGTGCCAGACTGCGCCGGATGGCGCTGAGCATGCCCAGGGCCAGGCAGTCGACCTTGAGCAGTCCCAGTGTCTCGAGGTCATCCTTGTCCCACTGGATGATGCTGCGTCCGGCCATGGCGGCATTCTCGGTGGGCACCAACTCGCTGAGCGGACCCTGACTGATCACGAAACCGCCGACATGCTGGGAGAGGTGACGCGGGAATCCCACCAGTGCATGGACCAGTGTCAGGAGGCGATGGATCATCGGGTTGTCGGGCTCGAAGCCTGCCTCGGTGAGTCGGTCGGCCTCGACGGTCTGGCCATCCCACCATTGCAGGGTGCCGGTGAGGCGTTCGATCTGATCGCCATCCAGCCCCAGCGCCTTGCCGACGTCGCGCACCGCGCTTCGGGGTCGGTAGCAGATCACCGTGGCGGCCAGGGCGGCGCGATGACGGCCGTATTTGCGGTAAATGTACTGGATGACCTCTTCGCGCCGGTCATGCTCGAAGTCAACATCAATATCGGGTGGTTCATTGCGCTCGCGCGAGATGAAACGCTCGAACAGCAGACTGGAGCGGGCTGGATCCACCGCGGTGATCCCCAGGCAGTAGCAGACGGTGGAGTTGGCCGCCGAGCCGCGTCCCTGGCAGAGAATGCCCTGACGGCGGGCGAATTCGACCATGTCGTGAACGGTCAGGAAGAACGGCTCATAGGCCAGCTCGCGGATCAGTGCGAGTTCATGCTCAATCGAGGTACGCACCGAGGCCGGAGCACCGTCCGGCCAGCGTGCGCGGGCGCCGGCCTCTACCCGGTCGCGTAGCCAGCTGGCGGGGGTGTGACCGGCGGGGACCAGTTCTTCGGGATATTCGTAGCGCAGTTCGTCGAGGCTGAAATGGCAGCGCTCGGCGATCCGCAGGCTTTCGTTGATCATCGCCCGGGGATAATCGCGGGCGATATGCCGCGCCGGGCGCAAATGCCGTTCGCCATTGGCCATCGCGGCCTGGCCCAGCTCGCTGAGCCGTCGACCGTGACGGATGGCGGTCAGGGTGTCCTGCAGGGCCCGTCGCCCGCGCCGGTGCATGACGATGTCACCCGTTGCCACTGCCGGCAGACCATGGCGATGGGCGAGGTCCTGGCACTGCCGGATTCTGTCGGCGTCGCGACCATCGCGCCGGATGGCAGTGGTAAGCCAGGCCCGGTCGGGGAATGTGCGCCGGACCCAGGCGGCGTCTCCCGCGGGGCTGTCCGGTTGGGTGACCAGCAGGGCCAGACAGCCGGGCACGCCATCCTGAAGATCGCTGCGCTCGAGCCGGTAGTGACCCTTGTCGGCCTGGCTGCGGCCCAGGGCGATCAGCGCCGACAGACGTGCATAGGCCGCCCGGTCCGGTGCCAGCAATATCAGATGCAGGCCATCCTCCAGCCGGAATTCGCTGCCGATGATGAGCGACAGATTGCAGTCGCGGGCGGCGGCATGGGCCCGAACCACGCCGGCGAGGGAGCATTCGTCGGTCAGCGCAAGTGCCCGATAGCCCAGGTCGGCCGCCCGGCGCACCAGCTCTTCGGGGTGCGAGGCCCCGCGCAGAAAGCTGAAGTTGCTGATGCAGTGAAGCTCGGCATAGGTCGCGTCGACGTCTGCCATGGTGGATCAGCCGAGGAATCGTCGAGCGCAGCCCGGCACGGTGAGCAGCGTGACGGCCACGGTCAACATGACCGCACCGAGCAGTCCGAACGAGCCCAGGGCCTCGCCCAGCAGGGCCCAGGCCAGCAGTGCTGCACCCAGTGGCTCCAGCAGCACGAGAATGCTCGAAATGGTGGCCGTGGTATGTCGCAGCCCGCTGAAAAAGCAGACGTAACCCAGCGTGGTGGGGATCAGCGCCAGATAGGCGAGGGCGGGGACGGTCAGCTCCGCGGTCTCGATGACCGGTGCCAGACCCTCCATCGATAGTGCCGGCACCATCACCAACGCGCCCACTCCGAACCCCAGCGCCGCGCTTTGCATGGGGTGGACATGATCGGCGGCATAGCGACTGACCAGGGTAAAGGCGGCGTAGACGCCGGCGGCAAAAAGTCCAAAGCCAACGCCGGCCCAGAGGCCTTCACCGATGTCCATGGCCTGGGGCGAGATGACCAGCAGGGCGGTGCCGGCAATCGCGATGGCCAGGGCCGTGAGTATGCGGCGGGTCAGCGCTTCACCCAGCAAGACCGTACCCAGAAGGGCAACAAGAACCGGCGCCAGACAGAGAGTGATCAACGTGGCCAGTCCGGCACCGATCTTTTCCACCGAACTGAGGTACCCCACCTGGAAACCGGCCTGGGCAAGCCCGAGCAGCAGCAGCCAGCGGCCGGTGGCGGGGGGCAGGCGCAGAAAGTCGCGCCCCTGGTGGAGCAGACCCATTGCCGTGAACAGCGGTGCGGCCACCGCCAGTCGGATGAAGGCCACCATCAGGGGCGAGATCTCGGTCTGCTCGAACAGCACCCGCGAGACCACCCCGGTGGTGCTCCAGAGCAGGGCTGCCAAAGCCACGAGCACCATGCCGCGACCCGGCCCGAATCCGGAATGACGATCGTGCATGTCAGGCAAAGATCCCGTGAAGATACCAGTCGCGCTGTCCCCGCCGGTTACGGAATATCCAGACGCGGCGTCCCTCGGCGGTACAGGCATGGTAGTAGTCGCGCGTGACATCGAGCCCGTCCCACCAGCCGGTCTCGATGCGTTCGGGGCCCGTCTCGAGCACCAGTGGGGCGTTGTCGTATTGCGGGCGTCCCTGGCGGCTGCGCAGCGGTAACGGACGCTCGAGCAACCAGGCAGGTCGTGCGACGGTGCAGGGGGGTGGGGCTGACGAGTCGGCCTTTTCAGGCCGCCGATAGGCCCAGGCTCGCTCCGGTCGGTGTTCGGCCATGGGAGTGATCATGCAGACTCGTTCCTCGCCCAGTCGGCTGTCGAAGGTTTCGATGAGTGTTTCCCAGTTCGCGTCCCGCGCCGGCTGGTCATCGCGGTCGAGCAGGTCGAATGCCCCGCTTGCCGCCTGCATGGCATGGAAGCGGCCAGCGCGCAGAGTAACCGCGGTGACGTCGGCCGTCAGCTCGAGACGCTCGAAACGCCGCTCGACCAGCCATTTCAGGTGACTGGCATCGCGGGTTGGTGACATGACCCCCACGGGCAGGCATGTCGGGTCGCGATCACGGTGCCGGAGCATGAACCAGAGCCGCATGATGGCAGTGTCGCGCTCGCGCAGATGGCCGCAGAGTGTGTCCAGAAGCTGCTGGGTCAGGGGGTGGAGACCAGCCACGTTCGCGACTGCCTCGGGGCAGTCGATGTGCTGCTCGAACTGGCCGGGAGGCTGCCAGTTGCGGCGCGGATCGGGACGTTCTCCATGGGCCCGCTGGAGCGTTTCGAGCAGGGGGCGACCGAGTCGCCGGGTGGCTCCATCACTGGGCAGCGCCCGGACAGCTCCCACGCACTCGCACCCCAGGCCTTCCAGGGCGTCGCGAACCCGTTTTTCCAGCGGCAGCGCATGGACTGGCAGGGGAGCCAGGCGTTCAGCCACTGCAGCGCGGGTCGTGACCGGGGTGCTGTCACCGGCCCGGGCCAGCATCCACGCCGCGGTGGGTGTTGGTGCGATCCCGGTCCCTGCCCGATGCCCGCGCCGGTCAAGGCCCGCCGAGATCCGCTGGCGGAGGGGCTCGAGGCCCTGAAAGTAGTGCAGGCTCCCGGCCACTTCCAGCAGCAGCGTGTCGGGCGGCTGGAGGCTTACCCGCGGCGTGAATTGCAGGGCCCAGGTCGCCAGATGCTCCAGCGTCTGGCGTTCTCGATGGGGATCGCGAACTCGGTGCAGGCCCGCTTCGCTGAGTGCGCGGGCGGCGGTTGGCAGCATACCCGGTCGAATGCCCAGGTGCCGCGCCGGTCGGTTGGCACCAATGACGCGGCCCGCCTCGGAGACAAAAAGCGGTTGAGCGTTCTCCTCGCCGCTGCTGAAGCATTCCACCGGCAAGTCGCGGAAATGCAGGCACAACCAGAGCATTGCCGTTCATTCACCCATGAAAGGACAGCGCCCCTCAGCCCTCCAGCGGCAGGGGCTGCTGCGTGCGCACGGGTGCCGTCGACCAGCTGTCGAGTGCCACTGACCCCGGCGGTGTGCCCCGGCACTTGAGCACACGAAGGTTGAGCTGTTGACCGCTGCTCTCTCCGAGTGCCAGCCGTAGTGCCGCTGGTGAGCGCTCCTGAGCGGCGGCGGCGTCACGGAACAGCAGGGCCACGCTATCGCCGGATTCCGCCGCCAGCTGGAGACGTCGCAGGCTGCGATCATCACAGCGGCTGGGCCAGGCCAGCACGGCCGCACAGGTCCCGCTTCTGAGGGCCTGTTCGATAGACCATAACGCCTGGGGCTGATCCCCGGGGTGGACGATCAGCAGCCGCGACAAGTCGATCCCCTGGGCGGCGAGTGCCGGCGCGTAGGGCACGAAAGGGGGAGCAATCATGGCAATCCACCGGCCACTGCGCGACAGCCGCGCCAGGGCCGGCATCACCAGACGCAGTTCACCCACGCCGTGGCCCTCATGGAGGATCTCGGTGAGGGAGTTGCCGGGAAAGCCGCCACCGGGCAAGACCCGGTCCAGTGCCGCGAAGCCGCTGGGTATGTGGTCGAGGGCGGCATCCGAGCCTCCACGCTGGGGGTCGTTGGCACGCCAGATGCCGGGCTGGTCAAGCAGCTCGTGGATGGCTTCTTTCATGGTGAACCTCCTGTCGATTCAGCGTTAGAGCCCGGAACGGATGACACCGACGCCGATTCCCTCAATGACGAGTTCCTCGTGTCGCAGGTCGAGTTCGATGGGCTTGAATTCGGGGTTTTCCGGGAGCAACTGGACCCGGTGACCGGTTCGGGAGAAACGCTTGACGGTGACCTCGTCCTGAATGCGGGCGACGACGATCTGGCCGTCGCGGACGTCGGTGGTGGAATGCACGGCGAGCAGATCGCCGTCGAGGATGCCGGCATCCCGCATGCTCATGCCGCGCACCCGCAGCAGATAATCCGCATCCGGCGAGAACAGACCGTCGCTGACCCGGTAGTGATGATCGATATGCGCTTCTGCCAGCAATGGACTGCCCGCCGCCACGCGGCCGACCACCGGCAGTCCATCCGCCTCGGTGCTGTCGACATCGTCGCTGGCGACGGCGGTCCGGTCGCAGAGACGAATGCCGCGTGACGCCCCGGGTTGAAGGGCAATGAAGCCCTTGCGCGCGATGGCCCGCAGATGCTGCTCGGCGGCGTTGGCCGATCGGAACCCGAGCTCCGCGGCGATTTCGCTGCGTGTGGGCGGGTAGCCGGTACGCGCCAGAAAGCGCTGGATAAGCTGGAGGATCTGGTCCTGACGAGGCGTCAGCGTGCTCATGGTTGGCGACCGATGTGGCTACAATGTGACTGTTAATCTATACAGTACTGTATGGATATTCAATACCCATAGACGCTAGAATCCGAATCATGGTGAAAGTGAACGACAATCCGGCCGTCGATCGGCCCGGTGACCAGTCCGCGGCGGAATGGATCGCCACCATGCCCCGGTCCCCGGGGGCGGAAGAGCGGGCCCGTCTGATCGGAGCGTGGGAGTATGCCGCCGACCATTACGGCGATGGTCAGCGTGCTGCCGGGGACCGCCGCTTTGATCATGCCGTCGCGGTGGCGGATATTCTGAGCGGCCTCGAGCTTGACGCCGATTCCGTGATTGCCGGGCTTTTGCACGACCTGCCGGACGCGGGCGGACCGGACCTTGCGGCCATTGCCGAGCAGGCCGGCGATACAGTGGCCAGTCTGGTGGAAGGCTGCCTGCGCATGGGGCAGGTCAGTCGTCTGCACACGGGGGCGGACAGTGCGCAGCAGGGCAAGCGTGCCGAGGCGCTGCGCAAGATGCTGCTGGCGATGGCCCGGGATATTCGGGTGGTGTTTCTGGTGCTGGCCGAGCGCCTGCATGATCTGCGCGTTCTGGGCGGTCTGCCCGAGACCGATCGCCAGCAGATCGCCCGTGAAACCCTCGATCTGCACGCGCCGCTGGCGAACCGGCTGGGTATATGGCAGATCAAGTGGGAACTCGAGGATCTGTCGTTCCGCTATCTCGAGCCGGACAGCTACAAGCGCATCGCCCGGCTGCTGGCCGAACGCCGGGTCGATCGCGAGCGTTTCATCGAGGCCATGAAAGCGCGCATGGGCACGCATCTGGCCGAGGCGGGGCTGAACGCCGAGGTCACCGGCCGGCCCAAGCACATCTACAGCATCTGGCGGAAGATGCAGCGCAAGGGACTGGGCTTTGACGAGCTTTTCGACCTGCGTGCGGTGCGTGTTCTGGTGGACACCGTGCCGGCCTGCTACACCGCACTGGGGATTATTCACAGCCTCTGGCAGCCGATTCCCCGCGAATTCGACGACTATATTGCCAGCCCCAAGGAGAACGACTACCGCTCGCTGCATACCGCCGTGATGGGCGAGGGCGGACGCCCCGTCGAGGTCCAGATCCGCACCCGCGAGATGCACGACCAGGCCGAACTGGGCATCGCCGCCCACTGGCGCTACAAGGAAGGTCGCAGTGCCGACCCCGACTTCGATGCCCGGGTTGCCTGGCTGCGTCAGCTGCTCGAGTCGACTCCGGACAGTGAGACCGATGGCGATCTCATCGACCGTTTCCGTGCCGAAATCTTTGAGGATCGGGTCTATGTGATCACGCCCGGAGGCGATGTGATCGACCTTCCCCGGGGCAGCACGCCGCTGGATTTTGCCTACACCATCCATAGCGAGATCGGGCATCACTGCCGTGGTGCGCGGGTCAACGGCCGAATGGTCACCCTGACCCAGTCCCTGCAGAATGGCGATCAGGTCGAGATCCTCACCGCCCGTCATGCCCGGCCCAGCCGCGACTGGCTGAACCCGGCGCTGGGGTATCTCAACTCGCCACGCTCCCGCGCCAAGGTACGGGCCTGGTTCCGGCAGCAGGATCAGGACAAGACCATTCAGTTGGGGCGTGAGCTGCTCGAGCGCGAGCTCCACCGGCTGGGGCTCGCCGACGTCAATCTCGAGTCACTGGCCGCGCGATCACGCTACGCGCGGCTGCCCGATTTTCTGGCTGCCCTCGGGCGGGGGGATATGACCGGCGGGCAGGTTGCTCATCTGCTGCGTGACCGGCTGCTGCCTACCGAGCCCCAAAGCCGCGAGCAGCTGCTGCGCCGCCGCAGCGGCAGTGCCTCGACCCCCACCGATCCCGAGGACGACATCAGTATCTACGGCGTCGGCAACCTGATGACGCGGATGGCGCGCTGCTGTCAGCCCACCCCGGGTGACGCCATCCTCGGCTTTATCACCCGCAACGAGGGGGTCACGGTCCATCGCAGCGACTGCGCCAACATCCGTCGATTGCAGGAGACCACGCCGGAACGCCTGATCGAGGTCAGCTGGAGTCGCGGGTCGGGGCGTGCCTATCCGGTGGATATTGTTGTCGAGGCCTATGATCGCCCGGGTCTGATCCGCGACATCTCGTCGTTGCTCAACAACGAGGGGATCAATGTGACGGCGGTCAATACCCGCACTGATCCCGATGATCAGGTGGCGCGCATGGTCATGACCGTTGAGGTGGCCGACGTCGATCAGCTGAGCGGGGTCATGCAGCGAATGGTGGGTCTGCGCAATATCCGTGATGTCCATCGGGCGGTCTGAGTCGTGAGACGCATCACCCTGTTGATCGGTCTGGTTCTGGCGTTATCCAGCGCCGGCGTTCAGGCCCGTCCGGCGTGTGGGGCGGCGGGTGCGACCCCGCTCGCGGCCATCCTCGGCACGGATGGCGAGGCAGTGCCGGCGGGTCGTGAGGTCGAGGTCCAGGCTCTGATCAGCGGGCGTTTTCCCGGCGATTCCGGGCTCAACGGCTTCTATCTGGTCTCGGAATCATCGCCGCTCGGGATTTTTGTCTATGCCCCCGATCTGGCACCCGCGGCCACTCCGGATCGTCAGACGCGCCTGCGGATCCGGGCTCACACCGGGCGTTACCGGGGGCAGATCCAGCTCGAGCGGATTGTGGCGATGACCCGATGCGGGGTCGGCAGCGTTCGGCCGACCCGGCTGGAGCCGGGGGATTCAGCGGCCTATGCACGCCTGCGCGACCGTCTGGTGCGCCTCGACGGGCCGCTCGGCATTGCCGAGGTCTACAACCTGGGGCGCTACGGTAGCCTGCGTCTGGCCCGCGGCGGGCGACCGTTTCACCCCAACAACGGCGTCACGGGCGGCGAGCGGCTGGATCTGCTCCTCGATGACGGCAGCTATCGGCGCGATCCGCGACCGGTCCCGCACACCCGGGACGGCACCCGGCGGGCCGGCGATCGGGTGGAGCGGGTGACCGGGATCCTGACGCGTGCATTCGGGCGCTGGCGCATCCATCCCACCCGGGCGCCGTCCTTCCAGACCGGCAACCCACGCCCGGCGGTGCCGGATCGTGGCCCGGGCCTGCGCCTGGTGCAGCTCAACCTGCAGAATTATTTTACCGACCGAAGCGGCCGCGGCGCACAAACCGAGCGCGCCTTCCAGCGTCAGCGCGAGCGCTTGCAAGGCCTTGTGCAGGCGCTGGATCCCGACCTGCTGGCGCTGCATGAGGTCGAGAACAATCCGGCGACCGTCGACAACCTGATCAGCCTGCTGAACGCGTCGACGCCGTCGGCGGATGATTATCGGGCAGCGGTGGATGACCGGGGTGACGCAGTGATTCGCAGCGTTCTTTTGTATCGTCCCGATCGGCTGAGTCGGCGCACGGGCGACCGCCAGTCGCATCCCGCTCATCCGCGCCAGCCGATTGCCGCCCGGTTCCGGACGCCGGACGGACGCGAATTCCGCGTGGCAACGGCGCATTTCAAGTCGCGGGGCGGCTGCCCGCAGCATGGCGATGTCGATCGTGGCGAGGGGTGCTGGGCGGACCGCCGCGAGGCCCAGAGCCGGGCAATGATCGACTGGCTGGAGGGGCGTCCCGTCCCGGATACCCCGCTATTGGTGTTATCGGACTTCAATGCCTATCCGGCGGAGCGGGCGATTGCTGAGTGGACATCCGCCGGGTACCAGGATCTGCTGGCGCGCCACATAGCGCCCATGAATCGGTATACCTATAACTACCGGGGTCGCGCCGGCTACCTCGATCACGCATTGGCCAACCGGGCGATGCTCGCGCGGATTGCTGCGGTCAGCGTCTGGCCTATCAATGCCGACGAGCCCGCGTATCTGGCCCGCGAGGGCACCGGCGTCTGGCGGCTGTCGGATCACGATCCGATCATTATTGATCTGCACCCACCGACGCGATGAGCGGATTGGGCGACATCGCCATGTTGCGCTGCTAATCTAGTCATCGCATTGTCATCCGTCGGGGAATCCCATGGAAGAGACCGCGATCGAGCTGCGCGGTATACACAAGCGCTTCGGTGACCTGGAAGTCATCAAGGGTATCGATCTGACCGCCCGGCGCGGAGAAGTGGTGGCGCTGATCGGGGCCAGTGGCTCGGGCAAGAGCACCCTGCTGCGCTGCGTCAATCTGCTCGAGCGTCCGGATGCCGGTCAGATCCTGTTCAATGGCGAGTCGATCGATCTGCGCGCCGGTCGCGACGGCACACTGCGCCCCGCCCACCACGACCAGATCACTCGGGTGCGGGCGGGCATCGGATTTGTATTCCAGAACTTCAATCTCTGGCCTCACATGAATGTTCTCGAGAACGTCATCGAGGCCCCGATTCATGTCTCCGGCCTGTCCCGACGTCAGGCCGTTGCCGAGGCCGAGCATCTGCTCGAGAAGGTCGGACTGGGCGACAAGAAAAACGCCTATCCGGCTTTCCTCTCCGGCGGCCAGCAGCAACGGGCCGCCATTGCCCGGACCCTGGCCATGAAGCCCGCCGTCATCCTGTTTGACGAGCCGACCTCGGCCCTCGATCCCGAACTCGTCGGTGAGGTGCTCGGTGTGATCCGGCAGCTTGCCGAGGAGGGGCGGACCCTACTGATCGTGACCCACGAGATGCGCTTTGCCCGCGATGTGGCTCATCGCGTTGTGTTTCTCGATGCCGGCCGGATCGAAGAGCAGGGGCCCCCCTCCGAGGTCTTCGGGCGGCCCCGATCAGAGCGCTGTCGCGCATTTCTCGCAACCCATCTCTCAGAAGACGAAGGAGTGACACTGTCATGATCCGTTCCATGCTTGCCTTGCTGCTTGGCAGCCTCATCGCCGTGCCCGTTTTTGCCCAGGACACGCTGCGCATCGCCACCGAAGGTGCCTACCCGCCCTTCAATTTCATCGACGCCTCGGGTGAGGTCAAAGGCTTCGATGTCGACATCGCCGAAGCCCTGTGTGCCGAAATGGGCGCGGACTGCGAGCTGGTCACCCAGTCGTGGGATGGCATTATTCCCGGCCTGATTGCAGGGCGCTACGACGCCATCATCGCCTCGATGTCGATCACCCCCGAGCGCCAGGAGGCCGTGAGCTTCAGCGAGCCCTACTATTCGAACAAGCTGCAGTTCATCGCGCCCAACGCGAGTGACTTCGGTCCGGGCGATGCCTCGGAGGCAGTGATCGGTGCCCAGCGCGCGACGATCGCCGCCCAGTGGCTTCAGGACAATGTCCCCGAAGCGGATATCCGGGTCTACGACACCCAGGAAAATGCCTACCTCGACCTTGAGAGTGGCCGTCTGGACGCGGTGCTCGCCGATGTCTATGTGAGTTACGAATGGCTCGAGAGTGACGAGGGTGCCGCCTACGAGTTCAAGGGCGACCCGGTCTACGACGATGACAAGATCGCCATTGCCGTGCGCAAGGGTGACGAGGCACTGGCCGAGCGTTTCAGTGAGGCCATCGAGGCAATTCGTGCCGACGGGACGTATCAGGCGATTAACGCCGAGTACTTCCCCTTCGATATCTACTGATCCGCCGGGCGACTGCGCATGGATCTTCAGGGATTTGGCGCGCAGCTCGCCGCCGGCACCTGGGTGACGGTACAGCTTGCCATCGTCAGCATGGCCTGTGCCGTCATCCTGGGTTTGCTGGGTGCCAGTGCGAAGGCCGCCGGGCCGGCGCCGTTGCGGGCACTGGGTACGCTCTACACCGGCACTGTTCGGGGTCTGCCCGAGCTGCTGGTCATCCTGCTGGTGTACTTCGGCGCGGCAAACGCGATCAACGCGGTCGCTTCAACACTGGGCTATACCGAATACATCGCGCTGTCGCCGTTTATGGCAGGTGTGATTGCACTGGCGTTCAACTACGGCGCCTACATGACCGAGGTTTTTCGCGGGGCCCTGGCGACGATTCCGGCGGGGCACCGCGAAGCGGGACAGGCCCTGGGTATGGGCCGGGCCCGGATTTTTCGGCGTATTGTCCTGCCCCAGGTCTGGCGGGTTGCCCTGCCGGCCAGTGGCAATATCTTTCTCTCGCTCATCAAGGACACCGCACTGGTGTCGGTGATTGGCCTTGAGGATCTGATGCGCGAGACATCGGTCGCGGTGGGGTACAGCAAAGAGCCATTCACCTTTTACGTCGCCGCGGCCTTCATCTATCTGGGGCTGACGGCGTTGACCACGCTGGCGATCCACGGGCTTGAACGCCGCACCACGCACGGCATGAGGACGCTCAGCGGATGAACTGGCAGGTGATGATCGAGAGCCTGCCGGCGCTTGCCGAGGGGGCACTGCTGACGCTGGAGCTGGTCGCCGTCTCAGGGGTGTTCGGGCTGATGCTGGCCGTCCCCATGGCGATGGCGCGTGTTTCTCCGCGTGGGTGGGTCAAGGCCTTGCCCATGGCGCATATCTATTTCTTTCGGGGCACACCGCTGCTGGTGCAGATCTATCTGGTCTACTACGGCAGTGGGCAGTTCGAGGCGATCCGGTCGTCGTTTCTGTGGCCCTATCTGAGCGAGGCGTACTGGTGCGCCATTATCGCCTTTACCCTGAACACCTCGGCATACACCGCAGAGATTCTGCGTGGCGCCCTGCAGGCGGTGCCCCGCGGCGAGGTCGAGGCGGCAGAGGCCGTGGGTATGACCCCCGCGCTGATCTGGCGGCGTATCCGCCTGCCCCGGGCGTTCCGGATCGCGCTGCCCGCCTATAGCAACGAAGTCATCCTGATGCTCAAGGGCAGCGCGCTGGCGAGCACCATTACCTTGATGGATCTGACCGGCGTGGCGCGAACCATCATCGCCCGGACTTACACCCCCATGGAGCTGTTTCTGGCCGCCGGACTGCTCTATGTGCTGCTTACATTCCTGATTCTGGGTGGGTTTCGGCTGCTCGAGAAGCGGCTGAACCGGCATCTGCAGCCGCGTTGAAGGCCCGTACCGCCTGAGTGCCGGTCCACGGCAGGTCGACCTGATCGCCGGCTGCGGCGGGCAGAAGGCCGCGGCGCCGGGGGTCAATGACCCACTCCAGGCGCGTGGCAACCGGCCGAAACCCGGCACGCTGGTAAAAACCCAGCGCCGCCGCCGAATCCTCACTGCAGGTATGCAGCCAGATGCGGCGGGCTCCGAGGGCGCGCGCGCCGGCCAGAGCACTGCCGATCAGCCGCTGACCCAGCCCGCGCCCGCGGGCGCCGGGCACGAGCCCGCAATGCAGTACTTCCGCCTGGCCACCGCTGCGCACAATCAGTTCACAGAATCCGGCCAGCCCGTCCTGCTGGTCGATGCGCCAACAGCAATGATCGGGGTTGTCCAGATCACAGGCGATGGCGCTCTGGCCCCGCGCCAGTCGATCCGACCAGAGCCACGGATTGCCGACCCGGTGATACGCGTGAAGATAAGCCTCGACATCGGGGAACCAGCGCCGGGCCCCGCCAGCCCAATGGGTTGTCGAGTCAACGGGTTGCTCGAGAAATACCACCCGCGAGCTGTAGCCGAATTGATCGGGCTGATAGTGGCGCTGGAAGGGTTCTAGCGGCTCATTCATGGTATGACACACTCATAACGGGTCGTTATTGGATAGCGATTGTTGACACGACAGCGCAGCCGGCTGGTACTTTGCCGGCTTGTACTTGTACAGAACACACTGGATGGAGTCATCAATGTCGCATTTACCTATTCGCCACTGGACGCGGCGCCTCGTCTTCACGCTTGCGATTGCCGCAGTCGGCGCGACGGGGCTTGCTCAGGCCCAGAACTCGGATGGCCCATCGTCGAGTCGTCAGGAGCTGCAGTCCCTGCAGCAGTCGCTGGCATCGATTCGCGAAGAGGCGATCACCCAGAACCCCAATCTGGCAGACCGACAGCAGTCGCTGGAAGACCGGATGATGTCGCGGATGCGCGACGAGGGCGTCAACCCGCGTGAGGACGTCAAGCGCCTGCAGGATATCGCCAGTGAGCTGCGCGGTGGCGAAGTGGCGGAGGAAGAGCGGACCGCCATGATGGAGGAGTATCAGAGCACGCGTCAGGAGCTTCTCCAGGCACGTCGTACCGCCATGCAGGACAGCGGTATCCAGGAAGACCAGATGCAGCTGCAGGAAGACATCGTCAGTGCCATGTCCGATATCGATGGCAGTGTTCCGCAGATGATCGATCGCTTCGAAACGCTTCGCAGCAACGTCCAGTCGCAGCGACAGTCGGGCGGCGGCGTCGGTAACGGCAGCGGCGCCCAGTAAGCGCTCGTCAGCGGGGAGCAGGGCATGGATCTGACGCTGGGAACACCGTCATTGCTGTTTCCAGCGGTCTCTCTGCTGCTGCTGGCTTACACCAACCGGTTTCTGGCGCTGGCCTCGCTGATCCGGGATCTGCAGGCCCGCTACTCGAGCACCCAGCGGCGCAGCCTGCTGGCGCAGATCGATAACCTGCGTCGGCGCGTCAAGCTGATTCAGTATATGCAGGCGGCCGGCGTCGGCAGCCTGATGGCCTGTGTGGCCAGTATGTTCCTGCTGTTTGGTGGCTTCGTGTTGGTCGCGCGCTGGCTGTTCGGCCTCAGCCTGATCCTGATGATGGTATCGCTGGCCTTGTCGGTGCGCGAGATCTGGATTTCGGTGAACGCCATCAATATCCAGCTGGCCGATATGGAGTCGGAGCGATGAACGCGCTGCCAGGGGTGATTCTGCCGGGCAATGATCCGCGGCAGTCCCTGCGGGTGCGACGCTTCCTGCTGGCGGCTACCGTCTATGGCCTGGCCGTTGCCCTGATGGGATTGTACGTCCGTCAGGGGCTGCTGGCCGTCCCCGAATGGCAATTCCTGAGTCTGGCCATCGTGCTGGTGAATGCCGGGCTCTACGCGCTGCTGCGCAGCGGCCGCAACGAGCGTTTTGTCGATCCCAGTCTCACCGGGCTGCAGATGTTCATGGTCTGCCTGCTGATGGGACTGACCATGTACTTGCTTGATGGCGGTCGAGGCGGGCTTCTGCTGCTGTTCCTGGTGCTGCTGATGTTTGGCGTGTTGCGCCTCAATGCCCGGCAGTTTACGGCTCTGGGTGGGTTCGCGCTGCTCTGCTATGCCGTGGCGGTGGGGGCTGTCTGGCAGCAGCGGCCGGAGGCCTTTAATGCCCAGGTGGAGCTACTGCATCTGGTGGCGCTCAGCACGCTGGTGCCCTGCGGCGGATTCTTTGCGAGTCACATCAGTCGTCTGCGGCGCTTGCTGCGGGACCGCCAGATCGACCTGCAGCGCGCCCGGGAAGAGGCGCACGACCTGCGGGTGCTGGATCCGCTGACCGGCATCAGCAACCGCAGCGCCATCATCGCGTTCATTGACCAGGAGCGGCAGCGGGCCGAGCGCCTTGACCAGCCGCTGGCGGTCATCTTTATCGATCTGGTGCACTTCAAGCGCATCAACCGCGAATACAGCCACGCCACCGGCGACGAAGTCCTGCGCGAGGTCGCCCGTCGGTTGCGCGGCTGCGTGCGCGACATCGACGGTCTGGGGCGTTATGGGGGCGAGGAGTTTCTGGTGGCGTTGCCCGACGCCGACGAGGACGAGGCGCTGCGGGTGGCGAAAAAGCTGCGCAGCTGTATCGAAAGCCAGCGCTTTGCCGCCCTCCCGGTCCGTCAGCGTGTGCACTGTGCGCTCGGCACCAGCCTGTTCCATTCATCCGACCCGGATATCTGGCAGGCCATCGAGCGGGCCCGTATCGAGTCCGAGTCGCCGTAGACGTTCGGGAGTGGTGAGCGATGGCCGTCGACACAGTACACACCAATGAGTCTTTCAATGAGGCCGGTGAGATTGCGGCGGTTGATCTCGGCTCCAACAGTTTTCACATGATCATCGCCCGGCCCGACGAGTCGGGGCTGCGCACCCATGACCGGCTGCGTGAGTCGGTGCGGTTGGCGGCCGGGCTCGATGCCAAGAAGCGATTGTCCGCCGACGCCCGGGCGCGGGCGCTTGCCTGCCTCGAGCGCTTCGGTCAGCGGGTTCGCGAACTCCCTCAGGGCGCCGTCCGGGCGGTGGGCACCAATACCCTGCGACAGTCGCGCGACAGCCGGGCGTTTCTGCGCGAAGCTGAGCAGGCCCTCGGCCACCCCATTCAGATCGTCTCCGGCTACGAGGAGGCGCGCCTGATCTATCTGGGGGTCGCACACAGCATCGCCGATGACGAGGATCGCCGGTTGGTGATGGACATCGGCGGCGGCAGCACCGAGTTCATTATTGGTGAGCATTTCGTCCCGCGCGAAATGGAAAGCCTGCACATGGGGTGTGTCAGCACCACGCAGCGGTTCTTTGCCGATGGCGCGATCACCGATAAGCGCCTGCAGCAGGCCGAAATTGCCGCCCGTCGCGAACTCGAGCCAATTGCCGATCGCTACCGGCGACTGGGATGGGAACGGGCCATCGGTGCCTCGGGGACCATTCGCGCCATTGAGCGATGCCTGCGCGAAAATGGCTGGACGCCCGGCGGGATCGATCAAAAGGGACTGCAGAAATTGCGTCGCGCGCTGGTCAAGGCCGGCGATATCAAGCGGCTCAAACTCGATGGCGTCAATGCGTCGCGGGCCGAGGTATTGCCGGGTGGCCTGGCGGTGCTTCTGGGCGCTTTCCAGCAGCTTGGGCTCGAGCAGATGGAGGCCGCGGACGGAGCGCTGCGGGAAGGCCTGTTATTTGATCTGATCGGGCGGATCCAGCACGCCGATGTGCGCACGGCCAGCGTTCGCGCGATGGCCGAGCGCTATCATGTCGATCAGGATCAGGCGCGTCGCGTGGCAACGCTTGTCGATTACCTGCGCGGCGAGGTGGCAACGGCCTGGGGGCTAACGACGCCAGCCGCCGGAGATACCCTGCAGTGGGCGGCCTGGGTCCACGAGATTGGTCTGGATATTTCGCACAGTCAGTACCACAAGCACGGCGAGTATATCGTGCGGCACAGCGACCTGGCCGGCTTTGCCCGCGAGGAACAGCAACTGCTGGCGACGCTGATTCGTGCCCATCGGCGCAAATTTCCGGCCAATGCTTTTCGCGAGCTGCCTGAGGACTGGCAGAAATCCTCGATTCGAATGGCGATACTGCTGCGTCTGGCGGTGGCGCTACACCGCGCGCGCAGTGACGAGCCCCTGCCGGCACTCACGCTCAAGGCCGCGGATCGGAAGTTGACGGTGCGTTTTCCCGCCGGTTGGCTGGATGACAACCCGCTGGTCGAAGCCGATCTGAGCGAAGAGGCCGGCTTTCTCGAGGCAGCGGGTTTTCGTCTCAAGATCAATCGCGACTGATCAGCCGTCCTCGCCGTAGCCCTCGAGCAGGGCGGTCTGTGCACTGACGCGGGTCTCCTCCGCCCCGGGGGTCAGGCGACGGTATTCACCCTCGGCATCCAGCACCCAGGCCTGAGTGTTGTCGGCAAGATAAGTCTGCAGATCGGCAAGCACCCGATCGCGGAGTTCGGCGTCCAGTAGCGGGAAGGCCGCCTCGACGCGCCGGAAGAAGTTGCGCTCCATCCAGTCCGCTGAGCTGCAGTAGAGCTCGGGGTCGTTATTGTTGGCAAAGTAGAACACCCGTGTGTGCTCGAGGAACCGGCCGATGACCGAGCGCACGCGAATGGTTTCGCTCACGCCCGCGACGCCGGGGCGCAGGCAGCACATGCCACGCACGATCAGGTCGATCTCGACGCCGGCCTGTGACGCTGCATAAAGGGCTCGAATGACCTTGGGTTCGACCAGCGAGTTGACCTTGATAATGATGCGGCCCGGTCGGCCGGCCTCGGCGTGGCGCTGCTCACGGGCAATCTTCTCGAGAATGCCGGGGTGGAGTGTGAACGGTGATTCGAGCAGATGACTGAGCGCCGAGACCTTGCCGAGACTGGTCAGTTGCAGAAACACTCGATGGACGTCCTCGCCAATGGCCGGGCGCGTTGTCATCAGGCCATAGTCGGTGTAGAGCCGGGCCGTGCGCGAGTGGTAATTGCCGGTGCCAAGGTGGACATAGTGGCGCAGCCGCCCGCTCTCCCGACGGACGATGAGCATCAGTTTGGCGTGGGTCTTGTGACCCACCACCCCGTAGACCACATGCGCCCCGGCCTCCTGCAGCCGGTTGGCAAGGCCGATGTTGGCCGCCTCATCAAACCGGGCGCGCAACTCCACCACCACGGTCACTTCCTTGCCGCTGCGCGCCGCGGTGACCAGGTGATCGACCACCGCCGAGTCGGGACCGGTCCGGTAGAGGGTCTGTTTGATCGCCAGCACATCAGGGTCCTGGGCCGACTGGCGTAGCAGCTCGATTACGGGCGCGAACGACTCGAAGGGGTGATGCAACAGGACGTCGCGCCGCCGCATGACCTTGAAGATATCGCCGGTGTGGCTGAGCTCCGCCGGCAATCCCGGCTTGAAGGCCGGGTACTTGAGATCGGGCCGATCGACGAGGTCACAGACCGCGAACAGCCGGTTGAGATTGACCGGCCCGTTGACCTGATAGAGCGCCTCGGGCTCGAGTTCGAACTCCTCGAGCAGGAAATGCGCCATATGCTCGGGGCAGTTGGCCGCCACCTCCAGGCGCACCGCATCGCCGTAGCGCCGTGACGGGAGTTCGCCCTCCATGGCCCGAAGTAGGTCGTCCACCTCTTCCTCGTCGACGTACAGATCGGAATTGCGAGTCACCCGAAACTGATAGCAACCCGTGGTGTTCATGCCCGGGAACAGGTCGGTGACATGGGCATGGATGACCGATGACAGGAACACAAAATCGTATGGGCCGCCGCCGTCCAGCTCCGGGGGCAGTTGAATGATGCGGGGCAGGGCGCGCGGCGCCTGGACCACGGCCATACCGCTGCTGCGCCCGAAAGCGTCCTTGCCCTCCAGCGAGATGATGAAGTTGAGGCTCTTGTTGAGCACCTGCGGAAACGGATGGGCGGGATCCAGTCCCAGCGGGCTGAGGATGGGCAGAAGCTCGGTCTCGAAGTAGCTGCGAATCCAGTCCTGCTGAGCCTGCGTCCACTCGTTGCGGCGCAGAAAGCGGATATCCGCCGCGGCCAGCGCCGGAGTGACCTCGTCATTGAGCAGCCGGTACTGCTCGTCCACCAGCGCATGCGCCCGCTCGCTGATCTCGCGCAGGACCTGCTGCGGAGTGCGATTGTCGGGGCCGCTCTGGCCCACGCCCAGCTCCCGGGCCTGGCGCAGGCCGGCCACCCGAATCTCGAAGAATTCGTCCAGGTTTGAGCTGGCGATGCACAGAAACTTCAACCGCTCGAGCAGCGGGTTGGACTCGTCGGCGGCCTGCGCCAGCACGCGCTCATTGAACGCCAGCAGGCTCAGTTGCCGATTCAGAAAGAGACCGGGGTGATGGAGGTTGTCCGATTGCATTGCGTTGCTGTCCTTTGGCTCGATCCCCCAGCATAGCCCCATTGGGTTGCGATCAGGTGACGGCCGCGGCGGCCCGCGCTCAGGCGACCCGGTTGTACCCGTTGAGGGCGGCGACCCGATAGCCCTCGGCCATGGTCGGGTAGTTGAACGTGGTGTTCATGAAGTAGCGCAGGGTGTTGTTGGGGGCCGGCTGCGCCATGATCGCCTGACCGATGTGGACAATCTCGGCAGCCTGATCGCCAAAGCAGTGGATGCCCAGTAGCTCCAGCGTATCGGCATGAAAGAGCAGCTTGAGCATGCCCACGGTCTGCCCCGAGATCTGCGCCCGCGCCAGATCCTTGAAAAAGGCATGGCCGATTTCGTAAGGGACCTGAGCGTCGGTGAGCTCGCGCTCGGTGCGGCCGACGGAGCTGATTTCAGGGATGGTGTAGATGCCGGTGGGGACATCGTGCGCCAGCCGGTACTCGCATTGCCCCTCGAGCATGTGGGTCGCGGCGTACCGGCCCTGATCGTAGGCTGCGCTGGCCAGGCTCGGATAGCCCACCACATCACCGATCGCATAGATCGATGGCTGAGCGGTCTGGAAGTCGTCGTTGACCTCCACCTGACCGCGACCATTGGGCTGGATACCAATCGGCTCGAGCCCCATGCCGTCGGTGTTGCCGCTGCGCCCGTTGGCCCACAACAGCAGATCGCCGCGCACGCGCTTGCCCGACTGCAGATACAGGGTCACGCCGTCGTCGTCGGCCTCGATCGACTGGTATTGCTCGCGGTGACGGATGACAACGCCGTGCTCGCGCAGATGGTAGGAGATGGCATCGGAGATCTCGTCATCCAGGAATGCGAGCATGCGCTCGCGCGTATTGATCAGGTCCACCTTGACGCCGAGTCCACGAAAGATCGAGGCGTATTCGCTGCCGATGACGCCCGCGCCATAGATGATCAGGCTGCGCGGCGTGTGTGCCAGCGATAGGATCTGGTCACTGTCGCAGATGCGCGGGTGACTGAAATCGACGTCGGCGGGGCGATAAGGGCGCGAGCCGGTGGCAATCAGAAAATGTCGGGCCGTCAGGCGTTGGGTATCGCCGTCGGCCCCGGTCAGCGCCAGGGTGTGTTCGTCCTCGAAACGGCCCTCGCCGGTGAGCACGGGGACGCTGTTGCGCAGATAGAATCCGCTGCGCAGGCCGACCTGCTGATCAATCACCGAGCGGGCGTGCCGCAGCATGGTCTGGAACGACACATGCCGGGGTTCACCCGCTTCGCGAAACAGCGCGGAGCTGTTGTACTCCATGAGCCGGCGGACATTGTGGCGCAATGCCTTGGACGGGATCGTCCCCCAGTGTGTGCAGCCGCCACCCACCTCGCTCAGCCGTTCGATCATCGCCACACGCTGTCCACCCTTGGCAAGCTTCATCGCCGCGCCTTCGCCGGCCGGCCCGCTGCCGAGGACGAGCGTGTCGTAGTGCTGATCACTCATGGGGTTCATCCTCCTCGCGTTGTGCTTTATTTTAGCTGGACGGCATTAGAGAACAAAATTCACAGCGACGGTGACGGGGAAGAGTCAATGACTGAGCGTGTCGAGCGGGCGGGATTACAGGTAGCCAAATCCCTGGATGATTTGATCGGCCAGGCGGCGATCGTCGGGACCGGTGTCGATGAAACCCGGTTCTGGGAAGGACTCGCGGAACTGGTCAACGAACTTGGCCCCCGCAATCATGCCCTGGTCGCGCACCGCGAGACCCTGCAACGTCAGATCGACGACTGGCATCGTGCTCACCCGGGCGAGCATGCGTCAGGAGCCTATCGCCAGTTCCTCGAGCAGATCGGTTATCTGCAGCCGCCCGCGGGTGACGTCGAGGTCAGCACGACCAATGTGGACGATGAGATCGCGCGGATTGCCGGGCCGCAGCTGGTGGTACCGCTGAATAATGCCCGCTACGCCCTGAACGCGGCCAACGCCCGCTGGGGCAGTCTCTATGATGCGCTCTACGGCACCGATGCCATTCCCGATAGCAATGGGCTGGCCCGTGGCACGGCCTTCAACCCCGAGCGCGCCCGCCACGTGGTGGCCTGGGCAACGGCTTTTCTGGATGCCAATTTCCCGCTGGCGGCGGGCAGTCATGGCGACGTGACGGCCTATCAAGTGAGCGCCAGTGACGGCGGCCAGGCGCTGCGCGTGACGCTGACCGGGGGCGGTGAGACCGGCCTGGCGGATCCTGCGCAGTGGGCCGGCTTTGCCGGCACAGCGTCGGCACCCAACGCCGTGCTGCTGGTGCGTCACGGTCTGCATGTCGAAATCAGCATCGATGCCGAGGATCCCATTGGCCGCACCCATCCCGCCGGCGTGCGCGACCTGGTCATGGAATCGGCGGTTACCTCCATCCAGGACTGCGAGGACTCCGTTGCCGCGGTGGACGGCGAGGACAAGGCCGCGGTCTATGCCAACTGGCTGGGGCTGATGCGGGGCGATCTCGAAGAACGTTTCTACAAGCAGGGCCGCGAGGTGGTGCGAACCCTCAATCCCGACCGCGCCTACACGGGGGCCGATGGCCAGGCGCTGACCCTGCCGGGACGCAGTCTCATGCTGGTTCGCAACGTGGGGCATCTGATGACCACGCCGGCAGTGCTGGACGGTGAGGGCAACGAGATTCCGGAAGGCATCCTCGACGCCCTGTGCACCGCCATGATCGCCATGCACGACCTGCAGCGCGACGGGGGTAACAGTCGTACGGGCAGCGTTTATATCGTCAAGCCGAAAATGCACGGGCCCGACGAGGTGGCACTGACCGTGGCCCTGTTCGCTCGGGTCGAGCAGATCCTGGGCCTGGCCGAGAACACCCTCAAGATCGGCGTCATGGATGAAGAGCGGCGGACCACTCTCAACCTCCAGCGCTGCATCGAGGCGGCCCGCGAGCGGCTGATCTTTATCAACACCGGGTTCCTTGATCGCACCGGCGACGAGATTCACACCAGCATGGAGGCCGGGCCGATGATCCGGAAGGCGGCCATGAAGCAGTCGCGCTGGCTGAATGCCTACGAGGACTGGAACGTTGATACCGGACTGGCCTGCGGGCTGCCCGATCACGCCCAGATCGGCAAGGGCATGTGGCCGATGCCGGATCGCATGGCCGACATGCTCGAGGCCAAGATCGGCCATCCGCGGGCTGGCGCCAATTGCGCCTGGGTGCCGTCACCCACGGCAGCCACGCTGCATGCGACCCACTATCATCAGGTGGACGTCCGTGCCCGGCAGGCCGAGCTGGCGGGGCAGTCGCGGGCATCCATCGATGATTTGCTGACCATTCCCGTGGCCACTGATACGCAGTGGAGTGATGATGAGATCGGCGCCGAGCTCGATAATAACTGTCAGGGCATCCTCGGCTATGTGGTGCGCTGGATTGATCAGGGCATCGGCTGTTCCAAGGTGCCTGACATCAATGACATCGGGTTGATGGAAGATCGGGCAACGCTGCGCATTTCAAGCCAGCACATCGCCAACTGGCTCTATCACGGTATTGTCAGCGAGGATCAGGTGCTGACTACCATGAAGCGCATGGCCGCGGTGGTGGATCGGCAGAACGCCGACGATCCGACCTATACGCCGATGGGGCCCGGCTTTGAGGGAGCAGCCTTCCGGGCGGCCTGCGATCTGGTCTTCAAGGGCCGCGAGCAGCCCAGCGGCTACACCGAACCGTTGCTGCATGCCCATCGTCGGGCCCTCAAGCAGCGCGGGTAAGACCGGAGGATCGACCCCAAAAAAAACCCGGCCGAAAGGCCGGGTTTTTTGTGGCTGCCGGAGCGTGGGTCAGGCGGCCTGATGGCTACGCTGGGCCAGATCACGCAGCACGTAGTGCAGGATCCCGCCGTTGCGGAAGTAGCCCCACTCGGTGGGCGTGTCGATCCGCACCCGAGCCTCAAAGCTCTTCACCTCGCCGTCCGGTGTGACCGCACGAACGGTGACCGAATCCGGCTCTGAATCCAGGCTGCCGACGCTGAATGTCTCCTCACCGGTCAGTCCCAGGCTCTCGGCATTTTCGCCTTCGGCGAACTGCAGCGGAACCACCCCGAAGCCGACCAGGTTGGAGCGATGGATGCGCTCGTAGCTCTCGGCGATAACGAAGCGAACACCCAGCAACGCTGTGCCCTTGGCCGCCCAGTCACGGCTCGAGCCGGTGCCGTACTCTTTCCCGGCCAGCACGACCAGTGGGGTCCCCTGATCCTTGTAGCGCATCGCCGCATCAAAGATCGAGGTCTGCTCGCCCGTGGGGAAGAACGTGGTCCAGCTGCCCTGCGTTCCGGGCGCCAGCTGGTTTTTCAGCCTCACGTTGGCGAAGGTGCCGCGCATCATGACTTCGTGGTTGCCACGCCGGGAGCCGTAGCTGTTGAAGTCCTGCGGCAGAATGCCAAGCGAGCGCAGATATTCACCGGCGGGGCTGTCCGCCTTGATGGCACCGGCCGGGGAGATGTGATCGGTGGTGATCGAGTCACCCACCTTCACCAGGCAACGCGCCTGCTTGATCTCCGAGATATCGCCCGGCTCCATGTCCATCCCCTCAAAGTAGGGTGGGTTGCGGACATAGCTCGAATCCGGCCACTCGTAGGTCTGACCTTCCGGTGCCGGCAGCTCGCGCCAGCTCTTCGATCCCTCGAACACGTTGGCGTACTGCTCGCGGTACATCTTGTAGTTGATGGTCTCCTCGATGATGTCCGAGATCTCTTTCTGACTGGGCCAGATGTCCTTGAGATACACCGGGTTGCCGTCGGCGTCGTACTCGAGGGGATCGTGGGCGATGTCCCTGGCGACGCTGCCGGCAAGGGCATAGGCCACCACCAGCGGCGGCGAGGCCAGGTAGTTGGCCGGAACGTCCGGATGAATACGACCCTCGAAGTTGCGGTTGCCCGACAGCACGCCGGCAACGTTCAGATCACCCTCGCGGATTGCCTCGCTGATCGCCTCGGGCAGTGGCCCGGAGTTGCCGATGCAGGTGGTGCAGCCAAATCCGACCACGTCAAAGCCGAGTGCCTGGAGCGGCTCCATCAGCCCGGCCTCACCCAGATAGGCCGGAACCACCTGTGAACCGGGCGCAAACGAGGTCTTCACCCAGGGCTTGCTGGTCAGGCCGCGCTCGCGGGCCTTTTTGGCGACCAGCCCCGCGGCCACCAGTACGGCCGGGTTGGAGGTGTTGGTGCAGGAGGTGATCGCGGCGATGACGACATCGCCGTGCTTGAGCATGAACTCCTCCCCCTCGTTGTTGACCTTGATGGCGCCCTTCTCGTGCCAAAGCGCCTGACCCGGCGCCGTGGAGCCACCTTCGCCCTCGAACCGGGCCTGCTCGGCGTCGGGCATGGTGCCACGGGCCGTGAGCTCTTCTTCGAGATACTCGAGGAAGGCCGACTTGGCATTGGTCAGCGGGATCCGGTCCTGCGGCCGGCGCGGGCCGGCAATGCTGGGCACGACGTCGCCAAGGTCGAGCTCAACCACGTCGGTGTAGTCGGCCTCGCGCGAGCCGGTTTCGCGCCACATGCCCTGCTCGCGGGCATAGGCCTCGACCAGGTCGATGGTTTCCTCGTCGCGGCCCGAGACGCGGAGATACTCGATGGTCTCCTTGTCGATCGGGAAAATGCCGCAGGTGGCGCCATACTCGGGCGCCATGTTGCCGATGGTGGCCCGGTCCGCCAGGGGCAGGTTGTCGAGGCCGTCGCCGAAGAACTCGACGAACTTGCCGACGACGCCCTTTTTGCGGAGCTGTTCGGTCACGGTCAGGACCAGGTCGGTGGCGGTGGCGCCTTCGCGCAGCTCGCCGCTGAGACGGAATCCAACCACCTCGGGAACCAGCATCGTGATGGGCTGGCCGAGCATGGCCGCTTCGGCCTCAATGCCGCCCACACCCCAGCCCAGCACGCCGAGCCCGTTCACCATTGTGGTGTGGGAGTCGGTGCCGACCAGCGTGTCGGGGTAGGCGACGGTGCCGTTTTCGGTCTCTTTGGTGAAGACGCCCTTGGACAGGTATTCGAGATTGACCTGATGGACAATCCCGGTGCCGGGTGGGACCACCCGGAAGTTGGAGAAAGCCTTCTGGCCCCAGCGCAGGAACTTGTAGCGCTCTTCATTGCGCTTGAACTCGATCTTGCTGTTGAGATCCAGCGCATTGGCCGTGCCGAAGTGGTCCACCATGACCGAGTGGTCGATGACCAGATCCGCCGGTTCGAGGGGGTTGATCAGATCGGGATCGCCACCCAGGCGTTTCATTGCATCACGCATCGCGGCCAGGTCGACGACGGCCGGAACGCCGGTAAAGTCCTGAAGCACCACCCTTGCCGGCATGAACGAGATCTGATCGCCGGGGCCGCCATTGGGGTCCCACTCGGCGATGGCCTTGATCTGCTCGGGACCGATGTTTTTGCCATCTTCCTTGCGCAGCTGATTCTCGAGCAGCACCTTCAGAGAGAATGGCAACCGGTCGATGTCGTACTGATCCTTGAGCGCGTCGAGGCGGTAGATCTCGTAGTGCTTGCCCTTGACGTCCAGTGTCCCGCGGGCATTGTAGCTATTGCTCATGACTTCCTCCCGGAATCGGCGTGCGCAGCTTGCACGTCCTTTGTGTGGGGTCCATCGACCCGTGTGAAACCCCTATTTTACATGACGCGGCGGCCATGGGCATGCACTTTGAACCGCGGGCCATGGTAATCACGACGCCGTCTGCATGGCCTGTGCCGTCTCGATGAGGGCGCGACGCCCGAGCACCAGGCGCAGGCGACCGCCGCCGTTCATCTGCCACAGCCCCGCCGCGCGAATCGCCGCCAGCAGCAGGGCGCGGATCAGCGCCGCGTTGCGGCTGTCCTGCAGGTAGTGGGCATGTCCCTGGACCATGATCCGCGGCCGCAGCGAGCTGATGTGCTCGCTGTAGAGGTCGCCGAGATGATGGATAACGCTGTCATGGTCAATCTGGTCGAAATACTCCGCTTGACGGCGCGTGCGCTCAAGCCCGGCAGCAAGGGCGCTCAGGCGTGCCCGGTCGCGCCGTAGCCGCCGCTCGAGCTGCAGTACGGCCACGAGATAGCGGGTCAGGTGCATGGATTGCGGCTGCGCCAGATGCCCCACCATCAGTTTCAGTCCGTGCTGGAGTGACGCCTCGCCGCCGTAGAGGTTGACCACTGAGCCGGAGTAATCGCCCAGCAGCCCGCGCAGACAGGTGCGGGCGGCCGCGCCGTCATGCTGACCGCGATCGGCGATGTCACGCACGCCGTCCAGGGCCTGGAACACCGCGGCCATCGCCGCGGCGCGTTCCTGCTCAGGCGACGCCAAGGATGGGGCTCCCCGCGGCCGGCAGCCGCGTCTGGATAATACCGCCGCCCAGGCACGCCGCCCCGTCATAGATCACTACCGACTGGCCGGGGGCGACTGCGCGTTGAGGCTGATCAAAGTCGAGGCGCCGGCGACCGTCGCCCAGCGGTGTCAGCCAGCCGGGCTGATCCACCTGGCGATGACGCAGCCGGGCGGTGCAGCGAATGGGCTCCGCCGGGCCGTGACCGTCCACCCACTGCCACTGATCGGCAATCAGGCCATCATTCTGCAGCGCCGGATGGTCATGGCCCTGCACCACAATCAGTCGGTTGCCGGCCATGTCCTTGTCGGCCACGTACCAGGGCAGGCCGGGGCGCGCGGCACTGCCGCCGAGATTGAGGCCACGGCGCTGGCCGAGGGTGTAGAAGGCAAGGCCGTTATGCTCGCCCAGGGTTTCGCCATCCAGTGACACGATCGGCCCCGGGCGACGATCGATATAGCGACCGAGGAATCTCTGGAAGTCGCGCTCGCCGATAAAGCAGATGCCGGTGCTGTCGGGCTTGTTGAAGTTCTCGAAGCCGGCCTGGTCGGCGAGCCTCCGGACCTCGGGCTTGGTTCGCCCGGCGAGTGGAAACAGCGTGGCTTCGAGCTGGGCCTGGCCCAGCGTATACAGAAAGTAGGTCTGATCCTTGTCGGCGTCGGCGGCGCGCTCGAGCGTGCGCGCACCCGGCTGTCCGCCCACTGCGGCGTAGTGGCCGGTTGCCACGACATCGGCACCCAGTCGGCGGGCATGGTCAAGAAACGCCCGGAACTTGATACGCTGGTTGCACAGGATGTCGGGGTTAGGGGTTCGACCGGCCTGAAACTCGCGCAGGCAGTGGTCGAACACCTCAGTGCGATACTGGGCGGCAAAGTTTGCCCGGTGCAGCGGGATACCCAGGGTATCGGCCACCTGGCGGGCATCGGCGAAATCAGTCTCGGCCGTGCAGTGGGTGTCGGTATCGTCGTCTTCCCAGTTCTTCATGAACAGGCCCTCGACCCGGTAGCCCTGCGCCTTCAAAAGCCAGGCACTGACCGCCGAGTCGACACCGCCCGACAGACCAACAATGACGTGTGATGTGTGCTGCATGCTGAAATAATAACACCGGCGATGCGGGATGGACCTTTTACTCGCGGGTCGGTGTCCTCATATCCATACAGGTAGCCTTGGGATGATCGGTTGATGAGTGAAGAAAACGATCCGAAACGCGACGACGATTTATCGGTCGAAGAAGCTGAACCGGCCGTCAAGCAACCGCCGCTCTACCGCGTCGTGTTGCTCAACGATGACTACACACCCATGGAGTTCGTGGTAGAGGTACTCCAGACGTTTTTCCGCATGGACCGCGAGCAGGCCACGCAGGTCATGCTCCATGTCCACACCCGGGGCAAGGGCGTCTGCGGGGAGTTCAGCCGCGACGTGGCCGAAACCAAGGTGGATCAGGTCAATGACTATGCGCGCGACAATGACCATCCGTTGATGTGCACGCTCGAGCCCGCCTGAGGCACCGACCGGACCTGGGGTGACCGGGTTTTCCCAACAAGATTGCAAGTGAGATAGCGATGCTGAGCAAAGAGCTGGAATTCACGTTGAACCTCGCCTTCAAGGAAGCGCGTGACAAGCGTCATGAGTTCCTTACCGTGGAGCATCTTCTGCTCGCGCTGACCGACAACCCGGCGGCGCTCGAGGTGCTGCGTGCCTGCGAGGCCGATCTCGAGAGCCTGCGACAGGATCTCGAGGCGTTCCTCGATGAAACAACGCCCCTGCTGCCGGCCAATGACAATCGCGAAACG
The DNA here is from genome assembly GCA_937884605.1 of uncultured Spiribacter sp. Lineage (GTDB taxonomy): Bacteria > Pseudomonadota > Gammaproteobacteria > Nitrococcales > Nitrococcaceae > Spiribacter. The sequence goes on from CALGDM010000006.1 coordinate 74,210, forward strand.
CAGCCGACCCTGGGTTTCCAGCGGGTCCTGCAGCGCGCGATCCTGCACGTCCAGTCGTCAGGTAAAAAGGAAGTGAGCGGCGCCAACGTGGTTGTCGCGATCTTCAGCGAGCAGGAATCGCAGGCGGTGTACTTCCTGCACAAGCAGAACATTTCGCGGCTGGATGCAGTGAATTTCCTGTCCCACGGGATCTCGAAAAACGGCAGCGAGGAAGGCGGTGACGAGTCCGAGCCGTCCCGTGAGGAGAGCGAGGCGACCGAGGATGGCGAAAGCAGCAATCCGCTCGAGAGCTTTGCCACCAACCTCAACACCCGGGCGCGGCAGGGCAAGACCGATCCGCTGATCGGCCGCAAGTTCGAGGTGGAGCGCACGATTCAGATCCTGTGCCGGCGGCGCAAGAACAATCCGCTGTATGTTGGCGAGGCCGGTGTGGGCAAGACCGCGATTGCCGAAGGGCTGGCCAAGCTGATCGAGGACGGCGAAGTCCCCGAGGTGCTCGCCGATGCGACGATCTACTCGCTCGATATGGGGGCGCTGGTGGCCGGCACCAAGTATCGCGGCGACTTTGAAAAGCGCCTCAAGGGTCTGCTGGCGCAGCTCAAAAAGCAGAAGCACGCGATACTCTTCATCGACGAGATCCATACCATCATCGGCGCCGGATCGGCCTCGGGCGGTGTGATGGATGCGTCCAATCTGCTCAAGCCCATGCTGGCGAGTGGCGAGCTCAAGTGCATCGGCTCGACCACCTATCAGGAATTCCGGGGGGTCTTTGAAAAGGATCGGGCGCTGGCCCGGCGATTCCAGAAGATCGATGTGGCCGAGCCCACGGTGGATGAGACCGTCCAGATCCTTCGCGGGCTCAAGGACCGGTTCGAAAAGCACCACGGTGTGCGCTTCACGAATCCGGCGCTCGAGTCGGCAGCAGAGCTGGCGGCGAAGTACATCAGCGACCGGTTCCTGCCGGACAAGGCCATCGACGTGATCGACGAGGCAGGTGCCAACCTGCGGCTGCTGCCGCCGTCGAAAAAGAAAAAGACGGTCAGCGTCTCGGATGTGGAGACGATCATCGCCAAGATTGCGCGGATCCCTCCCAAGCGGGTGTCCACATCGGACATGCGTCTGCTCGAGACCATCGAGAAGGATCTCAAACGGACCATCTTCGGCCAGGACGAGGCCATCGACACCCTGGGCACGACCATCAAGATGTCACGGGCGGGGCTGCGCGACACCGGCAAGCCGGTGGGCAGTTTCCTGTTTGCCGGCCCCACGGGCGTCGGCAAGACCGAGGTCACCCGGCAGCTGGCCGAGACCATGGGGATCAACCTGATCCGCTTCGACATGTCCGAGTACATGGAGCGGCACACGGTGTCGCGCCTGATCGGGGCGCCGCCCGGTTATGTCGGCTTTGATCAGGGTGGTCTGCTCACCGAAGAAGTGCTCAAGCATCCGCACTCGGTGGTGCTGCTCGACGAGATCGAAAAGGCCCATCCGGATGTGTTCAACCTGCTGTTGCAGGTGATGGATCACGGCTCGTTGACCGACAACAATGGCCGCCATGCGGATTTCCGCAACGTGATTCTGGTGATGACCACCAATGCCGGTGCCGAGGAGCAGAGCCGCCGCACAATCGGCTTTACGCCGCAGGATCAGAGCAGTGACGCCATCGAGGTGATCCGCAAGCAGTTCACGCCTGAGTTCCGTAACCGGCTGGATGCCATCATCCAGTTCAACGGGCTGGCGCCGGAGGTGATTCAGCGGGTGGCGGACAAGTTCATCCGCGACCTGCGCCATCAGCTGGCCCAGAAGCGGGTCACGCTGGACGTCAGCGATCCCGCCCGCAACTGGCTGGCGGAGCAGGGCTATGATCCCAAGATGGGCGCGCGGCCGATGGCCCGCCTCATTCAGGACAAGCTGAAGCGAGCCCTGGCGGACGAGCTGTTATTCGGCAAGCTGACAAATGGTGGGCATGTCCGGGTCGATCTGGATGAGACCGGCGAGTCGCTCGCGTTTCAGATCGACACGCCCGAGCCGGTCGAGTAGGCCGGCTCAGCGGGCCCGAAAGACGATGCGCCCCTTGTTGAGGTCATAGGGGGTCAGTTCGACGGTCACCTTGTCGCCGCGCAGAATCCGGATGTAGTGCTTGCGCATCTTTCCGGAGATATGGGCGGTGACAACGTGGCCGTTCTCGAGCTCGACACGAAACATGGTGTTGGGCATCACCTCGGTGATGGTGCCCTGCATGCGGATGTTCTCTTCCTTCGCCATTCAGCCTTTACTCTTGCTGATAAAACGCCTGATTCTACCCGAGGCGCTGTCGTTCACCAATCGCCGCCGCCCTCAGCCTTCAGCGATCCAGCCCCCGGGTGACAGCCGCTCGTGGGGATGGAAGCCGGTTTTGTAGTCCATTCCCGGGCATCCGGCAATCCAGTAGCCCAGGTACAGCCAGTCGCGCCGGCGGCGCCGGGCTTGCTCGATCTGCAGCAGGATCGCCAGCGTACCCAGACCGCGATGAGTGGCCTCGGGCTCGTAGAAGGTGTAGACCGCCGAATAAGCCGCGCCGGTATCGTCGGTGACGGCCACTCCAAGTAATTGGTCGTTGCCGGTCTGGCGCATCTCCAGAAACTTCGTGGGGCACCATTCCGAGGTCAGGTACTGCCAATACAGGTCGGGATCGGCCTCATCCATGCCGCCGCCGGGATGACGGGCCGAGACATAGCGGCTGTAGAGTGCGAAGTGCTCGGCCGAATAGCGAAAGCCGACGTCACGCAGATAGACATCCGCATTATCACGCCGACAACGGCGGTGCCGGCGTCGCGGCTGGAAACGCGCCACGGGTATGCGAATGCTCTGACACAGCTGGCAGCCGGGGCAGGCATTGCGATAGAGGTGCTCACCGCCGCGCCGAAACCCCTGCTCGAGCAGGGCGTCGTAGAGCTCGGCGGTGGGGGTCAGTCGTGGATCGACAAAGTCGAACTGTGACGGCCGGTCGTGGAGGTAGGGGCAGGGCCGATAGCCCGTGCCGAACAGGCGGATCGATTGCGTCGGTGCTGCAGAGTCGGTCATCGCCCCCGCCAATGACGCGTGACGTCGTCGCGCTCGATGGACAGCGTCCAGGGGCCCGGCTGCGTGGCGCTGCGCTGACTGGCGGCCAGTTGCAGCAGAAACCGGCGCCGCGGAACCGTCTCGGCCCCCAGGCTCAGGAGGTGGTCGGTGGGCATCTGGCAGTCGAGGAAATCGAATTGCCAGGTATCCAGCTGGCAAAGCAGCCAGGCCAGTGCGATCTTGCTGCCGTTGGTGGCGTGGCTGAACATTGACTCGCCAAAGAAGGCGCGACCGGTGGACACCCCATAGAGGCCACCGATGAGGCGATCGTCGCGCCAGACCTCGATGGAGTGGGCCAGCCCGCGCCCATGGAGCTCGCAATACGCATCCGCCATTTCCGGCGTTATCCATGTGCCCGGCTGGTCAAGCCGCGGCGCGGCGCAGGCGGCCACTACCGCCTCAAAGGCGGTATCCAGTGAGACACGATAGTCGCTGCGGCGCAGTTGACGCTGCAGGGACCGGCTGACGTGAAAACGCGACGGTACGATGATCGCCCGCGGGTCGGGGCTCCACCACAGGATGGGCTCACCCGGTGAATACCAGGGGAAAATCCCGCTGCGATAGGCCGACTCCAGGCGTTGCGGCGATAGCGATGCACCGATCGCCAGCAGCCCTTCCGGTTCGGCCATGGCGCTGTCCGGGTCGGGCAGGGGCGTGGTCTCGTCATCCGGCGCAAGCCAGGGGATGGGCAGCCTCGGCTCAGTCACGCGGCAGGTTTTCCAGCACGTCGGCGCGGTACGGGCCTTCGGCGGTCAGGGTGTCGGCGTATTCGGCAACTGCCGGTCGCTCGCGGGCAAGAAAGTCGTCCACGGCCGCCTGAAACCGGGCGTCGCGCAGATGATGCGCGGAATGGGTCAGCACCGGCAGAAATCCCCGGGCCACCTTGTGCTCACCCTGGGCGCCGGGCTCGAACCGGTCCATGCCTTCACGAATGCAGTAATCGATGCCCTGGTAGTAGCAGGCCTCGAAGTGCAGGTCGTCATAGTCCGCGGCAGCTCCCCAGTAACGCCCGTAGAGCGTGTCGTTGCTGCGCAGGCAGATGGCGGCGGCCACAGGCTCATCTCCGGCCTCGGCCACGAAGGCCACCAGCCGGTCACCCAGCCGATCGCCCAGCTCGATAAAGCAGTCGCGGGTAATGACCGGTCGGTTGCCGTGGGCATGGAAGGTGTCGACGTAAAAGCCGTGCAGAGCGGTCCAGAGCTCGGGAGTCATCTCGTCGCCATGCAGCGTGCGCAGGCTCAGGCCCTGTTCGTCGACGCGTCGGCGCTCGCGGCGGATGTTCTTGCGCTTTTTGGCATTCAGGCCGCCGAGAAAGTCCTCGAAGTCGTCATAGCCAGCATTGCGCCAGTGGTACTGACAGCCATCCCGGCGCGAATAGCCCGTCGCCTCCAGCTCGGCCATGTCCTCGTCGCCGGCGAACAGCCAGTGGACGGAGCTGATCTCAAGGGCATCGGCGATCTGCCGGGCCCCATCGGCGAGCGCACGGCGCGCGCCCTGGGTCGGATAGTCGGCATGGATCAGCATGCGCGGCCCGTTCACCGGGCTGTAGGGCACCGCGATGATCAGCTTGGGGTAGTAGTCGAGGCCATTGCGCTCATAGGCATGCGCCCAGGCGAAGTCGAAGACGAATTCGCCCCATGAATTGCCTTTGAGATAGGCCGGCGCAGCGGCGACCAGCGTGTCGCCGTCCTCGAGGACAAGATGATAGGGAATCCAGCCATTGTCCGGCGACACCGCGCCGTGGCGCTCCAGGGCCGCAAGAAATTCGTGCCGCAGGAACGGATTGTCGGCGCCGATCAGCGCATTCCAGCGCGCCGCCGCGATTTCGTTGATGGCCGATAGAGCTCTGATTTGCATGTCTGGACAGACCACGGCAGACCCCCGGAAGTGCCTGCTACCACCCGCTGCGAAAGGTCGACCGCCTACTGTACACTCAACCTCATGGCAGGCAAGACAACCGCACGGCGACTGACCGCGCCCGGCAGTCAGCACATCAGTCGGGTCCTCCGCGAGGCGGCCCTGCTGTTGCTGATGGCGGTGGCCGGCTTTTTGATGCTTGCGCTGCTGACCTACACACCGGCCGACCCGGGCTGGAGCCAGTCCGGTCCCACTCGCGGCGTCGGCAACGCCGGCGGAGTGGTGGGCGCTTACTGGGCCGATCTCAGTCTCTATCTGTTTGGTTATCTGGCCTACCTGTTCCCTGTGCTGATCGGCCTTCTGGCCACGCTCGTCTATCGCTGGCAGCGGCGTGACGGGGCCGTGCACTGGGGCATTATCGGGGTGCGGTTGATCGGCTTTGTGATCACGCTGCTGGCCGGGGCGGCCGTGGCGCGGCTGCACATCCAGCCGGTGGCCGGCACCGTGCCCCTCAGCTCGGGGGGTGTACTGGGCAATCTTGTGGGCGACTGGGGGCGCGAGGCCTTCAGCTTTATCGGCGCCACGCTGCTGGCGCTGGCGGTGTTTCTGGCTGGAGTGACGCTGTTTACCGGGCTGTCGTGGATTTCGCTCATGGACCGGCTTGGGCAGCTGGTGCTGGCCCAGGGCAAATACCTGCTGACCCTGCAGGGGTATCTGCAGGGCGGGATCAATGCGCTGCGGTCGGCCGGCTCCCGGCAGGCCGCCCGATATGCCGAGCGCCGCCGCCAGCGCCAGCGCCAGAAGCCCGCCATTGCGGCACCGGCCCCTGCGCCATCGGCGCCCGCCGCGCCGGCACCCAAGCCTGCGCCCGCCCGGGCGACGACCAGCAATCGGGCTGAACAGCGTCAACTGTTCGAGACACCGCCGCCCAATGGTGGACAGCCGCCGGTGTCACTGCTCGATTCGCCCCAGGCCGAGCAGCCCGGTTACAGCCACGAGGCGCTCGAGTCCATGTCCCGATTGGTCGAGACCAAGCTGGGCGATTTCGGCGTCGAGGTGGAGGTGGTCGCGGTTCAGCCCGGTCCGGTGATCACCCGCTTTGAGCTCAAGCCCGCAGCGGGTGTGAAGGTCAGTCAGATCAGCAACCTGTCCAAGGATCTGGCCCGCGCGCTGTCGGTGACGGCCGTGCGGGTGGTGGAAGTGATTCCCGGCAAATCGGTGGTGGGCCTCGAGATCCCCAACGAGCATCGTCAGGTGATCGCGCTGTCCGAGATCATTCGGGCGGATGCCTTCGAGAAGGCGGACTCGCCGCTGACCCTGGCGATCGGTAAGGATATCGGCGGGTACACGCAAGTGGTGGATCTGGCCAAGATGCCGCATCTGCTGGTGGCCGGCACCACCGGCTCGGGCAAGTCGGTGGGCATTAACGCCATGATCATCAGCATGCTCTATAAAAATGCCCCTGAGCAGGTGCGGATGATCATGATTGACCCGAAAATGCTCGAACTCTCGGTCTATGACGGCATTCCGCACCTGCTGGCACCCGTGGTCACGGACATGAAAGAGGCGGCCAATGCGCTGCGCTGGTGTGTCGGCGAGATGGAGCGGCGTTATCGCGTGATGTCGGCGCTGGGCGTGCGCAATATCGCCGGAGCCAATCGCCGGATCCGCGAGGCGCAGGACCGCGGCGAACCCCTGACCGATCCGCTCTGGAACCTGGCCGGCGATCGGGTCGAGCCGACGCTGGATGGCGAAGCACCGCAACCGCCGGTGCTCGAGCCGATGCCCTATACCGTGGTGGTGGTCGACGAGTTTGCCGACATGATGATGATGGTCGGCAAGAAGGTCGAGGAATTGATCGCGCGCCTTGCGCAGAAGGCCCGTGCCGCCGGCATCCACTTGATTCTTGCCACCCAGCGACCGTCAGTGGACGTGATTACCGGATTGATCAAGGCGAATATCCCCACGCGAATGGCCTTCCAGGTGTCCTCGCGGGTCGACTCGCGCACCATTCTCGATCAGATGGGGGCGGAGTCCCTGCTCGGACATGGCGATATGCTCTACATGGGGCCCAGCAGTCGCGGCCTGCCCGAGCGCGTGCACGGCGCGTTCGTATCGGATGCTGAGGTCCACCGCGTAGCGGAGCATCTCAAGCAGAGCGGCTCGCCGGATTACGTTGACGGGATTCTGGATGAGGGCGGCGGCGACGCGGCCGGCGCCGGCGCCTTGCCCGGCGAGGTGAGCGCGGGTGGCGGCGAGTCGGATCCGCTCTACGATCAGGCGGTGCGAGTCGTCACCGAAACCCGCAAGGCCTCGATCTCGGGCGTTCAGCGCCGACTCAAGGTGGGCTACAACCGCGCCGCCCGTCTGGTCGAGGAAATGGAGGCGGCCGGTATTGTCGGACCGCTTCAGGCCAATGGCTCGCGCGAAGTGATCGCGCCACCACCGCCGGGGGATTGATGCGCCGAAGAATCAACAACGCGATCCGGGCCCGTCTGCTGGCAGGACTGGCCGCCGCGACAATGCTGGCGGGTACGGCCATGGCCCAGCCGGAGACCCCGGCGTCGCTGGACCGGCTGGCAGCGTACTTCGAGTCGGTGGAAACCCTCGAGGGCGAGTTCCGCCAGACCACCCGGGATGAAACCGATACGGTGATTGAACAGGCCGCTGGTTCGTTCGTCATGGCCCGCCCCCAGCGCTTTGTCTGGGACTACGACACCCCCTGGGAGCAAGTCATCGTGGCCGATGGCGAGAAGCTCTGGGTGCACGACGTTGCCCTCGAGCAGGTGGTGGTCCGGCCGCTGGATGATGCCCTGGGGGTAGGCGCCGCGCAGCTGCTGAGTGGCGATTTCGCCAATCTGCAGGCCGATTTCGACCTGTCGGTGACCGATGATGGACGCATTCGCATGCAACCCACCGATCCGGCCTGGAATTTTCAGCGCGTTCATCTCACCCTCGAGGACGGGGTGCCCGTCACCATCGAGGTGCAGGACGGCATGGGCCAGCGGGTGACCGTTGAACTGATCGGCATCGAGCGCAATCCGAGCATCGATTTTGAGCGATTCGATTTTGAACCGCCCGAGGGTGTGGATGTGATGCAGGGCGCATGATCGACCGGACGCGTCCGCTGGCGGATCGCATGCGGCCACGCCATCTGGACGAGTTTGTTGGCCAGTCGCATCTGCTGGCACCCGGGCGGCCGCTGGGAGAGGCGCTGGCGGTCGGCCGGCCGCATTCCATGGTCCTGTGGGGGCCACCGGGTACGGGCAAGACGACGCTGGCGCGCATGGTCGCGGCGGCGGCGGATGCCGAGTTTCTGACCCTGTCGGCGGTGATGGCGGGGGTCAAGGATATCCGCGAGTCGGCCGCGCGCGGTCGGGCCAACCGCGAGGCCGGTCGTCAGACCCTGCTGTTTGTCGACGAAGTGCATCGATTTAATAAGGGGCAGCAGGATGCCTTTCTGCCCTATATCGAGGACGGCACGTTGCTGTTCATCGGTGCGACCACCGAAAACCCCTCTTTCGAGCTGAACAACGCACTGCTCTCGCGGGTGCGGGTTTATGTGTTGCGCACCCTCGAGGCGGAAGCGATCGGTCGGCTGGTCGATTCTGCCATGGCGGATGCCGAGCGCGGTCTGGGGGATGCCCGTCTGCAGCTCGAACCCGCGGCCCGTGAGGCACTGACCCAGCTGGCCGATGGCGACGCCCGCACGGCCCTGAGCCTGCTGGAGGTGGCGGCGGATCTGGTGGGTGACGACAGGGTCATCGGGGTGGCGCGTATTCGCGAGGCGGCGGCCGGCGGCCGGGCGCGCTTTGACAAGGGCGGGGATGCCTTCTACGACCTGATCTCGGCACTTCACAAGTCGGTTCGTGGCTCGGCACCTGACGCCGCGTTGTACTGGTATGCGCGGATGCTCGAGGGCGGCTGTGATCCGTTGTATATCGCCCGTCGGGTGGTGCGTATGGCCTCGGAGGATATCGGCAATGCCGACCCGCGCGCCCTGCAGGTGGGTCTGGATGCGTGGCAGGCGCAGGAGCGGCTGGGATCACCGGAGGGGGAGCTGGCGATCGCCCACGCCATCACCTACATGGCCTCAGTCCCCAAGAGCAACGCCGTGTACAACGCCTTCAACCAGGCCATGGCCGATGCCCGCAGCCACGGCTCGCTCGAGGTGCCAGTGCATCTGCGCAATGCGCCGACCAAGCTGATGAAATCCCTCGGCTACGGGCATGCCTATCGATATGCCCACGACGAGCCCCATGGCTATGCCGCCGGCGAGCACTATCTGCCCGAGGCATTGTCCGGGCGGCGTTACTACCGGCCCACCGAACGCGGCCTCGAGCGCCGTATCGCCGACCGACTGGCATGGCTGGCCGCGCTGGATGAGGAGTCGGGGCAACGCTGACCGGCTACGATCGTCATCGGGTTTCGCGTACACTTCGGCGAGCTTTTCGAGCGAGAGTCAGGCGATGGCGTTTGTCGGTGAATACCTGGCGGTGGCCAGTGGCGGGGCGATTGGCGCGGCACTGCGTTATGGGGCCACCGCCGCCGTCCACGGCCTGTTGCCCCGGGCGTTTCCCTGGGGAACGCTGGCGGTGAACGTGGTGGGCAGCCTCCTGATCGGGGTGGCTTTTGTCCTGCTCGTGGAGCGGAGCCTGCCCGGCTCGAATCTGCGGCTTTTCTTCAGCGTTGGGTTGCTGGGAGCATTCACCACGTTTTCAACGTTTTCGCTGGACACAATCACTCTGTACGAAGCCGGCGCCGGTCTGCAGGCGGCGGCCTATGGGCTTGCAAGCGTGACGACCTGCCTGTTGGCAACGCTCACGGGCATTCTCATCACCCGAAGTTTCTAGGACACGAGCCAATCGATGCTTGATCAAAAAACCCTCCGGCAGAATCCCGACGCGGTCGCCGAGCAGCTGGCACGGCGGGGCCATGTCTTTGATGCCGAGCACTATGCCCGGCTTGAGGCGCAACGCCGCGAGCTGCAGTCGCGCACCGAGTCCCTGCAGCACGAGCGCAATGCCCAGTCGCGGGCGATCGGTCAGGCCAAGCAGGCTGGCGAGCCGGTGCAGCCGCTGCTGGATGCAGTCGCCGATCTGGGTGAGGCGCTCAAGGCCGCGCAATCCGAGCTCGAGACCGTGCAGACGGCGCTGCGCACCATCCAGCTGGGGCTGCCCAATCTGCCCCATGATTCGGTACCGCCGGGCCACGATGAGGCGGACAACATCGAGGTCCGGACCTGGGGCACGCCGCCGTCCTTCGATTTTGACGCCCGCGATCACGTCGAGCTGGGCGAGGCACTGGGGGGTGGGCTGGATTTTGCAGCGGGGGCAAAGCTCTCGGGGGCCCGTTTTGTGGTCATGCGCGGAGGCGTTGCAAGGCTGCATCGGGCGCTCGCGCAGTACATGCTGGACGTGCACACCGAGCAGCACGGTTATCACGAAACCTATGTGCCCTACCTGGTAGGCGAAGAGGCATTGATCGGGACCGGTCAGCTGCCCAAGTTTGACGAGGATCTGTTCGCCATCGCGGGGTTCGAGCCCCCGCTGCGGCTGATTCCCACCGCCGAGGTGCCGCTTGCCAATCTGGCGGCCGGTGAGATTATCGAGGCCGATCAGCTGCCGGTGGGCTATGTCTGCCACAGCCCCTGCTTTCGGTCCGAAGCCGGATCCTACGGCCGTGATACCCGCGGCATGATCCGCCAGCATCAATTCGACAAGGTCGAACTGGTGCAGCTCACCCGGCCGGATGACTCCTATGCCGCGCTCGAGCGGCTGACCCGGCACGCCGAGATCATCCTGCAACAGCTCGCGCTGCCTTATCGCGTCGTGACGCTCTGCGGCGGCGATATGGGGTTTGCGGCCGCCAAGACCTACGACATCGAGGTCTGGCTGCCCGGTCAGGCAAGCTACCGGGAGATTTCCTCCTGCAGCAATACCGAGGCCTTTCAGGCGCGTCGCATGCAGGCGCGCTGGCGCCACCCCGAGACCGGCCGTCCCGAGCCGTTACACACCCTGAATGGCTCGGCCCTGGCAGTGGGGCGTTGTCTGGTGGCAGTGCTCGAGAACTACCAGCAGGCCGATGGCCGTGTGCGCATTCCCGCCGTGCTCCAGCCGTATATGGGCGGACGCGAGTGGCTGACACCATGAGTCGGGATGTTGATGCGGCCATCCGTGGCTGGCGCGAGCAGACCATTCCGGCGGCCGGCGAGGCGGACTCGCTACTGGATTACCGCTGGTTCGGCTCGGTGCGGGCCGTGGTCGAGGCCGAGTCGGAGTATCTGGTGCTGATGCGCATCGAGACCGATCCGGCCTCGCGGGGCCGTGGTGAGGCCAGTCATGCGTTGGAGTGGCTGAAAACGCTGTGCGATCGCCATGGCGTGACCCTGCTGGGCCAGGCTAACGTCGATGAGGCCGGTGGACTGGACCAGGCCGAGTTGCTGGACTGGTATGCACGGCACGGCTTTGAAATCGATACCAGTCGTCGCGGCGGGCCGCTGGTCTGGTACCCGCGCCGCCCAGCGCCGGCCGGCTAACGCGGCGACGCCGTGGCCGGCTGCAGAGCGATGCGCCCGTCCGGACCCAGTACCCGACGCTGCAGCCATCCCAGCAACAGCCCGTAGGCAGGCAGGAACAGCAGCAGTGAGATGCCCAGCTTCATGGCATAGTCGACTGCCGCAATCTCGGGCCAGTGGGCGGCCATGAACGGATCCGCGCTGCGGTAGAAGGCAATGCCGAAGAACGCCACGGTGTCGGCGAGATTGCCAAACACGGTGGAAACCGCCGGTGCCACCCACCAGCGGGCAGAGCCGCGCAGGCGGTCGAACAGCTGGATGTCGAGCAGCTGCCCCAGGGCATAGGCGATAAAACTGGCGGCGGCGATCCGCCCGACAAAGCTGTTGAGCGTGAGCAGCGCCTCGCTGCCCTGAAAACTGCCCTGCTGAAAGAGCACGCCCAGCAGGTAGGACACCAGCAGGGCCGGGCCCATGGCAAAAAATATGATGCGCCGGGCGGCGAATTTACCGAAGGTCCGTACCGTCAGGTCCGTGGCAAGGAAAATGAAAGGAAACGAGAACGCCCCCCAGGTGCTCTGCACCCCGAGGAGCGTCACCGGTAGCTGCACCAGATAGTTGCTGGCGGCGATGATGGCGATGTGCGCCCCGGCGAGCACCAGCAGGGCGCGGCGATACTGTTCAGGAGTGACCATTTTCATGGGTGCGGAGTATAGCAGCCCGGCAGCGCCACGCACGCCCGCATCGGCACGCCGGCGGGTGATCGCGCTGGCGTGGCCGCTGATCGTCTCCAACCTGACTGTCCCGCTACTGGGGCTGGTGGATACCGCGGTGGTCGGTCATCTGCCCGACAGCCGCTATCTGGGCGGGGTGACGCTGGGGGCAACGCTGTTCAGCTTTCTCTACTGGGGGTTCGGCTTTCTGCGAATGGGCACCACCGGTCTGGCAGCCCAGGCCTGCGGGCGGCAGGATCACGACGATCTGATCCGGTTGCTGGGGCAGAGTCTGATGCTGGCGGCGGTGATCGGTCTGGTCCTGATTGCGCTCCATCCGTTGCTGATCCCTGCGGGCCTGGCGTTGCTCGACGGCAGTGCGGCGGTCACCGCCGAGGCCGATACCTACGCGCGCATCCGCATATTGAGTGCGCCGGCCGTGCTCGCCAACTATGCGTTGATCGGCTGGTTTCTGGGGCGCGGCTACAGCCGGGTCACGCTGGTGCTGATGATCGTCAACAATCTGGCCAATATCCTGCTCGATCTGCTCTTTGTCGTGGGCCTTGGCATGACCACCGATGGTGTTGCCCTTGCCAGCGTGCTGGCCGACTATCTGGCGCTGAGCGTCGGCGCCGGGTGGGCCCTGCACGCCTGGCGGGGCTGGGGCTGGCGCCGGGTGACCGGCATCTTCGGCCCCGTCGCGGGGTATCGGCGCCTGCTGGGAGTGAACGCGGCGCTGTTCATCCGCACGCTGTGCCTGTTGTTCGCTTTTGCCTTTTTTCATGCTCAGGGCGCGCAGCTGGGGGATGTCACGCTGGCGGCGAACGCTGTATTGCTGCAGTTCGTGTTGCTGGCCTCCTATGGGCTCGACGGGTTTGCCCATGCCACCGAGTCGTTGGTGGGCCAGCAGATCGGCGCCGACGACGAGGCCGGCTTCCGACGGATCGTGCGCGCGGCCCTGGAATGGTCGCTGGCGACCGCCGCCCTGGCGAGTCTGGGGTTTGCTCTGGGAGGCGAGACGCTGATCCGTCTGCTGACCGATCTGCCGGATGTGCGGGTTGCCGCCGCGAATTTCCTGCCCTGGATGGTGGCGATGCCATTACTGGCCGTGGCCAGTTATCTGCTCGATGGCGTTTTCATCGGGGCGACACGCACCCGGGCCATGCGCGATACCATGATCATTGCGGTGCTGGCGGGCTATCTGCCGGTCTGGTGGCTGTCGCAGCCACTGGGCAATCATGGCCTGTGGCTGGCGTTCGTGAGTTTTACTCTGGCGCGCGGGCTGCTGCTGGGGGCAGTTTTCTGGCGCAGCTGGCGGCGTCGCGCCTGGTTTGCCGCGGCCCTGGATGCCTAGCGCTTAGAGCATCGGAAGCAGAGCAGCGAGCAGCGCGTCGTTCTGCGCCGGCGTCCCGATACTGATACGCAGGTCATCGCGCAGCCGCGGCGTGTCGAAATGCCGCACCAGAATGCCCTGGTCCTTGAGCGCGGCATAGAGCTGCGCCGCACTTGCAGCGGCGCCCTCAGGCACGCTTGCCAGGCAGAAGTTGGCCTGACTGTCGGGCACCGTGAAGCCCGCGTCACGCAGGGCCTGAGTCAGGCGGTCACGCTCATCGCGTACCGCCCGCCAGCTGGCCCGGGCGCTGGACTGATCCGCCAGGGCGGCGGCGCCCAGATGGTCGGCCACCGCGTCGACGCTGTAGCTGTCCCGGGTCTTGGTGGCAATCGGCTGAATCAGTCCCGCGGGGCCAATGCCGTAGCCGAGCCGCAGGCCGGCCAGCGAGTAGCCCTTCGACAGGGTCCGCAGAATCATCAGGTTGTCGTGCCGATGGACCAGGGCGGTGACATCGTGATCGGGGTCGGCAAAATCCACATAGGCCTCGTCAACCAGCAGCACGCCCTGCAGATCGCCGGCAAGGGCGCTGATGGTGTCCGCGTCAAGCAGATGGCCACTGGGGGCATGGGGATTGACCAGCAGCGTCAGTGGCACGCCGGCATCATTCATCGCGGCAGCGAAGTCCGCCGGCGGCGACCAGTCGCTGTCGAGCGCCACCCGATGCACCGGGCTGTCATGGATGGCGGCCAGCACGGGGTACAGCGAATAGCTCGGCTCGGCGATGCCAATGGGCTGTCCAGGCGGGACAAACGTGGTAATGGCAAGCCGCAGGAGTTCGTCGCCGCCATTCGTGGCCACCAGCTGATCATGGTCCACGCCGTGCAGCGTCGCTGCCTCTTCCATCACCGCCGTCGCGCCGGGCGAGGGATAGCGGCGCAGGGCCTCGGCGCTGATCGTCGTCAGTGCCTGCATGACCCGGGGCGATGGCGGCCACGGGTTCTCGTTGGTGTTGAGCTTGATGACGTCGGCGTTGGAGGGCTGTTCGCCGGGCACGTAGCCCGCCATGCGGCGGATAATGTCGCGTTCATAGGTCATGGATGCATCATACCGCCGGCGCTGACGGGCGTCAGCGTCGATCGCGCCGCGATGGGCTGAAAAACCAGCCGGATATCGGTATCATTCTGGACCAATAAGGTCCTGATCCACGATTGCGCCCGGAGTATTAAACAGTGGCAGCGTCTGCGCGTTCGCTTTCGTTTTTCCCCCGCCTGCTTCTCGCCTCGCGGCGCATGAGCATCTGGACGATCATGATGCTGGCGATCGCGCTACTGGTCGCGCTGCCCGTGCTCACTGTGCTGGCCCATGTATTTGTCCCTGCGCCGGATGTATGGGCGCATCTGGCAACCACGGTGCTGCCCCGCTATCTGCTCAACACCGCGGGTCTGGTGCTGGGCGTGGGCGTCGGCGTGCTGGTGCTGGGGGTCGGCACTGCGTGGCTGGTGGTCATGTGCCGGTTCCCCGGTCAGCGGATATTCGAGTGGGCGCTGCTCCTGCCGCTGGCGGTGCCTACCTATGTCATCGCCTATGCCTATACTGATTTTTTGCAGTTTGCAGGACCATTGCAGAGCCTGCTGCGGGATACCTTCGGCTGGGGCGCGGGCGATTACTGGTTTCCGCCGGTGCGCTCGCTGGGCGGGGCCATTGCCCTGCTGTCCCTGGTGCTCTATCCCTATGTCTATCTGCTGACCCGTGCGGCATTCCTCGAGCAGTCCGTGTGCGTGCTCGAGGTGGGCCGCACGCTGGGGCGCGGGCCATGGCGGCTGTTCAGCACCATCGCCATCCCGCTGGCGCGGCCCGCCATCGCCGGGGGCGCCGCGCTTGCGCTCATGGAAACGCTCAACGAATTCGGTGCGGTGCAGTTCTTTGCCCTCGATACCTTTACCACCGGCATCTACCGGACCTGGTTCGGACTGGGTGAGCGGACTGCGGCGGCCCAGCTGGCGGGCGTGCTGTTGCTGTTCGTGCTGGCACTGCTGCTGATCGAGCGCATCTCGCGTGGCAAGGCGCAGTACTTTCATACCTCCAGTCGCTATCGCGAATTACCCCAGTATGAGCTGAGCGGGGCGCGACGCTGGCTGGCGGTGGCGGGCTGCGGGTTGCCCGTGGTGCTGGGCTTTGTCCTGCCCGCGCTGCTGCTGCTCGAGATGAGCCTGACCAATGGTGACGGGCGGCTTGGCTGGGCCTTTCTGCCCTATATCTTCAACAGCGTGAGCCTGGCGACCGCGGCGGCGCTGGGGGCGGTGGGGCTGGCGGTGCTGCTGTCCTACGGGGTGCGTCTGGCACCCTCACCCCTCACCGAGGCGGCGGTGCGGGTGTCCGCCATGGGCTATGCCGTGCCGGGCGCCGTCATCGCCGTGGGTATCCTCATCCCGCTGGGCTGGATGGATCAGCAGATCTATGCGCTGTTCCGTGGCGAGTTCGGCTGGGATGTCGGGCTGGTGCTCACGGGCAGCGGCGTGGCGCTGGTGTATGCCTATCTGGTGCGCTTTCTGGCGGTGTCCTACAACGCCGTCCAGGCCAGTCTGACCAAAGTGACGCCGACCATGGATGCGGCATCGCGCACGCTGGGGAAAACCGCTGGCGGCACCCTGCGCCGGGTGCATGCGCCCATCATGCGGGGTAGTCTGCTGGGCGCCGGGATCCTGGTGTTTGTCGACGTCATGAAAGAGTTGCCGGCAACCATCATTCTGCGGCCGTTCGATTTCACCACACTGGCGGTGCGCTCCTACGAGCTGGCTTCGGATGAACGGCTCAGCCAGTCGTCGACGGCGTCACTGGCGATCGTGCTGGTGGGGATTATCCCGGTGATCCTCCTCAGCCGCGCCATGCGGCATTCCCGGCCGGGATCGGCCGAGGGTGATCACTGATCAGGCCGCAAAGACGAACGTCTGACTGGGGTCAAGATGGATATCGATGGGCTCATCGCGCTGGGGCAGGAACACCCCGGGCATGTGGGCATGCATGTGGAATTCGTCGTTGCCCTGATGCACGCACAGATGAATGAAGCTGGCGCCACCCAGCAGCCGCGACATGAGTACATGGCTATGGCTGTGATCCATCGGGCCTGAGCGTTTTTCGACGCTGAGCGCCTCGGGACGGATCAATACCTGGGCATTGGTGCCGTCGGCCAGATGGCTGGCATCCACCGGCCCCAGCGGGGTTACCACCTGACCATCCGCGACCACGCCGCGGACCTCGTTGACATCCCCAAAAAAGCGCACCACAAAGGGATCCTGCGGGTTGCAATAGATTTCGGTGGGGGTGCCCTGCTGGACAATCCGACCATCGCGCATAACAGCGATCCGGTCGGCCATGAACAGGGCTTCTTCCGGGTCGTGGGTGACCAGTAGGGTCGCGGTGCCGTTGCGCTTGAGCAGATGCAGCGTATCGTCGCGGATGCGGTCGCGGAGACGGGCATCCAGACCCGAGAACGGTTCGTCGAGGAGCATGATCCGCGGCGAGGGTGCCAGCGCGCGGGCCAGTGCAACGCGCTGCTGCTGGCCGCCCGAGAGTACATGCGGGAAGCTCTCGGCAAACGGTGCCAGCCCCAGCTGGGCAAGCAGGGCGCGGGAGCGCTGCTCGCGCTCGCGCGCTGACATCCGGGGCAGCCCGAAGCCGACATTATCCAGCACGCTCAGATGCGGGAACAGCACGGCGTCCTGAAAGACAAGACCGACCTGGCGCTGTTCAGGCGGGGTCCAGGTGCTGTCACTGGCGTCCGACATCAGCGTGTCGCCAATCCGCACGCGTCCAGTCTGGGGGCGCTCCAGCCCCGCGGCAAACCGCAGCAAGGTGGTCTTGCCGCAACCCGATGGACCGAGCAGACAGAGCAGCTCCTCGGGCTCGACGCTCAGAGTGACGTCGTCGGCCGCCGTCACGGTGTCAAAACGGTGGCTGATCCCCTCGAGTTGCAGGGCCTCGCCGGAAGGCGTCGGGCAGGGTGCCTGGACGCCGGCAACCCCACCGGCCGGAAAACGGGATACAAGATCATGCTGCTCTGCGCTCATACCGGGGAGTTTCCGTTATCACCCGGCGTTTTTGCAAGCGATTCTCATTGGCGGTTGACGCCGGGCGACGGGTTCGATTAAATCGCTCTCAAGTTGCGAATGGTTCGCATCCGCATTTAACCCAGAGGACCAGGAGACTTGCATGTCTACAAAGATCCGAAACACCGCATGGATGCTCGGCGTCGGCATGGCGGCCGGAGTCAGCGTCGCCAGCGCTCAGACCCTCAATCTCTACACGGCACGGCATTACGATTCGGATGAGGCCCTTTACGAGGCATTCGAGCGGCAGACCGGCGTCGAAGTGAATGTGCTTGAGGGTGACTCCGATCAGCTTATCGAGCGGATCCGTCGCGAAGGGGCGGCGAGCCCGGCCGACATCTTTATGACTGTCGACGCCGCCCGGCTCCAGCGTGCCGAGGCGGCGGGGCTGTTCGCGCCGGTCGAATCGGACGTGCTTACCGAGCGCATCCCCGCGCCGCTGCGCGATCCGCAGAATCTCTGGTTTGGATTCAGCGAGCGGGTGCGGATTGTCTATTATGACAAGGAGCAGTACGACGAGCCGCCGCTCAGCCGCTACGAGGAACTGGCCGATCCGCGCTTTGCAGGTGAGGTCTGTATCCGCTCCTCGAACAACGATTACAACCAGTCGCTGGTGGCTTCGCTGATTGCCGCCAACGGGCCGGAGGCCACCGAGGCATGGGCCGAGGGGCTGGTCGACAACATGGCGCGTCCACCCCAGGGCGGAGACACTGACCAGATCCGGGGGATTGCCGCCGGTGAGTGTGGTCTGGCGGTGGGCAATCACTACTACTGGGTTCGCCTGTCGCTGTCCGACAATGACGCCGATCAGGCAGTCGCGGAGCGTGCCGGCATGATCTTCCCCAACCAGTCGGGCCGGGGCACCCACCGCAACATTGGTGGCGCCGGCATGGTTGATGGGGCACCGAACCCCGAGGCCGCCCGTCAGTTTCTCGAATTTCTTGCCTCTGATGAGGCTCAGAAGCTCTTTTCCGCCGGCAACAACGAGTTTCCCGCGGTGGCAGGCGTCGAGCCGGTGGCGGTGCTTGAGCCCTACACCGACGTCAAATTCGACGATGTCAGCATGAGCGTGCTCGGTGACTACAATGCCGACGCGGTACGGCTGATGGATCGAGCCGGCTGGCGCTGATCCCTGATCGCCTCCCCTTGATGGCTTGGCCGCGACGGGAACGAACCCGCTCGCGGCCTTTTCTGTCCTAGAATGGAGATGGGCCGATAAGGGGATATCATGTTGATTCCAAGTTTGATTGTCGCTGCGGCGATCCTGCTGATCGTCGTGGCATCGTTTCGCGTATTCCGCGAATACGAACGCGCGGTCGTGTTTTTGCTCGGTCGCTTCTGGCGGGTCAAGGGCCCCGGCCTGAGGCTGGTCATCCCCATCATCCAGCAGGCCGTCAAAGTCGACCTGCGCGTGATCACGCTGGATGTCCCCTCTCAGGATGTCATTTCCAAGGACAACGTCACCGTCAAGGTCAATGCCGTCCTCTACTACCGCGTGATGGATCCTGAGCGCTCGGTGATTCATGTGGAGGATTTCAATGCCGCGACCAGCCAGCTCGCGCAGACCACGCTGCGCTCGGTGCTCGGCAAGCACGACCTCGACGAGATGCTTTCCGAGCGGGACAAGCTCAACGCCGATATTCAGGAGATCCTCGACGACCAGACCAACGCCTGGGGCATCAAGGTCGCGAATGTCGAGATCAAGCACGTCGATCTCGATGAATCGATGATCCGCGCGATTGCCCGGCAGGCCGAGGCGGAGCGGAATCGGCGCGCCAAGGTGATCCATGCCGAGGGTGAATATCAGGCCTCCCAGCAGCTTCTGGATGCCGCCAATGTGCTGGCCGAGAATCCGCAGGCCATTCAGTTGCGCTATCTGCAGACGCTCAGCGATATCTCGGTGGACAACGCCTCGACCATCGTCTTCCCCGTGCCCATGGAAATGCTGAAAGCCCTCGGGCCCGGTGGACTGCAGACCGGTGGTGCGCCATTCAGTGTGACGCCCGGCAGCGAAAGCAGCCCGGCGGGGGCCAATGGCTGAGCCGGTCAGGGCCGAGGAACCGGCCGTTACCATTGAGGCCTTTCTCGACGGCCTGTGGATGGAGCGGGGCCTGGCGGGGAATACGCTGGCCGCCTATCGAAGCGATCTGCTGGCGTTTGCGCGCTGGCTGGACGAACGCGATGCCCCCGCACTGCTGGCAGTCGATCGCGCCGAAGTCATGCGTTATCTGGCGGCGCGGGTTGCCGGCGGCGCCAGCCGACGCAGCAGCGCCCGGTTGCTCTCGGCCCTGCGGCGGTTCTATCGCTACCAGCTTCGCCAGGGGGTGATCGAGCACGATCCCACTGCCCGGGTTGAGGCGCCGCGGGCGGGTCGACCCCTGCCGGCATCGCTGTCCGAAGATGAGGTGGAACGTCTGCTGGATGCGCCCGATACGGCGTCTTTTCTGGGGCGGCGCGACCGGGCAATGCTCGAACTCCTGTACGCCACCGGCCTGCGGGTCTCGGAGTTGGTGGGGCTTCGACTCGATCAGGTCAATCGCCGACAGGGTGTAGTCCGGGTGACCGGCAAGGGTGGCAAAGAGCGGTTGGTGCCGCTGGGAGAATCGGCGCTGGAATCCCTCGAGCACTATCTTTCGGACGGCCGCCCAACGATCAACGGCGCTTCAGCCGCGATGGCGGTGTTTATCACCCAGCGCGGCCGTGGAATGACCCGTCAGGCGTTCTGGTATCGGATTCGCGACCATGCCCGGGCGGCCGGCATTCACCAACCGCTATCGCCGCACACACTCCGTCATTCTTTTGCCACCCATCTGCTCAACCATGGCGCCGATCTGCGAGCGGTGCAGCTGTTGCTGGGCCACAGTGATCTGTCGACCACCCAGATTTATACCCATGTGGCCCGGGCCCGGCTGCAGGCCCTGCATGCAGCGCATCATCCGCGCGGATAGCTAGCGCTCGAGGTGCTCAAGCTTGTTGGGGACGCCGTCCCACTGCTCAGCGTCCGCTGGTGCTTCTTTCATTTCGGTGATGACAGGCCATTTCTGGGCCAGATCGGCGTTCAGATCCAGAAAATGCACCATCTCGTTGGGCAGATCGTCCTCGGAGTAGATCGCCTCCGCCGGGCATTCAGGCTCGCAGAGCGTGCAATCGATGCACTCGTCAGGATCAATGGCGAGAAAGTTGGGCCCCTCGTGGAAGCAATCCACCGGGCAGACCTCCACGCAGTCGGTGTATTTGCACTTGATGCAGTTGTCGGTGACGACGTACGTCATGGTTGTCTCCGGTCGGTAATCAATCGCTCGACGAAATGCTAGGTTTGTCGACGGGTGGCATCAACCTACGCGCGCCGGGGTTTGTCGGGCGCAGGCTCGCTCGCCTCGATCTGCTCGCGCAGGCTGTAGAGCAGATCATGGGCCTGTCGCGGTGTCAGATCATCCGGGTTGAGTGCCTCGAGCCGCGCTCGCACGGCGCTCGCCGACGGGTCGGGGTCCGGCGCCGGGGCTGATGAGTCAGGCGCCGCGGCGAACAGCGAGAGCTGCGGCACCGCCGGTTCACTGGCTTCAAGCCGCGTCAGTTTTTCCCGCGCGGTCTGCAGAACCGTGTCGGGTACGCCGGCCAGTGCCGCCACCTGCAGGCCATAGCTCTGATTGGCCGGTCCTTCCCGCACGCTATGCAGAAACACGATCCGCTCACCATGCTCGACCGCCTCGAGGTGCACATTCGTCGCGCCCGGCGAGTGCTCGGGCAGGGTGGTCATCTCGAAATAATGGGTGGCGAACAGGCTGAAGGCCCGGATGCGCTCGCAGAGGGCCTCGGCGGTGGCCCACGCCAGAGCCAGTCCATCGAAGGTGCTGGTGCCGCGGCCGATCTCGTCGAGCAGGACCAGGCTCTGACGGGTGGCATTGCGCAGAATATTGGCGGTTTCGGTCATCTCAACCATGAACGTTGAGCGGCCGCCGGCGAGATCGTCCGAGGCGCCGATTCGGGTAAAGATCCGATCGATGGGCCCGAACGTGGCTTCGGCCGCCGGCACAAAGCTGCCGATATGCGCCATGAGGGTGATCAGCGCGACCTGGCGCATGTAGGTGGATTTGCCACCCATGTTGGGGCCGGTGATCACCAGCATCCGCCGCTGGTCATCGAGATCGATGTCGTTGGGGACGAAGGGTTGCTCGGCGCTGCGCTCGACAACCGGATGGCGGCTGGCACGCAGTCTGATGCCCGGCGTCTGGCCAAGACGGGGCTGGACATAGCCGAGGCTGTCGGCGCGTTCCGCAAGCGCAGCCAGGGTGTCGAGCTCGGCCAGCGCCGCGGCCAGATCCAGCAGTGCCGGCAGATGCGTACCCAGCCACTCGACCAGCGATTCATAGAGGGCCTTTTCCCGCGCCAGCGCGCGCTCGCGCGCGGAGAGCACCTTGTCCTCGAAGCCCTTGAGCTCGGCAGTGATGTAGCGCTCGGTGCTTTTGAGCGTCTGCCGGCGGGTATAACGGCTGGGCGCCTGATCGCTCTGGCTGCGGCTGATCTCGATGTAGTAGCCATGCACCCGGTTGAAGCTGACCTTCAGTGAGCTCAGGCCGGTGGCGTCGCGTTCGCGCGCCTCGAGATCGGCGAGGTAGTCATCGGCATTGCGCGACAGGTCGCGCAGTTCATCGAGCGTTGCATCATACCCATCGGCGATGACGCCGCCATCGCGGATCACCACCGGTGGCTGGGCGACGAGGGCGCGATCCAGGGCGTCAGCAAGGTCCGGTTGCGGAGCGGCGTTACGGGCCAGCTCCGTCAGGCGTGGCTCGTCATGGCAATCGAGTACCGCCGCCAGCTCGGGCAGTTCGGCCAGCGTATCGCGCAGACCGGTCAGATCCCGGGGCCGGGCGGAGCCCATGCCGATTCGGGCACTGATCCGCTCGACATCGGTGCAGCGCCGCAGCGTCTCGCGCAGGTTGGTCGGGTCATGGTGGATGAGCGCCGCGATCGCCGATTGGCGAGCCCGCAGGGCCGCCTGATCGCGCAGCGGACGATTGATCCAGCGCCGCAGGGTGCGGCTGCCCATGGCGGTGACGGTGGTATCGAGCACAGCGGCCAGGGTGTGATCGCTGCCCCCGCCCAGGTTGGTCTCTAGCTCGAGGTTGCGGCGGCTGGCCGCATCAATGGTGATGGCCGCGTCGGTGGGCTCCACGCGCAGTTCCCGGATATGCGGCAATGCCGAGCGCTGGGTGTCGGCGACATACTGGAGGATCGCCCCGGCGGCGGCGATCGCCAGCGGCAGCGAAGCCACGCCGAAGCCGGACAGGTCACGGGTTTCAAAGTGGCGGGTCAGTGCGCGTTCGCTGGCCTCGCGCTCGAAATGCCAGGGCGGGCGTCGGGTGACGCCGGCGGGCGCGCCGGCAATCACCGGCGGTTCGCCGGACTCGGCAATCAGGACCTCACGGGGCGCCAGACGCTCGAGCTCGGCGCTCAGCTCGGCCTCACCACGGCCCTGGCTGACCGTGTACCGTCCCGCCGCCAATTCCAGGCTTGCCAGACCCCAATCCTCGCCATCGCGGGCGATGGCGCTGAGCAGGTTGCTGCGACGGTCCTCGAGCAACGCCTCGTCGGTGACCGTGCCCGGGGTCACCACGCGCACGACCTGGCGCTCCACCGGCCCCTTGGCGAGCGCCGGATCACCGATCTGCTCGCAGATGGCCACGGATTCGCCACGGGCGAGCAGCCGGGCGAGGTAACCCTCGTAGCTATGGACCGGCACGCCCGCCATGGGAATCGGCTCCCCGGCCGACTCACCGCGCTGGGTCAGGGTGATATCGAGCAGTGCCGAGGCGCGCCGGGCGTCCTCGTAGAAGAGCTCGTAGAAGTCCCCCATGCGATAGAACAGCAGGATATCCGGGTGTTCCGCCTTGATTCGGAGGAACTGTTGCATCATCGGGGTATGGCGAGGTGCTTGATTCATCCCCGTATCATACGAGCCCGTCCGTACCGGCAGCCAGCCATTCGCTGATCGTCTGAATGCGGCGGGGGTCAGCCTGATGGCCTAGCTGATCGAGCAATCGTCGCGTCAGCGTGGCCCGATCCAGCGACGGGCGCGGATCGAGATAGCCATTCGCTTGCAGCCATTCCTTAAAGTCATCGATCAGCGACGGTTGCAGCCGCCTGACCGCCTTGCCGCGAAGCGCCTCGAGCAGGGCGACGGGGTCGCCGTTGTGGGTGCTCGCCTGATCGGCGACCCGCTGCGTCATGGTGCTGCTGAAAACCGCTGACGCCTCGATCACCGCTGCATCCACGGGAAATGACCGACCTTCTCGAGCCAGTGAATGCCAGGCCCGAGCAATGCTGACCCGCTCACTCAGGCTGGGCCCCGCCGCCATTGATTGGCTGCCCTGCTCGCCGGCGGGTGATGCAAGCCAGGTGGCGAGCGGCCCCAGCGTGGCGAGCTGCCAGCGATCCATCAGCGTGTGCAGCCCATCGAGGTCGTCGCGTAGCAGATGAAAGATATGAATCGCGCCGGCATCGGCAAGTGGGTCCACCGCCGGGACCTCGATCAGCGTGCCATATGCCTCGGGGCTGCGACCTTCGGGGGACGGTACGCGGGGTACTGCGGCTGCCGGCAGCACCGCCGGGGCCCGGTCGGTCGCCTGGCGCAGCGCCCCCAGATCGATGCAATACGGCGCCTTGTCAACGCTCGCCTCCCACAGGGCCAGGTCATCGGCGCGCGCCGTCAGATAGAGGATCTGCCGCTCTTCCTGTCGGGCCATGAACTCGAGGTTGCTTGCGACGGCCGCGAAGCGCCGGGCGTCAGTGTTGGTCAGCGCCTCGTCAAGCACCAGTGGCAGGGTGGGGCCATTGCCCTCCTGGTCGCGGGCCCACGCCACCCGCGCCGCCAGCAGTAGCTGCATGCGAGTCCCCGAGGACAATGCGGTCAGCGGTTGACGGCGATCGCGCCGTAGATCCCGAGCCATCGCCTGATAGTGACTGTCGACCTCGAAGGACCACTGCTGATGGGTGAAGGCCTCGAATCGCTCGCGGGCATCGCGCAGCAGTCCCGGCTCGTGGCGCTTGCGGTACTCGGCTTCGATGTCGCGCAGCAGCCAGTCCCCGAGCTGAGTCTGCAGGTAATGGTTGCGGTGATGCTCCAGGGAGTCTGCCAGCGCCTGTTCATCGGCCAGAGCGCGGGTAAGAGCCTTATCACCGCCGGCCTGCTCCAGGGTGGCGTCCAGATCGGCGATTTCGCGCGATAGCGGCTCGAGTTGAGCCGCTGTCGTGCGGCGCTGTTCAATGGCGCTGGCGATGGTTTGTGCCTCGGCATTGAGGGTCCACTCGACTAGCTCGGGCCAGGGCTCGAGCGGCGTGCGCAACTGTTGCTCAAGCAGCCGCGCCTGATCCAGTTCCCGCGTGGTCTGCACATAGCGCTCATGGGTCTCGAGCCGCGCCGCCAGTCCGGCGCGATCACCCTCTTCGAGGTTCGCGCGCTGATAGATCTCGGCCCGGGCGGCCAGGCGGTCATCCAGCTCGCTCTGCAACCGCTCGCGTTCGCGCTCCGACTCATCGAGACGGCGTTGGCATTCGCGTGCCTGATCGAGACGCGCGTCGAGGTTATCCAGCGCGCTGTGCAACCCTTCGGTGTCATCGCCAACCACCGCGACCCACGGTGCCAGAAGGCGCTCGAGCGAGGCGCGTTGGGTGTCGATCGTCTCTTCCCGCTCGGCCACGCGGGCCGATTCGCGCTCATGCTCAACCCGGGCGCGATGGCAGTCGCGGACCAGGTCAAGAAACCGGGCAAGGCCCAGATCGGTATATTCGAGGTGCTCAAGCCCTGCTTCGGCGAGGGCGGTTTCCAGCGCCTCGCGGGCCTGCGCCGTTGCCGCCGCACGGGCGTTGTTGCGCGAGGCCGAGTCAGGGCGTAACTGCCACCCGGCCGCTGTCGCTGTCAGCGCTGCGAGAAACCCGCCGATCAGCGGAATCGGTGCCGCGGCCATTGCCCCGGTGATGCTGACCACCAGACCGCTAAAGATGGCCACCGCAAGCAACCCCGATGTCCATCGCCGGGCGGTGTGGCCCAGGGCTTCGTCATGGCTCTCGCGGTTGCGGGCGTCATGATAGCCGCGCAATGCCTCGCCAATGGCATCGATCTGCGCGGGTTTGAGGGGAGGAGGCGGATTGATTGGTGCATCGAGCGCCTCGTTGGCATGCGCCAGTGTGGCGGCCGCTACCGCCTGGCTTTCCGCCGCATGGCGGCGATCCTGTTCGGCCGTTCGCAGTGCCTCGAGCCGGTGGCGCGCATCACTGATGAGCCCTCGCTCGGGACGCGACTCGGCGAGCCCCGTCGCCGCCAGGTCGGCTTTCTGGTCGCGACGCCGACGCTCGACATCCCGCAGCTGCTCGCGCCCGGTGGCGATGGCCTGCTCCTGACCATCGACCGCTTCCCCCTCGTCGCCGGTCAGTGCCTGTAGGACTGTCGGGAATCCCGCCTGATGGCTTTCCAATGCCCGGCGCTGATCCACCGCCTCCTTGAGCTGCTGGCACTGGCCGAAGCGCTCGAGACTTGCCTGCGCTTCGCGGGCGGCGGCGAGGCGCTCGGCCCGCTCGGCCCGGCCGTGGCGCTGCTGCTCGAGGTGTCGGTAGTGATTTTCCGTGGCTTCGCGGTTTTTCGTGGCCGCCTGCCAGTCGCGACGTTGATTCTGAGGAAAGCCCGGGATTTGCAGATTGGCTTCGCGCCGCACCTGTGCCAGGTCAATGCCGCCGGCGAGGGCGGCCCGGAAGCGCCGCTCGAGGGCCAGATCGTCGTCCTCATCCGGCGCAATGAGGGTTTCGGCGCGCAACCAGTAGCAGTTCAGCGCGTCGGCGGTGGGCAGCGCTGGCGGGGCGCTGGTCTCGCCGTCGCATAACCAGCGCTGGTTGGGGCCGTCGCGCTCGACCTCCCAGCGTTGCGTGCCGTCGACAAACGCGGCGCGCAATCTCAGCGCAAGCGGATCGCTTTTGCGCGAATCGGCCAGCAGGTAATGCAAGGCACGGATCAGGCTGCTTTTGCCGATGGCGTTGGGGCCAAGGACAAAGTTGGTGCCAGGGGCCAGGTCGGCAACCCGGATTGGGTCGACGCCCGGAAGCTGTTCGATATCAAGCGTTACCAGCCGCATCAGTTGCGTTCCTGAGCCAGCATGGCGCGCAGCGCGTTCTGGCCGCTTTCACGCAGCCAGTCGGCGAGCGTCTGGCGGTCGGGCCATGGACCGGGCAGCTGACTCCAGCCGGCATGCCCCGGCATGCCCTGCAGGTGCCGGTCGGCTGCCTCGAGCAGGGCGAGCCGTTCGGCGTCAGCGGCATCGCGTTCGAGTACCAGCAGCCGTCTTGCCAGCAGGCCGGGCTGGTCGTCGCGTTCGGCGAGGCGGCTGAGGGGAGTAACCGGACGGGTGTCGATCCGCCAGGATTCGACAAACCACTGAATGCTCCCGTCCACGCCCGGCAGCCCCATGCTGTGGTTCGGTTTTGGGACCGCGGGCTCGATATCGGTCTCGGTGAGGTCGCAGTCACCAACGAAGCGCAGTCGCAGCCCCATCAGGTCGGGGCGGTCGTCGGTCGTGTCGACGACGCGGGCGAGCGCCTCGAGCCGCGTATTCAGTCTTTGCACGACTTCGCCCTCGCTGGTCGTCCCGCCGATGTCGACATCGATGCGATCCCAGCGCAGCGGGGCCAGTGGGCGGTGCTCGAAGCGCTGGATCTGCCCGTCGGCAATGTCGATGAGCCATGGGCCACGGGCACCGGGCTCGCCGGCATCCAGGCCCACCACGCTGCCGAGATAGCCGCTGGGGTTATGGCCGTCGAGGCGGTCGGGCTGGTGTATATGACCGAGCAGCCAGGCATCGAAGCGGGTATCGCGGAGGGCCTCACTGGTGACCGGCGCGTAAGGACTATCTGCCTGGTCGCGATCGCAATGCAGCAGGCCCAGTCGCGGGCCGCTGCCCCGATCCGCCGGCAGCTGCGCGAGGGGACTGTGGCGGACGCGTTCGGCGGGGAAAGACCAGCCCCAAAGGGTTGCCTGCTGGCCGCCAGAACGCTCGTTACCGCCCAGCTGCACCGCCTCCCACTGACCGTCGCGGCCCAACAGGTGGGCATTGGGAACGCGGTCGATCAGCGGCGGCAGAACGTTGACGTCGTGGTTGCCGCTGACCACGAATGTCTGAATACCCGCTCGGGCAAGCGCCGCCACACCGGTCTGCAGACGCGGCAGTGCCTCAAAATAATCATAACGCGACTCGACCACATCGCCGGCGAGCAGAACGGCCTCAACGCCTTCGCGAATCGCCAGGTCCACGCTGCGGCGCCAGGCCTCCGCCGGGGAATAGTCATCGGCCCGAGCGACCCGATCGGCGGGCAGGCGAGTGGGGCGGCGGCCGAGATGCAGGTCGCCCACGGCGAGAAGCTTCAGTGTCATGCCACCAATGCTCAAAGATCCGGGCGCCGGACACAAGTCGACCGCCGATGCCTTGCGACACCGACGGTCGTTATGCCGACGATAGCGGCGTTTCTAGTGGCGCGTTTCCTGCGCCCGTCGACGGGCGGTATGCGCCTCGGCCGGCGCACCGCCCTGCCGACTCAGCCGGATCTGGCCCAGCGGCTGGGAGTAGATCCGAGTGAGCTCGACATCGCCGAGCGAGCGCTTGCGGGTGGCGCTGATGCCGATGTCGGCCTTGAGATGGTTGTCCAGCCGGGCGGGGTCGGCGGCACCGGCGTGGCGCCGACGGCCCCGCAGCCACTGACTGATCGCCCGGGACAGGCGCATCGGCGGCATGGCCGGCATGACAATCCCCGTGTTGGAACCCTCAACCTGTTCACGGAGGTTGATGGAATGGTCGTGTCGATTGTTGCTGTTGAACATCATCGGTGTCCTCCGTTGGGTTGGCTGACCGCCGGAGCGGTCAAGGATGTCGCCTCAGTGGACACAGTGTCTCGCGTGATGTTTGTTCAGACAAACGAATAAGAATAAACTCTGGGTTCAAATAAACTGATGTGCAACAGCGGATGGGAGACCAGGATGTCGACACCGACGTCACCCAATTCACCCCAGGGCTTGCCGCTTCTGGATATGGAAATCCTTCGGACCTTTCTGGCCATCTCGGAGACCGGGAGCTTCTCCCGGGCCGCCCAGCAGATCCACCGTACGCCGTCGGCGGTGAGCATGCAGATCAAGCGCCTCGAGGAGATGCTGGGGCGGGCGTTGTTCGTGCGCGAACCCCGGCAGGTCCATTTGACGCCGGAGGGCGAGACGATGCTTGGCTATGCCCGCCAGCTGCTGGAGATTAATGATGAGGCAGTGGGGCAGTTCCTGTCGCCGCAGGTGGGCGGCACCGTTCGATTGGGAGCGCCGGATGATCTGGGGACGCGGGTGCTGCCGGGCATCCTGTCACTGTTCAGCCGCAGTTATCCGGCGGTGCAGGTCAATGTGCGCGTCGGCCGCAGCCCGGATCTGATGCGGCGGCTGGATATCGGCGAGCTCGATATTGCTCTGCTGGTGGCCGAGGCGGGCAACCGCCCGCACCGGCTGGCAGAACCCATCTATCGCGAGCCGCTGGTCTGGGCCGGGCGCGAGGGGGGCGTTGCCCTGCAGCGCACACCCTTGCCCATTGCGGTGGCGGACCGTGGCTGTCCCTGGCGCCGCATGGCACTGGAGTCACTCACCCGCAGCGGGCATCGGTATCGCATTGCCTATACCTGCGAGCATACCGCGGCCCAGGAGGCGGCGACGGGTCAGGACATCGCGATCACCCCGCTGCCGCGAGGGCTGGTGCATGCCCCGCTGCGTGTCATCGAGGAAGACGAAGCCGGCCTCTCGCCACTGGGCGACTACGAAGTGCTGATGCTGCGCATGCCCGCTCGCGGGGCCGCCGTGGAAGCGCTGGCACAGCACATCATGGATCACTTTGCGAGTATGCCCAACGCCGCCGCACCGGCGGTCTAACTGAGAGATCCTTGCTGATTCTGACCGTTCCTGTCATTGATAAAGGGGTGACGGGAACGGGAAGGTCAGCGGTGGTAGGCAACACTCGGGGGATTACCGGGCGGTGGCGCACCTGGGTGATCGGTGTGGCATTCGTCGTCCTTGTGGGTTTTTACGCGGACCGGGTTTCGGCCCTGGATCTGGGGCCGCTGAGCGGCATCGCACCGCCGGAGGGCGTCACCGGCCTCAGTCTGGAGGGCTCGGAGCGGTCCCTGTCCGGGCGTCTGGATGTCGGCGCAGGCATGAATGTCGACGCCACGATCGAGCGACGCAGTGCCAATCTCCGCCTGGGGCGAGGCTTTTCGCTGGCGGGGCAGCCGGCCTATGTGTATGGCGAAATCCCTTTTATCGACTATGACCTGAGTGGACAGGCCGCCTCGCAGTTCGATCTTGACGGCGGGCGCGGTGTCGGCGACGCCGCACTGGCCCTGGCGGTCTGGCCGCTGGCGGATCGGGTGCGCGGGCGCTTTGTGGGCGTTGCCGGTTACCTGATCGCTCCCACCGGCGAATACGATGCCGGTCGCACCCTGGGTGCCAACCTCAATCCCGGCAGCAATCGCTACGCGGGTATCTTTCAGATGGGTTTGCATCAGCGTCTGCCGGCCGGTTTTGAGTGGAGCCTGGCGGCGGATGTGATGGTGTTTGGTGACAATGATGACTACATCGGCGATCGCGTCACGGTGGGGCCCGGGGGTCTGACGCCGGCGCGCCCGGCGACCCTCGAGGTCAAGCCATACAGCAGCTACCAGACAGCGCTTGCCTGGCGTGCGCACCCGGCGGTCACGCTGGCGGCCAGCTATTACCTTGATCGCGGCGGCGCGGCCCGTATCAACGGCGGCGATTGGAGTGCGTCGGTCAATCGCGACCGCTACGGGTTCTGGGGGCTTGTTGCGCTGAATCGACGGACTCAGCTCAATATCAGCGTCAAGCGCGTCGCCAGCGATCGGAGTGCCCTGTCGCTGGACTCTGCGGTGCAGATCCGGCTGGTGCGGTTCTTCTAGCCTGTCAGGTCTCGATGCGCTGCCACAGCGCCGCCAGTTCGGCGCTGTTTGCCGCGCCCATTTTCTCGACCACCCGCGAGCGATGGACCTCGACGGTGCGCACCGCAATATGCAGTGCTTCGGCAATCTCCCGATTGGTCAGGCCCTGGCTGACCCGACGGGCAATCTCGCGCTCGCGCTCACTGAGGGCGGCGGCATAGTCCCGGATCCGCCGATCGCCGGCGCACTGGCGGGCGCGGGCAAACGCCGAGGCAAGGGCGCGATCCAGGGCCTCGGCACCGACGGGCTTTTGCAGAAAGTCCACGGCGCCGCGTTTCATGGACTCGACCGCCATATCGACATCGCCATGGCCGGTGAGGATGATCACGCCAAGGCAGGCGTCGGCGGCCTGCAGACGCTCGTGGACGGCCTTTCCATCGATGCCCGGCAATCGCATGTCGAGCAGTACCGCGGCAGGCTCTTCGAGGTTGACGCCAGCCAGAAAGTCCTCGCCGCTACGCCAGTCAATGACCGCCAGGCCCAGGCCCTCCAGCAGGTAACGGCAGGCCTCGGCCACGCCGGCGTCGTCATCGACCAGATGCACGGCCAGGGTCTCGCTCATTGCGCTGCCTCGAGCGACTCGGCGGCTGGCATCTGAACCGTGATCGCAGCGCCGCCGTCGGCATGATTGCCCACGGTAATCTCGCCGCCCTGGCGCTGCAGCAGTCGGCGGGTGATCACCAGACCCAATCCCATGCCTTGCGCGCGGGTACTGTCGAGGGGCATGAACGGTCGCGCGAGGCGCTCGGGACTGAAGCCGCCGGCATTGTCGCGAACCGTCAGGGTTACCCGATCGGGATCCGCGGCGCGACGTGCGTCGATCTGGATCCAGCCGTTCCGGCGCGCGGCCTCGAAGGCGTCGAGACTGTTGCCGATGAGATTGCCAAGGACCTGCTCCATGGCCAGCCGATTGCCGAGCACGCCCAGATCATCCGGAGCGATGGAGCGGGTGAGCGACACATCCAGCCGTTGCAACCGCGGCTGGGCCAACGCCCGGACGTGATCGAACAGGCCGTGCAGGGAAAGGCGCTCGGGCGTCGGGGCGTCGCGCCGGACCCACTGCCGCGCCTGATCGATGATCCCGGCGCCGCGATCGGCCTCGTGACCGATGCGTGACAGCGGCTCGAGCAGCGGGCTGTCGGGCGCCTCGCGCTGAAGGCGCAGGACACTCCCCTCGGCATAGTGACGAATGGCGGCAAGCGGCTGGTTGAGCTCGTGGGCCAGGGTGGTGGCAAGCTCGCCGGACACATTCAGGCTCTGGGCATCAGCCAGTTCCCGTTCGCGCTCGCGCAGTGCCAGCTGCGTCGCCTCCAGGGCGCGCCCGTGACGGCGGGCCTTGCGCTGCAGCCAGGCATGGTAGAGCAGGGCCAGGGCCAGTAGCACCGCGGCCGCCACACTGTAGTGCCAGTAGCGCTGCAGGGTATCCATCAACCGGGTGGCGAGAGACTCGCCCAGCGGGTGCACCGCCAGGTCATCAAAAAGCGTCGCGACCCGGGCTGCCGAGACGGGGGCGCCCCAGCGCGCGGTATCCTCGCCGTCCATCGCCAGTAGGCTCCGGGCCATGTCCCCGGTCAGCGCCTCGCTGACATGGGGCAGCGCGGCAAACGTCCAGTCGGGATAGGCGGGCGTGCTCGACACGCAGCCGCCGAGCGGCTCGTCCACCGCGAGGGCACGAAAGTCGCTGCGCTTGACCAGTCCCTCGCTTGCCATCTGCTCGAGCATGCACACAGGCATGATGGCCGCCTCGGCCTGTCCGTCGCGCAGCTGATAGATCAGTGCATCGACCGGATAGCCGACAAAGTCCACCTCGAATGCGTCGATATCCATGCCGGCGGCCTGCAGTTCGGGCCGCATCAGCAGATAGCCGCCAAAGGCTCGCTCGTGAACGGCTGCGATGCGCCGCTCGGCGAGCTGCTCAACCCGGCGGTAGGACGAGTCCGCCCGCACCCACAGGACCGAGCCAAGTGCGGCGCGGGCCGAGTTGGCGGGGTTGGAGCGCAGCGTCGCCAGCCAGCTCAGGGCATAGGGCGTGCCCAGCAACACGAACTGCCCGGGATTGGTCAGGACAAAATCCACCTGTCCCTGAGCCACCGCCGCGGCGATGCCGTCGAGGGTCATCGCGCGGGCCTGGATGGAGATGCGCGGAATCGACTCGTCCAGGGCGTCGAGGGTGGCCTGCCATTGCTCGAGCGTATGGGCCGTGCCGCGCGGCGCGAGGATGCCCACGGTGACGTCGCCGGCGTTGACACTGGCATGGCCCCCATCAGTGCTTGCCGCATGGGCCGCCGCAGCCGCGGCCGGGCCGAGCAGGGCCATCAGGCCGATAAGCAGTGCACCTTGCAGCCCGGCCCGCCTGATCCTAGGGGCAGGGGTTGGGTGCTTCGGCATGAATGGCTTCGATGGCGTCGAGTACCTCATCACCGAGATTGACCTCGGCACTGTCGATGTTGTTCTCGAGCTGCTCAAGCGTGGTGGCACCGATGATGTTGCTGGTCACAAACGGTCGGCCAGTCACCCAGGCAAGGGCCATCTGCGCGGGGTCGAGGCCATGTTGGCGGGCGAGTTCCACATAGGCCTGGGTGGCCCGCACGCCGGGCGCCCGGGTATAGCGCGTAAACCGGTCGAACAGCGTCAGTCGGGCATTCTCGGGCTGACCGCCCGCAAGGTATTTGCCACTCAGCACCCCGAAGGCCAGCGGCGAGTAGGGCAGAAGGCCGACCTGCTCACGATGGGAGACCTCGGCCAGGCCCACTTCGTAGCTGCGGTTGAGCAGGTTGTAGGGGTTCTGCACGCTGACCATGCGTGGCAGGCCGTGGCGCTCGGCGAGTTCGAGGAACTTCATGGTGCCCCAGGCCGACTCGTTGGAGAGTCCGACATGCCGGATCTTGCCGGCGTCGACCAGCGATTGCAGGGTCTCGAGCACAGCGAGCATCCCGTCCACGGGATCCGGCTCATCGCCGCGGGGGCTAAAACCCAGCTTGCCAAAGAAGTTGCTGTTCCGGGCTGGCCAATGCAGCTGGTAGAGATCGATGACGTCGGTCTGCAGGCGCCGCAGCGAGTCGTCAACGGCGGTGCGCAGCTGCTCCGCGCTGTAATCCCCCTTGCCATTGCGCACAGTACTCAGGCCCGGCCCGGAGATCTTTGTGGCGATGACCAGGTCGTCGCGCCGGCCCCGCTCAGCCAGCCAGCGACCGATCATGGTTTCGGTATCGCCCTGAGTTTCGGTTTCGGGGGGAACTGGATACATCTCTGCGGTATCAATGAAGTTGATGCCGCGCTCGAGCGCATAGTCGAGTTGTGACGAAGCCTCCTGCTGGGTGTTCTGCTTGCCATAGGTCATGGTCCCCAGACACAGTGCGCTCACCTCGATGTCGGTATGGCCGAGTTTGCGGTATTCCACTCAATCGCTCCTGTTGCACGCAAATTGCCGATCAACGGCTAGTCTGCCGGGGCGACCGGGGTCAGTCGACCCGTCGATTCGGGTTTCGCTACACTTCACCAACACTCGACAAGGACACTAAAGATGCGAGCGATCAAGCGTTTCATCGTGACGGCGATGCTGGCCGTTGCCCTTGGCACAGCCGGCGCTCAGGCCCAGCAGCCGGTGGTCGTGTCGTCAAAAATCGACACCGAAGGCTCGGTCCTGGGGCAGTTGATTATCCAGACGCTCAACGCCCATGACGTGCCCACGGACAATCGTCTGCAGCTGGGCGGCACCAGCATCGTCCGCGGGGCAATCAAGGCCGGCGAGATCGACCTTTACCCCGAGTATACCGGCAACGGCGCGTTTTTCTTTGATCGCGCCGATCAGCCGGGCTGGAACGATGCCGAGACCGCCTATGAGACCGTTCGCCAGCTCGATCGGGAGCGCAACGACCTGGTCTGGTTGCAGCCGGCGCCGGCCAACAACACCTGGGCGATGAGTGTGCGCCAGGATCTGGCCGACCGCGAGGGGCTTGAGACGCTGGATGATCTCGCCGACTACCTCAATAACGGGGGCGAGTTCCGGTTTGCCGCCAGCGCCGAGTTTGTCGACTCCGAATCGGCCCTGCCGGCCTTTCAGCAGGCCTACGGCTTCGAGTTGAGTGCCGATGAGCTGCTGGTGCTCTCGGGCGGTGACACCGCCGCGACCCTGCGTGCGGCGGCGCAGTCCGACAATGATGTCAATGGCGCGATGACCTATGGCACCGATGGCGGCGTCAGTGCGCTGGGGCTGGCGGTGCTGGATGACAACCGCGGCGTCCAGCCGGTCTATCAGCCCGCGCCGGTGGTGCGGGCCTCGGTGCTCGAGGCCTATCCGGCCATCGCCGATCATCTCGATCCGCTGTTTGCGGCGCTCGATCTCGAGACGCTGCAGTCACTGAACGCGCGGGTTGCCGTGGAGGGTCAGCCGGCACGTGCGGTGGCGGCCGACTTTCTCGAGCAGCTGAACCGCTAGCCGACGCCCGGTTTGCGCGGACAAGCGCGACCCAATCGGGTGGTGCTGGCCCTGGGCGGGTTGGCGGTGCTGGCGCTGTGGGGGCTTGATGCGGTCCGCATCCAGCCCAACCGCATCGTCTCGGGCACCGGTCATGGCCTGATCGAGGCCCTGGGAACAGGTCCGGCGCTGCTGGTCATGCTGCCGCTTGCACTGGTGATGGCGCTTGCCTGGCGGCCCACCCGCGGCCGTGAGGCGCTGATGCTGATGCTGGTCACGGCGATGCTGGCGGCGATGCCCTGGGCATTGAGCCTGTTCATCGGCCAGTTCATTGACGATCCCGGCGGCGCGGCGCGGGCGGCGGTATCCGGGGCGAGCTGGCTGGTGGGCTTTGCCCTGATCCTTATGCTGATCGATCTGCGCCAGCGCCTGCAGCCCGGCGCGCTTGTCACCCTGGTCCTCATCGCGGTCAGCCTCGGGTCGCTAGGGGTGGCGTTTGGCCGCGGTGCACTCGACTCGCTGGCACTGGTGCAGGAGTACGAGGTTCGCCGAGCGGCCTTCGCTGAGGCGATCGTCAATCACCTGATCCTGGTCGGTGTCGCCGTTGGCGCCAGCCTGGTGCTGGCGCTGGGACTGGCGCTCTGGATGCGGCGGGTCGCCGGCGTGCGTCAGGGTGTGCTGGGGGTGCTCAGTTTTATCCAGACTATCCCCAGTCTGGCCCTCTTCGGTCTGCTGCTTGCCCCGCTGGCCTGGCTCGCCAGCCGGTTTCCGCTCCTCTCGGATCTGGGCATTCAGGGGATTGGCTGGGCGCCCGCGCTGCTCGCTCTGGTGGGATACAGTCTGCTGCCCATGACACGCAATACCTTCATCGCCCTCGATGGCGTCGACCCGGATGTCATCGAGGCTGCCCGGGGGATGGGTCTGGCGCCGCTGCAGGTGTTTTTTCAGGTTCGTCTGCCACTGGCGCTGCCGCTTCTGATCGAGGGCATCCGCATCACCACAGTGCAGGCCATCGGCCTGGCGGCGGTGGCCGCCCTGATCGGTGCCGGCGGGCTGGGGACATTCATCTTTCAGGGACTGGGGCAGGCCGCCATGAACCTGGTGATGCTGGGGGCGCTGCCGATTGTTCTGATGGCCATGCTGGTCGATGCGCTGCTCAAGGCGCTGGCCGATGCGGCCCGACGCGGGGACGCCGATGATCGAACTGGATAATGTCAGCAAGTCCTTCGGCGACGCCGTTGCGGTTGATGGCATCTCGCTCAATGTGCCGGCGGGCAGCCTCTGTGTGCTGGTGGGAACATCAGGATGCGGCAAGTCGACGACGCTGCGCATGATCAACCGGCTGATCGAGCATACCGGTGGCGAGATCCGCATCGATGGTCACCAGATCCGTCGTTTCAATGAGGTGACCCTGCGCCGCCGTATTGGCTATGCCATCCAGAACACCGGGCTTTTCCCGCACTGGACCGTGGCGCGCAATATCGGCGTTGTCCCGCGGCTGCTGAAATGGGACAAGGCACGTACCCGCGAGCGGGTTGAGTCGCTGATGGCGCTGCTCGGCCTGGATGTCGAGGCGTTTGCCGGCAAGTATCCGCATCAGCTATCCGGCGGCCAGGCCCAGCGCGTGGGCGTGGCCCGGGCGCTGGCCGCCGACCCCGATATTCTGCTGATGGACGAGCCGTTTGGCGCCCTCGATCCGATCACGCGCTCCAGCCTTCAGGCGGAACTGCTGCGCATTCAGTCGCGGATTCGCAAGACGATCGTGTTTGTCACCCATGATATGGATGAGGCACTGCGCCTGGCCGATCAGATCGTGGTCATGCAGGCCGGGCGGATCATCCAGCAGGGGACACCCTCCGAAATCCTGGCCCACCCGTCGGACGACTTTGTCGAAACACTGGTGGGTGGCCGCGATCGCGGACTCAAGCGCGCATCGCTCACGCCGGTGGGCGAGATGATGGAATCGCTCCCGGACGATGGCCGTGTGCCCGCGGTTCATGTCCTGCAAACCGACAGCATGCGCCTTGCCGTCTCGCTGATGCTCTGGCACGGGGTTTCGCAGCTGGCGGTGGTGGATGACACCGGTGAAACGGTTGGCATGCTGCCGCTTCGCCGGCTGGTGGACGACTTCGGCGAATGAGGGGGCTGCGGCGCTACGCCCCACCGCTGATCTGGCTGCTGGTGCTGGTGCTGACTGCAGTTTACCTGTCGCGGCTCGAACCGCTGTTTGCCTGGCTGGAGCCTGACCGCCAGACCGTGGTCTATCCGCGTCAGAGCTTTGTGGCGTTGCTGTTGCAGCATGCGGCGATCGTGGCGGTGGCGGCAGCACTGGCGATTGCGCTGGGCGTGGGTGCCGCCATTGGCGTGACGCGTCGGGCCGGGGAAGAATTTCTGCCGCTGGTCAGTCAGCTTGCCTCCATCGGTCAGACCTTCCCGCCGGTGGCCGTTCTGGCGCTGTCCGTCCCGGCGCTCGGCTACGGTGCTGAGGCGGTGGTCGTGGCGTTGGTGCTTTATGGGCTGTTGCCCATCGTCCGCAATACGCTCGCGGGCCTGCAGGCCGTGGATCGGGGTGTGCTCGAGTCGGCCCGCGGCATCGGACTCAGCCCGTGGCAGACGCTCCTGTGGGTGGAGCTGCCCATCGCGGCGCCGGCCATCATGGGCGGGATACGCACTTCGGTGACCATCAATATCGCCACGGCGGCGATCGGCTCGACCATTGGTGCCAACACCCTTGGCAACCCGATCATCTCGGGCATCGTCAATGGCAACATGGCCTTCACCCTGCAGGGCGCGGTGCTGATTGGTCTGATGGCCGTCACGGTGGACAGTGCGTTCAGTCGCATTGCCTGACGCCGAGGGGCGGCGGCTCGCTAGACGATTAGCGGCGCAGCAAACGGCTCCACCTCGACGAGCTCGCCGGGCTCGACCGAGGCGCGCTCGGCGGGCAGCACGATAAAGCAGTCGGCCTCGCTCATCGAGCGCAGAACACCCGAGCCCTGGTGCCCTACGCCGACCACTTCGAGTTGGCCGTCACTCGTCGCAACGAGTTGCCCGCGCTGAAAATCCTCACGCCCGGGTGTCTTGCGCAGGGCGCTGCGGGTGGTCACAGTCAGGCGACGGGCGGGTCGCGGCGCTTCGCCGGCGAGTCGGCGAAGCGCGGGTGTGACGAGCTGCGTGAAGGTTGTCATGACCGAGACCGGGTTACCCGGCAAGCCGAAGTACCAGGCAGACCCGAAGCGCCCAACGGTCACCGGTCGCCCGGGCTTCATGGCGATGCTGCGGAACCGCAGTTCGCCATGCTGCTCGAGCAGGGGCGGGAGATGGTCGGTATCACCGACTGAGACGCCACCCGAAGTCACGATCGCGTCGGCCTCGTGGGCGGCCTGACGCAGTGCGCTTTCCAGTGCGCCAGGGTCATCCTTGAGCGTGCCCAGATCCATCACCTCGACGCCCAGATGACTGAGCATGCCGTACAGGCTGTAGCGGTTGCTGTCGTGGATCTCGCCCGGCCCGAGGGGCTCGCCGACCCCGCGCAGCTCGTCCCCGGTGGAAAAAAATGCCACCCGCAGCGGGCGTTTTACGTTGAGCTCCGCCTGGCCGGTGGAGGCGATCACGCCCAGATCGGCCGCCGTGAGCCGTCGCCCGGCGTCCAGAATACAATCACCGGCCCGCAGATCCTCGCCGGCTCGCCGGATGTTGTTGCCCGCCGCGGGCCACTCCGTGATCGTGATGTGATCGCCGTCGCGGCTGACCCGCTCCTGCATGACCACCGCATCGGCGCCCGCGGGCACCACCGCTCCGGTCATGATACGCACACACTCGCCGGTGCCGAGTGTGTCCGGGCAGGGATGACCGGCGGCGGCCGTCCCCACCAGGCGGAGCCGATCGCAGTCGGCATCGGTATGCCGAAGCGCATAGCCGTCGACGGCCGAGTTGTCGTGAGCCGGCACTGAGACCGCCGTGCGCAGCGGCTCGGCAAGGATCTGCCCGAGCGCCGCGCGCAGGGCAACCCGGCGGTAGCCGCTGATGGGTTCGATGGCGGTGACGAGATCGTGGACGGCCTCGCCCAGCGAGCGATCCGATCCGTTGCCGTGTGCGGGTTGGGTCATTGGTCTTCCTGTGGCCGGCCGAGCAGTCTTGCCTCCATCGCAACGTGCTGCTCGGGCGTGTTGACGTTATCGAAGGCATCGCGGTGGTCCGCGAAGTCGACGATGCGGGTATCCAGAGTGGCATACCAGGCGTGAAGCCGTCGGTCACC
This sequence comes from uncultured Spiribacter sp., assembly GCA_937884605.1. GTDB lineage: Bacteria > Pseudomonadota > Gammaproteobacteria > Nitrococcales > Nitrococcaceae > Spiribacter. The sequence goes on from CALGDM010000006.1 coordinate 113,530, forward strand.
CTGCGCCATGAATGCCGCGAGGCGGTCCCCGAGACAGGCACTCAGCAGGGCATGAGCCGGCTGCAGGCGCAGGCCATTGTGGGCGATGGCGGCCGGGTGGTCGTCGATCTCCGCGACAAGCCGGCGGGGCAGTGCGGCGGGCACCGCGGGGGTGTCACAGGGCACGGTCAAAAGCCAGCGATTGCGACACGCCGCCAATCCGGCGGCAAGGCCCGCCAGCGGTCCGCTCGCCCCGGCGATGCCATCGCCGATCACCGGATAGCCGAATGACTCGTAGGCTTCGATGTTGCGATTGGCATTAATGATGAGGGTATCGACCCATGGGGCGATGGCCGCGATCGCCCAGGCGATCATCGGCCGGCCGGCGAGCGGGATCAGTCCCTTGTCCCGGCCGCCCATCCGGGTGGCACCGCCGCCGGCAAGGATGATCGCCGTTACAGGCAGCGTCATCGTCCGTTGCCGCCGGGTTTATCGGCTGAATCATGAATCTCGATGACCGGTTGTGCGGCGGTCATGGCGGTCAGCACCACCCGGTCGGGAGGGCAGCGACCGGCGAGCGCCGCGGCGGCCGCCCGGCGCGCCGGGTCGAGTCGACTGGCATTATCCACCTGGTTGATCACCGCAATCAGGCGAGCCGTGCCGACGTTCTGACGCGCGCCGGCTGGCTCGCTGAGCAGTCGACCGATATGCGCCGGGGTAATCGGCTGACCCGGCGCCAGATCCAGCAGTGCCGTTAGCTCGGGCACGCGGTGGGCCAGCGCCCCGTCCAGGGGCTGGCCGATCACCCCGGCTCCCACCAGAAAAAGCACGGTGCAACAGCCGGGTACCAGTGCCGGCTCGTGGGCGCCGGGGGCCTTGATACCCCGCATTCGCGCGCCATCCGCCTTGACCAGGGTCGTGTCGAATCCCGAGCGGGCATGAATGGCGGCGATGACCTCGGGGGAGACCCCCGCGTGGCGATCGGGCTTTGCCCCCGGGCCGGCAAACACCACCCGGCGGGCGCTGCGGGACATCGCAGGCACCTCGTCAATCAGCCGCTCCGGCATCGCCACGGATTGTGCGTCGGTCAGTGCCGGAGGCACGGGCGTGAGCGCCGTGGTGGCGGTCATTCCGACGCGACCACCGAGCTGCTCGAGCAGGCGATGCAAGGTGGTCTTCTTGCCGCCGGCGCCCACCGCACAAATGATGCCGTTGCGCGCCTCAAGGGCATCGGGCAATGCCAGGGGTGGGCCATCACCTGAGGCCTTCATCGTCACTCCTTTGCCGGTCACGGCGTTGATAATAGCGGCTGGCGGTCCGTCGATTAGCGGGATGTCGTGATGACTTGCTCCAGATCAATTCAGCGCAGCATGTGTGGTTTTCCACAATTCGCGGGGGCGTCAGGAAGGCCGAGAGTGGGGAGCAAGGTTACAACGGAGTCCCGCAATGGATGTTTCGCGCCGGCAATTTCTGGGCAAAGCCGCGGCAGTCACCGCCGGCGTTGCCGTGATGCCCCTTTCCGAGGCCGAGGCCGGCCTCAACGATCAGCCGCCACGCCGCGGGGGCGATCCCAACAAGCGCTACGGCATGGCCATTGACCTGCGCCGCTGCATTGGTTGTCAGGCCTGTACCGTGAGCTGCTCGATCGAGAATCAGCCGCCGGTGGGGCAGTTCCGCACCATCGTCCATCAGTACGAGGTAACGGACAACGCCAGCGAGGAAACGGCGGCGGTGATGCTGCCGCGCCTTTGTAACCAGTGTGACAACCCGCCCTGTGTGCCCGTCTGCCCGGTTCAGGCGACCTGGCAGCGCAAGGACGGCATTGTCGTGGTGGACAGCGATCAATGCGTGGGCTGCGGCTATTGTGTTCAGGCCTGCCCCTATGACGCGCGTTTCATCAATCACGAAACGCAGGTCGCGGACAAGTGCAACTTCTGCGTGCATCGGCTCGAGGCCGGGCTGCTTCCCGCCTGTGTCGAGAGCTGTGTCGGCGGTGCGCGCATCATCGGCGATCTCAATGATCCCGACAGTCATATCAATCGCGTGCTCAGCGAGAACTACGATGACGTCAAGGTCCTCAAGCCCGAGCTCAATACCCGCCCACATGTGTTCTACATCGGCATGACGGACGCCTTCATCGAGCGCATCCAGGGCGAGAGCGGCCTGTGGTTCGATTCCGAACACGGCGGCGTAATGGGGGCCGTGTCATGAGCATTGCCGAAATCATCGTCCCGCAGCAGGAAGTGGCCTGGCTGCCCTGGGCGGTGCAGTACTTCTTTCTGGTGGGGATGGCCGCAACCGCGGCGATACTCGTGGGTGTCGGCGAGTTTGTCCGGGGCGGTCGCTGGCAGCGTCTGCAGGCCCCGGCACTGGTCGTTGCGGTCTCCACTGGTGTCATCGCGCCCATCGCTCTGCTGGCGGATCTGCATCAGCCCGGGCGGTTCTATCACTTCTACACCGACATCACCCCCTGGTCGTGGATGTCGCTGGGTGCGCTGATCCTGCCGGTGTTCATGACCGGTCTGCTCGGCTACTGGGTGCTCTGGCAGCGCGCGGTATTCAGGGCCGAAGGCGCACCGCGCTGGCTGTCGCTGTGGGCCGCCGGCAACTGGTCGGGCCAGGCGCTGCGGCCGTGGCTTGCGGGGGTCATGCTGATGGGTGCCCTGGGGATTCTGGTCTACACCGGCTCCGAGGTGATGATCGTCAAGGCGCGGGCGCTCTGGCACACCGAATGGATGATCGTGAATCTGGCGCTGACCGCCTTTATGGCGAGTCTGGCCGCCATTGTCTTTACCCAGGCGCGGATCCTTTCGGCGGCGCCGGGTGATCAGCGCCTGACCCTGCGGCTTTTCGTGCTGGCGCTGATCGCCACGGGCGCCGGTGCGGTCGGCTGGGCGGTGAGTGGCTGGATCAATGGCTCGGTGTCATTCCAGGCGTTCCTGCGCCTTGTCGAGCAGTTTGCCTACTGGCGCATTGTGTTTGCCCTGTCGGTGGCCGTGGGCGGTGGATTGCTGATGGCGGCGCTGTGGATGCTGCGCACGCCTCGGGGTGTGGCGCGGTCGTGGTGGCTGGCGCCTCTGGCACTGCTGGCCGCCTGGTCATTCCGCTGGGCCGTATTGATGGACGTTCAGAGCGTGCCGAAATACGGAGCCGGTCTCTATCCCTATCATTTGCCGCTGGGCAGCGACGGGCTGCTCGGCATTCTGGGTGTATTCGGCCTGTGGCTTGCGGTGCTGATGGTCTTGCCGGGGATCATCGCCAATCGCGGCGCCGTCCACCCGACCCAATCAATGCGTGAGGTGGCCCATGGATAAGAATCGTCGCAATCTGTTGAAAGGCGGAGTCGCCGCCGGCGGCCTCGGCGTGTTCGGCGCGGGCTATGTGGGGCCGGTCAAAAAGGCAACCGAGGGGCTGCTGAGCGGCAGCGCCGGCGAGCCGACCACGGATCGGATCACCGGCAATGCGCTCACTCCGGAGTTTCATATCGACGCGGATACCGGCGAGCTGACCCCGGCGGACGGGCAGGTCGTCAGCCTGACCCAGTGTCTGGGTTGCTGGACCCAGTGCGGGATTCGCGCCCGGGTGGATACGGTCAACAATCGTGTCCTGCGGATCGCGGGCAATCCTTATCACCCCTTATCCCACGAAAACCCGCGGCCCTATGCCGATTCGGTGCGCGACGCCTACACGGGCCTGGGCGGTGACGCGGGCATCGACGGTCGCTCGGCCGCCTGCGCCCGGGGGGCGGCAATGCTCGAGCTGCTCGACAATCCCCAGCGCATTACCCAGCCGATGAAGCGGGTCGGCCCGCGGGGTTCGGGCGAGTGGCAGACAATCAGCTTCGAGCAGCTGATCGAAGAGGTCACCGAAGGCGGCGACCTGTTCGGCGAAGGGGCGGTCGATGGGCTGCGGGCCATTCATGACACCGAAACGCTCATGGACCCCGAGAATCCCGAGTATGGCCCGGTGGCCAACCGGCTGCTGGTCACCGATGCCGGGCCCGACGGCCGCCGCGATCTGGTCAAGCGCTTTACCTTCAACGCCTTCGGGACCCGCAACTTCGGTCACCACGGCTCGTATTGCGGTCTGGGGTATCGAGTCGGTTCGGGCGCTTTTTTTGACGACATGAAAGGGTTTACCCACGCCAAGCCGGACTGGGATCACGCGCGGTTTGTCATCTTCATGGGGACAGCGCCGGCGCATGCGGGCAACCCCTACAAGCAGCAGGGCCGTCAGCTGGCAAGCGCCCGCACCGATCGGCGATTCGAATACGTGGTGGTTGCTCCGTCGCTGCCCAACTCCTCGAGTCTGGCCACCCGAAGCAACAATAACTGGGTGCCGATTCGTCCGGCCGGTGATTCGGCGATGGCCATGGCGATGATCCGCTGGATCATCGATAACGAGCGCTACGACCATGCCTATCTGTCCCAGCCTGGCCCCGCGGCCCGGGATGCCGCGGGCGAGCCCAGCTGGAGCAATGCCACGCATCTGGTCGTGAGCACCGAGGAGCACGCCCTCACCGGCCGCATCCTGCGTGGCCGGGATCTGGGCTGGACGGATAATGCCGATGACTCGGTGGTGGTCGATGCCGAGGCGGGCGAGTGGATGGCCCACACCGCCCCGCAGCCGGCGGCGCTGTTCGTCACCCGCGAGGTAACGCTGGCCGATGGCAGCAGGGTGACTGTCAAATCCGCCATGCAGCGGCTCACCGAAGAGGCGCGGCGTTTGTCGCTATCGGAGTACAGCGCCGAGTGCGATGTCCCCGTGGCCACCATCGAGGCGCTGGCGCGCAAGTTCACCAGTCACGGTAAAAAGTCGGTGATCAATACCCATGGCGGCGTGATGAACGGCAGTGCCTTCTACACCTCGTACGCCATTGTCATGCTCAACGCCATGGTGGGTAACCTCAATGCCCCCGGCGGCACCTTCGTCAAGGGCCAGCCGTTTACCAATACCGGTGCCGGCGAGCGCTACGACATGGCCAATTTCCCGGGCAAGATCGGTCCCCAGGGGATCTTTCTCTCGCGCAGTCGCACCACCTACGAGGCGAGCAGCGAGTATCAGCGCAAAGTCGCCGCCGGGCGCAATCCCTATCCCGCGAAGGCGCCCTGGTATCCGGTGTCGCCGCCGCTGTTCACCGAGCATCTGTGCTCGGCGCTCGAGGGCTATCCCTATCAGGCAAAGGTCTGGATCAACCACATGGGTAATCCGATCTACGGCCAGGCCGGGCTTCGCAAGGCCATCGACGAGCGCCTCAAGGATCCCTCGCGGATTGGTCTGATCATCGGTATTGAGCCGTTCATCAACGAGACCAACGCCTATGCCGATTATCTGGTCCCGGATCTGGTGACCTACGAGGGCTGGGGGTTTTCCAAGGCCTGGGCGGGCGTCAAGCAGCGCATGACCAGCGCCCGCTGGCCGATTGTCGAGCCGCGGGTCGGCAAGACCGCCGACGGCGAGCCGCTCAGCATGGAGGCCTTCCTGATTGCCGTCTCGAAGCGCCTGGAGCTGCCCGGTTTTGGCGACAAGGCCATTCCCGATGCCGACGGCAATCTGCATCCGTTGAACAGCGCGGCGGACTGGTATCTGCGTGGGGCCGCCAACGTGGCCTGGGACGGCGGGCCTGTGGCCGAAGCCGCTGAGGACGACATGCGCCTGACGGGTGTCGAGCGCATCGCGGGCACGCTCCAGTCGCACCTCAAGCCCGAGGAGTGGCGCCGCGCCGCCTATGTGTTCTGCCGCGGCGGACGCTTTGGCAAGGCGCCGGCCAAGGATGCCGGTCCGGTCACCCATTGGGATCGTCCGGCGACGCTGTGGAACGAGATGGTCGGCAGTCAGCGACACTCATTGAGTGGCGAGTACTTCACGGGCTGCCCCACCTTTCATCCCCCGCGTTTTGCGGATGGCTCGCGGGTTGAACGTCACTACCCGGTGGATCAGTGGCCGCTGCGGCTGACCTCCTACAAGTCGCACCTCCAGAGTCCGCATTCGATTGCCGCCTCGCGCCTGCGCCAGATTCATCCCTACAATCCGGTCGGAATCAATACGCGGGACGCTCAGGCAGCCGGCATCGATACCGGCGATCGGGTGCGGGTGGTGACCCCCGGGGGATCGGTGGAAGGCGTTGCGATGCTGCGTGATGGCGTCAAACGCGGCGCAGTGGCCATTGAGCACGGCTTTGGACATCGTGAACTGGGTGCTCGTACCCATACCATCGACGGCACGGCGTTGCCCGGAGATGAGTCGATCGGCGCCGGGGTCAATCTCAATGATCTTGGGCTGGTGGATCCCACGCACAGCTCGGGCAATGCCTGGCTGGATTGGGTGACCGGTGCATCGGTGCGCCAGGCGCTGCCCGCGCGGATCGAGCGGGTCGCCTAACCGAAGGGATGCGGGTTGGTGGGCGGTGCTGGGATCGAACCAGCGACCCCTGCCGTGTGAAGGCAGTGCTCTCCCGCTGAGCTAACCGCCCAACTGGTTCGAAGTGTAGGAATCAGCCGGTGGGCTGTCAATCGCCGATGGCGCCCACTGGCCCGTGACCCCGGTCACTCGCTAGACTGTTGCCTTTACAGACAGCGAAGGCCGATATGTCCGTCACCACCCGTTTCGCCCCCAGTCCCACCGGTTATCTCCACATCGGCGGTGCCCGCACGGCGCTTTTCTGCTGGCTCTATGCCCGCCGGCACGGCGGTCGATTTGTGCTGCGGGTCGAAGACACCGACCGGGAGCGTTCAACGCCCGAGGCCATTAACGCCATCCTTGAGGGCATGAGCTGGCTGGGCATTGATTATGACGAAGGGCCGCTCTACCAGACCGAGCGCTTCGATCGCTATCGCGAGGTCATTGATCGCATGCTCGAACAGGGCACGGCCTACCGCTGTTATTGCTCGCGGGAGCGGCTTGACCAGCTGCGGGCCGATCAACAGGCGCGCAAGGTCAAACCCCGCTACGACGGCCGCTGCCGGCATCTGACCGAGCCGCCGGCGGATGCCGAAGGGGATCCGGTGATCCGCTTTCGCCAGCCCCATGAGGGGCACACCGTGGTCGATGACCAGGTCAAGGGACGAGTCGCGTTTGATAACGCCGAGCTTGATGATCTGATTATTGCCCGCGCGGATGGATCGCCCACGTATAACTTTGTGGTGGTGGTGGATGACATGGACATGGGCATCAGCCATGTCATCCGTGGCGATGATCACCTCAATAACAGCGCCCGTCAGGCCAATATTCTCAAGGCGCTGGGGGTCGAGCCACCGGTCTACGCGCACGTGCCGATGATTCTCGATGCCGAGGGCAAAAAGCTTTCCAAGCGCACCGGGGCGGCCAGTGTCATGGAGTATCGGGATGCGGGGTATCTGCCCGAAGCGGTCATCAACTATCTGGTCCGCCTGGGTTGGGCGCATGGCGATCAGGAGGTTTTCACGCTGGACGAGCTAATCGAGTATTTCGATATCGGCGAGATCAATCACTCGGCCTCCAGTCTCAACCCCTCGAAACTCGACTGGCTCAATCAGCACTATATGAAGACACTGCCGGCGGCGCACGTCGCGCGACATTTTGCCTGGCATCTTGGCGCGCTCGGGATTGATCCCGGTGCCGCCCATGCGCCGAACATCGAAGCGGTGGTGTCGGCCCAGGCCGAGCGCAGCAAGACCCTGGTCGAGATGGCGGAGAACAGTCGGTTTTTCTACACCGAACCCCGAGAGTACGACGAAAAGGCGGCGCGCAAGCACCTGCTCGGCGCCGGCGATGTCCTCGATGCACTCACCAATGCGCTGGCCGAGGTGGAGCACTGGAAGGCCGAGGCCATCCATCAGGCGGTGACCGGGGTGGCCGAGGAGCAGGGGCTGAAGATGGGCAAGGTGGCCCAGCCGCTGCGGGTGGCGGTGTCCGGGGGGCCGGTGTCGCCGCCCATCGATATCACGCTCGAGCTGTTGGGGCGTGAAGCGGTGTTGCGACGCCTGGCTGCCGCTCGTGAATGGGTGGATCAGTCGGCGGCGTCCCATTGACACATCGACCGTGTGTTCCTACACTTTCGCTCGTTGATTCAGGGGCCATAGCTCAGCCGGGAGAGCGCCTGCATGGCATGCAGGAGGTCGGCGGTTCGATCCCGCCTGGCTCCACCATCTTATTCCCATCGACTCATCCAGCGTTTTCAGCTGCCACTTCACGGATCGCATCGGCGAGCGCGGATGATGGCTGGGCGCCAGATATCAGATAGCGTTTGTCGAGGACAAAACCCGGCACCGCACTGACCCCTGCCTCCATGAAACGCTGTTCCGCTGCTCTCACTTCTTTCGCGTATTGCTGGGACCGGGCGACGGCTTCGGCGGCGTCGCCGTCAAGGCCGGCCGCGACGGCCTTCTCACGCAGGATTGCCGGGTCCGAGGGGTCCCTCGCCTCGCCGAAGTAGGCGTCGAACAGTGCCAACTGCAGCGCCGTTTCGCGGCCCTGCTCCGCGGCCCAGGCGAGCACGCGGTGGGCGTCAAAGGTGTTGTGCGCGCGACGCTCGCGTGCTCCCTGGAAGTTCAATCCCAGCGGCTCGGCCAGGGCGATCATTTCGCCCTGCATGCGCTCGATGCTGGCGGCATCCTTGCCATACTTGCGGCACAGATGATCGAGGATTGGCTCGCCTTCGGGCGGCATATCCGGGTTGAGCTCGAACGGCTGCCAGACCAGTTCAACCTCGATCTCGTTGCCGAGTTCTTCCAGCGCCTGCTCCAGGCGGCGATATCCGATCGCGCACCAGGGGCACGCTACATCGGAAACCAGATCGATTCGCACCTTCTGCATTATTGACCTCCCCGGGTGCTGCCTTGACGCAGACCCGGTTTCTGCTATTATTCGCGTCGTCTTTAAGACATGTCCCCATCGTCTAGACGGCCTAGGACACCACCCTTTCAAGGTGGCGACACGGGTTCGAATCCCGTTGGGGACGCCATTCCTCTCGCCGCGACCGCGTCACACTCCTGTCACGTTTCCGGGCCCATAATCCGGAAAACATCAGGAGAAGTCCCGTGACCAAAACCAACTCCCGATCCGCCACGCTGCGCGGTGTGGACTTCCATCGCATCATTAGCGATGGGGAGCGCCTGCGTATGTTGACCTGCCTCCATCGGGCCGGCGAGCTCAAGGCCGATGAGCTCGCCCGGGTCATGCCGCAAGCGCCTGCGGATACCCGCCAGATGCTGGGCGATCTGGCCGCCCGTGGGCTGCTGGCGGCCCGTCACCAGTATCCGCACATCCATTACCGCCTGGCGGATGACCTGCCCGTGTGGGTGACCATCGCACTGGGCGCGGCCAATGACTGGAACCGCGCCGATGGTGCGGTGTTACACGCCGGGCAGTCCGGATAGCGCCATCGATTGCTCAGCCATCTGCTCGGGTTCATCCTCGAGCTTGCCGGCCAGATAGTCGGTGTAGGCCTGCATATCGAAGTGGCCATGGCCGCAGAGATTGAACAGCAGCGCCTTTGACTCACCGGATTCGCGACAGGCGATGGCCTCGTCGATGGTTGCCTTGACCGCATGGTTGGCTTCGGGGGCCGGGATGATCCCTTCTGCCCGCGCAAAACTCAGGCCCGCGGCGAAGCACTCGAGCTGACCGTAGGCCCGCGGCTGGATATAGCCGAGATCGGTGAGATGGCTGATCTGTGGCGCCATGCCGTGGTACCGCAGCCCTCCGGCATGGAACCCCGGCGGCATGAAGGCCGATCCGAGGGTGTGCATCTTGGTCAACGGGGTCAGATGACCGGTATCGCCCCAGTCATAGGCAAACGTACCCTTCGTCAGAGTGGGGCAGGCGGCCGGTTCCACCGCAATAAATTCGGTGGCCGGGCCGCCGCGCAGCCGCTCGCCCAGAAACGGAAAGGCGATACCGGCAAAATTCGAACCACCCCCGGTGCAGCCGATGACCTTGTCCGGGTAGTCATCCACCTGTTCGAGCTGCCGCTGGGTTTCCAGTCCCGCCACCGTCTGATGCAGCAGGACATGGTTGAGTACGCTCCCCAGGGCGTATTTTGTGTCATCGCGCTGGGCGGCCAGTTCCACGGCTTCGCTGATGGCAATGCCCAGGCTGCCGGTGGCGTCGGGCTGCTCCGCGAGCACTGCGCGACCCGCCGCCGTGGTATCGCTGGGGCTGGCGATGCAGTGGGCGCCAAAGCTCTCCATGAACGCCCGACGGTAGGGCTTCTGGTTGAAGCTCACCTTGACCATGAACACTTCGATGTCCAGATCGAACATTGCCCCGGCCAGTGCTAGTGACGAGCCCCACTGACCCGCTCCGGTCTCGGTGGTGATGCGCTTGACCCCCTCGGCCTTGTTGTAGAAAGCCTGCGCGATGGCGGTATTGGGCTTATGACTGCCGGCGGGGCTGACGCCCTCGTACTTGTAGTAGATGCGCGCCGGGGTGCCGAGAGCCTTCTCGAGCCGGCGAGCCCGATATAGCGGGGCCGGCCGCCACTGGCGGTAGACATCGCGGACCGGTGTCGGGATCTCGACCTCGCGCTCGGTGCTCATCTCCTGTTCGATAACGGCCTGCGGGAAGATCGGCGCCAGATCATCCGGTCCCACCGGCTGGTAGTTATCGGGCCGCAGCACCGGGGCCATCGGCGCCGGCAGGTCGGCATTGATGTTGTACCAGTGCCGGGGGATCTCGGTCTCCGGCAATGTGATCTTGACGGTCTCGTCCATCGCTTGGGCACCTCTTGGGTCAATGCTCCATAAAGCGGCAAGAATACCATCGCGACGGGCCGGCGTGCCTGGCGGATGACTTGAATCCGCTGCCAGCAGCCTCCACTTAATCCGTGTGATCCGGCAACTGGCCGGCGATAGTCGGAGGTATCCATGCAGACTCTTGAAAACGAGGGCGTCGAGCCGTCCCGCAGTCTGGTCATTCCGCGGTTGCCCGACGACGCGATGATCCTGCTGCCCATTCGCAATATGGTGCTGTTTCCGAACATGCTGGTGCCCGTGGGCATTGGTCGGGCCCGATCGATCCTCGCCGCGCGCCAGGCGGCGCAGAATGATCAACCCATGGGGGTGATCATGCAGCGCGATTCCAGCGTTGAGGAACCCGATCCCGACGACCTGCATGACGTTGGCACCGTGGCCAATGTCATGCGCTTTGTGAATGGCAATGAGGGGCATCATCACCTGGTTCTGCAGGGAGAGCAGCGCTTCCGTGTGATCGAGCACCTGAATGGCTATCCGTTTCCAGTGGCGCGGGTTGAGCGCATCGCCGAGGAACAGCCCATCGGGCAGACCGTCGATGCGCACATGGTTGCGCTGCGCGACAAGGCGCTGGAGGCCCTGGAGCTGCTGCCGCAGGCCCCACAGGAACTGGCCGGCGCTCTCTCCGGCATCAAGGAGCCCGGCGTGCTCGCAGACACCGTGGCAGGTTATCTCGACCTCGAGAGTGCGGATCGTCAGGAGCTGCTCGAGACCCTCGATATCGAAACGCGTCTCGAACGCGTGCTGACACTGGTCGACTATCGCGTCGAGGTGCTCAAGCTCTCGCAGAAGATCAGCGAGCGCACCCACGAGACCATGTCCGAGCGTCAGCGCGAGGCACTGCTGCGCGAACAGCTGCGCTCGATTCGCGAGGAGCTGGGCGAGAGCGACGACAAGGGCGAAGAGATCCGCGAGCTCGAGGCCCGCATCGATGCACTGCAGATGCCTGAGGCCGTCGATGAGCAGGCCCGCAAGGAGCTCAAGCGTCTCGAGCGGATGCCAGAGGGCGCCGGCGAGTACTCGATGGTTCGCACCTATCTTGACTGGCTGCTCGAGCTGCCATGGTCGACGACGCGCCCCGAGGACATCGATATCGGCCGTGCCCGCGAGATCCTCGATACGGATCATTACGGCCTCGAGCCGGTCAAGCGCCGCATTCTCGAGCATCTGGCCGTGCGCAAGCTCAATCCCGAGGGGCGCAGCCCGATCCTTTGCCTGGTGGGGCCGCCCGGCGTGGGCAAGACCTCGCTGGGACAAAGCATTGCCCGCGCCACGGGGCGTGACTTTGTGCGCTCGAGCCTGGGCGGCGTCCATGACGAGGCCGAGATCCGCGGGCATCGCCGTACTTATCTGGGGGCGCTGCCCGGTAAGGTGGTGCAGAGCCTGCACAAGGCGGGGTCGCGCAATCCGGTGATGATGCTTGATGAGATGGACAAGCTTGGCGGCGGTATCCAGGGCGATCCGTCGGCGGCGTTGCTGGAAGTCCTGGATCCGGCACAGAACGGGACCTTTCAGGACAATTATCTGGGCGTCCCCTTTGATCTGACCGGTGTGCTTTTCATTGCCACCGCCAATGTGCCCGACCAGATCCCCGCACCGTTGCGCGATCGCATGGAGATGATTGAGATCCCGGGTTATACCCAGGAGGAAAAGGCCGAGATCGCCCGACGGTATCTGCTCGACCGCCAGCTTGAGGCGGCCGGTGTGACACGCGAGCAGTTGGCCCTGACCGATGCGGCGATTGACCGGGTCATCGCGGAATATACCCGCGAGGCGGGATGCCGGCAGCTTGAACGCGAACTGGGCGCCATCGTCCGGCATTTTGCGGTGCAGTTCGCCGAGGGCACGGTCGAGCAGGCGCGGGTGGATGCCGATGCGGTCGCAGCCGTGCTGGGCGCACCCAGGTTTGAAGGTGAGACCGCCATGCGCACCAGCGTCCCGGGCGTCGCCACGGGTCTGGCCTGGACGCCGGTGGGCGGGGATATCCTGTTCATTGAGGCGAATCGCTATGCCGGCAACGGCAAGTTGATGCTCACCGGTCAGCAGGGCGATGTCATGAAGGAGAGTGCCCAGACCGCGCTCAGCCTGATCAAGGCGCGTGCCGACGAGCTGGGAGTCGACCCGACGTTATTCTCCCGCGATGACATCCATGTCCATCTTCCGGCCGGCGCCATCCCCAAGGATGGGCCCAGTGCTGGTGTGGCCATGTACAGCGCTCTGGTGTCGCTGGTGACCGGGCGGTGCGTTCGCGAGGACGTCGCCATGACTGGCGAGATCACCCTGCGCGGTCTGGTTCTGCCGGTTGGCGGTATCAAGGAAAAGGTACTGGCGGCGCGTCGGGCCGGCATTCACACCGTGCTTTTGCCGGCCCGCAATCGCAAGGACTACGAGGATATCCCCGAGTCCGCCCGTCGGGATATGACTTTTCACTGGCTTGAGCACGTCAGCGAGGCCACCACGCTTGCCCTGCGCGAGGCGACCAACGGTGAGGCCGCCGCCGAGGCCTCGGCCTGAGCCGGATCAGGCCCGGCCTGGTGGCACGGACAGGGGCTGCAGCGGCATGGGTCGATAATCCTCGGCGGGGGGCGGGCATACGCTGGCCGCGGATTGCCGGCGTGAACCGCCGCTGGCGATTGGGTTGACGGGCACCAGCCGGCGTGACTCCGCCGGGGTGGCCGGCAGCCACGCCGGCGCCAGCAGACTGGTCACCTGCAGAAACGCCGGAAACAGCAGTGGTCCCGCCAGTGCTGGGAGCAGCCAGGGCAATAGCGAGGGTGCGCCAACCGCCACACCCATGCCGACCGCCAGGGCACCCAGGGCGATGGGCCCGCCCAATCGCCAGGCCTCGCCAGCCGGAATCCGTCGGCGGCCGCGCAGCGAGGTATCCCAGCGGGCGGGCCGTCCGGCCAGAATCCGCACAATGAAACCGCTATAGAGCACCATCATCAGGGGTGATCGAAGGATCCCGAAGCCCAGTTCCAGCAGGCTGCCGCGCAGGAGCGACCAGCGCTTCGCGTGTCCGGGCTGCTCGAGGGTGGCGAGGACGATGCCGATCAGGCGCGGCAAAAACAGCACCATCAGGCTGAGCACGATCAAAGGCACGACGGTGTCCGGCCGTGCCGTGGCCGCATTGACCCAGCGACCCGCGCCACTCGAGATGACCGCGTCGAGAACACCGGCACTGATCATCAGCAGCCACAACGGCGCAGTCAGGTAGGCGAGCCCGCCGAGCAGAAAGTTCAAGCGTGTCACCGGTCGCCAGCCGCGTCCCGGCAGCAGGCGCAGATGCTGCAGATTGCCCTGGCACCAGCGCCGCTCGCGTTTGAGGTCATCGATGAAATTGCCCGGCATGCCCTCGAAGCTGCCGCCGATTTCGGGGAGGACATAAACGCTGCGTCCGGCCCGTCGCATCAGACCGGCTTCGACGTAGTCGTGACTCATGATGTCGCCGCCCAGAGGCGGCCGGCCGGGGAGGGGCGAGAGCCCGCAACAGGCCTTGAAGTCGGCGATACGGATGATGGCGTTGTGGCCCCAGTAATTCGTGCTGTTGCCCTGCCAGAAGGCCAGGCCGTTGGCAATGTGACGGGCATGAAGGCTGGCGGCGAGCTGCTGGAAGCGGCCGAGTACCGTACGCTGACCCACCGGCAACGGCACCGTCTGAATAATGCCCGCCTGCGGATTGGCCACCATGCGGCGGACCAGCGTCAGCAGGGCCTGCCCGGTCATGCGGCTATCGGCATCCAGCACGACCATAAACTCATAGCCCGCGCCCCAGCGTTCGCAAAAGTCCCGGATGTTGCCCGGCTTGCGACCGGTGTTCTCCTCGCGGGCCCGGTAATAAAGCCCGGGCCCCGTCGGGAAGCGCCGCTGTAGTCGCGCCATCGCCTCGCGTTCACGCTCGCGCTGATCCGGGTCACTGCTGTCGCTGAGCAAAAAGCAATCGAACGCGTCGCCCTCGCCGGTGTCCTGCAATGACTGGAGTGTTGACATGAGGCAGTGCACGACATCGCCCATGTCCTCATTGTAGGCGGGCATCACCAGCGCGGTCCGCGCCAGCGCCGGCGCATCTTCCGCCGACGGGGCGTTGCGCTGCAATGTCACCGGGTGCCGGCCGGCCAACCGCAAGGCAATCCCGGCCAGCATGGTCCAGAATGCAATGCACGAAAATCCGAAGGTGAGCGAGAAGGCCGCGATGACCAGCCCCTCCAGCGCATCAATGCCCCCGCTGCCGAGCAGCGCGGTGAGCCAGTGGATCCCCAGTGCCGTGGTTGTCATGGCGAGTACCGCCATGATCCCCCGCCGCAGGGGCAGGGCGGGTTCGGTCAGTGCCCAGCTGGATGAATGGATGGCTTCGCTCCTGTCCTGCATCAACACCCTCCTCGATAGGGCGTCGACAATGCGAGGGTTTGGAAGTTGCACCGACGCGGCGAGTCGTCAGATGGGACGCTGGACTGAATGATGCGTGCGGTCGTCGCGGGTCTGCTCATTGCGCTGGGTGTCAACCTGCTACTGGTAGTGCCGGAATGGTGGATGCCCTACACGCAGTTCCCGTCGCCGTGGCTCGCCGCGGAGACCCTGATCGTGCTCGGCATCATCTGGAGTCTGCCGATGCGGCTGGCGCGCGGGCTTGCGCCGCTGCTCAGCGTGGCAATTCTGGTGGCGGTGGCGCTGGCGCTGTCGGATCTGGCGACCGGCTGGGCGCTGGGTCGCCCCATGAATCTGTTGATCGACATCCCGCTGGCCACGTCGGTCGAGCATCTGCTGCGGGGTGCCATCGGTGCGCCGCTGGCCTGGCTGACGCTGGTCCTGGCGGCCCTGGCTGTGGGGGCCGTGTTTGTGTGGCTGGCACGGACATTGCGGCGCGGCATTCCACCGCATGGCGCCCGCCAATTGCGTGTCGCGGGGCTGGTGCTGCTGGCTGCCGGGTTGTTGTTGCAACACCATCGGGATTGGCCGGCGATTGATAGCGCGGTGGATGCGCCGGCGATCATTCGATTCAACGACCAGAGCGTGCGGGTGCTCGACACGGCCCGCGAGCGCCAGCAATTTTCCCAGGCATTGCGGCGCACGCCCGACGCGGTCGGCCCCTCGCTGGAGCGATTGGCGGGACGCGACGTCATCCTCGGGTTTATCGAGTCCTATGGGACCGTGATGCTGGACGATCCGCGCTATCGCGCCACCGGGCGGGCGGCGCTCGAGGCATTCGGGCAGTCGCTGGACGCGGCTGGCCTGAAGGTGGTGACCGGACGTTTCGACTCGCCCGTGCAGGGCGGCCAGTCGTGGCTTGCCCACGGCACGGTGCTGAGTGGCCACTGGATGAACAACCAGATCCGCTATGACCTGTTCCTGAACGCCGAGCGGTCATCGCTGGTCGAGGATTTCGACCGCGCGGGTTATCAGACCGTGGCCGTGATGCCCGCGATTACCGATCCGTGGCCGGCTGGCGAGCAATGGGGGTATGACCGCATCGACGACCATGCGCGCATCGATTATGCCGGACCCGCGCTCAACTGGGTCACCATGCCGGATCAGTACACCTGGCATTACCTGGAGTCGGCCGTTCGCGAGGCGACAACCGACCCGGTGTTCGCCGAGGTGGCCCTGATCAGCAGCCACGCGCCGTGGACACCGATCCTGCCGATCATCGATTGGGCGCGGGTTGGCGATGGAGCGATCTTTGACCGCTGGGCCGATGCCGGGCCCGCCCCCGGCGAGGTCTGGAGCGAGGGCGCGCGCATCCGCGATCATTACCAGCGGGCGGTGGATTACGCCCTGCGCACCGCCGGCGAGTGGGCCGGCCGGTCTCTGGATGACGGCGTGTTGATCCTGCTGGGCGATCATCAGCCGGCGCCGCTGATCACGGGGGATTCCACCTCGCGCACGGTGCCGGTGCATGTGATTGCCCGCGATCCGGCGCTCCTCGAGGGTTTCGAGTCGATGGGGTTTCGCGCGGGCGTCATGCCCGGACCAGCGACCGCGGGGACCCTGGCGGATCTGCGCGGTAGACTATTGAGCGTATTTTCAAATCCCCGACAAGGGAGTCGTTCCAATGAACAGCAATGATGTGCTGGTGGTCGGCGGCGGGATGGTCGGCGCCGCCGTGGCGGTGGATCTTGGCCGTCGCGGTATTCCGGTGCGGCTGCTCGAGGCCCGCCCAGCGACACGGCCCACGGCTGATGAGCCGCCGCGGCTTCGGGTTTCCGCCCTCAATGGCCTTTCCATCGAGTACCTCCAGTCGCTGGGTGCCTGGCCGGCGCTGGACGAGGGGCGGGTTGCAACGTTCAATGAACTCGCGACCTGGGATATCTCGGCGCCCGGGCGGCTTGCGTTCAGTGCCGATGAGCTGGGCCTGGATCGGTTGGGGGTATTCGTTGAAAACGATCACCTGCAGGCGGCCTTGCTTGAGACCGCCGCCACCCTGGAGTCGGTGCGCATGGATGTTCCGGCGCCAGCGCTGGACGTGCAGCCCGCTGACGATGGCCCGCGGCTTTTTCTTGACGGTGAGGGCGAGTTGACGCCGGCCCTGGTGGTGGCAGCGGACGGCGCCCAATCGCGGCTGCGCGATGCCGCCGGCATCGGTGTCTGGGAAGGGGATTATCACCAGCATGCCGTGGTGGCGAGCGTGCAGCCCAACCCCCCGGCGGGCGCTCAAACATGGCAGCGCTTCACACCGGATGGCCCGCAGGCGCTGCTACCGCTCGCCGGTGGTGCGGCGTCGCTGGTGTGGTATGTGTCGCCATCAAGGGCACGCTTGCTCACGGCGATGAGTGACGCCGATTTTGTCGATGCCGTGGAAAGCGCGTTCCCCACCGATCTGGGATTGATCGACCGGGTCTACGCGCGGGGCAGTTTCCCGATCCGCCGCCTGCATGCACAACGCTACTGGCAGGATCGGCTGGTGTTGGTCGGGGATGCCGCCCACGTGATTCATCCGCTGGCCGGCCAGGGGGTCAATATTGGTTTGCGGGACGCGCGGGCGCTTGCCGAGCAGATAGCCGAGGCGCAGCGCCGGGGCCTGCCGGCGGCTCATCCGGCGGGCCTTGCAGCTTATGAGCGTGAGCGGCGTCCCGATAATCAGCTGATGCAGTCGGCGATGAGCGCCTTTCATGTCGGGTTCACGGCGCCGCTCGGGCCGCTGGCGCCGGTGCGGGGCCTTGGCCTGCAGATCGCCAGCCATGGTGGCTGGCTGAAGCGCCGGGTGCTGCGCTATGCCATGGAGGGCAGATAACCGAGTCCGGCGCCGGCGAGTGCGCACCCCACAACCACCGCCCACGGCGGGGTGCGCGTTAGCGCCAGCGCCAGCAGGGCGACAAGCGCCACGCCGGTATCACCCAGCGAGCCGATGCCGCTGGTGATGATCGGGTCCCAGAGCACCGCGGCCAGCAGCCCGACAACCGCGGCATTGATGCCTGGCAGGGCACGACCGGTCACCGGATAGCGCCCGGCCGCCTGCCAGAATGGCAAAAGCCCCACCACCAGCAGCAGCCCGGGCGCAAACAACAGCAGTGTCGCCAGTAGACCGGCCAGCAGTGGTGCCTGGTTGGCGACCCCCGCGCCGATAAAACCGCCAAAGCTGAACAGTGGGCCGGGCAGGGCCTGGGCGGCGCCGTAGCCGGCAAGAAACTGATTGGCATCGATCAGGCCCGGTGCCACCAGACCGCTCTCGAGCAAAGGCAGCACCACATGCCCACCGCCAAATACCAGCGCGCCGCTTTGATAGAGCACTGACCACAGCGACGGGATGCCGAACGGGCCGGCGAGGGCGATCAGGCCGACGGCGAACAGGCCCAATGCAGCGATGGCCTGGCGCCGAGTGACGCGCGTGCCCAGATCGGTAGGCGCGGACGTCGGGGATGGCAACAGCACCACGCCGGCCAGTGCACCGCCGATAATGACCACGAATGGGCCCACTGCCGCCGGTGCCAGGCTGATCATCAGGGCGCTCGCCGCCGCCATCCCGGCGCGCGGCCAATCCGGACAGAGCTGCCGGGCCATGCCAAAGAGCGCATGCGCGACCACGGCCACCGCGGCGAGTTTGAGTCCATTCAGCCAGCCCGCCGAGTCGATGCCGCCGAGATGCTGTATGGCGATCCCCAGCGCGATCATGATCGTCGCCGACGGCAGGGTGAAACCCAGCCAGGCCGCAACGCCGCCGGCAAGGCCGGCACGCTCGATGCCAATGGCGAAACCGGTCTGGCTGCTGGTGGGGCCAGGCAGCATCTGGCAGAGCGCGAGGATTTGCCCGTAGGTGGCATCGTCCAGCCAACGCCGATCGCGCACGAACCAGCGATGGAAATACCCCAGATGCGCCACCGGGCCACCAAAGGCGATCAGCCCCAGGCGTAGAAAAGTCGCGAATATTTCGGTCAACGGAGACATGGCGCCGGTCCTTGTGGGTTCGCGCGGGCTGGGGCGGTTTGCTATTATGCAACGGCGGTGGCGCTGGTCCCCCCGCGACGATAAACCGTCAATCCCGTCAGGCCCGGAAGGGAGCAGCGGCAGCGGTGGATTCGGGCGCCGGGGTGTGGCTGGCGTCGCCGCCCTTCCTCTATTGTCCCGACTCCCCGATGCTATACTCGCAGTATGGGTTATCAGGTACTTGCGCGGAAGTGGCGCCCCCACCGCTTCGATGAAATGGTTGGCCAGGGCCACGTACTGCGGGCACTTGCCAATGGCCTTGCCAGCGGGCGTCTGCATCATGCCTACCTGTTCACCGGCACGCGGGGCGTGGGTAAGACCACGGTCGCGCGGATTCTCGCCAAGTGCCTCAACTGCGAATCGAAGGGTGTCACCGATGAGCCCTGCGGCGATTGTGCTGCCTGCGCCGAGATCGATGCCGGCCGCTTCGTGGATCTGATTGAGGTCGATGCCGCTTCCCGAACCAAGGTCGAGGACACCCGGGATCTTCTCGACAACGTCCAGTACGCGCCGACGCGGGGACGCTTCAAGATCTATCTGATCGACGAAGTCCACATGCTGTCCACCCACAGCTTCAACGCGCTGCTGAAAACGCTCGAAGAGCCTCCGGAGCACGTGAAGTTTCTGCTGGCCACCACCGATCCGCAGCGACTGCCGGTGACGGTGCTGTCGCGGTGCCTGCAGTTCAACCTCAAGCCGCTGTTGCCGGAGATGATCGGCGGTCAGCTCGAGACCATTGCCCGCCACGAGGGTATCGAGGTCGAAAAGCCAGCCATCGAGCGGCTTGCCCGTGCCGCTGACGGCAGCATGCGGGATGCCCTGAGTCTGGCCGATCAGGCCCTCGCGTTCGGCAGTGGCCGACTCGTCGATGCCGAGGTGCAGGACATGCTCGGCAGCATCGATCACGACTTTCTGCTCGAACTGCTCGAGCGCCTTGCCGATGACGATGGGCCCGGGCTGCTGGACACCGTTGCACGAATGGCCGAGACATCGCCGGATTTTAGCCAGGCCCTTGCCGAGTTGCTGGCCTTGCTGCACCAACTGTCCCTGGCCCAGACGGTGCCGGCCGTTTTTGATGCCGGGACCACCGATGGCCAGCGTCTGGCAACGCTGGCCCAGCGTCTGGATGCGGCCTGGGTGCAGCTGCTCTACCAGATCGCGCTGCACGGGCGCCGCGATCTGCCCCTTGCACCGGATCCGCGCGCCGGCTTCGAGATGGTGCTGCTGCGGATGCTGGCGTTCGAGCCGGATCCCGGCGACGGCGGTACGCGCGCCCCCAAAGCGTCCCCGGCGGCACCGGCCCCGGCACCGGCCTCGGCGCCTTCTCCGTCGGCCGCTCCTGCGCCGGCAGCGCCGTCTGCTGCTGAGTCCGCCGCCGAGCGTCAGACTCCCGCCGGCAACGACGATTGGCATCAGCTGGCGGCGGCGCTGTCACTGAGCGGGATGGCCCAGGCGCTCGCCGATCACTGCGACTGGGTGGCGCGCGAGGGCGATCGGGTGACGCTACAGATCGATGCGGGCCATCGGCATCTGCTCAACGACAATGTCACCGCCCGCCTTGCCGAAGCCCTGTCGCAGCACTTCAACGAGGCGCTTCAAGTCGACATTCGGGTCGGTCCCGTCAATGCGGAGACACCCGCGGCCGCCGCCGAACGGGTGGCGAGTGATCGCCGCGACCGCGCCCGCGAGTCCATTGAGACAGATCCGAATATCGCGGCACTCAAAGCAACCTTTGATGCCGAAGTCATTAACGAATCCATTCGTCCACGCGATCAGGAGTAATTCATGAAAGGCGGACTCGGCAACATGATGAAGCAGGCCCAGCGCATGCAGGAAGAAATGCAGAAAGCGCAATCGGAGCTTGCCGAAATGGAAATCACTGGTCAGGCCGGTGGCGGCATGGTCAGCGTTGTCATGACGGGTCGTCATGAAGTGCGGCGCGTTTCCATCGACGAAAGCGTCTATGACGACCGCGAGATGGTCGAGGATCTGGTGGCCGCGGCCTTCAATGACGCGGCGCAGAAGCTTGATCAGGAAACCCAGTCGCGCATGGGTGGCCTGACCGAGGGCCTTAATCTGCCCCCGGGCATGAAGATGCCGTTCTAGGTCGGAGCAGCCCATGGCCTATTCCCCGGCGGTCCAGGAGCTGATGGAGGCACTGCGTTGCCTGCCCGGCGTCGGACCCAAGTCGGCGCAGCGGATGACGTTCTCGTTACTGCAGCATGATCGCAGTGGTGCCGAGCGGCTGGCTCGGGCGTTGCAGACCGCAGCAGACTCGGTGGGTGAGTGTCGGCTGTGCCGCAATCTGACCGAGGCCGATCTCTGCCCGCTTTGCGCCAGCGACCGCCGCGATCCGAGCCTGCTCTGCGTGGTCGAGAACCCCTCCGATGTGCAGGCGCTCGAGGATGCCACCGACTATGGGGGGCTGTACTTCGTGCTCAAGGGTCGGCTGTCGCCGCTGGATGGCATCGGCCCGGGCGAACTGGGCCTGGAAAGCCTCGAATCCCGCCTGGCGGCCGGTGAGGTTGGCGAGATCATCCTGGCGGTGAGTCCCACGGTGGAGGGCGAGGCGACGGCGCAGTATATCGCCGGTATGGCGGGGGAAGCCGGGGTGGAAATCGCCCGCATCGCCCATGGCGTCCCTCTGGGTGGCGACCTGGACTATGTCGACGCCGGCACCCTGTCCCATGCCTTTGCCGGGCGTGCCCAATATCGTTGAGTTTTTTTGACCGATTCGGTCAGAAATTTAGTAACAACGGTTGACCCTCCTTCCCAAACTCCTCAACCTCTGAGCCGCTTTGGCGCGATTTCGTGCAGGATGCAAGGAGAAAGTGCATGTTCAAGAAAATCCTCGTCCCGGTGGACCTGGCGCACATCGAGGCGATCCAGCGTGCGCTGTCCACCAGCGCGGACCTTGCCCGCCATTACGAGGCGGAGGTCTGTTACATGGCGGTCACCACCTCTACGCCGGGGACAGTGGCCCGGACCCCTGAAGAGTACGAGCAAAAGCTCGAAGCCTTTGCGAGCGGCCAGGAGGCGGTGCACGGGCAGAAAACCTCGTCACGCTGCATCAACTCCCCCGACCCCACGGCCGATCTGGACGGGTTGATTCTCAAGTCCATCGAAGCGGTCGGCGCGGATCTGGTGGTCATGGCCACCCACCTGCCCAGGCACCTGGATGCGGTCATGCCATCCCACGGTGACCGAATCGCGTCCCATACCGATGTGTCGGTCTTTCTGGTGCGCCCGGCCTGAGCCGGCCTGCGCCCTCGACACCCATCAAGGAGAGAATCGTGAGTGACGAAAACCTCGATGAGCAGAAATCCACCGGCGTTCCGGCACCGGAAGGGCCCTCGGGTCTGATCGATACCGACTATGTCATCGGTCAGGACAATATTGCCGGCAACCGCTTCGGCCTTGAAGTCGACCTGCACGGCAAGGTCTTTACCTTCTCGGGGCTGATCATCCTCGCCTTTGTCATTATCACGCTGGCGTTGCAGAACGAAGTGGGCCCGCTGTTCGAGAGTACGCGCGTGTGGCTGACTCAGAACCTTGACTGGTTCTTTCTCGGCGGTGCGAATATTTTCGTATTGGTGGCGCTGGGGCTGATCTTTACCCCGCTTGCCAATGTCCGACTGGGTGGCGCCAATGCCAAGCCCGACTTCAGCTATGCGGGCTGGTTCGCGATGTTGTTCGCCGCCGGCATGGGCATCGGACTGATGTATTTCGGCGTCTCCGAGCCGCTGTCGCATTTCGGCTCCTCCATGGGCGGGACCAGCATGGAAGGTGGCGCGCGCACCGACTGGGCGCCATTGGGTGCCGCGGCCGGCGATCAGGATGCCGCCATTTCGCTGGGCATGGCCGCGACGATCTTCCACTGGGGGCTGCATCCCTGGGGGATCTACGCCGTGGTGGCGCTGTCGCTGGCGCTGTTTTCCTTCAACAAGGGCCTGCCGCTGACCATGCGCTCGGTGTTCTACCCGATCCTCGGCGAGCGTGTCTGGGGCTGGCCGGGGCATGTGATCGATGTGATCGCCGTGTTTGCCACGCTGTTCGGGCTGGCGACCTCGCTGGGTCTGGGCGCGCAGCAGGCAACCGTCGGCCTGGGCTATCTGTTTGGCATCCCTTCCGGTGATACCACCATGGTGCTGCTGATCATCGGCATCACCATCATCGCATTGGGCTCGGTGACGCTGGGCGTCGACAAGGGCGTGCAGCGGCTTTCTCAGCTCAATATGGGTCTTGCCGGTCTGCTGTTGTTGTTCGTGATCGTGGCCGGACCGACGCTGCTGATCGCCACGGGCTTTTTCGAGTATCTGCTTTCGTACGCCAAGAATGTCATCCCGCTGTCCAATCCGATTGGCCGCGAGGACACCAACTTCTCGCAGGGCTGGACGTCGTTCTACTGGGCCTGGTGGATTTCCTGGTCACCCTTCGTCGGCATGTTCATTGCCCGGGTCAGCCGCGGCCGTACGGTGCGCGAATTCCTGATCGCTGTGCTGCTCATCCCGACGCTGATCTCGGTGCTGTGGATGACCGCCCTGGGCGGCACCGCCATTGATCAGGTGGTCAATAAGGGCCTGGAGAGTGTCTCCGGGGCGAGTGGCGATGTGCAGCTGTTCGAGATGCTCTCGAATCTGCCGCTGGGGATGATCACCTCAACGCTCGCCATCTTCCTGGTGATCGTGTTCTTTGTGACCTCTTCCGACTCGGGGTCGCTGGTCATTGACGCGATTACCGCCGGCGGCAAGGTCGACTCGCCCAAGCCCCAGCGCATGTTCTGGGCCATCATCGAGGGCGCCATCGCGATTGCTCTGTTGCTGGGCGGTGGGCTTTCGGCCCTGCAGGCGATGGCGCTGTCGGCAGGCTTCCCGCTGACACTGGTCCTGCTGGTGGCCTGCTACTCCATCATCAAGGGATTGATGTCGGAGCCCCGCGCGGCCTAGACCCAGAGCTGGCCCACCCGGGTCGAGCGGCTGTAGTGGTGCTGGATCTGCGCCTGCAGCAGCTCGGCCGTCCCGATCGCATCCAGCACGGCCTGATGCCCCTCATAGGGGGGCAGGCCGTAACGGATGCGACTGTCATTGAGGCGGATCGACGCCGGCGATCGGCGTAGCAGCCGGCGCAGGCGCAGCCGCCAGGGACGGCGATGGCGCCTGGCCTCGATCTCCATGGTGTCGATGAGCGGAAACCGGAAAACGCTCCCGGTGCGCTCGCGAACGGCTCGATCCAGAAAGCGACGCTCTACCGGGTGGTAGTGGACCACCGGCAGGCGGCCCTGCAGTTCGGCGAGTATCGCCGGCAGCACGTCCGCTAGATCCGGCGCCTGCTCGACCTCGGAGTGGGTGATGTGGTGGTAGGCGACGGACTCGCCGGAAAAGCCCCGCGGCGGTCGCAGAACCCAGTGCCGGCGTCGGGCGATGGCGATGCCGTCCAGCGTGAACGGCACCAGGCCAATGCTGAGTATGCCGTGCTGGCGTGGATCGAGGCCGCTGGTCTCGAGATCAATCGCCACCAGTGGCGTATCGCCGATGGCTGCGTCGGAATCATCCGGGAATGCCGCATAGAAGTCGCGCAATGACTGGGTATCGGCGCGTCGGGCCATGTCCTGCAACCAGTCATGCCAGCGCCCGCGCCGGTCGGCCGTCAGCCGCATGCCTAGCGGCCCCGCTTCTGGGCTCCACCGGCCGGCATCGGATAGCGGAAACGCAGAAACTTCTGCGCGTCGCTGAGGGCCCGGAAGGCTTCCTTGATCTCGGCTCGCTGTTTGGCGGGCACGTTGCGGGGCTCGATATTGTTATCCGGCTCGCGCTCGTTCTCGATATCCAGAACCTGATCGCGCAGGCGCGCCAGACTGAGCACCTCGAGGGAGTAACTCAGGCGGTCGGCCACGCCCGGCCCCAGCAGCGAGGTGGTCTTGATATCGGCAAGCCGCTCGAAGGAGTTCTGTGCCTGCGAGCCACAGGCAAGGGCATGAATGCGAATGAGATCGGTGAGTGGAGCGGTCCCGCGTCGCTTGACGTTGATCGAGTCGTTCTGTTGGCCATCCTTTTCGGTCACGAATTCACGGAAAAAGCCGATCGGCGGCGTGCGGTTGAGGGCGTTGCGTGACATGGCCGCCAGAAATGCGGGGCTTTCACCGGCCTCGGTGGCAATCAGCGTTTGCAGCGTCTCGATCAGGCGCTCCTCGCCGTAGAGGTTGTCCAGGTCGAAAAAGATATTGCTATGCAGCAGGCGCTCGGCATTGGGGGCCTGGATCCAGCTGCGGAAATAGCGCTGCCAGACCGACAGCGGCTGGCGCCAGCGTGGGTTGGTGGCCATGATGCCGCCTTTGCAATAGGCATAGCCGCAGGCATCCAGACCGTCGCTGACCCGCTGTGCCAGCGCGGCAAAGTAATCGTCGTGCTGCTGAGGGTCGAATGAGTCATCAAGCACCAGGGCATTGTCCTGATCGGTCACCAGGGTCTGTTCATTGCGCGCCATCGACCCCATTCCCATGAACGCGTAAGGCACCGGCGGCGGTCCCAGCTCGGATTCGGCCAGTTCCAGGAGGCGGCGGACAAAACTGCGGCCGATGGAGGATAGCGCCGTGCCCACGGTGCGCGAGTCGGCCCCGTCACGGACCAGGCGAACGGCAGCGTTGCGCACATCCGGCAGGAGTCGGGCGAGGCCTTCGGTATGGCGCTGGCTGAAGATGCTCTCGATCAGATACAGGCTGCTCTGGGTTTCGTAGCGCACCACGTCCTCGAGCCGGATCACGCCAATCGGTCGGCGTCGATGGATGACTGCCAGATGATGGACGTTGTGCCGCAGCATGGCGAGCATGGCTTCCTGGATGGTCTCGTCCGATTGCACCGCGACCAGCCGCTCACTGACGATTTCGCCTACCGGGGTGTCCACCGAGCGTCCTTCGGCGACCAGGCGGGCGCGGAAATCGGCATCAGTGAGTATGCCCTTGACCTGCCAGAGCGTGCCGTCGGCATCGGCATAGGTATAGCGCGGATCATCGCCCTGGGATTCCACCACCAGCAGGGCCGCGGACGGCTCATCGGCCAGCCGCCCGGCCACTGCCCGGGCGCTTTCGTCGCTTTCGGCAATCAGGGGCCGCCGGGTGACCAGCTTGCGGATCCGGGTCGCCATCCGGTCGTTGTTCTGCGTATGGGTCTCGGTGCCGCCGGCCATGCGGGGGCGCCCGAGTTCGATAAAGTCGGCAAAATCGCTGTCGGTCTCGTAGAGTTGATCAAACCCATCGGCATCGATGGCGTAGATCAGCGTGTCCTCGATGGCGATAGCCGGGTACTGGGCGCGCCGCCCCCGCAATAGGCCGTAGTGGCCAAAAAGACTGCCTTCGCCCAAGCGATCGAACAGATCGCCGCTGCGCCGGTAGACTTCGACGGCGCCACTGCGCACGTACAAAAGGGCATTGATGGGCTGGTTCGAGGCAAGGATCTGCGAGCCCGCTCGGTAGTAGCTGATCTCGACCTGGTTGGCGATATCGTCGAGCTGGTCATCGGTCAAGCCGTCAAACGGCGGGTGAGCCCCCAGATGACGGCGAATGTCGAGCAGTTCCGGATCCATGATGACGCCTCGCGATTATTCCCCGGTCGACTTGAGGACCGGCTCGAGCCGGCGCTCAACCGCCTCGCGCTGTTCGGGCGTGCGCGCCTCGATGGCTTGTTGCACCACAGCGGGGGTGAGGTGCGGTGCGAATGTCTCGATAAACGCGAACATGTAGGCGCGCATGTAGGCACTGCGCCGAAATCCGATCCGGGTGGTGCTTGCCTCGAACAGATGGCTCGCGTCGAGAGCAACCAGCCCTTCATCACGCTGTGGGTCGAATGCCATGCTGGCCATGATGCCAACCCCGAGCCCGAGTTGGACATAGGTCTTGATCACTTCGGAATCGGTGGCGGTGAAGACCACGTCCGGCGCGAGGCCATGGGCGGAGAAGGCCGCATCCAGCCGTGATCGACCGGTAAAGCCGAATACATAGGTGACGATCGGATGGTCGGCGATGGCCTCGAGGGTCAGCGGCTGGCGGTCGCAGAGCGGATGACCCCGGGGCACGACGATGCTGCGGTTCCAGCGATAGCAGGGCAGCATGACGAGATCTTCGTAGAGCTCGAGGGCCTCGGTGGCGATGGCAAAGTCGACCTCGCCGGCGGTGGCCATCTCGGCGATCTGCGTGGGCGTGCCCTGGTGAAAGTGCAGGCTCACCGCCGGGTACTGGGCGCGAAAGGTCTGCACTGCGCCGGGCAGGGCGTGGCGCGCCTGGGTATGGGTGGTTGCGATGCTGAGGCTGCCACTCTGGTCATCGGCGAATTCGGCGGCAATGGACTGGATGCCGCGGGTTTCCGCCAGCGTGCGCTCCGCGGCGGCCAGGATCTGGTGGCCCGGGCGGGTGAGGCCGGTGAAATGCTTGCCGCTGCGCTCGAAGATGGGCACGCCGAGCTCTTCCTCGAGCATACGGATCTGTTTGCTGACCCCCGGCTGCGAGGTATAGAGCGCATCCGCTGCGGCCGATACGTTCAGGCCGCGCCGGACGACTTCGACGATATAGCGCAATTGGGTGAGTTTCATGGGCGATATACACCAAAGATCTGTTAGCTGTACATGATAGACCTTCTGGCAATAAAAAACCCCGCCCGATCAGGGATCGAGCGGGGTCGGGTCGGGCCCGCAGGCCGCGATCAACGCTCGCCGGCAAACGCCGCGAGCAGCTGCAGCAGACTCAGGAACAGGTTGTAGATCGTCACGTACAGCGTGATCGTCGCCATGATGTAGTTGGTCTCGCCGCCGTTGATGATTTCGCTCGTCTGATAGAGGATCAGCGCGCTCATCAGCACCACGAATGCGGCACTCACCGCGAGCGACAGGGCCGGGATCGAGAACAGCACCGCAACGATGGAGCCGGCGAATGCCACCAGCACGCCGGCGAAGATGAACCCGCGCATGAAGCTGAAATCACGCTGGGTGGTCAGTGCATAGGCTGACAGCCCCAGGAAGATCATGCCGGTGCCGCCCAGCGCCATCATCACCAGCTCGGCGCCATTGCTGAAGGCGCCGATGTACATGCTGACAATCGGGCCCAGCGTGAATCCCATGAAGCCGGTGAGCGCGAAGACGCTGGCAAGGCCCCAGATGCTGTTACGCAGCCAGGTGGTCAGGAACAATAGACCGAAGTAGCCGCCCAGCACCATCAGCCAGTGCATCGGAGGGGCGTTGGTTGCCATGGCGGTTCCGGCCATGGCGGCGCTGAACAGCAGTGTCAGCGCGAGCAGCGCATAGGTATTGCGCAGTACCGTGTTGGTGGCGAGCACCGACTGACCGGTCGAGCGGCCGCCGGCGATCGAGGTGCGAAAATCCTGAGCCATCGTTGCTTACCTCCGTTGGATCCATGATGCAACTGCCTTCAATATGTCATTGGACGCTGGCAATGTCACGCAAGTTCAACGCGGTCATGACGGCTGATGAGTGGGCGCTCGCCGGCTTGCAGCCCGTCGGGAAAAACCGTAACGTCCGCGAGCCTGAATCATGGAGGGATCAAGCCCTGTGAATATAGTCTGTCTCGATCTCGAGGGCGTCCTGGTCCCCGAAATATGGATCGACTTTGCGGCGCTGACCGGTATTGACGCGCTCAAGGCCACGACCCGTGACATCGCCGATTACGACGAGCTCATGCGTATGCGCCTGGACACGCTGGCGGCCCACGGATTGGGGCTGCCCGACATACAGGCGGTGATCGACCGAATGGAGCCGCTACCGGGTGCGCGGGCATTTCTTGACGATCTGCGCTCGCGCTACCAGGTGATCATCCTCTCGGATACTTTTTACGAGTTTGCCAGGCCACTCATGCGCCAGCTCAACTGGCCGACGCTTTTCTGCCATCAGCTTGAGACCGGTGAGGACGGGGCGATTACCGGGTACCAGCTGCGGATGCGCGATCACAAGCGCGCGGCCGTCGAGGCCTTGCGTGGCCTGAATTTTGCGGTGGTCGCTGCGGGCGATTCATTTAACGATACGAGCATGCTCGCGGCAGCGCACCAGGGCGTATTCTTTTCAGCGCCCGCCAACGTCACCGAGGCGTTCCCGCAGTTCCCGGTGACCGACCGCTACCCGGCGCTGACCGCCGCCATAGACGAGGGTTTTGCCTCGCAATGACCGAGCGCAGGGTTCGGGTCGCCATTCTCGCGGACACCCACGGTTTTCTCGACCAGCGCATCGCCGATCAGATCCGCCGCTGCGATATCGCCCTGCATGCCGGCGATGTCGGCGGTGCCGATGTGCTTTTTGCCATGCAGCCCGAGCGGGAAGCCGTGGCCATCCGCGGCAATAACGACGATACCGCGCACTGGACGGCATCCGAGCACGACATGCTGGCCAGACTCCCCGCAAACGCCACGGTGGACCTGCCTGGCGGGCGGATCAAGCTCGTCCATGGCGATGACGGCGGAACGCTCGAGCAGCGCCATCGACGCTATCGT
Organism: uncultured Spiribacter sp.; assembly: GCA_937884605.1. Lineage (GTDB taxonomy): Bacteria > Pseudomonadota > Gammaproteobacteria > Nitrococcales > Nitrococcaceae > Spiribacter. The sequence continues at coordinate 143,141 of CALGDM010000006.1, forward strand.
CAGCATTTCGCCGATTGCCGCGCGGTCGTCTACGGCCACAGTCACCGCCAGTGCATCGATCAGACCGCGACGCCCTGGGTGCTGAATCCGGGCGCCGCCGGTCGGACGCGGACCTATGGCGGGCCAGGCTGTCTGGTCCTGGAGTGTGACGACGACCACTGGGATCTCGAGGCCCTGCAATTCGAGCCGCGCGCGGCGCCTCGTGCGCGGCGCCGCTCCGGCCGCGATGCATCGGAGACGAACGACCGCGGGAATGGCTGACACACTGCGTCCGAACTACGCCCTCGATCTGCCAGTACTCGAGCATGCCGAGGAGATCAAGGCGGCGGTGCGCGATCATCCCGTGGTGGTGGTCTGCGGCGAGACCGGTTCCGGCAAGAGCACCCAGTTGCCCAAGCTCATGCTCGATCTGGGTCGGGGTGTCGATGGTGTGATCGCGCATACCCAGCCGCGGCGCATTGCCGCGCGCAGCCTCGCGAGCCGGGTGGCCGAGGAGTGTGCGACAAAGGTTGGCGGTGGCGTCGGCTATCGGGTGCGTTTCAGTGACCAGACCGGGCCGGAGACCCGGATCAAGCTGCTCACCGACGGCATGCTGCTCGCTGAAACCCAGGGCGATGATCGGCTCGAGCGATACGACACGGTCATCATTGACGAGGCCCATGAGCGCAGCCTGAACATCGACTTCCTGCTCGGTTATCTCAAGCGCCTGCTGCCCCGACGGCCCGACCTGCGCGTGATCATTACCTCGGCGACTATTGATCCGGCCCGGTTTTCGAAACACTTCGACGACGCTCCGGTGATCGAGGTCTCGGGGCGCACCTACCCGGTCGAAGTCCGCTATCGACCGCTGGTCGAGCAGTCCGAGGATGAGCGCGAGCGCAGCCTGCGACAGGGCGTCGTCGAGGCCGTCGACGAGCTGGCCGGGCTGGGCCGCGGCGATGTTCTGGTGTTTCTGCCGGGCGAGCGCGAGATTCGTCAATGCGCTGAGGCCCTGCGCAAACATCACCCGCCCCATACCGAAGTGCTGCCACTGTTTGGGCGATTGTCGGCCGCCGAGCAGCAGCGGGTGTTTGCCCCCCATCGAGGTCGGCGGATCGTGCTGGCCACCAATGTCGCCGAAACCTCGCTGACCGTTCCGGGGATCCGCTACGTGGTGGACAGCGGACTGGCGCGTATCAGCCGCTACAGCTACCGCACCAAGGTCCAGCGCCTGCCGGTCGAGCCGGTGGCGCAGTCCAGCGCCGATCAACGCGCCGGGCGCTGCGGGCGTGAGGGGCCAGGTGTCTGCATACGCCTCTATGATGTCGCCGACTTCGAGGCACGGCCACGGTTTACCGACCCCGAAATACGGCGAACCAACCTCGCCTCGGTCATCCTGCAGATGAAACATCTGCGTCTGGGCGCCATCGAACAGTTCCCCTTCATCGAGCCGCCGGATCCGCGCTACGTCAAGGATGGGCTCAAGCTGCTCGACGAGCTGGGGGCGCTCAACCGCCGCCAGAATCTCTCGCGACTGGGCCGTCAGCTGGCGCGACTGCCGGTGGACCCGCGTATCGCCCGCATTCTGCTGGCAGGCGATCGCGAGGGCGCGTTGGACGAGTTGCTGGTGATCGCCGCCGCGCTGTCGGTGCAGGATCCCCGCGAGCGGCCCATGGATCGACGCGAGGCGGCCGACGCCGCGCAGTCTGCCTGGCAGGACAAGCGCTCGGACTTTGCCGGTCAGCTGCGGCTCTGGGCCGCCTATCGCGAGCAGGCCCATCATCTGAGTCGGCGCAAACTCCAGGCCTGGTGCCACGAGCATTTCCTGTCTCACGTGCGGATGCGCGAGTGGGCCGATACCCACGCCCAGTTGCGTCGGCTGGTGCGGGACATGGGGCTGCGCGAAAACACCGCGCCGGCCCGGCCGGTGGCGATTCATCGGGCCTTGCTCAGCGGTTTTCTGTCCAACATCGCCCGGCGCGAGGACGGCAGTGAATACCTCGGGCCTCGCGGGCTCAAACTTGCCATTCATCCGGGCTCGAGCGTGGCGCGCCAGCGGCCGCGCTGGATCGTGGCCGCGGAGCTTGTCGAGACCAGCCGGGTGTTTGCCCGGGTGGTGGCGGATGTGCGTCCGGAGTGGATCGAGCCGCTCGCCGGGCATTTGCTCAAGCGCCGTTATCGCGACCCGTGGTGGGAGGCCGAAAAGGGCAAGGTGTTCGGGCGCGAGGACGCCACCCTCTACGGCCTGCCGATCGTCACCGGACGCAAGATCGACTATGCCCGCGTCGCACCCGCGGAGGCACGCCAGGTGTTCATCCGCGATGGTTTGCTGGGCGAGCCACCGCCGGACCCGCCGGCCTTTCTGCAGGCCAATCAGGCCCTGATCGCCGAAGTCGAGGCCCTCGAGGCCAAGGCCCGGCGCCGCGATGTGCTGGTCGACCCTGAGGCGCTCGCGGCGTTCTACGACGCGGCTCTGCCGGCGGCCGTGGTGGATGGTCCCAGCCTTGACCGCTGGCTCCGTGAAGGCGGCGATGACCGGGCGCTGCGGCTTGATCGTGATCAGTTGATGGCCCGGGGCGTGACCGAGGGTGCGGCCGACTACCCCGACACGTTCGATGTCAACGGCATCCGCCTGCCCCTGCGATACTCCTTTGCGCCCGGCAGCGAAGTTGATGGCATCACCGTCTGCATTCCGATGGCGGCGCTCAACGCGCTCTCGCCAGAGCCCTTCGAGTGGCTGGTGCCGGGGCTACTCGAGGAAAAGGTGGTGACCCTCATCCGGGCATTGCCCAAGTCGCTGCGCCGGCATTTTGTGCCGGTGCCGGATTTTGCCCGCGCTGTTCTCGAGTCACTACCGCCCCGCGAGGGATCGCTTGAATCGGCGGTGCGCAGCGAACTGCGACGCATGACCGGGATCGATATCCCGGGTGGCATCTGGGACGAACTGGTCCTGCCCGAGCATCTGCAGATGCGCTTCGAGGTACTTGACGGCGCCGGCACGCCCGTTGACAGCGGCCGCGATCTGCCGGCGCTGCAGCGGGCCTGCGCCGATCAGGCGGCACGCGACTTTCAGGCGCCGTCCGAGAGCGGCTTCGAGCGCACTGGTATCACCGACTGGGACATCGGCACGCTGCCCGAGCGCGTGCCTTTTGCCCAGGGCGGGATCGAGCTGCCGGGCTATCCCGCGCTGTGTGCCGAACAGGGCGCGGTGGCGCTGCGTCTGCTTGATGGCCCCGAGCGCGCCGCCATTGCCCATCGGGAGGGCGTACGCGCACTGCTGATGAAACGCTTCGCCCAGCAGGCACGCCACCTGCGCCGGGGGCTCGAGGGCCTCGATCGCATGGCCATCGACTACCGCGACGTGGGTGACGCCGATGAGTTCAAGCGCGGCTTTGTCGCCGCGGTATTCGATCAGGTGTTTCTGGCGCAGACCGTTCCCCGGGATCGGAGCGGCTGGCTGGCGATCTGCGAACAGGGGCGCACCGCGATTATCCCCCGCGGTGAGCAGCTGCGTGACCGGGTCTCTGATATCCTGACGCGTCAAAAGCGGGTACGCCGGGCACTCAAGGGCAATATCCCGCTGGGAATGGTGGACAGCTATCAGGACATCCGCCAGCAGCTCGACGGGTTGATTTACCCCGGGTTCCTGCTGGATACCGAGCCGGAGCGGCTCGACGATCTGCCGCGTTACCTGGCGGGGATGGAGCGCCGATTGGAGCGTCTGCAGCAGGATCCCAATCGTGACGCAGCGGGCCTGGCAACGATCCAGCCCCATCAACGCCGGCTCGATGAGGTGCTGGCCCGCCATGCCCGCCGGGCCATTCGTGACCCGGCGCTCGCGCAGGTCCGATGGATGGTGGAGGAGTACCGCATCTCGTTATTTGCCCAGGATCTGGGCACCCGGGAGCGGGTATCGGAAAAACGCCTGGCACGCGCCTGGGAAGCCGTGCGCTGACCGGCCAGGCCAATCGACAGTCAACAAGAGGAACACCGTGCTCGACAGTAATCAGCTTGCCGCCCAGCTCGACGATCTCAAGGGACGCTCCGAGTCCCTGAGGGGGTATCTTTGACCTCGCTGAAAAGGAGGAACGTTTCGAAGAAGTCACCCGCGAGCTCGAACAGCCCGATGTCTGGAACGACCCCGAGCGTGCCCAGAACCTGAATCGCGAGCGCGCGGCCCTGGACACGATTGTCGGGCAGATGCGCGGCCTGCTGACCGGGCTGGAAGAGGCCGGTGAGCTGCTGGAAATGGCGCGTGAGGAGGATGACGTCGACACCCTCGAGTCGGTGGCGGCGGACCTCGCCGCCCACGAGCGCCTGGTTCAGAACCTTGAGTTTCGGCGCATGTTTGCCGGCGAGATGGACCCGACCAATGCCTTTGTCGACATTCAGGCCGGCTCCGGCGGCACCGAGGCCCAGGACTGGGCGGACATGCTTTTGCGGATGTATCTGCGCTGGATCGAGCACAAGGGCTTCAAGGCCGATCTGATCGAGGTCTCCGACGGCGATCAGGCCGGTATCAAGAGCGCGACCATCCGCGTCGAGGGTGAGTACGCGTTTGGCTGGTTGCGCACCGAAACCGGCGTGCATCGGCTGGTGCGCAAGTCCCCCTTCGACTCGGGCAATCGTCGCCACACCTCGTTTGCCTCGGTGTTTGTCAGCCCCGAGCTCGACGAGGACGTGGATATAGAAGTCGATCCGTCGGATCTGCGCATCGACGTCTATCGCGCCAGCGGCGCCGGTGGGCAGCACGTCAACCGGACCGAATCCGCCGTGCGCATCACCCATCAGCCCACCGGCATCGTGGTGCAGTGTCAGAATGATCGCTCGCAGCACAAGAACCGGGCGACGGCGATGAACCAGCTGCGGGCCAAGCTCTATGAGCGCGAAATGGAAGCCAAGCGCGAACAGGCGGCGGCGGTGGAGGATTCCAAGTCCGATATCGGCTGGGGCAGCCAGATCCGCTCGTACGTGCTGGACCAGAGCCGCATCAAGGATCTGCGCACCGGCGTCGAGGTCGGCAACACCCAGGCCGTGCTGGACGGGGGTCTGGATTCATTCATCGAGGCGAGTCTCAAGGCCGGCCTCTAGGCTGGTGACACGCCGGACGACTTTGGAACGTACACAGCATGGCTGAAGAGCAGGATGAACATCGCCTGATCGCGGAGCGGCGGCGCAAGCTCGAGGAATGGCGCGCCCAGGGGGCGGCCTTCCCCAATGATTTTCGGCGCGATGCGCTGGCCGCCGACCTGCAGTCGCGCTACGCCGATCACGATGCCGAGCAGCTGGCGGCCACGCCGATCCGGGTGCAGGTCGGCGGTCGATTGATCCGCAAACGCGTCATGGGCAAGGCGAGCTTTGCAACGCTTCGCGATATGTCCGGGGATATTCAGCTGTTCGTGCGCCGCGATGATCTGGTCGACGGCCTGTACGCCGCGTTCAAGGGCTGGGATGCCGGCGATATCATCGGCGTGTCGGGCACGCTGATGCGCACCCGTACCGGCGAGCTGTCGGTGCATTGCGACACGCTGCAGCTGCTGACCAAGTCGCTGCGCCCGTTGCCCGATAAATACCACGGCCTGGGGGATACCGAGGCGCGGTACCGGCAGCGTTATCTCGATTTGATGACCAATCCCGATTCGCAGCGAATCTTTACGGTTCGCAGTCGCATCATCCGCAGCATTCGGGATGCCTTCCACGAGCGCGGTTACCTTGAAGTCGAGACACCGATGATGCAGCCGATCCCGGGGGGAGCGGCCGCCCGTCCGTTCGTCACGCACCACAATGCCCTCGACGCCGATCTGTATCTTCGCGTTGCCCCCGAGCTCTACCTCAAGCGCCTGGTGGTGGGCGGCATCGAGCGGGTGTTCGAGATCAACCGCAACTTTCGCAATGAGGGGGTCTCGACGCGGCACAATCCCGAATTCACGATGCTCGAGTTCTATGAGGCCTATGCCGATTATCGCGATGCCATGGACTTTACCGAGTCGCTCCTGCGCCGGCTCGCCCGCGACGCTGTCGGCACCGAGCAGATTGTCTGGCAGGGCGAAGCGATTGATCTGGCACCGGCGTTTCGGCGCCTGAGCGTTCGCGACGCGGTCGTTGAGCACAATCCGGGGCTGGGTGCCGGAGTTGATGATCCGGACACCCTCGCACGCTATGCCGAGTCGCTGGGCATCGAGATCGGCGCGCACTGGGGCAATGGCAAGGTCCTGCTCGAGATTTTCGAGAAGACCGCGGAATCGGCGCTCATTCAGCCCACCTTTGTTACCGACTATCCGGTGGAGGTCTCGCCGCTGGCCCGTCCGCGGGATGACAATCCGGCGGTCACCGAGCGCTTCGAGCTCATCATCGCGGGGCGGGAGATTGCCAATGGTTTCTCGGAGCTCAACGATGCCGAGGATCAGGCGAGACGCTTTCGCCGCCAGGCCGAGGAGAAGGCTGCCGGCGACGACGAGGCGATGCACTATGATGCCGACTACATCCGTGCCCTTGAGTACGGCATGCCGCCGGCGGTGGGTGAGGGGATCGGCATCGACCGCCTGGTGATGCTGCTCACCGACAGCGCGTCGATCCGTGATGTGTTGCTGTTTCCGGCGATGCGCCCCCGGGATTAGCCGGTCGCCGTGCGTCCGCCGGCCAGGCGCTCGCCGATCGAGGCGTGCAATGACAGCAGCACCGGGATGACAAACAGCACCAGCAGGGTCGAGTAGCCCAGACCGAAGGCGATTGAGGTGGCCATCGGGATCAGGAATTGCGCCTGCAGCGAGGTCTCGAAAAGCAACGGCGTCAGGCCTCCGATGGTGGTCAGCGAGGTCAGCATCACGGCCCGCAGGCGCCGCACCGCCGCCTCCTCGAGGGCGGCGTCCACACTCAGCCCGGCGGCCAGCTGATCGCGATAGAACGCCACCAGAATGATCGCGTTATTGACGACGATGCCCGAGAGCCCGAACAGGCCGAATAGCGAGAGCACCGTCAGTTCGATATTCATCAGCCAGTGCCCGACAATGGCGCCGACCAGTCCCAGCGGGATCACGCCCATCACGATCAGGGGCAGGGTCCAGGCCGAAAACACCCACACCAGCACAACCGACATCAGCGCAAGGCCCAGGTACAGACCGAACTTCATGTCGGCCAGGGTATCGCGCTGATCGGCCTGGCGGCCCTCGAAGCTGTAATCGATGCCGTAACGCTCGGCCAGACCGGACAGCGCACCGTCCCTCAGCGATCCGCTGATGCGATCGGCATTGGCGACCTGAGTATCCAGGGACGCCTGAATCTGCACGGCCCGTTCGCCATCGGCATGGCGAATGGCCTCGAAGCCGCGTTGCGATCCGCGATCGATCACCTGATTAACCGGCACAAATTGTCCGGCCGGTGTGCGGATGGATAGCTCGTCGAGCGAGCCGATGCGTTGCTGCTCGTCGCGGGGCAGCAAGACCCGCACTTCCACCTCGTCGGGGCCGGACTGATAGATCTGGCTCAGCGCGCCATCGAAGGCGGCCCGCAGCTGCGAGCCCACATCCTGCGTGGAAAGGCCCAGTGCACGGCCCTGCTCGTTGACCGAAAAGGTGATCTGCTGGCGCCCGTAGGGCAGGTCATCACTGACGTCCACCACGCCGGGGATGCCCCTCAGCGTCTCTGACAGCGACACCGCCGCAGTCTTCAGGGCGTTGGTGCCCGCCCCGGTGAGGCGAACGGTCAGGTCGGCACCTGGAGGTCCTCCCTGGCGCGAGGCGATGGAAAAGTTCTCCATGCCGGGCGGCACGCGCGTATTGGCCTTCCAATCGCTGATAAAGGTACTGTTGCGTGTCGTCCGCGCGTCCGGCGGCGCGAGTTCGACCAGCATCGAGCCGAGGGCGTCGCCCTGGGTGGCGCCGGTGCCGCCGACTGTGCCGCCCGCCCGGGTAATGGCGGTCTGCACCAGGGCCTCGCCCGACTCCGCCTCGGTTTGCTCCAGGCTGCGCTCGAGCTCGCCGAGAAACGCCTCCATTGTCTGGCGGTCGGTGCCGGCAACGAAGGTCGCGTTGGCGTAGACGACCTGCGATTCGGGCGTGGGAAAGAAGGTAAAGCCCAGCCGTCCGCTGGCGAGCAGGCCGGCGGCCAGAACCACGCTGGCGGCGGCGATCGACAGGGTCACCGCCCGGTGACTGACGGCCAGGCGCACGGCACGCCGAAATCCGTTTTCCCGAAAGCCCTCGAAGCCGCTCTCAAAACGCGCCCGCCAGGCGCTCGGGCCGCGGCGCCCGGGTGTTGTCGGCGGGGGCGTCGGCGCCGTCGGGGCCTGAGGGCGGCTGCGTCCGGTGAACGCCCCGCGCAGGTGCCCCGGCAGGACCAGAAAGCTCTCCACCAGTGACGCGGCAATGACGCAGATCATCACGATGGGGATGTCCCGCAGGATCTGGCCGATGGTCCCACCGACCACCAGCAGCGGCATGAACGCCGCGACCGTGGTCAGCGACGAGGCCATGACCGGCCAGAACATGCGCCGCGCGGCCCCCTGCGAGGCCAGCAGTGCGGGCTCGCCGCCGCGAAAGTGCGCATCGGCATCCTCGCCCACCACAATGGCGTCATCGACGATTACGCCCAGCGCCATGATCAGCGCAAACAGCGAGATCATGTTGATGCTCCCACCGATCAGCCAGAGGACGGCCAGCGCTGCAAGGAATGCCGAGGGGATACCCACCGCCACCCAGAATGCCACGCGCGCCGGCAGGAACAGGTAGAGCAGAATCAGAACAAGCACCAGCCCGCCCAGCCCGTTGGTGACCAACAGATTGATCCGGTCGCGGATCAGTTGCCATGACTGATCGTAGAGGGTCAGCTCGAGGTTGGCGGGCAGCGTTGGCCGGGTATCGGCCACCCACTGCTCGAGGGCCTGGGCCGATTCCAGACTGTCGCCGTGCTGGGCCCTTTGCAGAACCAGCTCGATGGCGGGGCTGCCGTCGTGGCGCATCAGCACCGAGTCGGGTCTCGGCTCCTCGCTGATCGCGGCAATCGAGCCCAGTTGCAGCGAGCTGCGGGAGTCGCTGATGACCGGCAGTCCATCAAACCCCAGTACATCGCGGCGCTGTTCGACGGCGCGCAGCTCTCGGCCGCCGTCGACGCTGCCGAACTCCCCGGCAGGAATATCCGCGGAACGATTGGCGATACGCTCAGAGAGCTGCGGCAGGCTCAGATCCAGGGACGGGATGCGCTGCGCGGGCACTGCCACCGAGATCTGCTGCTCGGGCATGCCGTTGACGCTAATCCGGTCAATGCCGCGCTGGACCAGCTCGCGCTCGAACTCATCCGCCCACGTTCGCAGCGCCGAGCGGTCGACGTCGCCGTGCACCAGCACACGCCCCACGGGATCAAACTCCGGCGCTCGACTGATCTGGGGGGATTCGGCATTGGCGGGAAAGTTGCGAAAGCTGTCGACCTGTTCGCGCACGTCCGCGAGTGCCAGCACGGTATCGGTGCCCTCGATGAATTCCAGCGTGATCGTGGCGATGCCCTGGGCCGAGGTCGACGTCATCTTGCTCACGTCGGGGACCGCGCGCAGGCGCTCTTCCAGCGGCTCGGTAATACCCCGCTCGACGTCCTCGGCCGAGGCGCCACTCCAGACCACCGAGACCGAGATGACATCGACGGAAAAATTGGGAAAGAACTGGACATTCATCCGCGAAATGGCGAAAAGCCCGCCCAGAATCATGAGGATCATGACCAGATGCGGGGCAACGCGGTGTCGGGCGAAGCGCTCGAGCAGTCCCGGCGATTCGCTCACGGCGATGCCTCGTTGTCATCGACCGGCTGGACCAGCAGACCCTCCACCGCATTGGGGAGCTGGGTCGTGGCGATGCGCTCGCCGGCGGTCAGTGTCTCGCTGCGAATCAGCGCGCGTTCGGCGCCGTCGACGCGGGTGCTGCCGAGGTGCTCGACGGCAACCCGTTCAAGGCGGTCGTCGCGTACCCGATAGACCCGGTCGTTGCCGTAGAGCGCGCTGGGTGGCACGGCGATCGTGTCGTCCATGGCCGGCATCAGCAGTTCCATGCGAATGACTTCGCCGGGGCGCAGCGAGCGATCCGGTGCCTCGAATCGAAACAGTCCCGTGACACCCCGCGCACTGGCCGAGCCGGCGAGGCGCATGAGTCGCAGCGCAACTGAACCGCCCAGTAGTTGAGCCTCGGCAGCCGGATGCTCATCCCGGGCCAGCGCGCGCAGAAGCGGTTCGGCCCGCTGGTTGGGGATCAGGGCGCGCACCTCGAAGCCATCGCGGGGCAGGAATGTCAGCAGCGCTTCATTGGCATTCACCCGCGAACCGGTGGCCACCTGGCGTTCGGTAATGATGCCGGCGCCCGGCGCCTCGACCCGCGCGCGTCGGGCATCACGACGGGCGCTGCGAACGTCGGCCTGCGCCGCATCGCGGCGTGCCTGCAACGAGTCAAGCCGGGATTCGAAGGTCGCGACTCGCTCTTCGCGGGTGTTCAGCGCAAGACGAGCCTGATTGAGCGCATCGCGGTTGGCCTCCACCTCCGAGGGCGAGGCGAGATCATCGCTCTGCAGCGCGAGGGTACGCTCGAGGGATCGCTGCGCGGTGTCCACGAGCGCCTGCTCGATCTGGAGGGCCTGCTGATCGCTCTGGTGGGCGCGGCGGGCCTCGGCGATCTGGGCCTCGAGGTCGGCAAGATTGGCTTCCGCGCGGCGCAGTGGCGGCTCGTAATCGGCGCGATCCAGGGCGATCAGCAGGTCGCCCTGTTCAACCGCGTCGCCATCATCGACCGGCAGGCGCGCCACCCGGGCAGTCAGTGGCGCGTTGACCACCAGCCGATCCGGGTTGTCCACCTCGCCGGTCAGAGCCAGTCGAGGCTGATGCGTTCCCGGCTCGACCACGGCGGTATCCACTCGCCAGGCACGTTCGGCAACGTCGGCCCGCGGGGGGATTGGCCCGGTCTGAGTCAGCCAGACGTACCCGCCGGCTGCCAGGGCGATGATCAGCAGCGGCAGGATCAGCCGGATAAACCCCAGTCGGATCCAGCGGCGAACGCGCGAGTCGGAGGCCATAGATCAATCGCCTGCAGTCGAAGGCCGCCGTCAGTGCGGCGGGGTGTAAGGGAGATCGAGGATCTTGAGGGTGCATGTCCCAACGGACAGCGTCTGCTCGGCCTTTTCGATGCGCAGGACCGCCAGCAGTTCACTGCCACCGCCGGTGGCCGCCGCGCTGATCACCACGCCCGCCTCCTGCTCGTCGGCGTCGAGCACCGCGGTGCCGGGTGCCGGCGGATCGTCGGCGGTCGCCGCCCGGTAGAGCCGGCGTTTGAGCTGGCCGCGATAGTGCATGCGTGCGATTACTTCCTGGCCGGGGTAGCAGCCCTTTTCGTAGCTGATTCCGCCGAGGGGCTCGAGGTTGAGCATGGTCGGGACGATCGATTCGCTGACTGCGCGCGTCAGCTCGGGGATGCCGGCGCGAATGGACTGCAGACGCCAGAAGTCCTCGCTGCCCTCGGTGAGTGCATCGCCGTAGCGCGCCCGCATGGCGGCCAGCTGGTCGGCGGGCGCGATAACCAGGTAGCGCCGGTCGGCTGCCCCGGGCAGGGCGATAACATGCAGGTCGCCGGCGCGCACGACATCGCCCGCCTGCGCGGGCAGCGTGCCGGCCGCCTCGGTCAGCAGGTTGGCGGCAGCGGGACCGGCCATTCCCAGTGCTTCCTCCTGAGGGGCGAGATCGGTGAGCGCGACCTGCGAGCGCAGAATGAACATCTGCAGAGTCGGGCGGATCGCCTCGAGCAGTTGGGCATCGGCTACCAGGATCAGGCCGGTATCACTGGGGATGACACGAAACACGGCGCGCGCCCGGCCCTTGGCGTTGCACCAGGCGGCCAGCGCGCTGCGGGATTCATCCAGTCCCGCGACGTCGGCGGTGAGCTGGTTCTGCAAAAAGGCAACGGCATCATCGCCGGCGACGTGCAGCAGGCCCAGCGAGGGCAGGGGACAGATCAGTCCGCTGTCGTTGAGGGCCATCTCCATTTCATCAGGGGTGTTCGAGGCTTCATGCATGGTCGACTCCAGACTCAAGCGGATAGAATGTCGCTCTCCGCTGTCCTAAATGATGCCATTTGCAGCCCGACCCGTGTAGCTGGAGCACTCGTTATGACCGATGATCGCAAAGCCAACCCGTCCGATCCCGAGACGCAGGACGAGGCGACCGAGACCCCGGCACCGGCGCCGGTGGACTGGGAGCGGCCCGAGACCTGGCCCAGGGAAGTCGGTGGCAAGCGCGGCCCCGAACCGACCCGCTACGGCGACTGGGAGAGCAACGGCCGCTGCACCGATTTCTGACCGGAATCAGGGGCCGGTTTGTTGCACTGCCGCGATATTGCGCGATGCGGCATCGAAGCGTAGTTTATCGGAATAATTCCAAAGATGACGACCTCCGGAGAGTGTTCAGATGAGTACCGATAACCGGCCCCTATCGCCCCATCTTCAGGTCTACCGCCTGCCGTTCACTGCCCTGACTTCGATCAGCCATCGCATCAGCGGAGTGCTGCTCTCCGGCGGAGCGCTGGTTCTGGTTTACTGGGTGATTGCCGCTGCCGCCGGGCCCCAGGCCTACGCCACGGCCAGCACCATTCTCTCGAGTCTGCCGGTTCAGGTGCTGATCTTTCTGTGGACCTTCGTTCTGTTCTATCACTTGTGCAACGGCATTCGGCACCTGGTCTGGGATGTCGGCTATGGGTTCGATCTGCGAACGGCACAACGATCCGGCCAGATTGCAATCGGCGCAGCCGCTGCGCTCACCCTGATCGCCTGGCTCATCGCCCTGGTCTGAGGAGAATAGCGATGGATTTTCGGACTCCCCTGAAGCGCGCTCAGGGCTTGGGTGCTTCCCACCACGGCGTCGGTCACTGGTGGATGCAACGGCTCAGTGCCGTGGCCATGGTGCCGCTCATGCTCTGGCTGGTCATCGGTCTGGCCACCCATACCGGCGGTGGCTACGAGGGCACGGTCGCCTGGCTGGGCAACCCGATCAACACGGTGGTGCTGGTGATCGCCTTCGGTGTGCTGTTCTACCACGCCTCGCTCGGGCTCCAGGTGGTGCTCGAGGACTACGTCAGCCACACCGGCACGCGGTTGGCGCTGGTCACCGCAGTACGATTCCTGGCCGCGCTGCTGGCCGTCTCGGCGATATTCGCCCTACTCAAGATTGCGTTCGGAGGCTGACCGGATGAGCACCGATTACGAGATTATCGATCACACCTATGATGTCGTGGTGGTGGGTGCCGGCGGCGCCGGACTGCGCGCAACCTTCGGCATGGCCGCCAAGGGCCTGAAAACAGCCTGCGTCACCAAGGTTTTTCCCACTCGAAGCCACACGGTGGCAGCGCAGGGCGGCGTCAGCGCGGCTCTGGGCAACATGGGCGAGGACGACTGGCGCTGGCACGCCTATGACACGATCAAGGGCTCTGACTGGCTGGGCGATCAGGACGCCATCGAGTACATGTGCCGCGAGGCGATCCCCGCGATCATCGAACTCGAGCACTATGGCGTGCCGTTCTCGCGGACCGAGGAAGGCAAGATCTATCAGCGTCCGTTCGGGGGCATGACCACCCGCTTCGGCGAGGGCACGGCGCAGCGCACCTGTGCCGCCGCCGACCGCACCGGGCATGCGATCCTGCACACGCTCTATCAGCAGTCCATGGCGCATTCCGCCGATTTCCACATCGAGTTTTTCGCGCTCGATCTGATCATGGAAAACGGTGCCTGCCGCGGTGTGATTGCCCTCGAGCTGGCGACCGGCAAGATCCACCGGTTTCGCGCCCACATTGTCGTCATGGCCACGGGCGGTTATGGCCGCGCCTGGTTCTCCTGCACATCGGCGCATACCTGTACCGGGGATGGCGGCGGCATGGTGCTGCGCGCCGGCCTGCCGCTGCAGGACATGGAGTTCACGCAGTTCCACCCCACGGGGGTCTACGGCGCGGGCTGCCTGATCACCGAGGGCGTGCGCGGCGAGGGTGGCTATCTGACCAACTCCGATGGCGAGCGCTTCATGGAGCGCTACGCTCCCAATGCCAAGGATCTGGCGTCGCGTGATGTGGTGTCACGGTCGATGACCGTCGAGATCCGCGAGGGACGGGGCGTCGGGCCCAACGCCGATCACATCCACCTGCATCTCGAGCATCTCGGCCCCGATGTCATCAACCAGCGGCTGCCGGGTATCGCCGAGACGGCCAAGATTTTTGCCGGTGTTGATGTCACTCAGTCGCCGATCCCGGTGTTGCCGACCGTGCACTACAACATGGGCGGTATCCCGACCAACTATCGCGCCGAGGTGGTGGCCCCCCGCGATGGCGATCCGGATGCCGTGGTTCCGGGGCTGATGGCGATCGGCGAGGCCGGTTGCATATCGGTGCATGGCGCTAACCGGCTGGGCTCCAACTCGCTGCTCGACCTGGTGGTGTTTGGCCGCGCGGCGGCGATTCGGGCGGCCGAGATCGTCGCCGAAACCGGTGAGCACAAGCCGCTGCCGGCGGACAGTGCCGATTACGCGCTGACGCGGCTGGATCGGCTGCGCCATGCCAACGGCAGCCACCCCACGGCCGGTATCCGCGAGCAGATGCAGAAAACCATGCAGGAGTACGCCGCGGTGTTCCGCACCGAGGAGACGCTCGCCACGGGCAAGGAGCGGATCCACGAGATCCACGCCATGCTCGAGGATGTGCAGCTTTCGGATCGGTCGTTGATCTGGAACACCGATCTGGTGGAAACCCTCGAGCTCGAAAACCTGCTTGGCAACGCGGTTGTCAGCATGGATTCGGCACTGAATCGCCAGGAAAGTCGGGGCGCCCATGCCCGCGAGGACTACACCGAGCGTGATGACGAGCACTGGATGAAGCATACCGTGTCCTGGATGCAGGACGGTGGTGAAGTCCAGCTTGACTACCGGCCGGTACACATGACGACGCTGTCCGACGAGATGGAAGTGATTCCGCCCAAGAAGCGCGTGTACTGATTCCAGGAGAGATTAGCGATGGCTCAGTTCGTACTACCCCCCAATTCCCGGATCAAGCAGGGCGAACACCACGAGGCGCCCACCGGCGTCAGTAACACCCGGACCTTCAAGGTCTACCGCTGGGAGCCGGACAAGGGCGAAAACCCGCGTCTTGACACCTACGAAGTGGACCTCGACACCTGTGGCCCGATGGTGCTCGACGCCCTGGTCAAGATCAAAAACGAGATTGACCCGACGCTGACCTTCCGGCGTTCCTGCCGCGAGGGCATCTGCGGGTCGTGTGCAATGAACATCGATGGCCGCAATACGCTGGCCTGCATTCAGGCCATCGACGAGATCGACGGTGATGTGCGGATCTATCCGCTGCCCTCCATGCGGGTGGTCAAGGATCTGGTCCCCGACATGACGCATTTCTATGCCCAGTACGCCTCGATCCGTCCCTGGCTGCGCACTGAGACGCCGACTCCGCCGGATCGCGAGCGGCTGCAGAGCCCCGAGGATCGTGAGGAACTCGACGGTCTCTACGAGTGCATCCTCTGCGCCTGTTGCCAGACCTCATGCCCCAGCTACTGGTGGAACCCCGATCGGTACCTGGGACCGGCCGTGCTGCTGCAGGCCTATCGCTGGATCGCCGATTCGCGCGACGAGGACACCGCCGGTCGTCTCGACGACCTGGACGATGCCTTCAAGCTCTATCGTTGCCACACGATCATGAACTGCGCATCCGCCTGTCCCAAGGGCTTGAATCCCGCCAAGGCGATCGCCGAGATCAAGCGCATGATGGTGGCCCGGCAGTAACCGGCGGCATTGGCTGTGAGCGAGCGATCGAGATTGCGCTGGCGTTGCCGGCGCGGCACCACGGAACTGGATCGACTGCTGAACCGGTTCCTTGACGCGCCGGCGCTGGGTTACGACGCGCTGGATGCCGAGGGACGGGACGCCTTCGACCGCCTGTTGACGATTGAGGATGACCGCCTCATCGACTGGTTGGTCAACGGTCAGCGGCCCTCGGAGGACAGCCTTGTCGACATCACCAATCGAATCCGCCACGCCTCCGGTCTACCGGCTCAGGCCTAGTGTCTGGCTACGCGGTTCGCTGATCTCGCTTTTTATTCTGGCGCTGGTGGTGGCGTTAGGTGGGTCCGGCGTCGCCACGCCCCTGCGGGTGGTGACGGGGGTTCTAACGCTTGCCATGGCGGCGTGGATCGTGCCGCAACACTGGCCCCGGCAGCTGGGGGCCATTCGGGCCTTTCAGCTTGAATCCGGCCATCAGGTACGCCTGTGGCGCTATGATGGCAGGCAGGAGCGTTATGGTCTCCGGGACACTCGGGTCTGGCCGGCGCTCGTGGTGCTGGCGCTGGGTAACGACCAGGGCCGACGGTCTGTGTTCATCCCGCGGGACGCCCTGGGCGGCGAGGCCCACCGCCAGCTGCGCCGGGCCGTCAGCGCATGCTGAGGCGTTTGCTGGCATCCCGGCGATCCGCTAGCCTCATTGGGATGACTGAACTTCTACCAGACTCACGGGTCATTGCGGAGGGTGAATGAGTACCGCCAATGCGGACAAGGAGCTGGTAGAGCGTGTTCAAGCGGGCGACAAGCAGGCTTTCGATCTGCTCGTGCTCAAATACCAGCACAAGCTCGTCAAGCTCATCTCGCGTTACGTGCATGATCACGCCGAAGCGATGGATGTCTCTCAGGAGGCGTTCATCAAGGCCTACCGGGCGCTGCCGAGGTTCCGCGGCGACAGCAGCTTCTACACCTGGCTCTACCGTATCGGAATCAATACCGCCAAGAATTACCTGGTTTCGCAGGGGCGGCGGCCACCGGATAACGATATTGATGCCCAGGACGCTGAACGATATGACATCGAATCGCGTCTCAAGGATCAGGAGTCGCCGGAAGCGCTCGCGCAGCGGGATCAGGTGCAGGAGACAGTGGTCAGCGCCATCGAGGATCTGCCTGATGATCTGCGCACGGCGATCACGCTGCGTGAGTTCGACGGCCTCACGTATGAGGAGATCGCCGAGGCAATGGACTGCCCGATTGGAACGGTTCGGTCACGGATATTCCGTGCCCGCGAGTCAATTGATAAGCGGCTGCGGCCGCTCGTATCTGGTACAGACGGGTGATAGCGATGCAGGATGATACTGATCAACAACTCTCGGCCTACGTTGATGGCGAGCTCGGTCGTGACGAAAGCCGTTTCCTCGAACGCCGTCTGGCCGCCGACCCGACGCTGAGGCAGGCGCTTGCGCGCTACCATTCAATGCGCGCCGCCGCACGCGGCGAGCACGTCGCCGGCGCCGAAGGGCTGGCCGACCGGGTACTCCAACAGCTCGAGGCCGAGCCCGCCCATGAGGCTGACGATGCCCGGGCGCAGGCCAACTGGCGCCGCGCGTCGTTCATGGTGCAGCCGGTCGCCGGGTTGGCCATCGCAGCCAGTGTCGCCCTGGGGCTTGTCGTTGCCTGGCCGATCTTCACCGCACCCTCGACGCCGGCGCCGTCCAGCACTCCAGTCCAGATTGCGGCTGAACCCACCAGTGGCAGCCTCTCGCGGGTCGGCGGTCCGTCGGCCGCTACCGGGGACAACGGCGTGGATGCCCAGGTAAGACGCCAGCTCCAGCCCTACTTTATCAATCACAATGATCAGACCGCCGCTCGTCCCATTGGCGGCACTCTCGAGTCGGCGAGAATCATCGGTCATGATCGCGAACGCTGAGCGCTCGAAAAGCCGGAGCCGCTGGTGCGGTTCCGCGGGCTTGCTCGCGATTGTCCTGCTGGTCAGCACCACCGCTACGGCCGAGACCACCCGCACCGCTACCGAGTGGCTGGAATGGGCCAGCGGGGCGATGGGGCAGCAGAGTTTTGTGGCCGACGTCATCTACGAGCAGGGCTCGCACGTCGAGGCGTTGCGTCTGTGGCGCGATGCCTCACTTGCTGAGGGCAGCCGCGAGCGGCTGATGTCGCTCTCGGGGCCACCGCGCGAGATCCTCCGAACCCCCGCGACAACCACCTACATCTCACCCACCGCCTCGCCCCATCCTCGACAGCGCCTCGCGAACCGCTCGTTGCGGCTGCCAGGGCCGGACGCCATCGATCAGCTCGATCAGTCCTACACGCTCAACCTCGAAGGGCAGGGGCGTGTCGCCGAACGCCCGGCGCAGCGCCTGCGTGTGATTCCGAAGGACAATCTCCGCTACGGGTATGCATTGTGGCTGGATCAGCAGACAGGGATTGTGCTGCGGGCCGACATCCTCGAGTCGGATGGCTGGCCGGTGGAGCGTTTCATGGTGGTGGATCTGGAGCGTCGCGACTCAATGGATCCGGCGCTCCTTGACCCGGTGCTCGCTGAAAATGACGCCACGTTCGAGCGGGCGACGCGAGCCGATGCCGCGCGCGATCGGGACGGACCGATTCATGACAACTGGTCGCTGACGGATCCACCCGCCGGCTTCATCCAACAGGCTGATCGCACCGAAGCGCTGCCGGGTCATGAGCGGCCGGTTCGGCACCTGGTGTTTTCCGACGGGATTGCGAGCGTCTCGGTGTACATCAAGCAATCCGGGGCCAGCGAGCCGCTTCAGGGCGCGATGAGCATGGGCGGCGTCAACATCCATGCGCGCACACAGAGCGAGGTTCAGATCCTGGCCGTCGGACAGGTTCCGGCGATCACTGTGGAACGGATGGCCAATGCGACGGTCCGTGCCAGTCAACCCAACGCGACAGGGCAGTAAACCGAATGACCATCTCGATATCGATTCTCCGTGGCACGCGCCGGTGGGCCGCGGCACTCATGACGGTCACGATGCTGGCGGCACCCGGTGTCGGCGCCCAGAACCTGCCGGACTTCACCGACATGGTGCGCGAGAATAGCCCGGCCGTGGTCAACATCAGCACGACCCAGGAGCGACAGGACCGTCGCGCCCGCATTCCGGATGTCCCCGGTATGCCCGACCCCGAGGATCTGCCCGAAGGGCATCCGTTCCGCGACTTCATGGACCGATTCACCGACGACGAAGGCCAGAGGCAGGCGCCGCCGCGCCGCGATGCCCGGTCGCTCGGCTCGGGGTTCATCATCTCCGAGGACGGTTACATCCTCACCAACAATCATGTGGTTGAGGACGCCAGCGAGATTATCGTGCGCCTCAATGATCGCCGGCAGATGACGGCTGAACTGGTGGGCGCCGATGACCGGGCGGATCTGGCCCTGCTCAAGGTCGACGGTGAGGACATGCCCACGGTCGAAACCGGTCAGTCCTCCGAAACCGAGGTGGGTGAGTGGGTACTCGCCATCGGCGCTCCCTTCGGATTCGAATACTCGGTAACGGCGGGCATCATCAGCGCCAAGCAGCGCAGCCTGCCCATGGAAAACTACATCCCGTTCCTGCAGACCGATGTGGCGATCAACCCGGGCAATTCCGGGGGGCCGCTGTTCAATCTGGACGGCGAGGTGATCGGAGTGAACTCGCACATCTACAGCCGCTCCGGGGGATTCCAGGGCATTTCCTTTGCCATTCCCATCGAGCTGGCCATGGATGTGGCCGACCAGTTGCGTGACGGCGGCGAAGTCAGCCGCGCCTGGCTGGGTGTCGTGATTCAGGATGTTACCCGCGATCTGGCCGAATCCTTTGGCATGGACCGGCCCGAGGGCGCGCTTATCGCTCAGGTCCTGCCGGACAGTCCGGCGGCTGCCGCCGGCCTGGAGTCGGGCGATGTGGTGCTCGAGTTCAATGGCAGCGATGTGCCCGCGTCGGGTGCTCTGCCGCCGATGGTGGGCCGTACGACGGTTGGTTCCACCGTGCCGGTCGTGGTGATGCGCGATGGCGAGCGTCAGACGCTGGATGTCACGCTTGCCGAGCTGCCGGAGGATGCCGGGCGGCGCGGTAGCGAGCCACCGCAGACTGAACCGGGCGTTTTCGAGGAGCTGGGCCTGGCTGTGCAGCCCCTGACGGCCGAGCGGCGCGACGCCCTG
The DNA here is from genome assembly GCA_937884605.1 of uncultured Spiribacter sp. Taxonomy (GTDB): domain Bacteria; phylum Pseudomonadota; class Gammaproteobacteria; order Nitrococcales; family Nitrococcaceae; genus Spiribacter. The sequence continues at coordinate 163,084 of CALGDM010000006.1, forward strand.
GGGCTCGAAGAGGACGTTGACGGGCTTGTCGTCGCGGGTGTTGATGGCGGACCCGCCGCCGAGGCGGGCATCGAGGCGGGTGATGTGATCGCCCGGGTCAATCGCGAGCCGATCGAGCAGGTCGAGCAGTTTCGCGAGATCATCGCCGGCGTGGAGTCGGGACGCAGCGTGCCGCTACTGATCCTGCGCGATCAGAGCCAGCGCTTTCTTGCCCTGCGTATCCCCTGATGGGTATCGTACCGCGATAGCGTGTCGGCCTTGCGCCGATCAGGCCGCGGTGGCAGCAAGCCGCCGCGGCTGATTTGTTTCCGCAACCGGCCAAAGCCCGGCCAGGACTTCATGGACCAGATCAGAAATTTCTCCATCATCGCCCACATCGATCATGGCAAGTCGACCCTTGCGGATCGCCTGATCGAGCGCTCGGCGCATTTCCAGTCCCGTCAGTCCAACGAGCAGATGCTCGACTCCATGGACCTTGAGCGCGAGCGGGGGATCACGATCAAAGCGCAGAGCGTTTCCCTGGATTACACCGCCGCCGATGGCCGGACCTATCAGCTGAACTTTATCGATACACCCGGGCATGTGGACTTTTCCTACGAGGTCAGCCGGTCTCTGTATGCCTGCGAGGGGGCGTTACTGCTTGTGGATGCCTCGCAGGGCGTCGAGGCCCAGAGCGTTGCCAACTGCTACACCGCGGTCGAGCAGAACCTCGAAGTCATTCCGGTGCTCAACAAAATCGATCTGCCCTCGGCGGAGCCCGAGCAGGTCATTCAGCAGATCGAGGAGATCATCGGCCTGGATGGTTCGGAAGTGGTTCCGATCAGTGCCAAGACCGGCGCTGGTGTCGACGATCTGCTCGAGTCGCTGGTGGCCAATGTGCCGGCTCCCCAGGGTGATCCGGATGGCCCGCTCAAGGCCCTGATCATCGACTCGTGGTTCGACAATTATCTGGGCGTCGTCTGCCTCGTCCGGATTTTTGATGGTGTGCTGCGCAAGGGCGATCGCATCAAGGTCATGTCCACGGCGCGCGAGTTTCAGGCGGATAATCTGGGTATTTTCACGCCCAAACGAATGCCCTGGGATACCCTCGAGACGGGGCGGGTCGGATTCGTGGTCGCCGGCATCAAGGACATCGACGGTGCCCCCGTGGGCGATACGCTGACCAGCGCCCGTCGGCCCACGGAATCACCGGTGCCCGGCTTCAAGCGGGTTCAGCCGCGGGTCTTTGCCGGGGTGTTTCCCACCAGCTCCGAAGACTACGAGGCATTCCGCGATGCCCTGGGCAAGCTGCGGCTCAATGACGCCGCGCTGCACTACGAGCCCGAGAACTCCGAAGCCCTCGGGTTCGGCTTTCGGTGCGGATTCCTCGGCATGCTGCACATGGAGATCATCCAGGAGCGGCTCGAGCGCGAATACGGGCTGGATCTGATTACCACCGCGCCGACGGTGGTGCACGAAGTCGTGAACAAGGACGGCGAATCATTTCTGATCCACAATCCCTCGGAGATGCCGCCGGTCAACGACGTTGAGGAGATCCGCGAGCCGATCATTCACGCCAGTATTCTCGTCCCGCAGGCCTACATCGGCGCGGTGATCAAGCTTTGCGAAGAAAAGCGCGGCGTGCAGAAGGGCATGCAGTACGTGGGCAACCAGATGTCGCTCGAATACGAGATGCCCATGGGCGAGGTGGTGCTGGATTTCTTCGATCGCCTTAAGTCGGCGTCCCGCGGCTATGCCTCGTTCGACTACGAATTCCGTCGGTTCCAGACCGAGCGGCTGGTCAAGCTGGATATCCGTGTGAATGGCGACAAGGTTGATGCGCTCTCGGTGATCGTCCATCGCGATCAGGCCGAATACCGCGGCCGCGATCTGACCGAAAAGCTCAAGGAGATCATCCCCCGCCAGATGTTCGAGGTGGCCATCCAGGCCGCGGTGGGGTCAAAGATCATCGCCCGCTCGACGGTCAAGGCGCTGCGCAAGAACGTGACAGCCAAGTGCTATGGGGGCGACATCACCCGAAAGCGCAAGCTGCTCGAGAAACAAAAGCAGGGCAAGCGCCGGATGAAACAGGTGGGCCGGGTCGAAATCCCGCAGGATGCCTTCCTGGCCGTGCTTCAGGTCGATAACGATAAATGAACCGGCGCGTGGGCCCCTAGCAATGCCTGATTTTGAACAGCTTCTGGTCATCCTCACCCTGGTGAGCGGTGTCATCTGGGTCGTTGATCGGTTTCGGCGACGCCGGCGTGCCGCCGATGCGCAGGTATCGTGGTGGTTTGATCTGGGCCGCTCACTGTTCCCGGTGATTCTCATCGTGTTGATCATCCGCTCGTTTGTCATCGAGCCCTTTCGTATCCCCTCCGGGTCCATGCTCCCGACGCTGGAGGTGGGCGATTTCATCCTCGTCAACAAGTTCGGCTATGGGCTGCGGCTGCCGGTGGTGCATGAGCTGATCGTGCCGGTCGGCGACCCCTCGCGCGGCGATGTCGCGGTGTTCCGCTATCCCGAGGATCCCTCGCAGGACTACATCAAGCGGATTGTCGGGCTGCCGGGAGACACCGTGGAATACGTCAACAAGCGCCTGATCATCAACGGCGAGCCGGTGGATGTGGAACGCCTCGGCGCCTGGCGCGGCGATGAGGCATTCAATCTGCTGCGCGAGCAGCTTGGCGGGGACTGGCATGAAATGCTGGTGCACCGCTCGCCCGACGAACGCCAGCTGTCCATGACCGTCCCCGAGGGCGAATACTTCGTGATGGGGGATAATCGCGATCGCAGCAGTGACAGTCGCTTCTGGGGCACGGTACCGAGGGATCATCTGGTCGGGCAGGCGTTTTTCGTGTGGCTCAGCTGGAACGGCGGGCCCAACTGGTCACGGATGGGGGATGTAATCGAGTAATGGCAGGGAGCAGCTCAGGATGACGCACCGCGCAGACCTCGTCGGCCAGCTGGGCCGGGCGTTCAATGATCCGTCGTTGCTCGATCAGGCGGTCACTCATCGCAGTGCCGCCGGCCCGAACAACGAGCGTCTCGAGTTTCTGGGTGATGCGATCCTCAACTTCGTGATTGCCGCAGAGGTCTTCGAGCGCCGCCCCGAGCTGCATGAGGGCGAGCTGAGCCGGTTGCGAGCGGCGCTGGTCAACAAGAACGCATTGGCGGCGATTGCCCGGGGGATCGATCTGGGCGCCCATATCGTGCTGGGCAGTGGCGAACTCAAGACCGGTGGCAGCCGCCGCGACTCCATCCTCGCGGACGGGCTCGAAGCGGTCATTGGTGCAGTCTATCTCGATGGCGGTTACGAGGCGGGGCGGCAGGTCGTCCTGCAGTTGTTCGAGGCGCATCTCAGTCGACTGCCCGATATGGAAGCGCTCAAAGACCCCAAGACCCGACTCCAGGAATATCTTCAGGCCCGACACCTTGAGCTGCCCACCTACGAGGTGGAGGCGATCAGCGGGCGGGCGCACCAGCAGACCTTCCGGGTCGGCTGTCGCTGCGAACCCCTTCAGCTGGTCGGGGAAGGCACGGCCGGCAATCGACGCCAGGCGGAACAGGCGGCCGCGGATGACCTGCTGGCCAGGATCGCCGCCGCCGAAACAGGACAAAACAATGAATGAAACCGAATCCGCGACCGACGCTGACTTTGTGTCTGGGTTTGTCGCACTGGTCGGCCGTCCCAATGTGGGCAAGTCGACACTGCTCAATGCCGTGCTGGGCCAGAAGGTCAGCATTGCCACCCGCAAGCCGCAGACCACCCGCCACCGCATTCTGGGCATTCACCAGCGCGATGATGCACAGATTGTCTACGTCGACACGCCCGGTCTGCACGAGGGCGGGCGGACTGCCATGAACCGCTACATGAACGAGGCCGCCGGCAGCGCGCTGGGCGATGTCGATGTGGTGGTTTTCATGATCGAGGCAGGGCGTTGGACCGACGCCGACGAGCGCGTGCTGCGGCGGCTGCAGACCGTCAAGGCGCCGGTGGTGGCGGTGATCAACAAGGCGGATCGGCTGCGGGACAAAAACCAGCTCCTGCCCGAAATCGAGGCGCTGTCCAAACGTTTCGAATTTGCGGCCGTGGTGCCGGTCTCGGCGCTCAAAAGCGATAAGCTCGATGCCCTGGAGAGCGCACTGATCGAGGCCCTGCCGCGCGGGCCGGCGCTGTTTCCCCGGGATCAGATCACCGACCGCGACGAGCGTTTCATGGCCACTGAGCTGATTCGCGAGCAGCTGACGCTGATGCTGGGTGACGAGCTGCCCTATGCGAGTACGGTTGAGATCGAGGCGTTCGAGCAGGAGGGGCAGCTGCGCCGCATTGCCGCCATCATCTGGGTCGAGCGAGTCGGTCAGCGCCGTATTGTCATCGGCGAGGGCGGCGAACAGGCCAAGCGCATCGGTGCGGCGGCCCGCCTGCAGATGGAGCACCTGCTGGGCGGCCGCGTCTATCTCAAGCTCTGGGTAAAGGTCCGCGAGGGTTGGTCCGATGACGCCCGCCTGCTCAAGTCGCTGGGTTACAGCGCCGATCAATGACAACGACGCCGCGGGAGGCAACCCTGGAGCCAGGGTTTATCCTGCATACCCGGGCCTACCGTGACACCAGCCTGTTGCTGGAAGTGTTGAGCCGCAGCCACGGCCGTGTGGCGCTGGTGGCGCGCGGGGCCCGCGGCCGTAAGTCCCGGACGGCGGGGCTGCTGCAGCCGTTTCAGCCACTGGCGCTGTCCTGGCGCAGCCGTGGCGAAATGGGCACGCTGCGGCAGGTCGAGTCGGCGGGCCGACCGTTCATGCTCAAGGGTCGGCGTCTGGTCAGTGGGCTTTACATCAATGAGCTGCTGCTGCGACTGCTTGGGCGTGAGGATCCGCATCCCGGCGTGTTTGAGCATTACCTCAACTGCCTCGAGGCGCTGTCCGAGGCGGTACCCGAGGCAGTAGCGCTGCGCGGCTTCGAGCGCGACCTTCTGGGGCTGCTCGGGTACGGCCTGCCGCTGTCGCGCGACACCGAGGATGCGCCGCTGGTCGCGTCGCGGTGGTATCGTTACGATCCCGCTCATGGGGCAATACCCGTGGTGGGTCCGGATGCACCCGGTCGGACGGTCAGCGGTGAGACGCTGCTTGGCCTGGCCCGGCCGATGCTTACCGAGGCGACGGCGCGGGCCAGCCGCGAGCTGATGCGTGCCGCGCTCGCCCCGCATATTGGCAACCGTCCACTGAAAACCCGCGAACTCTACGGTCGCACCACAGCCAGGGGAGATCCCGATCATGGCCCATCATCAGGGCAGTCTTGAGCCGCTGCTCGGCGTCAATGTCGATCATGTCGCAACGCTGCGGCGCAAGCGCGGTACCCGCTACCCGGATCCGGTTCATGCCGCCCAGGTGGCTGAGCAGGCCGGTGCGGACGCCATTACAGTCCACCTTCGTGAAGACCGGCGGCACGTCACCGATCGCGATGTCGAGATCCTCGCACAGACGCTGCAGACCCGGATGAACCTTGAAATGGCGGTCACTGATGAAATGCTTGCCATTGGCCAGCGCATACGGGCGACGGATTGCTGTCTGGTGCCTGAACGCCGCGAGGAGCTGACCACCGAAGGCGGTCTGGATGTGGCGTCCGATCCATCGCGCTGCGCCCAGGCCTGTCAGGCCCTTACCGAGGCGGGATCGCGGGTGTCACTGTTTATCGACCCCGAGCCGGCGCAGCTGCATGCCGCCGTCGAGGTCGGGGCGCCGGTGGTGGAGCTGCATACCGGGGCATTCGCCGATGCCCGCAGCGATGGCGAGATCCATGCCCAGTTCCAGCGGGTTCGCGAGGCGGCGAGCCTGGGCGCGTCGCTGGGTCTGCAGGTCAACGCCGGCCACGGCCTGCACTATCACAACGTGGCGCCGATTGCCGCGCTGCCCGAAATTACCGAGCTCAACATCGGTCACGCCATCATCGCCCATGCGATCTTTGCTGGCCTGGATGGGGCAGTGCGCGAGATGAAGCGCCTCATCCGCGAGGCGCGCCATTGAGCATTGTCGGGATCGGCACCGATCTGGTTGAAATCGATCGGCTCGCAGCGCTCCAGCAACGCTATGCCGTGCGATTTACCGAGCGGCTTCTGGCTCCCGCCGAGCAGGCGGGCTATCAGGCCTCGGCGCATTGCGACCGCAAGGCCGCGGCGTTTCTGGCCCGCCGATTCGCCGCCAAGGAGGCCGCCGCCAAGGCCCTTGGCTGCGGTATCGGGGCGCAGGCCCGGCTGACCGAGCTGGTGGTCACCCACACCACCGCCGGGGCGCCATGCCTTACGATGACCGGTGCCGCACGCCGCCAGGCCGATCGCCTGGGTGTGCGGTGCGCGCATCTAAGCATCAGCGACGAGCGCGATCACGCGCTCGCCTTTGTCATCCTCGAGCGCTAACGGGCCTCGGCCTCGGGCAGCACCTGCTCGAGCCACTGCGAGTTGAGCCGATCGCTCAGGCGGTTCTGCTGCTGGCGCGCCGAGAGGTTATCCAGATCAATCCAGGTCAGCGGTTGATCCTGCCCGGCGCAGGAGAACACTGGCCGGGTGCGCTCGCCGGTCTCGGGGTCGATCTGCCACTGCAGGCACTGCGCGCAGACGCCCTGCATCATGCACTGCATGGGGCTGCCGACGGTCCCGAAGGCATCACATCCCTCGGCCACACGATTGACCAATTCGCCGCGGACCGCCTGCTGAAAGCCCTTGAGCAGGCCCGTACCGCCCATGACCATGATGCGGTCGACATCCGACAACGGAATGCCGCCTTCCGCAGGGCCGATCTCGCCGTCATCGTAGCGCTTGACCACGTCGATCATATCGGTCGCCTGAAGGCTGACATCCTGGGGCCGGCGCGGCTCGATGGTGTCCTCGCGGGCGGTGCACCAGATGATCTGGTCGGCACCGGCCTCAAGCTCGTCCTGATGGTCGACATCGCCGGCACCGCCAAACGCTGCGACATACAGCACCCGGTTGCCGGCCGCTCGCAGAGCGGCGCCGATATCGAGCATGACCGCGGCGCCCCAGCGGCCCGCCACCACCATGATGGTGCGCCCCGTGGGCATGTCGGTTGGGGCGCCGGTGGGGCCCATGAGCACCAGCGGGTCACCGGGGCGCAGGCGGCCGACCAGGCGCGGACCCGCTCCCCACTGCAGCACCATCAGTCGAATGCAGTCGTCCTTGACCCCGGTGCCCGACACCGTGATCAGCGGAATCTGCAGCCGCGTGTTGTCGACCACGGGCGAGAGTGATTCGAAGGTCTGGAGCCGATAGAACTGGCCGGCCCGGAAGTTCCGGGCCGCCATGGGGGCTTTTACCCAGACCTCGACCATTGCCGGGTTGTCGTTTTTGACCTCGACCACCCGAGCGGTCAACAGGTCATCCATCCGTGTCAGGAAATCGGTGTGGGCCTCGTCACTGCCGGGGACCTCGTGAGCCATGGAGGCCATGACGTAGGGATAGGTCCGCATGCCCGAGGCGATCGCCTTGACCACACTGCCGTGGAATGCCGGATGGGTGTCGCCGATGAACGTCACCCGGCGTCCGCCCTCCTGGTAGGAGGTGAAGGGTCCAAAGACCCGGGACTTGGCATGCTCGGCGTCGGCCACCGGTTCCAGCCCCTGATCGGTGGGCGTATGGGCAAGAAAGTGGTTGCCCTCGAGTCGGAAGGTATCCGTGTGTTCCCGCTCGTAGATGGTGTTGGGTACGGTGCCGGCGGCGATGAAAATCGCCCGCGCGGGCAGCCGCCGCTCGGCGCCAGTTGGCGCCCACTTGCCATCGCGCCGGTCGAGCTCGCGGCAGACCAGCGAACTGACATGCTGATACTCATCCACCTCGGCATGCAGCGGCTCGAGGCCCTGCGCGTAGTACAGGCCTTCCTCGGTGGCCTTGATGACCTCCTCGTGATTGCGCACGTACGCGGGCGAGTCGGTCATGCCCTTGCGATAGGCAACGGTGACACCGCCCCAGGACCGGATTAGCGGGTTGAAGTCGGGCTCGCGATCCTCGCGCGCGGCATGCTCGCGCTCGGCCCGAATGGCTCGGCCATGGGTGAGAAACTCCTCGAGCGTGGCCTGATCCTCCTCGTTCATGCCGGCGGTGACCGCCGACTCGCCGAGACGCTCCGAGAGCCGCTCGTAGCGCTCGAGGATTTTCTCGACCTGCTTGACGTAGTAGGCCTGCACCTCGGTGGCGGTATCCACCCCGGTCAGGCCGCCGCCGACCACCACCGCCGGCAGCCGCACCTGCAGGCTGGCCAGACTGGATGCCTTGGCCGCCCCGGTCAGCTGCAGGGCCATCAGAAAGTCGCTGGCCTGTCGCATGCCGCGGGCCAGGCTGTTGCCCATGTGCACCACCCGCGGCAGGCCGGCACCGGTGGCGTTGACGACATGATCAAACCCGAGCGCCCAGGCATCCTCGAGCGTGACGGTGCCACCCAGCCGGGCGCCCCCATAGACCCTGAAATTGTGGCGCCGGGCCAGCGTCAGGTAGATGAGCTTGAGGAAGTTCTTGTCCCAGCGCACGGTGATGCCGTACTCCGCGACCCCGCCAAAGCCCATCAGGATGCGCTCATCCAGATCTTCCTGCAGATCCGCCCAGCGCGGCACCGGGGCCTCGAGCAGCGAGGCCGGCAGCGGCTCGATCTTGAGCCCGTCGACGCCCACGACGGCAGTGCCGTTCATGGTCAGGTGATGGGCCATCGTAAAGCCCGCCGGACCCATGCCAGCCACCAGCACCCGGCGATTGTTGTCGGGCTGCTGAATGAACTGCTCGCGACGCAGCGGATTCCAGCGCGTGAGCAGATGGTAGAGCTCCACCCCCCAGGTCAGATCAAGGCTGTCGCTGAGTACGCGGGTCTCGATCTCCGGAATGTTGACGGGGTCCTGCTTTTGATAGATGCAGCCCTTCATGCAGTCGTTGCAGATGCGATGCCCGGTCGCCGGCACCATCGGGTTGTCCACCATCACCATGGCCAGCGCGGCAAGGTTATAGCCATCCCGCCGCAGGACGTGCATTTCGGAGATCTTTTCCTCGAGCGGACAGCCGGTCAGCGTGACGCCCAGCGGATCCTCCTTGAAGCCCAGCTCGGGTTGGGTCTTCTTTTCGGGGAAGCCCTTCGAGCAGAAATCGCCTTCGTGTTCATGACAGTAGATGCAGTAGTGGATTTCGCTTTGCACATGGCGGGAATCCATGCGGTAGTCGGTCAACGAGAACCCATCCCGGGCCCGGCGTCGCGAGGGTTGCGCCTGCAGCCGCTCGACGCCATCCACCTCGACACGCTCCGCCGGGACGCGGTCGAAGTGATCGACCCGTTCGGGCAGCTTGAAGCTTGCCCACCCACGAACCCGCGCCTGTCCGGCCGGCGTCTGGCGGGCCAGCTTGCACCAGGCGGTCAGCGTTTCGATGGCTTCGGCATTGGCGCTTTCGTCTTCGAGCAGTGCCATGCCGAACTCGGCGATGGCGCGCTCCTCGTCATTGCCGGCGACATACCCGAGGCTTGCCCGCACGGCGGCATCCAGCTGTTCGAATGAGTGCTCCACCGGGCGCCGATGGCGTTTGACGCGGCGCTGCACAAACGCCTGCTTGAACTGCATGACCACGTCGTCGGCCAGAATCGATTCGCGCAGCCCGTGCAGCTCGGACTCGATGCCGAACAGCCGGCCGATGAACGCCTCCACGTAGGGGCCGAGCTCAATAAGCAGTTCGCTGTTCTCGGTGCCGGGCAGATCGGTGTCGCGGCCGCGATAGTCCCGCAGCCGCGCGGCGAGGGCCGGCGCTGCGGTGTCGAGCTCGTCGAGGAATGCCGCGTCAACGCGGGCGAGGCCTTGCGGGGTCTGCAGGGCAGTAAAATCAAGGCCAAAACGGCCCAGGCTCAGGTCAAGATCCATAAACTTCCAGGACAGGCGTGGATTATCCGCGCATGATGCGCCCAGCGACCCGGCGCAACAAGCCAGCTGAAATGGGGTTTAACTGCCCTCGTCGTGGCCTTCGACCCGGGCGATGAGCGTGCCCTCGCCAAGGCGCGCCCGTATCGCCTCGCCGACGGCGACATCGGCCGCGCGGTGAACCACCGCATCACCGTCCCGCGGTTGGACGATGGCATAGCCCCTCGCCAGCGTGCCCAGCGGGCTGAGGCTGTCGAGGGTGCGGGCGTGGGCCTCGACACGGGTTCGCTCGCGCGCGATGTGCTCACGCACGCCGCGGTCGAGTCGCCGCAGGCCCTGATCGACGGTGTCACTGAGCCGCCGGATCCGGGGGGTCGGATTCTGGGCCTGCAGGCGTTGGTGGATACGCCCAACCTGCCGCGAACGTTCCCTCGTCCGTGCGCTGATGGCACGCCTGAGTCGCTGGTCGAGTTCATCGAGCCGCTGAGCGCGATCACGCAGCCGTCGGCCGGGATGCTGCGCGCCCAGCCGGCGGCGCAACCGATCAATACGCTCGCGGCGCTCACCCAGAATCCGCGCCAGGCTTTTATCGAGCCGTATCTGTTCCTGCTGCAGGCGGCGCGCCAGTGCCTCACCGTCGGGCGAAAGTCGTTCGGCCGCCGCCGATGGCGTCGCGGCCCGTTCGTCCGCCACCAGATCGGCGATCGTTACGTCCACCTCGTGGCCCACGGCACTGACGACCGGCAGGCTGCAGGCATGAATGGCGCGAGCGACGGCCTCGTCATTGAATGCCTGCAGGTCTTCCAGCGAGCCGCCGCCCCGGCCGACGATCAGCGCATCCACCTCCTGACGCTGATCGGCGCGCTGGATGGCCTCGACAATGGCTGGCGTGGCCTGAGCGCCCTGAACCGCCACCGGGTAGATGAGGATCGGCAACCCGGGAAATCGCCGGCGCAGAACGCTGACGATGTCGCGAATCGCAGCGCCGGTCGGCGAGGTGACGACGCCGATGCGCCGGGGCAGGGTTGGCAGCGCCTGCTTGTGCGCCGGATCGAACAGGCCCTCGCCGTCGAGACGCGCCTTGAGCGCGGCGAACGCGCGCTGCAGGGCGCCGTCACCGGCCGGTTCGAGGTGCTCGGCAATCAGCTGGTATTCGCCCCGCGGGGCGTAGAGACCGATGCGAGCGCGCAGGCGCACCTGGTCACCATTGGCCGGCGTCGTGCGCAGCCGCATGGCTCGATTGCGAAACAGCGCACAGCGCACCTGCGCATCGGCATCCTTGAGGGTGAAATACAGATGCCCCGAGCGGGGCCGTGCGAGGTTGGATATTTCGCCTTCGACCCACATCAGCGGCAGGGCCTGCTCGAGCACGGCCCGAACGGTCTGGTTGAGCTCGGAGACGGTGTAGACGTGACGGGCGTCGGGGCTATCCATGCACCGAGCGTAGCAGCTCATGGCCTGAATGCCAGACACGCGGATTTGACATTGGCGTTCAGGGGGGAGGCGGCTTATAATAGACGGTTACCATCGCGCCAGAAGAGGACGTCACCATGCAAATCGCCCAGGAAGCCCTGACCTTTGATGACGTCCTCCTGCTGCCGGATTACTCGGATGTGCTGCCCAAGGCCGTCGACCTGTCGACGCGGGTGACCCGCGAGATTCGGCTCAACATCCCGCTGCTCTCCGCCGCCATGGACACCGTCACCGAATCGCGCCTTGCCATCCGGCTGGCCGAGCAGGGCGGAATCGGCATTGTGCACAAGAGCATGAGTGTCGAGGACCAGGCGCGGGAAGTGCGCATCGTCAAGAAGTTCGAGAGCGGTGTCATCAAAGAGCCCATTACCGTTACCCCTGAGGCGACCATCCGCGAGGTGATCACGCTCATGGGACAGTACGGGATCTCTGGAGTGCCGGTGGTCGAGGGGCGTCAGCTCACCGGGATTGTCACCAGCCGGGATCTACGCTTCGAGACCCGGCTCGACATGCAAGTCACCGATGCAATGACGCCCAGGGATCGGCTGGTTACGGTGCAGGAGGGTGCCGAGCGCGATGAGATCCTGACGCTGCTGCATCGCCACCGCATCGAGAAGCTGCTGGTGGTCAACCCTCGCTTTGAGCTGCGCGGCATGATCACCGTCAAGGACATCCAGAAGGCCGAGGACTTCCCCAACGCCTGCAAGGACGAGCATGGGCGGCTGCGAGTGGGCGCGGCGGTGTCCACGGGCGAAGGCACCGAGGAGCGCGTCGAAGCGCTGGCCGAGGCGGGTGCCGATCTGCTGGTGGTGGATACCGCCCACGGCCACAGTAAGGGCGTGATCGATCGGGTTGCCTGGATCAAGCGCCACTTCCCCGCCGTGCAGGTCATTGGTGGCAACATCGCCACCGGCGGTGCCGCGCGGGCCCTGGCCGATGCCGGCGCCGACGCGGTCAAGGTGGGCATTGGCCCCGGATCCATCTGTACCACCCGGGTCATCGCCGGCGTCGGGGTGCCCCAGGTGACGGCGGTGGACAATGTGGCCACAGCACTCGCCGGCACCGATGTGCCGGTGATCGCCGACGGCGGCATCCGCTTTTCCGGGGACATGGCCAAGGCCATGGCGGCCGGCGCGCACTGCGTGATGATGGGCAGTATGTTCGCGGGCACCGACGAGGCACCCGGCGAAGTCGAGCTCTACCAGGGGCGCAGCTACAAGTCGTACCGCGGCATGGGCTCGATCGGCGCCATGTCCGGCAAGCAGGGCTCGTCGGATCGCTACTTCCAGGAAAATGCCCGTGATGCCGACAAGCTCGTGCCCGAGGGCATCGAGGGCCGCGTGCCCTACAAAGGACCGATGAACGTCATCATTCACCAGCTTCTGGGCGGTCTGCGCGCCAGCATGGGTTACTGCGGCTGCGCGGATATCGAGTCGTTCCGCGAGCGGGCGACCTTTGCACGCATCACCAACTCCGGGGTGCGTGAGGGGCATGTCCACGATGTGAGTATCACCAAGGAAGCGCCCAACTACCGGAGCGACTGACGCCATGACCGGCGATATCCATGCCGAGCGGATCCTCATCCTTGATTTTGGTTCGCAGTACACCCAGCTGATTGCCCGGCGGATCCGCGAGGCCGGGGTGTATTGCGAGATCCGCCCCTGGGACGTGGCCGCCGATCGCATCCGCGATTTCGCCCCGCGCGGGGTGATCCTCTCGGGCGGGCCCGAGTCGGTGCACGAGGACCACGCGCAGACGCCGCGGCTGCCGACGGCCGTCCTCGAACTGGGTGTCCCGATTCTGGGTATCTGTTACGGCATGCAGACTCTTGCCCACGAGCTGGGCGGAGCGGTCGAGGCCTCGCAGAGCAAGGAGTTCGGCTATGCCGAGGTGCGTGCTCGTGGCCACTCGGTGCTGTTGCAGGATATCGAGGATCGCACCAATGCCGAGGGTCACGGACTGCTGGATGTCTGGATGAGCCACGGCGACCGGGTGTCGGGCTTGCCGACCGGCTTCAAGGTCATTGCCAGTACACCCTCGGCACCCATTGCCGGCATCGGCGATGACGCCCGCGGTTTCTATGGCCTGCAGTTTCATCCCGAGGTAACCCACACCGCCCAGGGGCAGCGAATCCTCGAGCGTTTTGTGCACGGCGTCTGCGGCTGCTCCGGCCGCTGGACGGCGGATAACATCATCGATGATCTGGCCACCCGGGTGCGCACCACCGTGGGCGACCAGAATGTGCTGCTGGGGCTGTCGGGCGGCGTCGATTCGTCGGTGGTGGCCGCGCTGCTGCATAAGGCCATCGGCGATCAACTGACCTGCGTCTTCGTGGACAATGGTCTGCTGCGCCAGGGCGAGGGCGACGAGGTGATGCAGACCTTCGCCCGGCACATGGGCATTCGGGTGATCCGTGTGGATGCCGAGGCGCGGTTTCTTGATGCACTCGCCGGCGAGGACGATCCCGAGGTCAAGCGCAAGATCATCGGCCGGACCTTCATTGAGGTCTTCGACGAGGAGGCAGGCAAGCTCGAGAACATCCAGTGGCTCGCCCAGGGCACAATCTACCCCGATGTCATCGAATCGGCCGGCGCCAGCACGGGCAAGGCCCATGTCATCAAGTCGCATCATAATGTCGGGGGACTGCCCGAGCGCATGAACCTCAAGTTGCTCGAGCCCCTGCGCGAGCTGTTCAAGGACGAGGTGCGCCGGATTGGCCTGGAACTGGGTCTGCCGGCGGAAATGATCCACCGTCACCCGTTTCCCGGCCCCGGCCTCGGGGTGCGCATTCTGGGCGAGATTCACAAGGAATACGCGGACTGCCTGCGCCGCGCCGACGCCATATTCATCGAAGCGCTGCGCGCCAGTGGCTGGTATGAGAAAACCAGCCAGGCCTTTGCGGTATTTCTGCCGGTGCGCTCGGTGGGGGTGACTGGCGATGGCCGGCGCTATGAATGGGTGATCGCGCTGCGGGCCGTCGAGACCATCGATTTCATGACCGCCCGCTGGGCGCATCTGCCCTATGAGTTCCTCGATGATGTCTCGCGGCGGATCATCAACGAAATCGACGGGATCTCGCGGGTCGTCTATGACATATCCGGCAAACCGCCGGCCACCATCGAGTGGGAGTGACGCCTGAGGCGGCCATGCAGCGCGCGCTGGTGCTGGCCGAACAGGCGGCGGGCGCCGGCGAGGTGCCGGTGGGGGCGGTGCTGCTGCGCGATGGCGAGCTAATTGGCGAAGGCTACAATCAACCCATCGGCAGTCACGACCCCACCGCCCATGCCGAGATCGTCGCGCTGCGAGCCGCCGGGGTCCGACTGGGCGCCTATCGGCTGCCGGGGACCCGACTCTACGTGACGCTGGAGCCCTGTCCGATGTGCGTTGGCGCGCTCATCCACGCCCGGGTCGAGGCGGTCATCTACGGGGCCAGTGACCCCAAGACCGGTGCCTGCGGGGGCGCAATCCGCCTGCACGAGGACCCGGTCCACAATCATCGCCTGTCGGTACAGGGCGGGTTGATGGCAGAGCCGTGCGCGGCGCTGCTGAGGGATTTTTTTCGGCAAAGACGCCAACGCTGAGGCAAATCATGACATCAACTGAACTGCCCCGGACCATGGCCGCCGTCCAGCTTGACCGCCACGGCGGGCTGGATGCCCTCAAATACCGCGATGATGTGCCGGTGCCCCGGCCGGGTGTCAACGAAGTCCTTATCGAAGTGCATGCCTGTGGCATGAACAATACCGATGTGTGGGTGCGCGAAGGGGCCTATGGCAGCGACACGGATCCGGATGCCGTCTCGACCTGGCGCCGGGGGCGCTCGACCCTGACCTTCCCGCGCATCCAGGGCACAGACAGTGTCGGTCAGGTGGTCGCGGTGGGGGAGAACGTGTCCGCCGAGCGCATCGGCGAGCGGGTGATGATCGATTTCAGCCTGTACAACCGCGACGACGACAGCCTCGCGGACATCGATTACATCGGCCATGGCCGGGATGGCGGCTATGCCGAGTATCAGTGCGTGCCGGCGGACAATGCGCATCCGGTCGATACCTCACTGAGTGACGCTGAACTGGCCACCTTTTGCTGTGCCTATCTGACCGGCGAGCACATGCTGGAGCGAGCCGATGTGCAAGCCGGCGAGCGGGTGCTGGTCACCGGCGCCTCGGGCGGCGTGGGCTCGGGGATTGTCCAGCTCTGTCGGGCACGCGGCGCGATCCCCTATGCGGTAACCCGCGCCGACAAGGCGGCCGCGCTGACGGCAATCGGTGCCGAGGCAACGGTGGATCGCGGCGCGGCCGACTGGGTGGCGGCCGTGGAGGCGGCCACCGGCGGCGCGCCGATCGATGTGGTGGCCGATCTGGTTGCCGGGCCGCATTTCAACGACCTGCTTCGCATCCTCCGGCCCGAGGGTCGCTACACCACCGCCGGCGCAATCGCCGGGCCGGTGGTCAATCTCGACCTGCGCACGCTCTACCTCAAGCAGTTGCAGATCAATGGCTCGTCCCAGGGGCGGCGCAGCGACTTTCGGCGTCTGCTCGGTCATGTCCTGGCGGGTCGCATCCAGCCGCTGCTGCACGCCACCTATCGGCTTTCGGATTTTCATCGCGCCCAGCGCGACTTCATGGACAAGGACTACGTCGGCAAGCTCGTGGTTGTCCCCGACCGGCATTGGGACCGGGTGGGTGCGCCCCATGCCCGCGACTGACCCGGTTGCACTGGAGTGGATGGACGTCGCCGTAGGCAGCGACATCCACCGCGTGGTCTTTGCCGGTGTCCCGACTGATCCCACGCACAGTGTGCGCGAGCGCATGGAGTGGCTGAGCGGCCCGGGAGATGGACTGCGTCAGCTGCTGATCGAGCCGCCCTACGGGACGCCCACCTTTTGCGTCGATCTGCTGACGCCCCCCGATGACCCCGACGCCCAGGCGGCCTTCATCATCATGGAGGTCATGGGTTATCCGTTCTTCTCGGGGTCGAACACCATGGCCACCGCCTGTGCGCTGATAGAGAGCGGCCGCATTCCCGGTACCGAGCCCGACGGCACGCAGTGCCTGCGCCTCGAGGCCCCGGGCGGGCGTGTTGATGCCCATGTGGAACGGCGCGGCGGGCAGGTAGTCAAGGTGACCGTCGAGGGGGACGAGGCCTTTGTCCACCGGGCCGATGCCCGGGTCCAGCTGCCCGATCTGGGGACAGTGGCCTATGACCTTGTCTGGAGTGGCGGCCACTACGTGATGGTCAACGCCGATTCGCTGGGTCTGCGCCCGGAAGATGCGGGCGGGGCGGATGCGCTCGCGCTGGCGGCGCGGATTGTCGAGGCGGTGCAGGCGGATTTCCAGGATCTGCACCCCCGGCTGGGTGATGTCGGCGCGCCGCGTTTTCTGCACTGGATGTGGCCCGAGACCCAGGCTTCGCCGGATTGCCTGCAGGCAACGGGTGGGACCTATGGCCATCCCGGCGTGCTCTGGGGTTGCCCCACCGGCACCGGCACCGTCGCGCGCCTGGCGCGGCGGATGCACCATGGTCTGGCCGGTGTGGGGACATCACTGCGCAACACCAGCCCCGCCGGGACGACCTTCGAGGGCCGGGTCATCGAGCAGAGCCGGGTAGGGGACTACCCCAGCATTCGCACCCAGGTCAGCGGTACGCCGAGGGTGGTCGGTCAGTGCACCCTCACTTTGCCGCCCACCAGCCCCGTGATCGCTGAGCGCGGTCTGGAATGGCTCCTGGATCCACGCTCAGGCCTGATCGAGGATCCAGTCGGGGACAATGCCGGATGAATCGATCGCCGCATCGATATTCATATCGGCGAGCACGCCGGTCTGCGTGACAAGCGCCGTGCGAACGCCCGCTGCCTGGCCGCCCAGAACATCGGTATGCAGCGTATCCCCCACCATCAGTGTTCGCTCGCGGTCGATTGCGGGGCCCAGTCGCTCGAGGGCCAGCTCAAAGATGTTAGCGAAGGGTTTGCCGTAGAACGCCGGTTCGACGCCGGTGGCATCCTGGATCTGATGGGCGAAAGTGCCCGGCTCGGTGGAATCCCCCCCGGCCTGGGGTGCCAGAAGGTCCGGGTTGGCCACCAGCAGACGCCGCGGGTTATCCCGGAGGCTCCGGGTCAGCAGATCCTGTCGCGCTGGCGTCCATTCCGAGGCACCCACAAACAGAAAGCCGTCGACGGCGTGATAGTCGGCGATGTCGTCGCCGAGCATCCGGTAGTCCAGGGGCGGGAATTCATCGGGACCAAACTGCTGACCCGCGATGATGCCCCAGTGCCGTGGTGCCTCGCGCTCGAGCTGGCGGACCAGCGTTTTGCGGCTGGTGACCACATCGGCGGTGTCAAAGTGATAGCCCAGCCGCTGATAGCGCGCCATCAGCGTTGCGTGCGAGTATCCAGCCGCATTGGAAACCACCATGACCCGTTTTCCCGCGGCCTGCAGGGCGGCAATTCGCTCGGGGACACCCGGGATGGGGTCCTGGCCACGGTTAAGGACCCCAAAAGCATCCAGCAAAACGGTGTCAAAATGATCCATGATTTCGTCAAGATTGGCGGCACGTCGGCCCGCGCCCCGGCGGGCTGGGGCCGGCAGGCGATGGCGAATGGCCTCGTAGGCGGTAAAACCGAGCGGAGCGTCGGATTGGATGGAGGGCGGTGCGTGGTCCATGAGAGTCCTGTTGAGCGCGGTCCAAGCGCTGCATTATAGCGCGTCAGAATGCCGGCGGCTTGGAGTGATATCCGAGCGCGACACCTGCATTGTCAGCATTTTCTAAGGGCCACGGTTTTCGCTGGCAGCAGGGAATGTTGTACAATCCGCGCTGTTGGAGAGGTGGCTGAGTGGTCGAAAGCGCCGCACTCGAAATGCGGTGAGTCCGAGAGGGCTCCGGGGGTTCGAATCCCTCCCTCTCCGCCAGATACGCAAGCGGGCCCAATCGGGCCCGTTTTCGTATCTGACCAAGGACGGGGTTCGAACCCCCGGAGCAAACAGATGGGTTCGACCCATCGCGGCAGTCGCTAATCGACCACTGCGGGGTAGCGCTGCTTCGCGCGGTAGAGGCGATAAATCGTGATCGCATTGGTCGAGAACACAAGCAATTCCGCGAGTGTGCCGCCCACCGAGCCCGCCAGGACGTGACTGACCGCCCACGCTAATGCCGCCAGGCCCAGAAGAACCCGCATCGGGATCCCGCTGAGCAAGAACATCCCCACCGTGCCCAGCACCATCGCGACCATGGCGGGCAAGTCGGCCCAGCTCTGCCAGGTGAGCACCGAAGCCATGCCGCTTGCCGCCAACACCACGATCATTGCTTTGGCACTGCCGGGAAAGCGCCTCGCCAGTGCAATGCGCGCAATGACCAGCAGTGACAATGCCGCAGCCGTCCAGCTCTCAAAAAACAGGAACTGCAGAACAAAGGCGACATTCGCCGAGATCAGCAGCACCAAGAGTCGGTCGTCCTGCTTGCTGGAAAAGGCCAGCACGCAAAGCACGAGCGACGCGAAACCGAATAACTGACCCGCTAGCGTGCTATAGGATTCGTACACGGAACGCCACGATGTGCCGGTGCAGACTGAATGACGCCCTCAAGGCGCTGGCTCGCAACGCTCTGGGCCTCCAGTATCCGATGCACGAACAATCGCAGGCCTAGATGCCCGGCACGAGTGGAACCCCGCTGCAGCCGCTCAGCAGGGTCATCAGCGTAATCAGTAGTGCAGCTCGAATCATGGATCGTTCCGCCGGTTAGATGAACGCAAAACGCAGCGCGAACAGTGCCGCGATCAGCCAGACTGCTGGATGGACGGCCGTCGGTTTACCGGCCAGGGTCTTGCCAAGCACATAGGTGATGAACCCCAGCCCCATCCCATCGGCAATGGAGTAGGTGAGGGGCATCGCAATGGCTGTGACCACGGCCGGCGCGGTGTCGGTGATGTCGTCCCAGTCCAGCTCAGCCAGGCCACGGACCATCATGCAGGCCACGAACAGCAGCGCTGGGGCAGTGGCGTAGCCAGGAATGGCGCTGACCACCGGCAGAAAGAACAGCGAGAGCAGGAACAGCACCGCAATCACGACGGCGGTCAGTCCGGTTCGCCCACCGGCATTGATCCCTGATGCGCTCTCGATGTAGGTGGTGGTCGTCGAGGTTCCGAAGATAGCACCGCCGATGCTGGCGCCGGAATCGGCGACCAGTGCGCTGCGCAGCCGGCCCAGGCGACCGTCGCGATCCAGAAAGCCGGCCCGATGCGACAGGCCCACCAAAGTGCCGGTGCTGTCGAACAGATCGACAAACAGAAACACCAGTACGACTGAGACAAGCCCAAGCTCGAACGCGCCGGCGATATCCATTTGCAGAAAGGTCGGGCTCGGGTCCGGCGGCATTGAAATGACGCCGTCAAACTCGGCAACACCGAAAGGCACGCCGATCAGGCTGACGGCGAGGATGCCGATGAGCACGGCCCCTGGGACCTCGCGATAGCTCAGCGCTACCATGATCGCAAAGCCGAGCATGGCGAGCAGTGTCGGCACCGCGGTCAGATCACCCAGCGTGACCAGGGTTGCGTCGCTGTTGACCACAACGCCGGCGTTCTGCAGCGCGATGATTGCCAGAAAAAAGCCGATGCCCGCGGAGATCGCCATCTTCAGCGATAACGGTATCGCGTTGATCAGCCATTCCCGGATCGGCAACACCGAAATGATCAAAAACAGAATACCCGAGAGAAAGACTGCGCCCAGCGCCGTCTGCCAGGCGATCCCCATGCCCAGGACCACCCCGTAGGTGAAGTAGGCGTTCAGCCCCATGCCCGGCGCGAGCCCGAATGGGTAGTTGGCATACAGGCCCATGATAAGGCTGCCGAGTGCGGCGGCGAGGCAGGTCGCCACAAAGACCGCCCCCCAGTTCATCCCTGTCTCGGAGAGAATGCTCGGGTTGACGACAACGATGTAGGCCATTGTCAGAAAGGTGGTCAGACCAGCAAGCAGCTCGCGACGGATGGTCGTGCCGCTTTCCGCCAGCTCGAAGAATCGATCCAACATGGAGAAAGCCCCCGCAAAACGCAAAATGCGAGTATACCCGGTGAGCGAGTGTTCGACACGACATCGTTACGTCATCGCGGCGTCATTGGATTGTCACAGGCGAATTCTAGGGTTTGGTGACCGTTCGCGTGATAAAGGACCTCACAATGAGAAAGCTCAATGCCTTAACCCTCGCCGCTGCTTTTGTTGGCGCCGCCGCGGCGCAGGCTCAGACGCCGTTGCTTGTTACAACCACCGGCAACGCCGGAGAGGGCTCGCTGCGTGCTGCGCTCAGCGCCGCTTCGCAGACTGGCGATGCCTCACAGATCGTGATGACTGTCAGCGGTGACATCGTCGTCGAGCAGAGCCTTGTCTACACCGGCGAAGCGCCGCTCGAAATCATCGGCAATGGCCAGCGTGTGCGCAGCGATGCCAATACCGATCTGCTCGTCAGCGCCAACGGCGGCGACCTGGCCATCAGCGACCTGGCCTTCGAGGGCCCCGGCGGATTCAATGTCCTCAACCGCGGCGATGTCGACGGACAGACCGCCGGCAAGGGGATCTTCCTTGACGTTCGTGAGGATCAAACGGGGGTGGTCGAGTTGGCCCTGACCAATGTATCGGTCAAGGGTGTCGCCAATCACGGAATTCATGTCTCAGACTGCACGCTCGCCGATGACTGCGGCGGCGGGGCCGGCGGCGCCGGCGGCGGATCGCCGGCCTCGCTGCGCATTCAGCTCGAGAACGTCAGCGTCGATGGCGTGGGTAATGGCAAGTTCGATGCGGATGGTCTGCGTGCCGATGAGCGGGGCGCGGGCGATATCCACCTGTCGGCCAACCAGTCGGAATTTGCCCGGGTCGGCGCCGACGGTCTGGAACTCGATGAGGGGCAGGCGGGGAGCATCCACTCGACCATTGTCCGGACGGCATTCATCGATAATGGTCCCTACTGCGATCCCGACGTCCTCGCCGAGTACATGCCGGACGCGCCTGAAGGTGAGTTCGAGGAAGGCCTGATGCAGCCCTCCGATATCCCGTCCGCGGTAACCGGAACACCGGATGACAATTGCTTTGAGCGTGAGGTGTCACTGTACGACTCGGGATCAGTCGAGGAGTACGAGATCGGCCTCGATCTTGACGACGGCATCGACTATGACGAAGCGGACTCGGGCGATCTCAACCTGACCATGGTCGAGAGCACCATCAGTGGCAATTACGATGAAGGTGTCGACATGGATGAGGCCGGGCCGGGTGATGGCAATCTGCGCTATATCAATACGCTCGCCTACGGGAATAGCGATGACGGCTTCAAGATGTCTGAAGAGGACGCCGGTGGCATCGACGGTGCGGCCGTGGGATCAGTCTCGCGGGATAATGGTGGCGTCGGCATTGTCTTCGAGGAGGCCGATGACGGCGATCTAGGCGTGCGCATCAGCGCTGTCCACACCGTCAATAACGACGATGGCGAGGACACCGGTCTCGAGATCGTTCAGGAAGATGCCGGGACGGGTGAGCTCGCACTTGCCGACAGCCGGATCGAGGACGGCATGGAAGTCGAAGGCGTCAACGTCTCGCGCTAGTCCCGCGGTGTTACGACGACCAAAGGGGCAGCGATGGGCTGCCCCTTTTTGCGTGCGATCACCGGGTAAGGCGGATCAACCGGTCGGGGTAGTCCGTGAACATCCCGTCCACGCCCCAGCCGAGCAACTGCTCCATCGCCGGGATATCATTAATCGTGTAGACATGCACTCGCAGATCATTGGCCTGTGCCTGTTTGACAAACGTCTCATCGATGACCGCATCCCCCTGATAGTCAAGGTTGGTGCCGATGCCCACGGCGTAGTCACGGATCGCTTCGAAATCGGCATCCGTGATTGCACTCGGACCCGGCGTGACGCCCGTCCACTCGATCAAGGTGTCGCTGTCCTCGGACTCGGGGTAGTACCACACGAGCTGCACTAGCGGCACATCTGGGTTGATGGACTTGACCTTGAGGAGACTGTCCTGAGAGAACGACTGAATGACCACGGCGCCGGCTTCGATCAAGCCACGGTCGCTGAGTGTGTCCATCAGCTCCGCCTCAAGCGTGGGGTCGCGCTCCGCCGATTTGGTCTCAATGTAATATCGGGTCTGGGTGCCGAATCGATCAATGACCTCATCAAGCGTGACCACCCGAGCGCCCTCAAATGCGGACTGTGCGCGGTCTGGGTTGGCGTCGTTGAACCAGCTGCCAGCGTCCAGCGACTGGAGCTCGGCCAGCGTGTAGTCCTGGAGCGGACCCTCGGCATTGGTTGTGCGGTCGACGGTCTCGTCATGCAGAACAACCAGCCGGCCATCCGCCGTCATCTGGATATCCAGCTCAAGATAATCCGCGCCCATGTCGTAGGCCATCTGCCAGGCAGGCAGGGTATGTTCCGGTGCATGGCCGCTGGCGCCACGATGCGCGATCACCTGAAAATCCTGCAGGGCTTCAAGCTGCTGCTCGATGCTGTTGGCGCCGGCGCCGGTCGAGGTCATCAGGGTTGCCATGGCGAGAGGTCCTGCAAGTGTGCAAGTCGATCCCTCCCATCGCTAGTCGGTTGACGCCCTCGGGTGGATTCGCCATAATTCGCGCTCGTTACAGCGCCTGTAGCTCAACTGGATAGAGCACCTGACTACGGATCAGGAGGCTGGGGGTTCGAATCCTCCCGGGCGCGCCAGACACCAAATAAAACCGGCATCAAGCCGGTTTTTTTGTGCGCGGCCGGGAGGGTTCGGACCCCCAGAGGCTATGGATGGGTTCGACTCGAGCGCGTTGCGCGAGAGAACGAGGCCCGTCAGGGCCGAGTTAATCCTCCCGGGCGCGCCAGACACCAAAGAAAACCGGCATCAAGCCGGTTTTTTTGTGCGCGCCAGTCGTGGGCGAAATGCAAGCAGGGTGGTTGCCAGCAGCGTCACCGCGATGAAGGGGATGACCGTCAGATTCAGTCCCACCCAGCCAAGGTGGTGAAGCAGCGCGCCGGCCATCAATGAACCGGCGGCGACCAGCGCGAAAATCACCAGGTCATTGATGCCCTGTACCTTGCCGCGCTCCTCGACGGTATGGGTCTCGGTGACCAGCGTGCTGCCCCCAATAAACAGAAAATTCCAGCCAATGCCCAGGGCCACCAGCGCCCCCCAATACTGAGGCAGAGTCTGACCGCTAAGGGCAATGGCAACGCTCGTTAGCATGATCAAACCCCCGGCAAGCAGGATATTCAGCACGCCGAAACGCGCAATCAGCGAGCCAGTCACAAATGAGGGGGCAAACATCCCCAGTACGTGCCATTGCATGACGAAAGCCGCATCGCCCATGGCAAAACCGCTCTCGCGCATGGCGAGGGGAGTGGCGGTCATCACGAGGACCATCACTGCATAACCGATGGCCGCGGCGATCAAGGCCACCATGAACGGCGGCTGGCTGATGATCTGTGGCAGCGGACGCTGCGAAGAGGCGTTGTCCGGCTGGGCTGAAGCGGGTACCTGGAGGAACGCCATCAGTAGGCTGGCAAGGATCGCCAGCGCGGTTACGATCAGATAGGGGCCGGCCTCGGGGTGAGCGGCCCACAAGCTCTGGCCATGACTGGCATTCCATGGCCCCAGCAGGGCGGCGGCGACACCGCCGGCCATTACCAGAGAAATGGCCCGGCTGCGGAAACTATCGCCGGCGCAATCGGCGGCCGCGAACCGGTAATACATGGCAAACCCCTGATAGATCCCCAGCAGCAGATTGCCCAGGTTGAAAAGCACGAACGAGTCTTGAGCGATGCCCGCCGCGGCCAGCCCACCGCCGGCGGCCCCACCCACCGTGGCACCCAGAATGAATCCGGGGCGACGTCCGATCCGTTTCATGAGCATGGACGCCGGAAAGGTCGCCAGCAGGGCGCCGACCTGCATCAAAGCCACGGGCAGTGTCGCCAGCGCGGGGCTGGACGTCAGCTGCTGGCCGACCACGCCACTCAACGTCATGACGGTGATCGCGGCAATCAGGAACAACGCCTGACTGACGGCAAGGATGACGACATTGGTCCTCTCGTGTGCGGGCCTTAATGGATTCAATGCAACTCCGCTCGGGGCCTGTCAGAAAAGTTGAACGCCACGCTCAGTATTCGTCGTGGCAGAAGTTGTTGATGCTGGAACCCTCAGTCGCCATATTTGTCGGTTGAGGGTCATCGCAAATCATACCCTTTCCGTCGGTGACCGGGGACCACGCCGATGTTGCTTCCGATAACGCTTGTCATGGCTGCCGCATTTCAGTGGGGACTGGCAGGTGGTCTGGCGGGTCAGCTGATGACCTCGGGCTGGTCGCCCGAGCTGCTGACGTTCTGGCGACTGCTGGTGGGCCTGCTGTGCATGCTGGCATGGGTGGGGGTCATTCGGTTGCAGGGTTATTCGCTCAATCTTACCCGTCCGCTGGTGGGGTGGTCGGCCCTGGCCGGTCTGGGGGTCACGGGCAACCTCACGTTTTATTTCATCAGCATTAGCGAGGCCAGTGTTGCCGTCGCGGTGACCCTGATGTACAGCGCGCCGGTCATGGTTTATTTCGTGTCGTTTGCGCGCGGCACCGAGCGGCCAACGACACTCAAGCTGGGCGCGATTGCCGCGATCATGGTGGGTGTGGTGCTGCTGACCGGGCTTTACCGCACAACGCCCGGTGCATTCAGTCTGTGGGGTGTACTGGCAGGTCTGCTTTCGGGGATTTCGTACTCGGTGTTCATCTTTGCATTCAAATCAGCCGGCTCCCACGGCCGGACGCCGGTTTCGTTGACGGTCGCGTTTCTGGCCGCCGTCCTCGCGTTGTTGTTTCTCATTGATCCGGCGCAGGCGGTGAGTGTGCCGCTATCGCCCGATGCTCCGCTGTTTCTGATTTTCGGCCTGATCGGAGCCGGGCTGTCGTTTCTGTGCTATTTCGTTGGGCTGCGCGGCGTGTTGCCCACGATGGCGGCCGTGGTGGCGATGATCGAGCCGGTCACGGCAACGCTCTACGGAGTGATCGGTCTGGGCCAGGCCCTGTCCCTTGCCGAGGTGCTGGGCATGATCATTATCCTGTCGTCCGTGACGGCGCTGACCGTCATCAGCCATCGCGAATCCGTTCGCTAGTCTGAGCGATCGGTCATTCGGTGATGCAGTCAGCGAATCGACTGCCCGGTCGCCTGCCAGTCGCGAATGAACCGATCGATGCCATTGTCGGTCAGCACATGGTGGGCAAGCCCACGAATCACCGCCGGCGGAATGGTCGCCACATCGGCGCCGGCGAGTGCCGCTTCCTTGACGTGGTTGCCGGTGCGGATAGAGGCCGCGAGGATCTCGGTCTCGAAGCCGTAGTTGTCGTAGATCGCCCGAATCTCGCGGATCAGTTCCATGCCATCCAGGTGGATATCATCGAGTCGGCCCAGAAAGGGCGAGATGTAGGTGGCACCTGCCTTGGCGGCGAGTAGCGCCTGATTGGCCGAAAAGCACAGCGTTACGTTGGTGCGGATCCCGTCGCCACGCAGACGCCGACAGGCCTTGAGTCCTTCCAGGGTCAGGGGGAGTTTGACCACCACGTTATCAGCGATGTCCGCCAGGATGCGGCCCTCTGCCATCATGCCGTCAAAGTCCATGGCGGCGACTTCCGCGGACACCGGGCCATCAACAATCTGGCAGATCTCGCCGACGACTTCCTTGAAGTCGCGCCCGGATTTGGCGACCAGCGACGGGTTCGTGGTGACGCCGTCGAGCAGTCCATAGTCGTTGAGCTCGCGGATGTCGTCGGCAATGGCCGTATCAACAAAGAATTTCATCAATCAGTCTCCGTTGTGTTGGGAGGCAGGCTGGGCCGTGGGCGCCGCCAAATGCCGGCAGCGATGGGCGATTAGCAACCCACCCACAAGCCACATCAATGCGGCGCCGGCTAGCGCGACCGGGTCATAGGGTCCGAGCAGGCGCAGCGCCAGCGCTCCACCCATCAATATTGTCGATGGCTCCGATGCCCAGCGCAACCAGGCTCCTCGCGAGGTGGCGAGCATCACCGCAAGGGCTGCCAGACCGGCAACACTGCCAATGACAAGGCCTTGGCTGCGCAGCGGTTGGTCGTGAAATCCGCTGCCGATGGCGCTGACAACGCTGCCTGCCGCCAGCACCATCAGGGCCGCCGCAAGCGCGATCGCGACCGCGCGTCGTCGCGGCGGTGGTGCCTTGCCCATCGACCGCAGAATAACGAGCGCCAGAGCAAGCGCGTACAAGATGCCAAGGAGATCCGGCAAGGGGCCGGGGCCGCCCGGCAGGCCGAGCAAGGCGCCGGTGATCCCTATCCATAGAAGCGGCGTGATCGCTCGTGTGGCCGCGGGGAGCCAGTAAACGCCGATGATGGCGGGAATGACGCCCAGAACCAGAGCCTCGATATCCGCATTCAGATCAATCAGGCCCGGAAGGCAGACAGGGGTCAGTCTGGTGAGTAAAGCCAGACCGGGCACCAGACCGGCGTAGGCGCCGATCACGATGCACCATAGGCGCTGTTCAGGGGTTGCGGACACGCCAGTCATGGGACCAATCATCCCACACACCGGCCTCCGGCGAGTTGCGCGCCGTCAATTCGTGAGGCCGTCGCCGGTCGTTTTGCCCAGTCAGTTCCCCGGCCAGGGCGGCCAGCCCATGCTGCGCCCACCCATTAAATGGAGATGGATGTGCCAGACGGTCTGCCCGGCATCGCGGCCGCAGTTGAATACACTGCGATAACCCGATTCAGCGATCCCCAGCTCGTGGGCAAGCTTTTTGGCGGTCAGATGCATGTGACCGATCAGTGTGGCGTCATCCGGTTCGATGGCGACCATGCTCTCGATGTGCTGACGCGGGATGATCAGTACATGCGTGGGTGCTTGCGGATGGATATCGCGGAAGGCCACCACCTGATCATCGCGATGGATGACGTCGGCATCCATCCGGCCGGCAACGATTTCGCAAAAAATACAAGGCTTGTTCATGCTTTGACACTAAGGCGGATGGAATGAGCGATGCAAGCCCGGCCCGTCGCTAGCCGGTTTTGCCATCCACCCGCGCCCGCAGGGCCTCGGCAAGGGTCCTGGCCTGGGTGTTGTCGGCGGCATCCACCGGCGCGAGTCCCTCGCGGGTCAGAAATGTGTCCGACCAGTGGTCGGCGGCGGCCGCAAACGTAGGAAAGTCGCCCCACCAGAGAATCTGGTAACGATCGGCGGTGATGTGGTTGTGGGCGAGGCGGCTGTCCTCCTCGAGTCCATAGACATCGACACGGGTGAGCACCGGCTCGAGGGCCGCTTTGATCGAAATCAATGCCGGCCCGCGCAATGCCCAGCGCTGCGGCTCCATGCGTCGCAACCACTGCGAGATCTCGGGCATGTTGCGAAACCACTGCAACACCACCTCACGACCGTCGCTGGTGGCGCAGCCCACCTGAAACCGGCGAGGGTCGCGGCGCTGGGTGAGCAGGCTGACGTCGCTGAAATTCTGTCCTTCCCAAGCGTGCATGTATGCGATCCGGTTATATAAGGATAAGAAATGATTCTTTTGGTTTTGCGCTCGTCGCGTCCTACGCTGTTGCCATTATCATCCGACACCAATCAATGGAGCGTTTTGATGGGACTGCGTATTGGAAGCCTTGCGCCGGATTTTACCGCCAAAACCACCGAAGGCGAGATCCGCTTTCACGACTGGATCGGTGACAGCTGGGCGATCCTGTTCTCGCACCCGAAGGACTTCACGCCCGTGTGCACCACCGAACTCGGCTACATGGCACAGCTCAAGCCCGAATTCGACAAACGCGGCACCAAGGTGATCGGCCTGTCGGTGGATCCGGTGGAAAACCACGCCACGTGGGCGAAGGATATCGAGGAGACCCAGGGGACTGCGCCCAACTATCCGATGATCGGTGATACCGATCTGACCGTCGCCAAGCTCTACGACATGCTGCCCGAGGATGAAGGCGATAGCTGCGAGGGGCGGACGGCGATGGATAACGCGACCGTTCGTGCCGTTTACGTGGTCGGGCCGGACAAGCGCATCAAGGCGATGCTGATTTACCCGATGACCAGCGGTCGCGACTTCAACGAGATCCTGCGGTTGCTCGACTCCCTCCAGTTGAACGCCCGGCACACGGTTGCGACGCCCGTGAACTGGCAGGACGGCGACGACATCATCATCCCGCCGGCGGTCAGCGACGAGCAGGCCCGGGATAAATTCCCGGAGGGTTGGGAAACGCTCAAGCCCTACCTGCGAGTCGCCAAGCAGCCTGCCGACTGAACGGGCGCCAGGCCGGGGCGGCGTCGGCCGTCCCGGTCCCTGCCTGCGATGCCCCTTGCCAGCTCCCGTGTTAGCCTCTCCCACCTAGTCAAGCAATCACCGGCAGGACCCGCATGGCGTCTGCAGAGCATATCTATCGCGTGATCTTCCACAATCAGGGCAAGATCTATGAAATCTATGCCCATAACATTTCCGATGGTGGGCTGCTCGGGTTTGTCGAGATCGAGTCCCTCATCTTTGGCGAGCGCAGTCAGGTGGTTGTCGATCCTGCCGAGGAAAAGCTCAAGAGCGAGTTCGAGGGAGTCAATCGGACCTACGTGCCCATGCACTCCATCGTTCGGGTGGACGAGGTTGAAAAGGAAGGCACCGCCAAGATCTCTGAGGCTGACGGCAACGTCACCCCGTTTCCGACCTCGGTCTACAACCCGGGCCGCAGCACTGATTGATCATCGGCCGGGTGTGAATTAACCTGATCGCTTACTGGAGAGGTGTCCGAGCGGTCGAAGGAGCGCGCCTGGAAAGCGCGTGTACGGTAACCCCGTACCGAGGGTTCGAATCCCTCCCTCTCCGCCAGACATAAAACAGGGGCCGCGGGCCCCTTTTTTATGTCTGACAGTGCCGGGGTTCGAACCCTCGGTACAGACAGAGAGCGGGTTCGACCAATCGCGGTAGCGATTGGGACGCCGAGCGGCGCGAGGCGCCCGAAGGGTGAGGCCCGCAGGGCCGAATCAATCCCTCCCTCTCCGCCAGACATAAAACAGGGGCCGCGGGCCCCTTTTTTATGGCTGACAGTGCCGGGGTTCGAACCCTCGGTACAGACAGAGAGC
Source organism: uncultured Spiribacter sp. (assembly GCA_937884605.1). Classification (GTDB taxonomy): domain Bacteria; phylum Pseudomonadota; class Gammaproteobacteria; order Nitrococcales; family Nitrococcaceae; genus Spiribacter. Next base: position 192,525 of record CALGDM010000006.1, read on the forward strand.
GGGTTCGTCGGTGTTTATCATTGATGACAACTACCGCTTAACCGTTTCCCATTGCTCCCGCCTATGAATGTCATTGTCCGTAATAACTTCCATCGTCAGCTGTGTTTGTTATAACTGCACCCTGACACGAATCCATTGGCACGAGCGGAGAAAACGAACGATGGCAGCAGCCGATATCGATAAGGCCGGCAAATGCCCGGTGATGCACGGCGGGGCAACCAGCCAGAGCAGCGACAATATGGAGTGGTGGCCCAACGCGCTTGATCTGGAAATCCTCCATCAGCACGACACCAAGACCAACCCGATGGGCGAGCATTTTGACTACCGCGAGGAGGTCAAGAAGCTCGACTACGAGGCGCTGTGGAACGACATGCGGGCGTTCATGAAGGACAGTCAGTCCTGGTGGCCAGCCGACTGGGGCCATTATGGCGGTCTCATGATCCGTATGGCCTGGCATGCCGCGGGCTCCTATCGCACCGCCGACGGTCGTGGCGGTGGCGGCACGGGCAACCAGCGGTTTGCGCCGCTGAACTCCTGGCCGGATAACACCAACCTGGACAAGGCGCGGCGTCTGCTCTGGCCGCTCAAGCAAAAGTACGGCAATCAGGTCAGCTGGGCGGATCTGATCATCCTTGCCGGCACCGTGGCATATGAGTCCATGGGTCTGAAGGTTTTCGGTTTTGGCTACGGTCGCGAAGACATCTGGCACCCGGAGAAGGACATCTACTGGGGCGCCGAAAAGGAGTGGCTCGCACCCAGTGAAGAGCGCTACGCGGACGTCGAGCAGCCGGAGACCATGGAAAACCCGCTGGCTGCGGTCCAGATGGGGCTTATCTATGTCAACCCCGAGGGCGTCAACGGCAATCCCGATCCTCTCGCGACCGCCGAACAGGTCCGGGTGACCTTCGATCGCATGGCGATGAACGACGAGGAAACCGTTGCGCTGACGGCGGGCGGACATACGGTGGGCAAGTGCCACGGCAACGGCGATGCCGAGCTGCTGGGTCCCGATCCGGAGGCTGCCGACATCGAGGAGCAGGGCCTTGGCTGGAACAACCACACCACCCGTGGTGTGGGCCGTGACACGGTCACCAGCGGAATCGAGGGCGCCTGGACCACGAAGCCGATCGAGTGGGACAACGGTTATTTCTATCTGCTACTCAATTACGAGTGGGAGCTCAAGAAGAGCCCGGCCGGCGCCTGGCAGTGGGAACCAGTCGACATCAAGGAAGAAGACAAGCCGGTCGATGTCGAGGATCCGTCCATCCGACTCAACCCCATCATGACCGATGCCGACATGGCCATGAAAATGGACCCGGCCTATCGCAAGATTTCGGAGCGGTTCTACAACGACCCGGCCTATTTCGACGACGTGTTTGCCCGGGCCTGGTTCAAGCTCACGCACCGTGATATGGGTCCGAAGGCTCGCTACATCGGTCCCCATGTCCCGGACGAGGATCTGATCTGGCAGGATCCGGTGCCCGCCGGCAACCGCGACTACGACGTGGATGCGCTCAAGGCAGCGATCGCGGCGAGTGGCCTCTCGATCGATGAAATGGTGGCGACCGCCTGGGACAGCGCCCGTACCTTCCGCAATTCGGACCTCCGGGGTGGTGCCAACGGTGCACGTATCCGCCTGGCCCCCCAGAAGGACTGGGCCGGCAACGAGCCCGAGCGGCTGCAGAAGGTGCTTGGCGTGCTCGAGCCTCTGGCCCGGGACGCTGGCGCGAGCCTCGCCGATACGATCGTGCTGGCCGGCAATGTCGGTATCGAGCAGGCGGCCAAGGCGGCCGGTTACGACGTCAGCGTGCCGTTCCTCACAGGCCGCGGTGATGCGAGCGAGGAGCAGACTGATGCTGCGTCCTTTGACGTCCTGGAGCCCGAGGCCGATGGCTTCCGCAACTGGATGAAGAAGGATTATGTCGTCAGCGCCGAAGAGCTCATGCTCGACCGCGCGCAGCTGCTGGGGCTGACCGGACCGGAGATGACCGTGCTTGTCGGCGGTATGCGGGTGCTCGGCACCAATCATGGCGGTACCCAGGAGGGCGTATTCACCGACCGGACGGGTCAGTTGACCAACGACTTCTTCGTCAATCTCTGCGACATGCGCAATACCTGGAAGCCAGTCGATACCAACCGCTATGAGGTGCGCGATCGGCAGACCGACGAGGTCAAGTGGACGGCCACCCGCGCCGACCTGGTGTTTGGCTCCAACTCGATCCTGCGGGCCTACGCCGAGGTCTATGCCCAGGGCGATAACCAGGAGAAGTTCGTCAACGACTTCATCAGTGCCTGGACCAAGGTGATGGACAACGATCGGTTCGACCGCGTCGCCTGAACCCCTCACCCTGTGAAGCAAAGCCCCGCCGCGGCCACTGCGCCCCGGCGGGGCTTTTTTTGTCGGACGCCGTGGAGACTCGGCGCGGCGACCTTTTCGTGGCAATATCTAGCGCTGGTTCATCGATGACAGGTTTCACGACGTCATGCCTCATCTGTTTGTCAACCGCAGCCGGGCCTACGACCTGCTGGAGTCCTCCGAGAAGGCGGGGCGCACTTTTGTGTGGGAAAGCGTTAACGCGATTCTCTACGTCATTGGCGGCGTTGCCTTCATCTTTGGCAGCCTGTTCTTCTTTCCCGCACTTGAGGACGAGCTCAACTGGGGTGTCTGGGGCTTTTTCATTGGCTCCATCCTCTATCTGCTGGTGACGGCGCATGATGTGGTCGAGGTGCTGCGCTACCGGCGCGAGCCGCATCGGGGGCGTTCGCTCGAACTGGTTGCGGCCAGCGGCTATCTGATCGGCACGGTCCTGTTCCTTGTCGGCAGTTTTCTGTTCTTCACCTTTGTGGACCTGACCGTCGCGGGTGCCTGGTGCTTCATTATTGGTAGCCTGCTGTTCACCGCCTCACCATTCGTCAATGTGCTCCAGGTTCACCACCTCAGTGCGCGCGCACTGCGCCTGTATACCCTGACGGGCATCAGCTTTGTAGCCGGCGCGGTTCTCTTTACCACCGCCTCGATCCCCTACCTATGGAACATCGGGGATTCGCGGCTCGCGATCGAGCTGTCGGATTTTCTGGGAGCCCAGTACCTGGTCGGCAGTGTCCTGTTCCTGGCCGGCGGGTTTTTCAACTATCTGCGTGCCTGGGTGCGGGTGCGCGAGTATCGCTCGCGATGATCCCGCTGTTCGGAACCCTTTTTCCGGGTTGGATTCTGGTCGTGGCGGCGGCGGCGCTGATCACCATCGGGCTGGCGCTGATCCTACGCTGGGTCGGTTTGGGGGCGGCGATTCCGGCCAAGCCGGTATTCAATCTGGCGCTTTTTCTGCTGGTGACGTTTATTCTCTGGGAGGTCCTCTATGCCAGCCACTGATCGCCACCCTGTTATCAGGCAGGGGCAGTGATGAGCGCTCGGGAGGCAATGCGCCAGCGGATCACCAACCGCCATGCGGCTGAGTCGGGATCGCCGGGCCGCTGGCGCCGGATAATGGGCGTCGGCCTGCTGATTGGCGTGCTGATTGGCGCCGGCATCATGGGCGAGCGGGTGGTGAGTACGCTCGATACGCGCCCACGAACCAGTGATGCCCAGATTGCGGCGGACACAACGCTGCTGGGCGCTCCATTGCCAGGCCGTATCGCGGAGATCGCTGTTCGCGAAAACCAGCCGGTAAAAGCCGGGGCGGTCCTGTTCAAGATCGATCCGGCCCCTTACAGAATGACGCTCCGTCAGGCCGAGGCGACCCTCGATGCCGCCACCGCCGAGCTGGCGGACGCCCGGCGACGGATTGAGGCCGAGGCCGCCAACGCCGACGGTTCCCGTGACGAGATTCAGCGCGCTGAAGACGACCTGGCCCTGGCGGAGCGGACTGTGGAGCGACTGACCCCACTGGCAGAGGCAGGCATCGTCTCGCAGCAGGCCTATGATGAAGCGGTCACCGCCCGCGCCAATGCGCAGACGGCGCTGCGTCAGGCACAACAGGCGGCTGTTGCGAGCGTCGATCTCATCGAGACTGCCAAAGCGCTGGAGGCTGAGCGCGATGCGGCCCGGGCGGCCGCACAGCTTGCCCGCTGGGAGCTTGAGCAGACCACGGTCAGAGCGCCCTTCGACGGGGTTGTCGTGGGTCTTTCCGCTGCCCGGGGTCAGTACCTGGTCCCGGGCGAATCGATTCTCACCCTGATTGATGGTCAGTCCTGGCACGCCGTCGCGCTCGTGCGCGAAACCGATCTTGCCGGGATACGCCCCGGGAGCGCTGCGGCAGTGAGTGTCGCGATTGATACCGATACGGCCATACAGGGCCGGGTGGAGAGCATAGGGCGGGGCATACAGCTGTCCGATGATGTCGATCTGGCGGGCCGACTGCCGTACGTTCAGGCAACGCTTGACTGGGTACAGGTGGCGCAGCGCTTTCCGGTGCGCGTCGAGCTCGACAACCCACCGGATCACCTGCGACGACTGGGGGCGTCGGCTCGGGTCGTCTTCGCCCCCGATTCGAGCGCGCCCTCCGAGTCCGGAGGGGGACCGTGAGCCTGATGGCGGATCTTGCCCCGCGACCCGGGCGTTTTCGTGACGCCGTCTCCATCGGGGGGCTCTGTACCGCGATCGTCGTGGTGTCCATGACGCTTCGGATTCCCGAGGCGGGTCTGGCCGCCTATCTGGTTTTCTTTGCCTATCGGCCCGATGCCAACGGCACCATCGCCGTGGCAGTGGTATTTGCCGCCCTCGCGATCCTGGTGGTGGGGTTGTCCATCCCGATGCTGGCCGCGGTTGTGGATAACCCTCCGGCACGGATGGCACTGGTTGCCGTGATCACGTTTGTCGGGATGTGGCTGGCGAGCGCCACGCCACTCGGACCCATCGCCAGCACGCTGGCGATGTTGTTGACATTTCTGGTGATCCTGCCGGATGTGGTCAATCTGCCCATCCCCAACGAGATCGAGTTGCTCACGCGCGGTATCGCCTGGGTTGGGCCCATCGTCATCGTGGCGATGATCACCATCGGCGTACTGGCATACCTGTTCGGCCGCAATGCCGTGGGGGTGGTCGAAGATCGCATGGCGGAACGGCTCGCTGCCGTGGAGGGGCGGCTCGCTGGGCGGATCGATGCCCAGGCCTTTGCTGAACAGGTAACGGCGGCGCCGGCACGGGTCGAGGATCTGAACAAGTTTGCGGGTCTCTCGACCTCCAGGGCGGACTGGCAGCGGCTGCAGGCGCTCGATCGCGAGCTGCTCGAGCTGATGTTGGCGGTGGTCGCGCTGGACGCAAGCGGCGCCGATGCCGCGACTCGATCAGGCCTGGAATCCGCACTGACCGATACCGCGGCAATGACTCGGGCCACTGCCCCCGACTCCGCCCGGGCAACCCCCCGAACCGCGGCCACCGCCGAAGACGTCGCGGCCCAGATTCGTACGGTAGGCAGCATCCTCAAAGGCGATCCGCTGGGGTCGCCACCGGTCCGAGCCCATGAGACCACCGGCCTCAAGGCGCTTCTGGCCGAACCCCGCCACTGGCAATTTGCCACCAAGGTCACGCTGGCGGCGATGGCCTGCATTGTGCTGTTTACCGGCCTTGAGTGGGTGAGCGTCCACACCTGCCTGATAACGTGCTACTACGTCTCTGAGGCGACGCTGGGCGAGTCGGTCCACAAGATGACGCTGCGGATGATCGGTTGCCTGATTGGCGCCGCGATTGCGGCGTTGAGTCTGATCTATCTTGTCCCGCTGATGAATGATGTCGGCCAGCTCGCGCTGCTGGTGTTTGTTGTAGCGTCCATTGGTGGCTGGATCGGGGTGGGCTCCGAGCGTATCGCCTACGCGGGCTTTCAGATTGTCCTCGCGTTTTTCCTTGTGGTGCTCGAAGCGTTTGGGACGTTTGGTGTGAATTTTGGCCCGAGCTATGATTTTGAACCAGCCACCGGGCGTATCATCGGCATCCTGCTTGGTTCGCTGGCTTGCGCCTTCGCCTTTGTCGCGCTCTGGCCGCTGCCCATGCGGGTGGATGTCGCCGATGGGATTCAGCGGACCTACCGGTCGGTGGCGGCCGGACTTCGGGGGCACCCAGTCCCCGCGCGTGCAGGCGTGCTCGCTGCGCTGGGGCGCGCACGGGACCTGCAGGATTACACCGCTTTCGAGCGGGCCGTTGAGATCGACTCCATCACGCCCGCGTGGGGCGACGCCATCGATGAGGCGTTGACCACCCTCGCCGTGGCATCGGCGCTCGAGCGCCGGCGGGAGCGGGTTCACGATGGCGCGTCGATCGGCGCCGAAGCTTTTGCCGAGGCATTCGAGCAGGATGCCGAGACATTCGCCATCGGTCGCCTGGCGCCGCCGTGGACACGTACCGTCGACCCCTCGCCCAGTGCCACCGGTATGGACGCGAACGACCAGGCCCTCGTTAATCACCTCCAGGAGATCGCAGGATGCCGAACCGCTCCCCGCGCGGCCGAGTCGCTGCAGCCAGCGCTCTCGTCATAGTCCTCTGCGGATGCTCCTCGCCGAGGGAGTCGCTGGCGCCGGCAAGCTCAGTGACTGAGTGGGATGTGCCTGCGACGCTGACCGACGAGGCCCAGCATGCACTGGGGGCGGCGGATCGCCCAATGCCAGCGGTGCATCCGCAGACGCCGTATGATCTGCCAGCGCTCATTGATCTCGCCCAGCGGCTCAACCCCGAAACGCGGGTCGCCTGGGAACAGGCCCGGGTGGCCGCCTATGCTGTGGATGCGGCCAGCGCCGAGTATTTCCCGCAGATCGGCGCGGGCCTGGTGATGGGGCGCGGGCGCTCCGACATTACCTATGATCTTCCCGGCCTTGGCAGTACGACGGTCGACAATACCGCCACAGCCACCGTGCCCACGGTCTATGCGGAGTGGCTCCTGTACGATTCCGGTGGTCGTGACGCGGCCGTCCGGTTGGCGCGCAGACTCGCTCTCGCGGAGAACATCGGGTTCAATCTGGCCCACCAGGAAACGCTGCTCGACGTGACCCGCGATTACCACGAGCTACGATCGGCGCGGGCCCAGGCGGAGGCGGCGGCGGAGGTCCTCGCCAACAGTCGACGGATTCTGGCGGCTGCTCGGGCAAGGCGGGACCAGGGCCTGGGCGATGTTGTCGAGGTGGCCCAGGCCGAGCAGGCACTGGCCCAGGCTCAGCTCGATGATCTGCGGGCCCGGGGCGAGGCTCGGACCGCGCGCGCCGCGCTGCTGGCAAGCGTGGGGGTCGCGCCGGATGATGATCTGGAAATCGCCACTGGGCCCATGCCATTGCCGGTGGCAATGACCGAGCGGCTGGATGACCTTGTCCGGGACGCACTGGTGCACCGCCCTGACATTCTCCAGGCCGTGCTCAATCTTCAGGCGCAGCGTGCTGCACAGGCCGGTGCCGAGGCCGAGTTCCGGCCCAAGGTCGGTGTGGTGGCGTCGCTGGCTCGCAATGAGGGTGGGCTCGCGATCAATGGTAATCGCTTTGATCTGCCCGCTACGGACAGTCTTGCGCTGTTGACGGTGGAGGTGCCTCTCTTCAATGGTGGGCTTCGAGACAGTCGGCGAAGCGCCGCGGCTGCCGAAGTGGCAGGCGCTGAAGCCGCCCTCGCTGCTGTGCGTAACGAGGCCGAGGCGGCCATCATTACGGCTTATGAGGGCATGCGGACTGCCCTCGAGACGGTGCGCAGTGCGGAATCTCTGGTAGCGGCGTCGCGCACGACCGCCGAGGCAACGCTCTCCGCCTATCGCGAGGGTATCGGCGCGCTGCGGGATGTGCTGGCCGCTCAGAATGGTCTCCTCGATGCCGAGCAACTGGCGGCGCAGGCGCGGGCGGACGCCCATGTCTCCGTGGCGCTGTTTGCCTTCGAGACCGGTACCCTTCATGAAACCCGCAAGGAGTAATCGATGTACAAAGACTGGCAGAACACCACCGACGAGCTCACCCGGCTCATGCAATCCTTTGGCAAGGGGCACCCCGAGGTCGCCAAGGGCTTCTCGCAGCTTTCGAAGGCGGCGGAAAAGGACGGTGCGCTCAGCGCCAAGGATAAGGAATTGATGGCGCTGTCCATTGGCGTCGCGATTCGCTGCGAGGGCTGCATAGCCTTTCATGCCAAGGCTGCGGCCGAGTACGGGGCGACCCGCGCCGAGGTGCTGGAGACCATTGGGGTCTGCCTCTATATGGGCGGTGGCCCGTCGTTTGTCTACGGCGCTCAGGCGCTGGAGGCATTCGATAGCTTTGCGCAAGACAGCTGACCACGCTGCTTGAGCACAAAAAAAGGGCCGACGCCAGGGGCGCGGCCCTTTCTTACATCCGCCGGCAATGCACTCAGTAGTTGCCGCGTACGCCGTCCACCGCCGCGCTGGTGGGGACAAGGGCTTTGACCAGCGTCTGCATGTCGATCATGCCAACCTGCTCTCCATCCTTGGTCACCCGATAGACCAGATTGGTATCACCATCTGATGCGGCAATCACCGACTCGAGGTTGGACTCCTCGTCGATTTCGCCGGCCACGGCACCCTCGATCGGCTCCCGGGTGTGCTGCATCACCGAGCGCACGCGCAGCACGCGGGCACGGTTGATGTCACTGATGAAGTCGATGATGTAGGGGTCGTTGGGTCGCAGCAGAATCTCCTGCGGCTCGCCCTGCTGGACCGTGTAACCATCCTTGAGAATCACCAGATGATCGGCCAGCTTGAGGGCCTCGTCCAGGTCATGGGTGATGAACACGATGGTCTTGTGCAGCTCCTGCTGCAGCTCGAGCAGCAGGTCCTGCATATCCGTTCGGATCAACGGATCGAGTGCCGAGAAGGCCTCATCCATCAGCATGATGTCGGAGTTGGATGTGAGGGCCCGGGCGATACCGACACGCTGCTGCATGCCGCCGGACAGCTGATGCGGGTGCTGATTGTCGTTGCCCTGCAGGCCAACCCGCTTCAACCACTTGCTGGCTTCCTCAAGGGCAGCCTGCTTGTCCTCGCCACGCACGATCAACGGCATGGCCGCGTTTTCGGCGATGGTGCGATGGGGCAGCAGCCCGAACTTCTGGAACACCATCGACATATGCTCACGTCGAAGTCGCCGCAGGGCGGTTTCGTCGTAGTCGATGACGTTCTCACCGTTGACCGTCACGTCCCCGGAGGTGGGTTCGATCAAGCGGTTGAGATGACGGATCAGCGTCGACTTGCCGGAGCCGGACAGCCCCATGATGACGGTGATCTCACCATCCGCCATGTCCACGTTAATGTCCTGTAGACCGAGTACATGGCCGTACTGATCCAGCAGGTCGGTCTTGTTGACGCCCGCCTTGACGTGTTCCAGCGCCGTCGCCGGATCGTCACCGAAGATCTTGTACAGATGCTGGATCGAGATCTTTATCTGATCGCTCATTGGATCGACCTCCTGTGATTACTGCTGCGATGTGTTGACGCGGGCCAGAGCGGCCTTGGTCACACGGTCGAGGATGACGGCAAGGAGGACGATGCCAAGCCCGGAAATCAACCCGACGCCCAGCTCGAGATTACGGATGCCGCGCAGGACCAGCACACCCAGACCGGGGGCCGAAACCAGCGACGCGATCACCACCATGGCCAGACTCATCATGATGGTCTGATTGACGCCCGCCATGATGTTGGGCAACGCCAGCGGGATCTGCACGCCATAGAGCTTTTGCCGATCGGTCATGCCGTAGGCGTCAGCCGCTTCAATGACATCCTTGTCGACCAGTCGGATACCGAGGTTGGTCAGTCGGATCACCGGAACAATGGCGTAGAGGATGATGGCGATCCCGTAGAGCTTGGGCTCGGTAATCGAGAACAGAAAGATCAGCGGGATCAGATAAACAAACGGTGGCAATGTCTGGAGCATATCCAGAACCGGCGTGATGCCGCGTTGCAGGTTGTCGCTGCGGGACATGGCGATGCCGATGGGCACACCCAGTAGCACGCAGATGAGCGAGCAGACGAAAATGATCGCCAGCGTCTGCATGGCATAGTCGTAGTGGTCAATGAAGGCAAGGAACAGGATCATGGCGGCAACCATGCCCACCAGTTTCATCGATTTGGAGGCGACGTACACCACCGCCAGCATGATCGGGACCATGATGAACCAGGGTACGGTCTGAAACATGTTGAGTGCGCCGTTCAAAAACCAGCTCAACGGCTGGGTGACCGGGTCGAGCACAAATTTGAGACTATCCTTGATGGCAAGAAAGCCACTCTCCAGACCGCTGGTCAGGTCTCGCGTCTGGGCAATGGCCGGGCAGGCCTCATTGAGATTGTCGAGGGAGGGGAAGGGCAGCTCCCACAGGGAGGGGGCGCTGGTGTCCTGGCTGGCGAGGAGGTCGTCCATGCTCATGGAGCCACCGCCTTTTTCGCCGCACCACTTGCGCAGCCCGAGGCTGTTGAAAATAAAATCGTAGGTCGCCATCGGCGGATTCCTTTCGTGGAATGGGAGAAGGCGCCGGAGCGAACGCTCCGACGCCTGCGTTCATGACAGGACGGGTGTCCTTAGAACATGCCCTGCAGGTTCGCACGGGCATCTTCGCTCAGCCAGCTCATCCACTCTTCCTGATTGTTCTGCAGGAAGTAGACGACCGCCTCGTCAACGCTTGCCTCGTTGTCGGTATGCCAGGCCAGCAGGCCGTTCATGACATCGTTGTCGAACGTGACGTTCTGCATGAGCTCGAAGGCTTCCGGCTCACGCTCGGCCAGATCCGCGGTCACGACGTTGAACACGCTCGCGGAGGGGAAGGACGAAACGCCGACCTCATCGCACTCGGTGTTCTGGTTACAGTCGTGGACTTCCTCGTTATAAGGACCGAGATCGACACTCACGAAGTCGTACTTGCCCAGCGGTGCTGTCGGGCCCCAGTAATAACCGAAGTAGGGCTCGCCGGCCTCGTAGGCCGATGCCATGGCAGCCTGAAGGGTCTCGCCGGAACCGTGGTTGAACACCTCGATGCCGTTGCCTTCCAGGTCAAACGCCTCTTTCAGCGAATCGTTGACGATCCGGCAGCCCCAGCCGTCGGGGCAGTTATGGAAGCGGGCGCCGACGAGGTCAGGATTGTTGAGGATCCCTTCGATGGTTGCCAGTTCCGGATTTTCCTCGACCAGATAGCTGGGGACGAGCCAATGCTCGGTGCCGCCGTTGCTGAAGGCGTCGGAGGCCTTTACGACCTTACCCTCTTCGGCGAGCTCGAAGTACAGCGGTGCGGAGTTGACCCACAGCTCGGGGACGATGTCCGGCTCGTTGTTCTCGGCCAGCGAAGTGATCGCGGTCGTGGTCGCCGACGGCACAACGGTGACATCGCAGCCGTAGCCCTGCTCGAGCAGGAACTCGGTGACACCCGTCATGATGCCGCCGGAGGTCCAGTTCATCTCGGCGACGGAAACTTCGCCGCATTCGGCGTTGGCCGCCATCGGCGCCATCGCACCGGCGAGAACGAGGGCGTATAGAGGACGCTTACTCATGGTTTGCTCCATTATTTTGGATTAAGTGAAGGATTTGCCATCAGCCAGACAGACCCGAGTACTTCTGAACGAAGGCCTCGCGCCGGTACCGGTGCGATGGAAAGGGGAGAGTCTGCTGCACAAGGCGTGCAGTCCGAATTTTGCGCGGTCGATCGGGTATCGAATTGCCCGGTCTCCGTGTCCAAGTTGCGTTAACTATAGATCAACTTTTCTGATCAGCGCAAATGGGTGGGCTGCATCACAGCCATGCAATGGCCAGAGCGCCCGACAGTGGGCCCAGGATCATACTGACCAGCCAGCGCCGCCAGACGAACGACCAGCCCAGCGTTGGCAATTCATAGGCAAGCACACGGTGCACGGCAAAGCAGGACCATCCGGTGAGCAGGGCGATGAGCTGAGGGATGCCGACACCGGCACGCTCGAGCACCAGTATCAGCGGGAATGTGACGGTCGGTCCGCCGGGCAGAATACCGCCCAGCACCGACGCAAGGACAACGCCGCTCAACCCCGAGCGCTCCCCGAGCCACTCGCCGAATAATGCCTGGGGGATCAATTCACCCACAAAGCTCGCGGCGATCAGCGCAATCGGCAGCCGAATCAGCAGCGGAGCGAGTTGTCGCCATGCGCGATGGAGGACGGTGGCATGGTTGACCTCGGTGTGGCGGTGACCCATTACCCCGAGGATCAGGGCCATGCCGAGGATGCTCAGGTAGGCATAGACCATTCAGTGTCGACCCGGCTCGCCCAGCCACTGCGCAGTAATGCCCGCAATGAGCGGCAGGGGCAACGAGATCACAAGGCGCAGCACGACAAAGTCAACACCAAAGAATGGCAGTTCCCAGATCAGAATGCGCTGAATCCCCAGTACCGACCAGGCGGTGAGATAGGTGATGCAGATCGGCAGCGATGCGCCCACTGCGCGCAGCCCCACGACCAGCGGAAACGCCATGAAAGGCCCGCCCGGTGTTACTGCGCCGGCGCCGATGGCAATGAAAAGCCCCCGCCATCCAGCGTCGCGGCCGAGCCATCGCTCGACGATTTCGCGGGGCAGGAGCGCCTGGGCATAGGCCGCCATGACAATCGCGATGATCACCAGCGGAATGACCAGGGCGATGAGCTCGCCGGCGGACAGGAGTGCGCCGGTCACCGCCTCCAGGCCTTGACGCTCGGCGAGGAGGGCGCCGGCGGCGGCCCCCAGCAGCAGAAAAAACACGGTCATCCGCTGGTTTCCTCGCGAAGGCGTTGCCAGCGTCGCCACTGGTCGGCGTCGATGGCACCGCTCGCCAGCCCTTGCTGGACGGCGCAGTCGGGTTCGTGCCCATGGCGGCAGTCATTGAACCGGCAGTGCCGGGTGGCATCCGCGATATCCGGATAGGCGGCATCCACCGCATCGGTGGTCAGATGATCGAGGCGCAACGTGCGCACCCCGGGCGAGTCGATCAATGCGCCGCCGTCGGGGCGCTCGAACCAGGTGGTCGCGCTGGTGGTGTGCCGCCCCTGGCCGCTGGTTGCGGAAATTTCACCGATACGCCGCGACGCCGTGGGGACGAGGGCCTGGGTGATGGATGATTTGCCAACGCCGGATTGCCCCACCAGGATCAGGGTTTCGTGGCGGGTGGCAGTGCGCAGCCGGGCGAGTCCGTTATCGGTCATGATGCTGCCCATGAGCAGCGGAATCCCCTGACGCTCGCAGCGTGTCTCTAACGCCCGCATCGCGGCGGTCGGCGTCACCGGCGCCAGATCCTGCTTGTGACCCCACACCAGCAGTGGAATGTCCAGGGCTTCGCTCAGGACGATATAGCGATCGATCAGCAGTGCATCGGGGGCGGGCTGTGGGGCAATCACCACAACGATGCGATCGATATTGGCGGCCAGCCCGCGCGGGCGTCCGCGGAAATCGCCCCGCTCGATGAGGTTGCGACGAGGCTGAATCGCATCGATCCAGCCCGCTGTGGCATCGGCACACCAGTCCACCCGGTCGCCGCAGACCGGGCGAGGCGAGCGGCGACTGCGGGGATGGCAGCGGTGCAGGGTGCCGGACGAGTCGGCCACCAGGCAGTGGTTGCGGTTGCTCACGATCACGCGGCCGCCGGTCTCACCCATGGCTCGGGTCTCTCGGCGGTGGAGTGGCTTTGATAGACTGCCCAGCCAATGCAAGCAACCGGAATGCCCAGCAATGCTGTACTCGGCGAGTAACCTGATCTGGATCGATCTTGAAATGACGGGGCTCGATGTCGATCGCGACCAGGTCATCGAGATCGCCACGATCGTCACCGATGCCGAGCTGAATGTGCTCGCTGAGGGGCCGGTCCTGGCCATCCACCAGCCCGAGTCGGTGCTGGCCGGCATGGATGAGTGGAATCAGACCCAGCATGGCGGCTCGGGCCTGCTCGAGCGGGTTCGACAGAGCACGGTGGATGAGCGCGAGGCTGAACGCCAGACCCTGCGGTTTCTCGAGCAGTGGGTGCCGGCGGGTGTGTCGCCCATGTGCGGCAACAGCATCTGTCAGGATCGTCGCTTCCTCCATCGGGTGATGCCCGAGCTCATGGGCTATTTCCACTACCGGCATATCGATGTGAGCACGCTCAAGGAGCTGGCGCGACGCTGGCTGCCCGCGGTGGCCGAGGCGACCGGCAAGGGGGGCTCGCATCTGGCCCTGGACGATATTCGCGACTCCATCGCCGAGCTGCGCCACTATCGGGCCAGCTTTCTCTGCGAGGCGGCGCGGGGCGGTTGACTCCGGCCGCGTTCAGGCGTCGGACCCGGTGCTGGCCGGTCTTTGCGGGTCGTTACCCCATTCCGACCAGGAGCCATCATACCCCCGGACGCGTTCAAATCCGAGCCAGCGCAGCACCACATAGCTGAGCGCCGAGCGATGGTGCGTCTGGCAGTGCGTGATCACCTCGCGCTCAGGCGTCACGCCCAGCTCTGCGTACTCGTCGCGCAGGCTTGCCGCCGGTCGCAGGCGGCCGGCGCGGCCTGGGTCAACGTTGTCGGTCCACTCGAAGTTCACAGCCCCGGGAATATGCCCGGCGCGCGCGGCCCGCACCACATCGCCGTGGTATTCCCCGGGTGAGCGCGCGTCCAGGATGATCACATCCGGGTCGTCGAGACGTGATTCGACATAGTCGGCATCCGCACGGGCGCTGCTCGCCGTGGTGTCAATGGGGTAGGGCGGCGCTTCGGCCCGGGCCTCGCCGGTGCCGGCCACCAGCGGCAGCCCCTCGGCCTGCCACGCCGGCAGTCCGCCGTCGAGCAGCGACCAGTGGTCGTGGCCAACGCAGTCAAGCGTCCAGAGCAGTCGCGAGGCGGCACCGTTACCACTCGCGTCATACGCGACCACGTGCCGGGCCGGGGTGATGCCCGCCTCGGCCAGTACCGTCGCCAGAGCGGATGGCTCTGGCAGTAGCCCGCCGGCCGGGGGCCGGGCGGTCACCAGATCCGCATAGCGGATGCAGGTGGCACCCTCGATATGGCCCTGGGCATGAACGGACCCATCACCCACGAAAACCACCTGAATCGAAGGTTCGCCCAGGTTTTGCGCCAGGGCATGCGGGTCGATCACTCGTGGCATGCCGGGCATCAATGCGTCTCACCGCCCAGATAGAGCCAGGTCTCAACCACGCTATCGGGGTTGAGCGAGACACTATCGATGCCTTCTTCCATCAGCCAGCGTGCCAGATCGGGGTGATCCGAAGGGCCCTGGCCGCAGATCCCGACGTATTTCCCCGCCTTGTTGGCGGCCTGGATCGCCATGTGCAGCAGCGCCTTGACGGCGGGGTCACGCTCTTCGAACAGATGCGCGACCAGTCCTGAATCGCGGTCCAGTCCCAGGGTGAGTTGGGTGAGGTCGTTGGAGCCGATGGAGTAGCCATCGAAGATCTCGAGAAACTCGTCGGCCAGAACGGCGTTCGACGGCAGCTCGCACATCATGATCACCTTGAGGCCGTCACGCCCCTTCTCCAGCCCGTTGCGGGCCAGCAGGTCCACCACCTGACGACCCTCGTCGGGGGTGCGCACGAACGGGATCATGATCCAGACATTGGTCAGTCCCATTTCTTCGCGCACCTTGCGCAGGGCCTGGCATTCAAGCTCGAAACAGGGCCGGAAGTCCTCCGAAATGTAGCGTGACGCCCCGCGGAAGCCGATCATCGGGTTTTCTTCCTCGGGCTCGTAGGCGGCGCCACCAATGAGGTTGGCGTACTCGTTGGATTTGAAATCGGACATGCGCACGATCACCGGCTGATCGGCAAAGCTCGCCGCCAGCGTACTGATGCCCTCGGCGAGTTTCTCGACATAGAAACTGACCGGATCATCGTAACCGGCGATCTGATTGTCGATGACCGACTTCAGGTCGTCCGACTGCTGGTCGTACTCCAGCAATGCCCGCGGATGGATGCCGATCATGCGGTTGATGATGAACTCGAGCCGGGCCAGCCCCACACCGGCGTTGGGCAGCTGGGCAAAATCGAAGGCGCGATCCGGATTGCCCACGTTCATCATGATCTTGAACGGCAGCTCGGGCATGTTGCCCAGTTCGATGTTGCGGATCTCAAAATCCTGGATGCCGCGGTAGATGTAGCCGGTGTCACCCTCGGCGCACGACACCGTCACCTCGAGGCCGTCGTGCAGCCGGTCGGTACCGTTGCCGGTGCCAACAACCGCGGGGATGCCCAGCTCGCGCGCGATGATCGCCGCGTGGCAGGTCCGCCCGCCACGATTGGTCACGATCGCCGAGGCGCGCTTCATGATCGGCTCCCAGTCAGGGTCCGTCATGTCGGTGACGAGGACATCGCCGGCCTCGACGGTGTGCATGTCGTCGAGATCATCCACCACGCGGGCGCGGCCGGCGCCGATGCGCTGGCCAATGGCGCGGCCTTCGACGAGGACCTGCCCCCGCTCGTGGAGCTGGTAGCGCTGCAGGCTCTGGCCGCCATCGCGACTTTTCACAGTCTCCGGCCGGGCCTGGAGAATATACAGGCGACCGGTCTCGCCATCCTTGCCCCATTCGATGTCCATCGGTCGGCCATAATGGGCCTCGATGGTCATGGCCTGACGGCCCAGCGACTCGACATCAGCATCACTGAGGCAGAAGCCGGCACGTTCCGCCTGTGACGTCTCGACGATACGGACCGTCTCGTCGCTGTCCGGATCGTCCGCGTAGACCATTTTGATGGCCTTCTCGCCCATCATTCGGCGCAGGACGGCGGGGCGCCCCGCGGCCAGCGTGGCCTTGTGCACATAGAACTCGTCGGGGTTGACCGAGCCCTGCACCACGGTCTCGCCCAGGCCGTGGGACGCGGTCACGAAGACCACATCGCGAAAGCCCGACTCGGTATCCATGGTAAACATCACGCCCGAGGCACCGACATCGGTGCGGGCCATTTCCTGGATGCCGGCCGAGAGCGCGACCTTGTCGTGCGCGAAGTCATGGTGCACGCGGTAGGAGATTGCGCGGTCGTTGAACAGTGACGCGAAGACGTCACGGATCGTGCGGCGGACGTTCTCAAGCCCGCGGACGTTGAGAAAGGTTTCCTGCTGTCCCGCGAAGGAGGCATCGGGCAGATCTTCAGCCGTTGCCGAGGAACGGACGGCGACCGACAGATCGGTCTTCTTTGAACGCTCGACGAGCTGCGACCAGGCCTTGGCGATCGCCTCGTCGAGCTTGGCCGGGAAGGGGGTCTCGATGATCATCGAACGGATCTGAGCCCCGACACGCGCCAGTTCCTGGACATCGTCGATGTCGAGCCCCTCGAGAGCCGCTTCGATCCGGGGCCGCAGCCCGCTCTCGTCAAGAAAATCCCAATAAGCCTGCGCGGTGGTGGCGAAGCCTCCGGGGACCTGCACGCCGGCATCGGCGAGGTTGCTGATCATCTCGCCGAGCGAGGCATTCTTGCCGCCCACCCTTTCGACGTCGTTCATGCCCAGCGACTCGAACCAGACTACGTATTCGCTCACTACCGCTCTCCCGTTAAAAGTATGCTCTGCACCGGTATACTGGTGCGTGATTATCGTTGATCAAGTCGAGTATCGCCATGTCTGAATCGCGCAGTGTTTTTTTTATATCGGATCGCACCGGTATTACCGCCGAGACGCTTGGCCAGAGTCTGCTCACCCAGTTCGCGCTCGAGGCTTCGCCGGTGAGCATGCCTTTTACCGACAGCCCCGAGGCAGTGGATGCCGCCATCGAGCAGATCGAATCGGCGGGCCGCTCCGACGGCGCCCGGCCAATTGTATTCAGCACCATCATCGACGCTGGTCTGCGTAACCGCCTGCGGCGGGTCAACGCCGTGGTGCTGGATTTTTTCGACACCTTCATCGGCCCGCTCGAGAGCGAACTCGGTATGGAGTCGAGTCATACCATCGGCCGCAGCCATGGCATTGCGGATCCGGGGGCGTACAAGTTGCGGATCGATGCCATGAACTACGCCCTTAGCGCCGATGATGGCGCCGCGGTACGCCATTATGAGCAGGCCGACGTGATTCTGGTGGGCGTGTCGCGCTCGGGCAAAACGCCGACCTGCATCTATATGGCGCTTCAGTACGGGATCTACGCGGCGAACTATCCGCTGACCGAGGATGATCTGCTCAGTGGCCGGTTGCCGGAGGTGCTGCGGCCGTTCCGCCAGCGGGTCTACGCGCTCACGATCCGGCCCGAGCGTCTCGCCCAGATTCGTGCCGAGCGGCGCTCGAATACCCGCTATGCGTCGCTGCGCCAGTGTCAGTATGAAACGGTTCGCGCCGAGGGGCTTTTTCACCAGGAAAAACTGCCTTTTTCGAACACCACCACCATGTCGATCGAGGAGATCGCGGCGATGATCATCCAGTCGCGTCATCTCTCGCGGCGACTCTATTAAAATCCCGTCCGCGATGCCAGCCAGGGGGCGTCCCGCGGAGGGTGACTGTGCTAGCATCTGCGCATGATCAAGCAGCCCGGCCAACTCGTTGCAGAGCGTCCACCGCAGGGCAGTTTTGCCGCGCTCATGGAACTCTACGAGAGCAACTACATCTTCCTGCGCCGTCTGGTACCGCAGCTTGACGGGCGGCGCGACGCGCAGATTTCGAGCGTTGACCGCGGCCCCGACCTGCATCTTGAAGTCATCGAGCGTTGCCCCTACACAACCACGTTGATGCTCACCCATCGGTTCGCTCGGGCGGGCGGCGACGAGTCGCTGCCGGACCTGCAGGTGCGCATCTATCACGATGCGCGGGTGGCCGAGGTGCTGGCCACCGAAACCGAGACCGCCGGGCAGGCCCCCCTGGCCTGGCGCTGGGCCGCCAACCGTTTTCTCAATCGCTGGTTGCGCTATTGCCTGGGCGAGGGGCATGGCTTCCCAAGCGCCACCGGCGAGGCGGTCGTGCTGCGGCCGTCCGCGCGACGCTGGGCCGTCTAGGAGCGCATTTTCATGCGCCTTTCAACGAAGGGCCGCTATGCCCTGACCACGATCATGGACCTGACGCTGCACCAGGTTGACGGGCCGGTCACACTGGCGGATATATCCCAGCGTCAGTCATTGTCACTCTCCTATCTCGAGCAGCTGTTCGCCGATCTTCGCCGTGACGGTCTGGTCCATGGTGTTCGCGGGCCGGGTGGCGGTTATCGTCTGGCGCGGGCGGCCGACACAATCAGCGTGGCGGCGGTCATCATGGCGGTGGACCCTCCGGCTACCGCCGCGGCGGATGACGAGAGCCGGCAGGATGACACGGGCAATCACTGCATCACCCATGACCTGTGGTCGGATCTGTCTGATCGAATTCGGGATTTTCTGGCCGGTATCACGCTGGCCGACCTCGCCGCGGATCCCGCGCTCGTGTCGCTGGGCGACTGATCAGGGTTCGAGATCGACGAGGCCGAGTTTGACGGCCGCCAGAGTCGCCTCGGCCCGGGTCGATACATTGAGCTTTAGATAGATCGACTTGATGTGGCCGGCCACGGTGGATGGCCGGATCACCAGCGCCTCGCCCACCCGATGCCGATCGAGCCCCTGAGAGAGCAGCGCAAGCACCTCGATCTCGCGCTGGGTCAGGCCGGCCGCTTCGGTATCGGCCGGATGAGAGTCCGTGCCGGACCCCGGCTCAACCAGTGGCTCTTCAAACTGTCGCAGCGCGAGGCGCGTTATCTCGGGCGAGAGGCCCGGGTCTCCCTTACCGATGGCGGCAATCAGCGCCTGGATGCCGTCATTGCCCTGATCCTTGAGGATGTAGCCATCAATGCCCTGACGCAGGGCCGCCCGCAGATGGGCTTCGTCATCGTGACGGGTCAGCAGGACGCGCGGCGAATCGGGGTAGAGCATGCGCATCTGCTCGATCAGCTCAAGCCCCGAGCCGTCCGGTAGATAGAAGTCGGTAATCAGAAGTCCCGGCATCGAGCGGCCAAGCTGCCCATGGGCCGACTTGATGTCCGAAACACAGATCAGATCAATTTCGGGCCAGAGCCTGCAGAGGATGTGCCGGATCCGCTGCTGTTCGTCGCCATCCGGGTCGATGACCAGAGCGCGCTTCATTCAATCAGCCGCTCCTCAGTGCTGCAGGATCTGTTCGAGAAAGTCGCGGGTCCGCGGTTGCTCGGGGCGGGTGAAAAAGTCCCGCGGCGGTGCGGCCTCGACGATCTGACCGCCATCCATGAAGATCACCCGGTCCGCCACGGTCTTGGCGAAACCCATTTCATGGGTGACACACAGCATGGTCATGCCGCTGCTGGCCAGCTCGACCATGACATCCAGGACCTCCTTGATCATCTCCGGGTCGAGCGCCGAGGTCGGCTCATCGAACAGCATGATCTTGGGCTGCATGCACAGGGCCCGGGCGATGGCCACCCGCTGCTGCTGCCCGCCGGAGAGCTGGCCGGGGTACTTATCCGCCTGTTCCGGGATACGCACCCGCTCGAGATAGTGCATGGCCATCTCGATGGCCTCGCGCCGGGGCGTTTTGCGCACCCAGACGGGGGCGAGCAGGCAGTTCTCGAGCACGCTCAGGTGCGGGAAAAGGTTGAACTGCTGGAACACCATGCCGACTTCGCGCCGAATGGCCTCGATGTTCTTGACGTCCTCGTTCAGCTCGACGCCGTCAATGACGATCTGACCGCGCTGATGGGCCTCCAGGTGGTTGAGGCAGCGGATGAGCGTGGATTTGCCCGACCCGGACGGGCCGCAGATCACGATGCGCTCGCCTTTCTGGACATCGAGGTTGATTGAGTTGAGCACATGGAAGTCACCGAACCACTTGTTGAGGTCGTTGACCTGAATGATGCTCTCATCACTGGCGGCCGATTCAACCGGAGTGGTCAGGGCCTCGGCCTCAAAGCTCGTGCCGTTGTTTTCCATGCCTGGTGTCCTTTACTACTGCCGATGGTCGGTATCGAGCTGCTTTTCAATGCGGTGGCTGTACCGCGACATCCCAAAGCAGAATACCCAGAAACAGAAGGCGACGAATAGATACCCCTCGGCCATGACGTTATTCCAGGCCGGGTCACTGAGCGTTGATTTAACAGCGCCGAGCAGGTCGAACAGACCGATGATCAGTACCAGTGTGGTGTCCTTGAACAGCGAAATCACCGTATTGGCGATCCCGGGGACCACGATCTTCAGTGCCTGGGGCAGGATGATGAGCCGCATGCGCCGCCAGTATCCCAGCCCCAGTGCTTCGGCCGCCTCGTACTGGCCCTTCGGGATTGCCTGGAGTCCACCGCGGACCACCTCGGCCATGTAGGCGGCCTGAAACAGCGTGATGCCGATCAGCGCCCGCATGAGCTTGTCGAAGGTGACACCCTCGGGCAGAAACAGTGGCAGCATGACCGACGCCATGAACAGGATGGTGATCAGTGGCACCGCCCGCCAGAACTCAATGAATATCACGCAGATGCCGCGAATCACCGGCATTTCGGAGCGTCGCCCCAGCGCCAGGGCGACGCCGATGGGCAGTGCGGCGATGATGCCCACGTAGGCCAGGATCAGGGTCAGCATCAGACCGCCCCACTGGGATGTATCCACCGACTCGAGGCCGAATACGCCACCGGCGATCAGAATATATCCACCCACCGGCAGCCCGGTGAGCCCGAAAATGGCGACGCTGCGCCGCAGCCTGCCCGGCAGTGGCAGAAACGGCGGCACAACGGCGAGGGCAAACAGCGCAAATGCCAGGGTGGGTCGCCAACGCAGGGCCTCGGGGTAGAAGCCATACATGAAAAAGCCGAAGCGCTCCTCGACGAATATCCAGCAGGCCTTGCCTGGCCGGCAGGCGTCGACGCCGTCGCCGGTAAAGACCGCGCCGATGAACGCCCAGTCGATCAGCGGAATGAGCATGGTGAGCAGGTAGTAGCCCACCACCAGGGTGACAAGGCCATTGATCCAGCTCGAGAAAAGGTTCGCGCGCAGCCAGCGGATAACGCCGCGCTGCGTCACCGGGGCGGGCTGGTTGGGTAGGGGCTGATGGGTGGCCATGTCGCTACCGCTCCTTCAGCGCGACCGCGCGGTTATAAATATTCATGAGCAGGGAGATGCTCAGACTGATCGCCAGATAGACCGCCATGGTCATGGCGACGATCTCCACGGCCTGACCGGTCTGGTTGAGGGACGTGCCCATGAACACGTTGACCAGGTCGGGATAGCCGATGGCCACCGCCAGGGATGAGTTCTTGGTCAGGTTCAGATACTGACTGGTCAGTGGCGGGATGATCACGCGAAGCGCCTGAGGGATGACCACCAGCCGCAGCACGCGCCGTGGCGGCAGTCCCAGCGCGAGAGCCGCCTCGGTCTGGCCGCTGCTGACCGAGACGATGCCCGAGCGGACAATCTCGGCGATGAAAGTGGCGGTATAGATGGTCAGCGCCAGCAGCAGGGCACCCAGCTCGGGAATGGCGGTAATACCACCCGAGAAGTTGAATCCGCCCATGGTGGGAATATCCCACCCGACCGGCCGGCCCATGACGAGGTAGGCGAGTGCCGGGAGGCCGAGGATCAGGGCAGACGCCACGGGGAATGCCGGAAAGATCTGGCCGGTCGCCGCCTGACGGCGGCGCGCCCAGGTCACGATCACCAGCGAAACGATGAGCGCCACGATCAGGGCAATGCCGATCCATCCTGCCCCGGCCTCGAATACCGGCTTGGGGATGATGATCCCGCGGTTGCTCAGAAAGGCGACGCCGCCGACATCGAGGGCCTGCCGCGGACCGGGCAGGGTACCAAGTACGGCAAAGTACCAGAAGAAAATCTGCAGCAGCAGCGGGACGTTACGAAAGACCTCGATATAGGCCAGAGCCAGCTTTGCGACAAGCCAATTCGTGGAAAGGCGCGCGATACCGACAATGAAGCCGACGATCGTGGCAAACAGAATGCCCAGCCCTGAGACCAGCAGGGTATTGGTCAGCCCGACCAGAAAGGTCCGGCCGTAGGTCATGGTTTCGTTGTAATTGATCAGGCTCATGATGATGCCGAAGCCGGCGGTTTCGTTCAGAAACCCAAACCCGGTGCGGATGCCCCGGCTTTCCATGTTGCTGATCGTATTCTGGAAAAGGCTGTATCCGATCCAGGCCACGGCGGCGATTGCGATGAGCTGGAAGGCCACCGAGCGAACGCGCGGATCATTCCAGGGTTTGGGGTTGCCCGGCTTAAGCGGTGTCGGGTCGCTGCTCATGACTGCCGGCCTGTGCCGTGGGTGAGTGGGTTGTCAGCGCCCGGGCGTCGGGATCCGACGCCCGGGTGGTTTCATTGCCGCGTCGCGCGCTTACCGGAACGGCGGTGCGTAGAGAATGCCACCGTCGGTCCACAGGGCGTTATTGCCCCGGTTGAGCCCAAGCGGCGTATCCGGGCCCACATTGCGCTCGAACATTTCGCCGTAGTTCCCGACCTGACTGATCACGTCGACCATGAAGTCGTCATCGAGACCGAGAATTTCGCCCATGTTCCCTGAAGTACCCACGATACGCTGGACGCTCGGGTTATCCGAGGACTCCATCTCTTCGACATTGTCAGAGGTGATGCCGTACTCCTCGGCATTGATCTGGCCGAACAGCACCCATTTGACGACGTTGAACCACTCGTCATCGCCCTGGCGGACCACCGGGCCCAGCGGCTCCTTGGAAATGATTTCCGGCAGGATTTCGGCGGAATCCGGGTCCGTCAGCTGGGTCTTCAGTGCCGCGAGCTGCGAGGTATCCGAGGTCAGAACATCACAACGGTTGTTGTCAAAGCCCTGGGCACTTGCCTCAGAGGTGTCGAACACCACGGCTTCGTATTCCATGTCGTTGGCCCGGAAAAAGTCAGCCAGGTTGAGCTCGGTGGTGGTGCCGGCCTGCGTGCAGACCGCGGCACCGTCGAGGTCGTAGGCACTGTCGACGCCGAGCGCAGTCTTGATGAGAAAGCCCTGCCCGTCGTAGTAGTTGGTACCGGTAAAGTTCAGGCCCAGTGACGCATCACGGGTGGTTGTCCATGTGGTGTTGCGCGACAGCACATCGATCTCGCCCGACTGCAGGGCGGTGAAGCGCTCCGCAGCGGTCAGGGGGATGAATTCCACGGCGTCGGCGTCACCGAGTACCGCGGCCGCGACTGCCCGGCAGGTGTCCACATCGATGCCCGCCCAGTTGCCACTGCTATCGGGCTGTGAAAACCCGGGCAGCCCGTTGCTGACGCCGCAGCGCAGTTCTCCTGCATCCTGAACGTCCTGAAGGGTGGCCGCCTGAGTGGAGCCGGCAAACGCCAGCAACCCGGTCGCGGCAAGGCCCATTGTGATGATTGTCTTATTCATTCCCGCGTTCCTCTTTTGTTTCGAGGGTGTGCAAAGCCAGTTCGGCACCCTTCGGTTAAGCAAACTACGTGCCAATCGGGCGGACTCTCCTCCTCGACCCGCGGCCGTCCTGGGTGCCGGGATCTGTTATGTCACGGATGCACCATTCTGGACAAGTCCGGGCTAGCTGCACACAAACGGTGCAGTCGTTGGCATGGACGACCCGGCATCCGCCTGCGACGATAGGCGGCTCGAAAAAGCCGGAGAATCGCATGTCCACCGCCTTTGATCTGCACCTGCCCCGTCATGTCCGGTTCGGTCGTGATACGGCGGTCGAGGCTGTCAGTACCGTGTTTGCCTACGGCCGTCGGGCATTGATCATTCATGGTGCCAACGCCACCCGGGCGCAGTGGCTGGTGGATGGGCTGACCAGGATGGGCACCGCGTGCAGCTGTCAGGCCTGTCCGCACGAACCCGACGTGGGGCTCATCGAGACCGGCGTGGCATTGGGGCGCCAGGCCGATGTCGACGTGGTGGTCGGGCTGGGAGGCGGATCCGTGATCGATACCGCCAAGGCGGTGGCGGCACTTATCCCGGCCGCGGGGGATGTGCTCGACTATCTCGAAGTGGTGGGTGGCGGTGCCGCGTTGGATGCCACGCCGTTGCCTTGCATTGCCCTTCCGACGACTGCCGGTACCGGCACTGAGGCAACCTGCAACGCGGTCATCGACGTGCCCGAGGCTCGCCGCAAGGTGTCGCTGCGTGATCCGCGGTTGCTCCCCGCGGTGGCATTCGTTGATTCGGCCCTGACCGATCACTCGCCGGCGACGGTCACCCTGGCAAGCGGCCTGGACGCCGTGACGCAGGTCATCGAGCCGTATCTCAGCGGTCAGGCCAATCGGTTTACCGATGCACTCTGCCGCGATGCGATTCCTGTGGGGCTGACGGCGCTGCAGCGATTGATGGCGGGCGAGGATCCAGACGCACGTGACAACATGGCCTGGGTGAGCCTGACCGGGGGGCTGGCCCTGGCCAATGCCCGGCTGGGGGCAGTGCATGGCCTTGCCGGTCCGCTTGGTGGCATGACGGATCTGCCCCATGGGGTGATTGCCGGGGCATTGCTGCCGGCCGCCCTGCGCGCCAATCGCGCGGCCACCACCGGGGCAACTGCCGCGCGCATCCAGGCGGTGGAGGGCTGGATCGCCGATGCCCTCGGTTGCGAGGCTGACACGGCGGTTGACAGCCTGGCGCAGTGGTCCCGCACCCAGGGGCTGCCGGGTCTGGGTTCGGCGGGGCTCGCGCGCAGCGACCTGCCGGCGATTGCCGAGGCCGCCGCAAGGTCCTCATCGATGAAGGGCAATCCGGTGGTGCTGCCCCCCCAGACCCTGGTGGCGATGATGGAGTCGGCCTGGTGAGTGGTCGTCTGATGCGTCGGCTGCTGACGCTCTCGCGAATGATTGACGCGCTCAGCGACTGGGTGGGCCGCGCCCTGCAATGGGTGGCGTTGTTGATGATCGCCCTCGGGGTGGTGAATGTCATCGGTCGTTATCTGGGCGCAGAACTGGGCATGCAACTGTCTTCAAACACCCTGCTCGAAGGGCAGATCCAGGCCTTTGCGGTGATTTTTCTGCTGGGCAGTGGCTATCTGCTTCGCCACGACGGGCATATCCGCGTGGATATCCTGCAATCAGGATTCAGCGCGCGCACCCGGGCCTGGGTGGATCTGCTGGGCACCCTGCTCGCGTTGGTCCCGTTCTGCACGGTCATGCTGCTCTACGGCATCGACTATGTGGCGCTTGCCTGGGAGCGGCTCGAAGCGAGTCCCAATCCCGGGGGATTGCCGCTCTACCCGATCAAGACGGTCCTTGTGGTCGGCTTTGCGCTATTGCTGGTGCAGGGGGTCAGCCAGGCAATCAAGGCGACGGCCACACTGATCGACAGGCATCCGCAATGATCTACGAGATTCTGCCTCTGTCCATGTTCGCCGTGCTGCTGGTCTTTCTGCTCAGCGGCTACCCGGTGGCGTTCGCGCTGGCGGGGACGGGATTATTGTTCACGCTGATCGCCAGCGACTGGCTGCCCGGGCTGGGAGTGGCGCTGCCGTGGGAGCCACTGTTTCGTGTCGCGCGGCTCAATATTCTGCCGCAGCGAGTGTATGGCTCGATCATGGACAACTACACGCTGGTCGCGGTGCCGTTTTTCATTTTCATGGGCAGTATGCTCGAGCGCTCGGGCCTCGCCGAGGATCTGCTGCAAACCATGGGACGGCTGTTCGGCCGTCTGCGCGGCGGGCTTGCAATTTCGGTGGTTCTGGTCGGCATGCTGCTTGCGGCCGCCACCGGCGTGGTGGGGGCCTCGGTGGTCACAATGGGGGTGCTGGCGTTACCGGTCATGCTCAAGTATGGCTACGACCAGCGCCTTGCCACCGGCACCATCGCCGCCAGCGGCACGCTGGGGCAAATCATTCCGCCGTCCATCGTTCTGATCATCCTCGGCGATCAGATGGGCGTGAACGTGGGGGATCTGTTTGTGGGCGCGCTGATCCCGGGGTTGCTGCTGGGTGCCGCCTACGTGGTGTGGATTGCGCTGGTTGCCTGGCGCCGGCCGCTGGCCGCTCCGGCGCTACCCGCCGGCGCCGACGACCGGGGCCCGGCCGGCCCTCTCTGGCTGGCAGTGCTTCGCTGCCTGGTCCCGCCACTGGCGCTGGTGGCGGCCGTCCTCGGTACGATCTTCGTGGGGCTGGCCACACCCACCGAGGCCGGTGCGATGGGCGCGTTCGGTGCACTGTTGCTGGCGCTCGCCTACGGCAAACTCTCCAAACGCAGCCTGCTGTCCGTCTCCGACACCACGGTCAGGCTGACGGCAATGGTGTTCACGATTCTGGTGGGCGCCACGGTGTTTGCCACGGTGTTCAGCGCCATGGGGGGACAGTGGTTGGTCGAGGACTTTCTGCTGGCGCTGCCCGGGGGCGAGACGAGCTTCATTCTGTTCGTCATGCTGACGATCTTCATCCTCGGATTTTTCCTCGACTTTATCGAGATTACGTTCATCGTGGTCCCGCTTGTGACTCCCATCGCCGAGAGCTTCGGGCTCAGTCCCCTGTGGTTTGCAGTGCTGATCGCGATGAATCTGCAGGCCTCGTTCCTGACCCCGCCTTTTGGGTTTTCACTGTTTTACCTGCGGGGTGTCACGCCCGATGCGGTGCCGACCCGCGCCATCTACGCCGGGATTCTGCCGTATATCGGGATACAGCTGCTGATGCTTGTGCTGATTGTGGCCTTCCCTGGCCTTGTAACCTGGCTGCCGGGGCTCGGCGACTGACTCAGTCGGCGTCGCGGTAGATGAATTCGCGATACCGGTAGCTGTTGACCTGATCCCAGCCGCGCAGCCGCTCGCGAAACGCCGCCCAGTTGGCATAGATGCGGGCATAATCCTCGCTTTCCATGTCTTCCTCGTGCACGGCCGCGGCGCCGCTGCGGAAAGCGGCGAGGACGCTGTCGGGAAAGTCCCGGACCTCGACGCCCTGCGATTTCAGTTCCTCGAGCGCGACCGGGTTCTTGGCAAGGTACTGAGCCGCCATCCAGTTGTTCGCCTCGGCACAGCAGGCCCGGATCTGGGCCTGAATGTCGGCCGGGAACCCGCTCCAGACATCGAGATTGAAGTAGAACCCCAGCATAGCACTGGGCTCGGCCCAGCTCGGCAGATAGTAGTACTGGGCGACGTCCTGCATGCCCAGAATCTGGTCGTCATAGGGGCCGACCCATTCGGCGGCGTCCAGTGCGCCGCGCTCCATGGCGGTGAACACCTCGCCGCCGGGTAGCTGCTGGATGTTGACGCCGGCCTTGGCCATGGCACGCCCGCCGTGGCCGGGAAAGCGCATGCGCAGTCCCTGGAGGTCGGCCGGCGAGTTGATCGGAACATTGAACCAGCCACCGCACTGAGCACTGGTGTTGCCGCCCGGGAAGGCAACCAGATTATCCCGGGCGTTGAGCTCATCCCACAGGGCCTGGCCGTCACCCGCGGTCATCCAGGCATTCTGCTGCTCGAGGGTCATGCCGAAGGGCAGCGAGGTGAAAAAGCCGTGGGCCGGGTTTTTGCCGATAAAATAGTAGGGCGCGGTGTGGCAGGCCTCGAATGCGCCACTGGATACGGCGTCATAGACCTCCACTGGGCCGACTTCGGCGCCGCCCGGCGAGGTCCGGACCCGGACATCGCCATCGGTCAGCGCCTCGATGCGCTCGGCGAAGTACTCGGCCGTCCCGTACAGATTGTCCAGCGACGCCGGCCACGAGGTGAGCATATTCAGCCGAAAGCGCCGCGGCTGGGCGATCACCGCCGGTGCATTGACGCTGCCGGCCGCGACCAGTCCGGTGCCGGCGCCCTTGATAAACCCTCGACGATCCATTGCCTTTCCTCCACGGAGCAAAACGGCAAGCCTAATGCGCGCTATCGACCCGCCGCAATGGCTGACGGACGAAGGCGGTTTTGCTACTGTCGATTGCCAACAAGACAAGGGGGCAGCAATGACGACCTACACACCGACTCGGGTATCCGACTGGGCCAATGGTAACCGCACTCGGCAGCTAATCTCCGTGCTGGTGGGCACGGGGCTGCTGGCGTTGTCCGCGCGGGTCGAGATCCCGTTCTGGCCGGTGCCGTTCAGCATGCAGACCTTCGTGGTCCTGGCCCTGGGCATGGTCTATGGGCCCGTGCTGGGCGCCGCCACGGTGCTGACCTATCTGGCCCAGGGTCTGGTCGGGCTGCCGGTGTTTGTCGGTGGCGGCGGTCCGGCCTATCTGGCCGGTCCCACGGGGGGGTATCTGCTGGGCATGGTCGCGGCGGCCTGGGTCGCTGGCTGGCTGGCCTTTCACGGCTGGGTCCGGCATCCGCTGACGGCGATTGCCGCAGCAGGCATCGGCAACCTGCCGGTTTATCTGCTGGGCCTGCCATGGCTTGCTGTCTGGGTGGGCAGTGCCGAGCAGGCGGTGATCACCGGCCTCGTGCCCTTCATCCCCGGTGCCATTCTCAAAGTCATCGGCGCCGGCCTTGTGGCCTGGGGGATGATGCGCATCACGCGCCGTTAGGCAGCCGGCGGCAATGTCGGTGAATGCCACGCCCGCGGCCGCCACGGTCATTGCACCGGGCCTGATACGGATCGACACCGGGTACCTGCGGCCGGCCCACACGGCCTGCTATCTGGTCATCGAGGCGTCCCGGGCAGCAATCGTCGACACCGGGGTCGGGCACAGTGTGCCGGTCATCCTGGACACGCTTGCCGACTACGGGATTGATCGCTCGGCGGTGGATTGGGTCATCCCTACCCATGTGCATCTGGATCACGCCGGCGGCGCCGGTCCCCTCATGCAGGCCCTGCCGGAGGCCCGACTGGGAGTCCATCCCTCGGGCGTGGATCATCTGGTGGACCCAACCCGGCTCGAGGCGGGCGTGCGCGCACTCTACGGGGACGCCTTCTTTGATCGTGAATATGCCCCTCTGATCCCGGTGGCGCGGGAGCGCATTGTGGCGCTGGACGATGGCGCCGTTGCGGCCATCGGTGCAAGGCGGCTCGAGGTGGTGCATACGCCCGGTCATGCCTGGCATCACCTGAGCGTGCTGGATGCAGACCGGTCCGTACTCCTCGCCGGCGACGCCTTTGGCGCCAGTTATCCCGGCTATACTGAGGGGGCCGTGCCGTTTCTGGTGCCCGTCGTGCCACCGCCCCAGTTCAACCCCGATGCCTATCGACAGACCCTCGAGCGTATCCGCGATATCGCCCCGCACTGCGTGGCACCGGCGCATTTTCCGCTGATCGAGGCACCGGCCGCTGCCGCGGATCGGCTCCAGAGCCTGCTGGATGCGGCGGTTGATTGGGCCGAGCGGTCAGAATCCGTCGATGAGCTCCAGCAACGGCTGATCAGCGGCTGGGCCGCGGCGTTGCCTGCCGGCTCGGATCAAACCGGCTTCGAGCGGGACTTTGGCATGGATCTCTGGCTGACCGCGGAAGGGCTCTGGCACTGGCGCCAGAAAAAGGCACGTCGCGCCTCGAGCTAGCGGCCGGTCACTCCCAGAATCCATCCCTCGTAGACTGCAGCGGCCGCGGTCGCGGCGTCCAGGTTGGGGGCAAGGTAGGCGTCAAGCTGACTGGCCTGATCCGCTTCCTGCAGCGCGCGGGCAACGGCGTAGGCATCCTGCTGATCGGCAGTCCGCTGATCGCGCGGGTAGCCCGCCGCCCATACGGAGGGGTAGATCTCGGCGATCGCCGACCGGTCGGCCGGAATCGTCCAGCCATCGAAGGGCCAGGCATGCAAGCGGGCGCCCAGGCGATCGCGCAGTCGAGCGATCCATGGGAGCCCGGCATGGGTCGATTTGGCCACCGAACCGGGCACGTCAAAGTGGAATACCGATTTTGCCCCCACCGGCTGCTCCGTGCGGCGGCGCCAGCGGGCGTCACCGAGTCGGGCCAGACCCTTGCCGCGCTCGCCGCGGCGGACCGATTCGACGGTGGTATCGGGATGATCGGTTGGCCAGTGGTGGCAGAAGTCGGCAAGAAAGGCGTCCCAATCGGTTGCCACGCCGTGGGCATCAAACCACGCCTTGGGAAAGGCAAAGCCGTGGTCGATACCGACAAGGATCCGGTCACGGCTTAGTAAACGTGCCTCGAGCCACGCCGCCAATGCGCGGCGATTCCAGTGACGACGGCCGGTAGGTTCGGGCCGAATCTCGGTGGCGGGGCCACCGGCAGTGGCTTCGTAGGCGCGCAATCCGGTGAGGCCGCGCTCGGCGGTGGCCGCGCCGGAGTAGTCGATGCCGATATAGGCGTCGAAGCGAGGCCGCGCTGTGCTCATGCCACCTGGGGGCGCTGCTCGAAGGCGGCTCGGGCGGCGGCTTCGCCGGCCAGCAGGGCCCCTTCCAGCAGACCGGTGCTCTGATCCGCGGTTTCGGCCCCGCAGAACCATAGCCGGCCGCCCAGATGTGGGGCCCGCAGCGTGGCGGGTCCAACGGAGGGGTGAGCCGGTGGCTCGCGGCGGTCGGCTTCGGAGCAGATCGTGTCATCCAGTGCCCAGTCGCGAACGACAACCGCCTCCGGGTGCGCAGCCTGCGGTCCCAGACAGCGCACAAGCTGATCAATGATCGGCTGCTCCAGCGACCCCGCCCGACGCTCGGAGAGCGGCGTCGCGACAAAGCCGAAAAGGGCGGCATCGCCATCGGCACTGGTGTGGTCATGGGCTTCGAAAAGGGGCCCGAGGCGACTGGCGATGCGGCCGGACAGGCCCGCGTCGCGCCAGAACGGATGCGCGTATCGGATGATCGCCTTGGCCTGTGCCGCCATCCACGTCGATTGTCCGGCCAGGGCTCCGGGCAGGCCGGGGTCGATCGTTGCGGGCAGCGCGATGCGCTCGGCAACGCGTCGGGGTGGGGCAGCCACCAGGACCTGGTCGGCAATCACCGCCGGGCCGGACTGACGCTCGATCTCGAGGCGACCATCGTGGCGCTGACTGATTGACTCGACCGGCGAGCCCCGCCGGATACAGTGTGCGTCGAGCGGCGCGGCCATGGCATCGACGAGTCCGCTGGGGCCGCCGACGATGCGCGCCATGCCGAACTGCCCGGGTAGCTGATGGCGCATGGGCGTTGGCGCGAATCCGTCGAGCACCGCATCACCCTGCTCGTACTGATCAAACACCGCCAGATTCAGGCGGTCCAGCCAGCGCTGGATGCCCGGCTGGAAGGCCGGCCAGACCCATGACGGGCCGAGATCGGCAACCACGCGCCCATCGGCGTCGGCCAGCCCCTCGATGCGCCCGCCGATGCGATCGCCGGCTTCGAGAATGAGCGGCTGGGTGCCGGCGTCAAAAGCGGTCCGCGCCGCCGTCATGCCGGCAAGCCCCGCGCCGACGATTGCCAGGTCGGTCTCGATCATGCGTGTCCCTTTCTAGCCAATGGGCTGTATATCCGATTCCGTCGATTCGTAGCGAAGCGCGCGCATCAGACTGAAGCAGCAGATCACCAGGATGACCGCCACCGGCAGACCAGCGGCAAGTGCGCCGGTCTGCAGCCCCTGGAGCGCTGTTTCACCGCCAATCAGCAGCAGGGTGGCGGCGACGGCGCCCTCGGTAATGCCCCAGATCACGCGCTGCCGGCGCGGCGAATGCGTGGCCCCCCGCGAGATCAGCGAGTCGACCACGAAGGTCCCCGAGTCGGACGAGGTAACGAAATACGTAGCAATGAGCAACGTTGCCAGCGCCGACGTGATCGTCGACCACGGCAGGGCGTCGAGGGTTCGGTAAAGGGCCACCGTGGTGTCCTCACTGACCGCTGCCGCAATGCCGGCGTTGCTGCCAAACACCTCCAGATGCAGGGCCGTGCCGCCAAACACCGTCAGCCAGATAAAGACGAACAGTGTCGGCAGGGCGAGGACACCGACGATGAATTCGCGAATGGTGCGCCCGCGGGAAATCCGGGCGATGAACAGCCCCACGAAGGGAGACCATGCAATCCACCAGCCCCAGTAGAACATGGTCCAGTCCTCGTGCCACTGGGTGCCCTGCATGGCGCCTGTGGAAAGGCTCAAACTAACCAGTTGCTGAAAGTAGCCGCCCACGGAATCAAGCAGAAAACGAATCAGAAACAGAGACGGGCCGGCAATAAAAATAAACGCGAGCAACAGCAGCGCCAGGCTGAGGTTAAAGATGCTCAGCCACTTCAGGCCTCGATCGAGCCCCGAGATCACCGAAAGCACGGCAAAACCGGTAATCGTCGCAATGATACCCACCTGCCAGGCAGCACCCACCGGCAGTCCCAGCAGCTCGTTGAGACCGGTGTTGAGCTGCATCGCGCCAAACCCCAGTGAGGTCGCGAGACCGAATAGCGTACCGAAGACGGCCAACGTATCGATGGCGTGGCCGATGGGTCCGTGAATGCGCTCGCCGATCAGGGGATGAAAGATCGAGCGGATGGTCAGCGGCAGCTGATGGCGGAAGCTGAAGTACGCCACTGACAGGCCCAGCACCACATACACCGCCCAGGCGTGCAGCCCCCAGTGAAAGAAGCTGTAGATCATTGCCTGGCCGGCGGCTTCGCGCGTGCCTCCGGGTCCGGTCGGCGGGTTCTGGTAATGCAGGATGGGTTCGGCGATGCTCCAGAACACTAGACCGATCCCCATCCCGGCACTGAACAGCATCGCAAACCAGGCCGAAAACCGAAAATGTGGGCGGTCGCCGGGCTGGCCCAGGCGGATCCGTCCGTAGCGACTCAGGCCCAGCCAGATCAGGAAGCCGACAAAAAACGTCACCACCACCAGATAGCTCCAGCCGAGGTAGGCGGTGATAAACCCGTGAATCGCCTGGAAAAGGCCTGTGGCCTGACGCGGCAGCACCACGCCGAACGCCAGAAACCCGCCGATGATCAGTGCCGATGCGGTGAACACCGTCGGGTTAACGGTGGCAAAGAACCGCTCGCCGCGCGGCTTTTTGCGCATCAGCGGTGCTCCTGTCTAGTCGCGATCATCGCTCGCGACGGCATAGGCGGCGAGCGTTTCAAAACCAATGACGGCAAGGGTTTCTTCGTGGGTAGCGGCGAGGTCGACGGGCGGTGCAACGCCCGCTCGATACGCCTCGAGCCAGCGCCCGGCACACAGGCACCAGCGATCGCCCGGCTTGAGCCCGGGGAAGTCGGCAAACGGCACGGGCGCGGTCAGATCGTTGCCGCGGCTGCGCGAGAAGGACAGGAACGCCTCGGTGACAAGGGCGCAGACCGTATGCATGCCGCCGTCGGCGTGACTGGTGTTGCAGCAGCCATCACGAAAGAATCCGGTGATCGGGTCCTGTCCGCAGGGCTGAAGGGGACTGCCGAATACGTTAGTGCTCTTGAACTGATCCATGGTGTCAGTCTACGCCTGCGGGGCTCGGGTTGCCTATGCACAGGCAAGTGCCTACCGTTGGGAGGACACTGAGAGACGCCGACCACTGCCGGGGGACCCATGAAGCGATTCGCTCTGCCGCTTGCAACCTTTGCCCTGCTGCTGGCGCTGGCCCTGGCAATGGGTGGCGCCCACGGCCACTCAATGGTCACATCCAGCGCCCCGGCCGACGGTACAACCGTCGCGGAATCGCCAGCGCGCATCGACGTCGCGTTTGACGCGCCCATGCGTATCGTCAGCGTGACGCTGCGCGGCGCCGACGGGACCGACTATGCGGTCAAGGCGGTGGGCGGTCGTTCGGCGAGTGACAGCCTTGTCGTCGAGCCGCCGAGCTTGCCCGACGGCGACTACACCCTCGAGTGGCGCGGGCTGTCCGGGGACGGACATACCCTCTCGGAAACCCTTTCCTTTACGGTCGGTGAGCGCTGAGTGCTCGAAGTCGTTGCCGGGATAACCGGCTTCGATGGCCTTGTCATCGCCCTTAAGGCGATGACATATGGTGCCTTGCTGGTGGCGGCCGGCTCCATTCTGGTCAGCCTGACCATCGCCGGGGTGCCCTTGCAGGAGCGCCGTTTTCTGCGCCGGGTTGCGGCGGGTCTCGCGCCAGCCATTCTTGTAGCGCTGCTGGCCCGGCTGATGCTCGAGGCGGTCTTCCTGGCCGGCAACGATTGGTCTGCGGCCCTGGATGCCCAGCTGCTGGGCCTGCTGGCCACCGGCCCGATGGGCAAGACACTGGGGCTACAGGGGCTCGGCGCCGGGTTACTGGTCGCTGCGCTGATGCCCGGCACAAGGGGTGTCGTCGTATCGCTGGTGGGTGTTGCGCTGATTGCCGGGGCGTTTGCCTTTGGGGGGCATGTCAGCAACACGCCAAGCGCGCTGGATAACGCGCTGCTGGTCGTTCACATGCTCTGCCTGGCGTTCTGGGTGGGTATATTCCTGCCGCTCGAGCGCTTGAGCACTCAGCCCGGCGATGCCGCCGCGCGGGTCGCCGATGATTTTGGTGAAAAGGCACCGGTGGTCGTCGGGCTTTTGCTGGTGGCGGGGGCGCTGACCCTCGATCGCCTGACCGGGGGCGTGATAGCGGCCCTGCAGACACCCTATGGCCAGCTCTTTGCGCTCAAGCTCGTGACCTTTGCGGGGGTGCTGTGGCTTGCCGCGCTGAACAAGCGCCGCTACACGCCGGCGCTGATCGCCGAGCGTCCCGGCGCGCGGCGGCGATTGCGTCGGTCGCTGCACATCGAGGCAGCGGCCATTGGAGTCATTGTGCTGGTAAGCGCGTCCCTTACGACGCTGACGGGGCCGAGCGGTTGAGATAGGCCGCAATGCCGTCAAGGGCATCGCTCATGTGCTCGAAGCGGTGGGAGCCCCCTTCAAAAACCAGCGCCTCGCCCAGCGACGCGTACCGGGCCAGAGTGGCGCGGGCGTCCAGCAGCTCGTCGGCGGTATCCAGCACCAGCAATGGCGCGATCGGATAATCCGCTGGATGGGTGGACAGGGCAGTCCCCCGGTAAGAATCGATGGCGGCCGACGTGAGCGTTTTCGGTGGCTGCTCGGGTAGCTTGTAGTTCTCCAGGGTCATGTCGCGGTAATGCGCCAGCGCCCAGTGCGGGTCGCAGCTCGGGTTGACCATGATGGCGGGGCGCGCCAGGCGCTGGCCCATGACGGCAGCAAAGTAGCCGCCCAGGGATGTACCGATGAACGCCGTGGCTTCGCCTTCCACCGACTGTGCGGTGATTGACTCGATGATGGCCTCGCGGGAGGCGAAGCTGTCGTAGTTGATGCGATTAACGTCAAAGCGGGTGGCCAGTTCGCCGACCTTGGTGTCGGTCTCGAGGGCGGCGGAGTTAAAGCCGTGCAGGTAGTTCAATGTGATCATTCGGTCTCTCGGCGATTGCATTCGGTATTCAAAGACGGGACACTTCAATCCTAGCGCAGGTGGGAGAGTTCGGCATTCGATGCCGGCGCCGAAGGAGCAACCGCCCCGGAATCTCTCAGGCATCCGGACCGTCTGCGTGCTGACTATTCCGAAAAGCAGTCGGCCGATTGGCTCGACTCGCCGAAGGAGCAAGCGAAGCGAGTAGGATCGTTTCGTCAATCTCTCAGGCACCAGGACGGAAGGGGCACGGATCGCCAACGGGCGATGGGTGCACACAACCTGACTGGGAGTACGATGATGAACCATATCGCAGTCATCGGCGGCGGAATCACCGGCATCACCACGGCCTATGCCCTGACCAACCGCGGCTTTAACGTCACGGTTTTCGAGCGCAATCGTTACGCCGGCATGGAAACTTCCTTTGCCAATGGTGGGCAGCTTTCGGCGTCCAACGCCGAGGTCTGGAACCACTGGCCGACCATTCTCAAGGGACTGCGCTGGATGCTGCGCTCGGACGCGCCCCTGTTGGTCAACCCCAAACCCTCATGGCACAAGCTCAGCTGGTTTGCCGAGTTTGTCGCGGCCACCCGGCGCTATGCCCACAACACCACCGAAACGGCGCGGCTTGCGATCGAGGCGCGGGATTATCTGTTTGACTGGGGCCGCCGCGAGGGGATTGATTTTGACCTCGAGCGCCGCGGCATCCTGCATATCTATCGGCAGCAGGCCGACTTTGACCATGCCGCGCAGGTCACGCGTCACCTGGCCGCCGGTGGCCTCGAGCGGCGCGCCGTCTCGCCCGAGGAAATGCGCCGTCTCGAACCCAACCTCGCCGGCGAGTACTACGCCGGTTTCTATACCGAGAGCGATTCCACCGGCGATATCCACAAGTTCACCCACGGGCTGGCCCAGGTGCTCGAAGCGCGTGGCGTATCGATGCGCTATGACTGCGCTATCGAGGATGTCGGCACTGCCGGGGCCGGCCCCTGGGTGCAGACCGCCGCCGGCCGCGAGTCCTTTGACGGCGTAGTGGTCTGTGCGGGTGTCGCCAGTCGCGGGCTGGCGTCCCGGCTGGGTGATCGCGTCAACGTCTACCCGGTCAAGGGCTACTCGATCACGGTCAATCTGGAAGACGCCGCCTCGCAGGAGGCCGCGCCGTGGATGAGCCTGCTCGATGACGAGACCAAGCTGGTCTCGAGCCGGCTTGGCAACGACCGCTTCCGGGTTGCCGGCACGGCGGAGTTCAATGGCTATAACCGCAACATCCGCCAGGATCGGATCGAGCCGCTGCTGAAGTGGGTTGAGACCTGTTTTCCGGGGGTGAGCACCCGCCAGGCGGTGCCCTGGGCCGGTCTACGGCCGATGATGCCGGATATGATGCCGCGAGTGGGGGCGGGGCGACGCCCGGGTGTTTTCTACAACACCGGCCACGGGCATCTGGGCTGGACGCTGTCCGCCATCACCGCCGAGCAGGTCGCCGAGACCGTCGAGGCGGCCGCGGCACAGCCCGTTTCGGCGCCCGGGATCAGGGCCGCCGGTACCAGAACCAGCTGAGGCGCTTGAAACGCCCGGCCCACGGGAATACCACGAAGGTGGCCAGCACCAGGGCGTGTTGCCAGGGCCGGAACCAATCCATCTTGCGGGCCGAGCTGATCACGGGCGGGCAATCGAGGATGGTGAAGCGGCGGTTGTGCGGGCGGCCTACACGGTCGAGCTTTCTTGAATAGCCGATTTCGTCGCCGGCGTAGAGACGCTCGCTGAACCCGCCAATGGCGGCATGTTCCGATGCCCGGGCAAAAACGAAGCAGCCGGCGGCGAGGCGCAGATGTCGAGAAAGCCCGTTCCAGGCCGCCAGGCCCAGCCGCTGGGGCGTGGACTGCAGTCGATCAAAGCCGATCGGGGCGCCGCCACCCACGCAGCCCTCATCCATGGCGGCGCGCATTGCCTGCAGCGCATCGGCCGTCACGCTTGTATCGGCATCCACGAACAGTAACCAGTCGCTATCGGCAGCTTCGGCGCCGGCATTTCGCACCCGGGCGATCCGGTGCTCGGGCTCATTCACAACCCGGGCACCGGCGCGGGCGGCGACCGCGGCTGTGGCGTCGGTGGAGGCGTTATCCACCACAATGATATCCGCCTCGAGTCCCGCCTCCTGCAGGGCCAGCCGCAGGGTCTGCAGGGTGGCGGGCAGGTAGTCGGCCTCGTTCCAGGCCGGGATGATCACCGATAGATCAGGCATGGTGGGCCTCCAGCGTTGCGCGAAGCCAGCGCTCGAATGTCTCGAGCGGACCGGTCGAGGACGCCGCGGGTGGGCGGACCCACCAGTAGGACTGGGTGCCGGGGACTCGGGTTTCAAACAGTTGCACCAGGCGTCCGGCGGCCAGGTCATCGGCCACCATGTGCCAGTCGGCGATGGTGGCGCCCAGACCGGCGGTGGCCGCCTCGATGGCCAGATCGAGGGTGTCGAACTCGAACCCCTTGCCCGCATCCACCCCTTCGATGCCGGCGGCATCCAGCCAGTGTTGCCAGGACAGGTACCGGCCCTCGCGTTTTAAGACATGCAGCAGCGTGGCCTCGGCGAGCATGACCGTGCCGTCGCGTCGGGTCAGGGCCTGCTGGACGGCCGGTGCCGCCACCGCCACATGCTGCTCCGAGAACAGATGGCTGCTATGCAGATCGGGCCAGTCGCCGGTGCCAAAGCGGATGGCGGCATCCAGCTCATCACGCTGTGACAGTCGGTCCTTGGCCTCGGTTCGAATCGACAGGACCAGCGTGGGGTCCAGCGCCCGCAGACGATGCAGTCGGGGCATTACCCAGCGGCTCGCCAGCGTGCTGGGGATGTTGAGTGCCAGTCGCCGGCGGTGGCGCCCTCCGCGCAGATCGCCCACGGTCTGGCGCATCTGCTCGAGGGATGCCGCGACGGTTTCCATCAACCGCTCGCCGCTGGGTGTCAGGCTTGTCTGCCGAGGCCCGCGCACCACCAGCGTCTCGCCAAGCTCGCGCTCGAGTTGCTTGAGCTGGCGCGATACGGCACCCGGAGTGACATGCAGGACCGCAGCGGCGCGAGTGATCGAGCGGCAGCGGGCCACGACCTCGAACGCCTTCAACGCATTCAGGGATGGCAGATCAGTGGGCATGAACGGGCGTCCCGGGGCAGTTTTGAATAAAGCGCAAGTCAGGTCGGCGATTTTATCGATTGAGTCGGGATTGAGGGCGCTGATACTACTGATGATGTTTACTTCAGCGCAAAGGATGAGCCGATAATATGACCGCTCCCGAAACCCGGACGGACTGGCAGGCCGCTGCTGCGGCCGTTGAATACCCCACTCAGGCGTTTGTGGATGGCCGCTATCGGGCTTCACGTCACGGTGCGTCGTTCAATGCCGACAATCCCGCCACCGGCGAGGTGCTGACGCCGGTGGACGAGTGGACGGCGGCGGATGTCGATGATGCCGTGGACATTGCCGCGGCGCGTTTCGAGGCGGGTGTCTGGGCGGATCGCGACCCGGCGGATCGCAAGGCGATCATGCTGCGGTTTGCCGATGGCATCCGCGCCCATGCCGAGCGTCTGGCGCTGCTTGAGACCCTCGAGACCGGCAAGCCCATCAGCCAGACGCAGGCCGTCGATGTGCCGGCCTGCGCCGGCACGATCCAGTGGTACGGCGAATGCCTCGACAAGCTGTATGACGAAATGGCGCCCGGCGGCAACGATGCGGTCATCGCCATTCGGCGTGAGCCGGTGGGCACGGTGGCGGCCATCGTGCCGTGGAACTACCCGCTGATCATTGCCAGCTGGAAGATCGGTCCGGCCCTGGCCGCTGGCAACAGCGTCATCCTCAAACCCGCTGAGGAGTCCACTCTGGCCAGCCTGCTGCTGGGTGAGATCGCCGCCGAGGCGGGCATCCCGGCCGGGGTGTTCCAGGTGCTGCCGGGGCGCGGTCATGTCACCGGCGACGCGCTCGCCGGACACAACCGGGTGCAGGCCATCGCCTTTACCGGATCCACCGAGATCGGCAAGCGCCTGCTGGTGCGCAGCGGCGAGTCGAACATGAAAAAGGTAGGGCTCGAGTGTGGCGGCAAGTCGGCCCAGATCGTCACCCGCGACTGCGAGCAGCTGGAGGCGGCCGCCGAGGCCATCGCCTGGAGCATTTGGTACAACCAGGGCGAGACCTGCCACGCCGGCTCGCGACTCATTGTCGATCGTCAGGTCAGCGATGCGCTTCTCGAGCGGGTCGAGGCGTTGATGGAGCAGTTCGAGCCGGGCGATCCGCTGGACGACACCACTGTCATGGGGGCAATGATCTCGGCCGATCATTTGCAGCGCGTGCAGGGTTATCTGGACGGTGTCCGCCGCGCGGGGGGCCGAGTGATCGGTGGCGAGGTCGTCGAGCGGCCCGAGGGCGGCGCATTCATGCGCCCCGCCATTCTCCGTGATATCGACAATGCCGGGCAGGCGGCGCGCGAGGAAATCTTTGGGCCGGTGCTAGCCGTCATGGAGTGTGACGGTCTGGACGAGGCGGTGCGTATCGCCAACGACTCCGAGTATGGCCTGGCGGCGGCGGTCTGGACCGACCGCCTGAGCGATGCGCACCGGGCTGCCGGGCGGCTGCAGGCCGGAACGGTCTGGGTCAACTGCTACGACATGGCATCGGTGGCCACGCCGTTCGGCGGCTACAAGCAGTCGGGGATCGGCCGCGACCGCTCGCTGCATGCCTTCGACAAGTACACCGAACTCAAGACCACATGGGTGGCGGTATGAGTGGTCTCGACCTCAACCTGGACCGTCCGGCCACCCCGCGGATTGTTGCCGGCGCTGATGCCCTGCAGCGCCTCGGCGAAGTGCTACCGGCGGCGCCCGATCCGATCCTGCTGGTGGTTGACGAAGGCCTGGTCGCCGCGGGGATTGCGGATCGCCTCGAAGCGGCGCTACCGCCGGGGCGCCCAGTCACCCGATTTGTCGGTCCGGCGGGCGAGCCGACGGTTGCCGGCGTCAATGACGCGGTGGCCTGTGCCCGCGGTCTCGAGCATGCCGTGATCGTTGGCCTGGGAGGAGGTAGCGCCCTCGACAGCGCCAAACTGGTGGCAAGCCTTGCCGCCAGTGCCTTACCCGCCGAGGATTTTGTGCTGGGCCGCAACGTGCCGCCGGCGCGCTGGCCCGCGGTCATGATCCCGACCACCTCCGGGACCGGCTCCGAGGTGACGCATACAGCGATCGTGAGCGACGAGGCCGGCCAGAAGCTCTGGTCATGGGCGCCGGATATGGCGCCCGATGCGGTGGTTCTCGATCCCACGCTAACCACCAGCGTACCGCCGGACATGATCGTTGGCACCGGACTGGATGCGTTTGTGCACGCGCTCGAGGCGATGACCGGGCAGGGCCGGCATGCCTTTACCGAGGCCTATGGTCTGGAGGCAACGCGGCGGGCGCGCGGGGCGCTGGCCAGCTATCGGCATGATCCCCAGGATCTGCATGCCGCCGCCGATATGCAGCTGGCCGCCACGCTCGCGGGGCTGGCCATTGATGGCGGCGGCACCGGTATGGCGCATGCCATTGGGCATGCTCTGGGCAGCCTGTATCACATACCCCACGGTATTGCGGTTACGCTGGGCCTGCGGGCAAGCCTTGCCTGGAGCATCGCGGCTGATCCCGGTCGCTATCAGCCCGCCGCGGCGGCGTTCGGCATACCGGGCGAGTCGGCGGAGGATCTGGCGCAGGCATTCGAGGACTGGCTCTCGGAGCTGGCGTTCGACGCGGTGGCAGCGCGCTCGCTGCCGACGGCGATGAGCGCCGAGGCGTTGCATGCCGAACTGGCCGCCGAGCCCAATCGGCCCATGATTCACAACAATGCCCGGCCGGCCGCCGATGCGGATCTTGCCTGGCTGG
Organism: uncultured Spiribacter sp.; assembly: GCA_937884605.1. GTDB lineage: Bacteria > Pseudomonadota > Gammaproteobacteria > Nitrococcales > Nitrococcaceae > Spiribacter. The sequence goes on from CALGDM010000006.1 coordinate 234,365, forward strand.
CGCGGCAGGTGGTGGCGGCATGAGCATTCGCGATATCCGTATCAGTCACCACGTGTTACCGCTGGATCCGCCCTTTCCCGCCGCCTGGGATACCCGCCCGCGCCGGCAGTTTGGTGCCACCATTGTGCGTGTCGAGGACGACCAGGGCCGGGTTGGCATCGGGTCGGGTGATCCGATGCACGGCCTGCCCGCGTATCTCGATCTGTTCATTGGCCAGGATCCATGCGCACTCGAGCGTCATGCCGAAGTCTTGAGCAACATCGGCTTTCATGCCGGGCGACCCTGGGCACTGGATGTGGCGCTCTGGGATCTGGTCGGCCAGATCAAGGGCCGATCCGCCTGGCGCATGGCCGGTGGCCGGGGCGGGTCGATTGCCTGCTATGCCTCGAGCGGTGTGCATCGCCCGCCCGAGGCCATGGCCGCTCAGGCACGCCGAATGCTTGCCGAGGGCTTCCCGGCGATGAAAATCCGCTTTGGCCGATCCACGCTGGAAGCGGACTTTGCGGTGCTTGAGGCGGTGCATCGCGCCGTCGGGGGCGAGCTGAAGCTGATGGTGGACTGCAATCAGGGCTGGCGCATGCCCTGGGACACTCAGCCGCCATGGACTTATGCCCAGGCCCTGGAAGTGGCCCGTGAGCTTGAGCGCTACGGGGTGTACTGGATGGAAGAGCCGCTCCATCGCGGCGATTACGCCGGCATGACGCGACTGCGTCGCGATACGCAGCTGTTCATCGCCGGCGGCGAAATGACCCGTGAGTGGCACGAGTTTCAGACGCTGCTCGAGCGCGAGTGCCTCGATGTCTATCAACCCGATGCCGTGTGCTCGCTGGGGATGACCCATTTGCGCGCACTGGCCGAACAGGTCACGGCGGCCGGTTGCGTGTTCACGCCCCATACGTGGGGCAACGGGATCGGACTGCTTGCCAATGCGCATCTGACCGCCGGCAGCGTGGGAACGGCGTTTATCGAGCTGCCCTATGATCCGCCTGAGTGGACGCCCGAGCGCCGTGATTTTCCGCTGCTGACACCGGTGCGGCCCGATGATCAGGGCGTTCTGGAACTGGGGGACGCGCCTGGCCTGGGGATCACGCTGGACGAGGACTGGCTGGCGCAGACAAGAGTGGCGTCCTAGCCCGGCGGCTCGCAGTGCAGGCGGCGCAGGCGCCACGCCGCCCAGCGGTTGTAGGCCCAGTTGCCACACGGGAACAGCCCCGGCAGGGCAAGCACCCGCGCCAGCCAGCGGAAACCGCCGCCGGCCCGGTGCCAATAGCCCAGCGAGGCACTCAGTCCGACACGCATGGATTGCCCGTCATGAAAGTGCAGCTGGGCCATCATGTCCGCCAGCTCATAACCGGCCGGTGGGCAAAAGCCGGCCTGGCTGATATCCACCAGCTCGATCTGGTGCGCCAGCCGCGGACGCAGGTGGTCGATCTCGCGGCGGCACAGGCCGCAGCTGCCGTCATAGTAGAGCGTGGGCTGTTTCATCCGCCTATTGTGCCTGCGGATGGGCAATCACGGCACCCGTGCGGGCGCGGGTGACGGCGGTGTACAGCAGTTCGCGGCGTGTTCGGCCCGGTCCGCCCTCGGGCAGCACAACCAGTACGTGGTCAAATTCCGAGCCCTGGGATTTGTGTACGGTCATGGCAAAGACGCTGTCGACGGCATCAAGCCGGCTGGGCAGGACCAGGCGGATGCGATGGTCGGGCCATTCAAAGGCCACCCGCAGCCGGGCCTCGGATTCGCCGGGCAGACGGGTCATCAGGCAGACGCCGACATCGCCGTTCATCAGGCCCAGTTCGTAGTCATTGCGCGTGATCATCACGGGACGCCCTTCAAACCAGCCACTGGCCCGATCGATCAGCCCGCTCTGTTGCAGCGCCGCGGCGATGCGTTCGTTGAGCCCGCTGACTCCGAGGGGGCCGTGGCGGATTGTGGTCAGAACCTGGAAGCCGCTGAATGCGGCCAGCACGGAGAGAGCCCACTGATCGTTGCTATCGCGGTCATCATCGGCGGGTCGTGTCGCCTGCAGTTCGGTGAGGTAGGCCTGATAGCCCTCGCAGGCGGCCTTTTCAATCCTCGCGTCGTCGGCACTGGCCAGTTCGAGGCGCTCGATACCAGACGCGCCGTCATCCAGCAGCGCATTTGCGCGTGCCGAATCCCCTCGGCGAACGGCCTCGGCCAGCGCCCCGATGCCGCTGTCCGCGCTAAATCGGCGACTGTCGCGCAGGCGAACGATCTGCTGTTGCAGTGGGCTGCCGTCCGCCTGCCAATCAGCGATATCGTCGCCACTGTTGGCCTTTACCCAGGCGACCGTCTCGGCGGTGTAGTGGGGCTGCTCGGTGCCAGCGCATAGCTCGCCGAGAACGGCGCCGGCTTCCACCGATGCCAGCTGGTCCTTGTCCCCCAGCAATACCAGCTGTGTCTCGGGGCGAAGGGCGTCAAGCAGGCGCGCGGTCAGCTCCTGGTCGATCATTGAGGCCTCATCCACTACGACCAGGTCGGCGTGCAGGGGGTTGTCGCGATCATGCCGAAAGCGGCGGCTGCCGGGGCGCGGCCCCAGCAGCCGATGCAGCGTGCTGACCGATCGCGGAATGGCGTCGCGCACGGCGGACCCGAGCGGCAAGGCATCAACCTCGCCGCTGATCGACTCGCCAAGCCGGGCGGCCGCCTTGCCGGTAGGGGCAGCCAGCCGAATTCGCAGCGGGGCCTCGGGGTGGCTATTCATGCGCTCGGCCTGCAGGAGTCCCAGCAGCCGCAGCACGGTCCGGGTCTTGCCGGTCCCGGGGCCGCCCGTGATCAGCGTAAAGCGCGACCGCGTGGCGAGGGCGCCGGCAATGCGTTGCCAGTCCGGATGGTGATCGCTGCGCGGAAAAAGCCCGTCAAGGCGTTCCGGCAGCCCCGGAAGCGCCGGCAAAGGCTGGGCAAGCCGGGCTTCGAGGGCCGTTTGGATGAGTCGTTCATTGGCCCAGTAACGGCGCAGATAGAGGGCATTATCCTGCAACACCAGCGGGGTGGCGCTGCTCCTGTCATTGGCCTGATCGCTGGCAGTGACTGTCTCGATGCTGTGCGCCGCGCTCAAACGCGCGTGGAGCGTATCGGGCGCCAGTGCCCCGAGCCACTCGATCGGCGTCTCGGTGTTGCTGTCGGTGGCGGGGAGTTCGCTCCACAGCATTGCCGGGGTCTGGATCAGCTCGTCGAGGGGCAAACGGGTGTGTCCGGCGCCCACCGTGTAGCTCGCTAGAGCCGCTAATACCAGGACCACTTCATCGGTCTCCCCGCCCTGTTCGGCGAGCAGGGCGGCAAGGGCCATGTCGGTGGACCGGATCCAGCCCTCATCAAGCCACTGGTGGAGCCGCGCCGGCAGCGTGGTGGCTCGAATGGACGCGATCTCAGACATGCTCGGGCTCCTCGTTGAACAGCGCATCAAGGGATTCCACCAGGGCCCGATCGGGCCGCTCGGCATGGATCCCGCGCCCGCTCTGGCCGATGCCGCGCAGGAAAAAGCACACCGCCCCGCCGACGTGGGTGTCGTAGTCATAGGTGCGCCCGAGTCGGGCCCGCAGCAAACGATGCAGTGCCAGCAGGTAGAGGGCGTACTGGGCGTCGTAGCGTTTTTGGCGAACGATCTGCTCGAGCGCCTCGGAAGCACGGGCATCGGCGCAGGAGGGGAGGCGATTGGACTTGTAGTCCATGACCCAGTAGCGCCCTTCATGGCAGAAGACCAGGTCGATATAGCCCTTGATCATGCCATTGAGATCATTCTCCCCCAGCGCGGGACGGCCGACGCCGCCCAGGGTATGCCGGCGGATGATCGCGTCGATGCGGCTGGCCCGGACCCGACCGACGGCCACCAGAAACTCGAGCTCGGCAACGAACGCCCCGTCATCGAGCGCGCTCAGGCGAACCGGTGCCGCGCCCGGTAAGGGCAGATCGGTGGCGGTGACGGCGGCCAGCCAGTCACGAATGGCGGGCACCCACGGCCGCCAGCGTTGCCCGCGCAGACCGCGATCGACAGTCGCACTGAAGGCCGGATCATCCGCGCCCGGAAACTGCCGACTGGCCAGTGCCTCAAGCTGCGAGTGGATCACGGTGCCAGTGGCTGGTCCGGCCGGAATGGCCGCCAGGGCGTCGGCGGCGTCGTCCCCCGATGCGGCGGGGGCCGACGGCGCGTCGCGGCTTTCCTCGGCGAGGATATCCGCCTGTGCGGTGCCGGGGATTGCCGCGCGCGGGCCGTCTTCGACCAGAGCGCTGTAGCTCGCGATCCACCATCGTCCCTGACCCGGGGCAGCGCGGGTGTATTGGCGAGCGACGGCCATGGCCGGGAGTGCAGCCGGCGCCGATATCGCAGCCGCGGCGGGCGCTGGCACAGGCTGGATGCGCTCGTGGGTCACGGCCTGACTCTGACGCGTCAGCGCCTCGAGACGAGGCCCCAGATCCATGGCGTTGGCCTTATCCGCCCAGCCAAGCAGCCGACCAATGGCCGAGCGCTGCAGATGAACCGTTCCCGGACTGGTCTGGGCGCTCTCGCGTACCGGCGCCAGTCCCAGCCAGCAGGCATGGACGGCCCGGGTGATGCCGACATAGAGCAAACGCATGTCCTCAGCCTGCTGACGGTCCTGGGCGGCGGCCTTGTCGTCGGAGTCCGGCTCGAAGATGATCTCGGGGCCGTCGTCGGTCGTGCGTACAAACGGCGGCTCGGCCTTGGCACTGCGATAACTGCAGACAAACGGCAGAAACACCAGCGGGTACTCGAGGCCCTTGGATTTGTGGATGGTCACCACCTTGATCAGGGCCGCGTCGCTTTCAAGGCGTAGAATGCGATCGTCGGCGGGGGTCTCGCCGCGATGCTGCATGGCCTCGTCAAGCCACCGGATCAGCCCGCCCGAGCCATCGAGGGTGGCGGCCGCTTCCTGGAGCAGTTCGCTGATCTGCAGCAGATTAGTCAATGCGCGCTCGCCACCGCTTTGCATCGCCAGTCGTGATGCCAGGGAATGATCGTGGATGAGCTGGCGCAGCGCGGGGAGAACGCCCTGGCGACGCCAGCGCTCGCCGTAGTCCTGGAATTGTTCGAGTGCGGCCTCCCAGCGGGCGTCGTCGCTGAACAGACCCTCAAGCGTTGCCCAGTCATAACCCATGCTGGCGGTGCCCAGCGCGGTGCGTACCCGGCGCTCGGATTCGGGTGTGGCCATTGCCTGCAGCCAGCGCAGCACATCTGCCGCCTCGGGGGTCTTGAGGACGTTGTCGCGATCCGACAGATAGACCGACGCCAGCCCCCGGCGCCGCAGGGCATCGCGGATCAGTCCGGCTTCCTGACCGCTGCGCACCAGAATGGCGATGTCCGCCGGTTGCACGGCACGGGGCGCCTCAGCGGTTTCGAACCGGGCCTCGCCCAGAGCGGCGCGGTCGAGGAGCTGGCGGATCTGCTCGGCACCGACTTCGGCCATCTGCCGGCGATACAGGGGCAGGGGCAGGCTCTCGTCGGGGGCCTCCTCCTGCTCGAGCTGCCAGAGCGTCATGGCGCTTGCCGGCTGATCACCGATCCACAGCGTCTCGCTGCGGCCGTTGGCTTTTACCGGTGCAAAATCAATAGCTTCGGGGTGGAACGGGCCAGGCGTCATCGGAGACTGGCCGAACAGGGTGTTGACCGCCTCCACCATGCCGGTGCTCGAGCGATAGTTGCGATCCAGTGTGTAGCGCTGTCCGATGGGGACCTGCGCCGCCGCGCTCAGGTAGGTTGCCAGGTCCGCGCCGCGAAAGCCGTAGATGGCCTGTTTGGGATCGCCGATCAGGATCAGGCTGGCCGGCGCATCGGCGGGGTAGATGGCTTGCAGGATTCGGTACTGCACCGGATCGGTATCCTGGAACTCATCCACCAGCGCCACCGGAAACTGCCGGCGGATCGTTGCCGCCAGGCGGGTGTCGGCATCGGGTTGGTTGAGTGCATCGCGCAACCGCGTGAGCATGTCATTGAATCCGATAACGCCGCGCTGATGCTGTGCCGCCTCGACACGCCGCGCCACCCATTGCACGGCATGGGCATAGAATGGGGCTGCGGCGCCTGCCAGTGCGCTCTGGGCGGCGTGCAGCTCGTCGGCGGCGATTGCAATGGGATGTTCAGCCAGCGCTTCGGGCAGCGTACGACCGCGGGGTGTGCCGTTATTCAGGGTGCTGAGACTGATCTGATCGAGCTCGATGCCCGGGTAGGGCTGCGCGGGATTGGTTGCCCACTCCGCCAGGGCCGGTTTGAGGGTTTTGGCCCAGGTTTTGGGGGTGGGCTTACGGTTGCCCGGCAGGCCGCCGCTGGCTCGCGCCTCGGCGAGGGCCTGCTCGAAGCCCTCGAGGTCGCTCGCAACCGCCCGTCGAAGGGCATCCGCCGCCTGGACCGCTCGCTCGGCGCTGGGTCCGATCGACGCCATCGGATCGTCGCCGACCGCCGCAGGCAGGGAATCACGCCGGTTAAGCAGCGGTTTGAGGTTGGCGGCAAAGCGCTCCACGGAGGGACGCGGATCCTTCGATTTGCCGGTGAGCATGAATCCCAGCGCGCCAAGTTGCGTCGCGTCGAGGGGATACACGGTCTGGCGCCAGTAGTCCTCGATGGCCTCGCGGGTAATCAGGTCGGTGTCCTCGCTCAGCTCAAGGGCAAACGCACTGCCTGCCTCGAAGGCATGCTGCTGGAGCATACGGTGGCAAAAGCTGTGGATGGTGTAGATGGCTGCCTCGTCCATCCAGTCGGCCGCCGCGCGCAGGTGGTCGGCATGACGCTGGCGGGCATCCGGATCGGGATAGGCGGCCAGCAGCGCGGCGAGGATGGCATCGTCGGGTTGCGGCTCGGCTGCACCCGCAAAGCAGCGCGCGGCGCTCGCCAGTCGTGCGCGGATCCGGTCACGCAACTCCTTGGTCGCATCGCGGGTAAAGGTCATCACCAGGATTTCCGGCGGCAGCATGGGGCGGCGCTGCGGGTTGCCTGGATCGTGCCCCAGCACCAGACGCAGATAGATCGCGGTCAATGTAAAAGTCTTGCCGGTGCCCGCACTGGCCTCAATGAGGTGATGGCCCTCGAGGGGTGCGGCAAGGACATCGAGTGGTTGCGGATCAGTCACGACTCATCCTCCCGGGACAGTGCATCAATCAGCGGCTGGTAGAGCCGGTTGGCCCAGACCACCAGCAGAGGACCGGCCTCGGTGTGCGGGTCAAACAGCGCGGCGGCATCGGGAAAACACCGGCGCAGTGCCCCGTTGCCCGCGAAGGTCATCTCGCCGGGCTGGCGGGTCGAGCCTTCGTAATGCGGCAGCGCCGTTTCGGCATTGACGGGTTTGCCACTGGCCTGTCCGAGCAGTGCAAAGACGGTCCGCACCGGCAGCGGCAGAGGGCGTTCAAGCCCTGCTCGCCAGCCCTGCAGGATGGTATCGAGGCGCTCTGCTGCCGCTTCCAGGCCCATTGCGGGGAGTTGATGGGTGGCATCGTGAGCGATGATCACACTGCGGGCAGGTAAACCGGCGGCGTTGATCGCCAGATGCTGCACCCAGTCGGTGAGCAGCCGCGGGTAGTGCGAGCGCCCATCCTTGACAGTATCGCCAGCCTTCAGCACCAGACGCAGTTGTTCACCGTCATCGAGTCGATGCAGATCGGCACTCCAGTCCTCGATGACGAAGGACTGGTCATCGACACAGCGGCTCAGTCGCAGCTCTTGAGGCGGTACCGGCTGAGGCCCTCTGGCTTGCCACGCCTGCCAGCGCCGGGCCGCGCGCAGCGCCTGGGCGATGGACTGATCAAGGGCGATCCGGCCCATGCCCGCCACCGGCAACTGACCGCTGCGCTGCAGCCGTGCCCCGGCGGCGGCGATGGCCGATTGCGGCTCATCGGGCGGGTTTGGTCGCCGCAGCGGCGCCAGCAAAGCATCCTGAACGCTGTGATGGGCAAGACCGTCAAGCTCGAAGGGTTCGCTATCCGGGGTGGCATCGCGAGTCTCGTCAAAGCGCAGCTTAAGCCGCTCGCCGGCGAAATGCCCGGTGCTGTCGCCGAGGAACCTCGCCAGATCACGCAGGCCAAGCGCCTGCGGCGTATCCAGCAATGGCGGGCCAAGCGCCGGCGATCTGCCAATGGGCTGGGGGTCGCGCTGCCATTCGCTGGCATAAGTGAAATATTCGCCCTGACCGTCGTAGCGGGCGCTGAAAGGCTGCAGCGGATGGTCGACGGTCAGATGCGCGGACACCGTCGCGCGACCGCCATCGGGATGTTCGAGCGTCCAGCCACGATCGAGGTGATCGCGGAGCTGGCTGACCAGTACCGAGGGAGGCAGTTCGCTATCGTCACGCGGATTGCGCCCGATCCAGCTGATGTGCAGATGATCACGAGCGGCGAGGAGTGCTTCCAGAAACAGATACCGGTCATCGTCGCGCCCGGATCGATCGCCGGGCCGATACTGTCCGCCGAGCGCCATCAGATCAAAGTCGACCGGCGGTTGGGTGCGCGGGTATTCACCGTCGTTCATGCCCAACAGGCACACCTGGCGGAACGGGATGCTGCGCATCGGCATCATGGTACAGATGTTGACCCGCCCGGCGAGAAACCGCTGGCTGGGACCCTCGTCCTCCAGCGCGCCAAGCCAGGCATCGCGGGCCACCGACAGCGGGATAGGGTCATTGAAGGCGGCTTCGTCACAAGCGTTCAGCCACTCGGTCATGGCGTTATCGAGTCGCGACTCGAGTGCCAGTTCCTCATTGCCCTGCAGCGCCAGGCAGTCGGCCATCAGTGCGTTCACCCGGTCTGCCCACTGGCTTGGTCGACCGGGCTCCCGCAGCGCCTCGGCATGGTGTTCGAGGGTGTCAAGCAGCGCGCGCAGCGGCCCCAGCAGTGCGGCATCCAGGCTGCCCACTTCGGGGTAAGGCTCGATGCCCTGCCAGGCGTCGCCGGCCCCCACGGCATAACCCAGCAGCATGCGCCGCAGGCCAAATCGCCAGCTGTTCTGCTCGAAACCGCGGGTGATATCGAGGGACTCGCGCCGCTCGGCATCCAGCCCCCACCGTACGCCGGCCTCGCGGCACCATTCGCGCAGGATGATCAGGTCCTCCTCGCCAAGCCCGAAGCGCTGCCGGAATGCCGGTACCTCGAGCAGATCGAGCACCTCGCCCAGGGTGAGTCGCGCATTGGGCAGATCGGTGAGTTTTTCGATGGCCGTTGCCACCGGTGCTTCGCTGCGCGCGCGCCGATCGCCGATGGTGTAGGGGATATAGCGGCGATCATGGCGGTCGAGTCGGCCGAAGACCGCCTCGACGGCCGGGGCGTAGGTGTCGATATCGGGCACCATCACAATGATATCCCGCGGCCGCAGCGGCCGATCGGTCTGCGCGGCGCGCTCGAAGGCGTCCAGCAGCCGATCATGGAGCACTTCCACTTCGCGTTGCCGACTGTGGGCGCGATGAAAGCGAATCGAGTCGTCCGTGCTCAGCACTCGCTCGTCACCGGGCGAGGGCAGCGGGGTGAGGTCGAAGATATCCTGCTGGATCTGCTCGAGCAGTGGGTAGTCGCTGATGGATGCCGTTGTGGGGATCGGTGGCTCGAAGGCGTCGATGGTCTGGAACCAGTCGCGATATCGCTCGGGCTGATCGATTTCATTGAGGAGCGCGATAAAGTCCCGGCCCTGTTTGCCCCATGCCGCCAGCAGCGGCTGTCCTGGCGTCCCGAAGTGGCGTTGATGGCGGCGCTGGTCGAGCTTGAGCAGGTCGCGGTCCTCGACCAGATCGGCCCAGAAATAGCCCGACGGATTCTGCACCAGCTGCAGGATCTGGCAATGCCGGGATAGGGCATATAGCGCATCCAGGACCGGGCGCGGCATCGAGGTGACACCGAATACAGTCAGACGTCGCGGCAGTGAGGGCCATTCACCCGGTTCGGCGGCGTCCAGCGCGGCAATCAACTGCGCCTGGATGGCGGGCCGCGAGAGGGATTCGGCAGCCGCGCCGATGTCGTCATGAATAGCCCGCCACAGTTGCGCCTGCCATTGCAGGTCGGGATCCAACGGCGTGATCTGCCCGCGCCCGTCGCGCAGGATGTCGTTGCCGGCAAGCCAGTCCGCGAGCCAGTCCGGACGATAGACCTGGTACTGGTCGTAGAGATCGGCGAGCCGCCGGGCGAGCTGGTGGCGCTTGCGTGGGTCGGCGTCATCGCCCAGATAGTGGTCCAGCGCGGCGAATGTCTGCGGGTGGGCCTTCAGCTGATCGGGGATGAGTCGATAGATCCGCCACTGCAGACGAGTCTTTTCAAACGGCGATGTCTCGGGGATTCGACTGGCGCCGAGCACGGTGCGACAGGCCTGCCAGAGGAATGACTGGGGCAGCAGAAAACGCTGGGCAGCGGCAATGCCCGCGCCTCCGCCCCCGCCGGTAGGGGAGGCGGCAAAGGCATGCTTGAGCCACTGCGCCATGCCATTGGATTGCACCAGAAAGGTTTCCGACTCGAGCGGCGCGGGCGGATGCGCCTGCAGGTGGCTGACGATCAGATCCCGCAGCGTCTCGAGCCGGTTAGCGTGGATGGCCGCCAGCCCCGGCGTGAATGTCTCTGTCATGCAAACGCGTTCCCGACCGATTCAATGTATGAGCACAGCGTAGCGCCGTGTTGCGACATCGAGTGACGCACAGCGGTATCGCTAGATCCAGCGTCGCACCCGGCGGCAGTACCCACGATAGCGCTCACCGAACTTTGCAGCGAGGGCCCGCTCCTCGGGACGGATCTGGAAATGGCTGACATAGGCGATGAATGCGGCGATGCCCAGTAACGCCAGCGGATGGCCGAGCCACAATGACCAGGCCGTCAGCAGCAGGGCATCAGCCAGGTAGATCGGATTGCGGCTGCGAGCATAAACGCCATCGGCGATCAGCACGCGGGCATGGTCGGGATAGCGGGGATCGATGCTGGTATGGCGGCGGGCAAAGCGGATCGCCGCCAGACTCATCAGGAGGATCGCGAGCACCGCCAGAGTGATTGCGATGCCGTCGAGGGCGGGGAGTGTGACGCGCATCCCCGGCAGTGCTCGATCGATCAGTGCCATTGCGGCGGCCGCGATCAGCAGCACCAGCGGGGGAGGCAGGCGTGTGTCCATGGCGTGGCAAATCCTCGTGTTCAAGACCCCTAGCGTGCCACGTCGGGACGCGGGTGCTCACCTGGCGACGCTAGAAACCATAGATGGCGCCGGCGGTGATGGCGGTGGCGGTGTAGGCATCCTGATCCAGATAGCTCGCCCACTCCACATACCCCGAAATGCGCTCGGTCAGGGCCGCTTGCGTCCCAACGCCGTAGGACAGACCGCTATCGTCGAGGGTGTCACTGACGCTGAGACCACCGGCGCGTCCGGTCAACTCGGCCCGGGCATAGGTAAAGCCCGCCAGCCCATACACGGACAGCCCCCGGGTGATCGGCAGATGACCGATGGCATAGGCACCGGCAAGTTGCTTGAGATCGATTTCGGCGTTGCTCGTCATGTTATTGCTGCCGATATCGGTGTCATCGCTCGTGAGCCCAAACCCGAGTCGACCCTCGATGGCGATGTGCTCGGTGACATGATAGCCCAGCCGGCCGACGATGGCGGTTGGGTTGAGTGTCAGGTCGGCGTCCGTCTCGTAGCTGACCCGGCCAAGGCCACCGCCCACATAAATGTCCCCGGCGCTGGCACCGAGGGCGGGTGTGGCGGATGCGGCGAGAACCAGGGCAAGGGGGAGGGTTTTTGTGATGTGCATGCGTCTTTCTCCGCTGTTGTCGAGTCGCGAAAAGCCTAGCGACGCCGCGGATGCCGATACGCGCAATGGTCCGCACAATGGAGAAGCCGTTATCATCTGGACCGACCATGGACCGAATCCCCACAAGCACCCGAGCCACTGAAGTCACCGTCAAGCGCAGTCGTTTCATTGCCACCGCCGCGCCGGCAGCCGATCGCGACGCGGCGCTGGCGGCGGTGGAAGCGGCTCGGGCGGCCCATCCTGATGCCCGCCATCACTGCTGGGCCTGGCAGGGCCGGAACAGCGCCGGTTCCAGCGATGACGGCGAACCGGCGGGTACCGCCGGCCGGCCGATTCTGGGGGTAATCGGGCATAAGGCGCTGGTCGATGCGGTGGTGGTGGTCAGTCGCTACTTTGGCGGCATCAAACTGGGTGCGGGAGGGCTTGTGCGGGCTTATGCGGGGGCTGCGGAAGCGGTCCTGGCGGATCTGCCCAGTGCTGCGCTGCAGGCAATGATCGAGCACAGCGTGAGCATGGATTTTGCCGACGAGCAGCCTCTGCGCCACTGGCTGGCCGGCCAGAGCGATGTCGCGCTGACGTCGATCGATTATGGCAGCGGTGTGACCGCGCGGGTCCGGCTACCGGCCACGTTGCAAGATGATTTCGCGGCCTGGTGCGCCGCCCGGGGCGTGGTGCAGGGGCCCAATGGCGCCGACTAGACGATCGACCAGCCCGCCGCGGTGGCAAAACGAGTGCGCCATCGGGCTGCGCCCTGCGGCGTGGACAGCACCAGCATCAGCAGCAGACGCGCCTGGCGGGCAGTGAGCGCATCGGCGGGTACGGCGCCCGCGGCCATTACGCGCTCCAGGCTGCCGGCATATTCATAGACCTCCGCCACCGGTCCCGACGCGGTGCTCGACGTGATCGCCACCGGGCAGCCCGCCGCGTCGGCGCGTTCAATGGCGGGTACCCAGTCGGGCGGCACCTGCCCGCGCCCCAGGGCGTCGATGATCAGTCCCTGCGCGCCATTATCCAGCAGGGCATCAATGGGACAGGCACTGCCGACCGCGGCGGTCAGGATATCCACCCGCGGCAATTGCGACCCGCGTGGGATCGGTGCCGGAACCCGGGCGCTCAGTGGATATCGGAGGGTCGTCCCATCGATGTGGCCGATCGGGCCGTAGCCCGGCGACCCGAACCCGGTCAGACGATAGCTGCTGATCTTTCGCGCCAGCGATGCGCTATGGATTTCCTCGTCAAACACCACCAGCACACCCCGCCCCCTTGATCCGGACGCTGCGGCGACGCGCAGGGCGTCGATGAGGTTACGCGGCGCATCCGATCCGCGCTCATGCAGCGCGCGTTGCGAGCCGGTCACCACCACCGGCCGCGCGCAGTCCCCCAGAGCCTGCTGCAGGAACCATGCCGTGTCCTCCAGCGTATCCGTGCCGTGGGTGATGACAATCCCGTCGGTGGAAGGATCAGCCAGGCGGGTCTCGCAACGCTCGGCGATCCGACATAGATCCTCGGCATCAATGGCGTTGCTGGGTTTTTGCAGCAGCGACTCGGTCTGCACCGCCGGGCCCTGGTCGAGGGCGGCGTTGATGGGGTCGAGCAGTGCCTCGGCGGGGAGGGCACCGGCGACATTGCGGCCGGCGGCGCTGGGGGTGCTGGCGATGGTGCCGCCGGTGGTCAGCAGATGGATCATGGGGCAAGCCGCTCCTTGAAACAGTCCGATTGCATCATTCTGGTGCAAATTGAGCCGATGGGGTGCAAGAAAACGCACCGCTCATGACGCTTGTGCAAGGTTCTGCCCTGATCTGATGCTTGGCAAGCGATTTGCATAGCGCAGGACGTGAACTTATTGACTCGATCATGGAGCTGAATCATGCCTCTGAAATCGTTTTGCGTCTTCCTGGCTGGGCTACTGGGCAGTTCCGCGACGTGGGCCCACAGCGTCGGACAAACCCACCACGGCCTGATGTTCTTTCACTGGCATGTCGGCGATAGCGGTCTTGTCCTTGGAGTGCCCGCCTCTGCACTCGGTGCAGCCTTTCTCTTGCTGGCCGCCGCGGCGGTGATGGCCAGCTTTCGCTACCGTCGCGCCCGACGTGCCCCGGCGGCGCTCACGTTGGCCGGCACAGCGGCGGCGTTTGCCCTGCTCGGTACCGGGCTGATCGCGGGCGCCGTTTGATGGCGGCAGTCGCACCAATGCCTCCTGACCCCGGATGGCGCGCCCGGCTCGATCTGGGTTTTGTGCCAACCGCCGAGCGCACGGTGCTTGCGCGGCGGCGCCACGAGGGCCCGCTGCGGGTGCAACGAAGCTTTCATCCCGAGGGCGCGCCCTGTCACAGCTATGTCCTGCATCCCCCCGGTGGCGTGGTGGGGGGCGATCAAATCAGCCTCGACGCCGATGTCCAGGAGGGCGCATGGGCGTTGCTGACCACACCCGGGGCCACCAAGTTTTACCGCAGTCTGGGTCGCACGGCGACGCTGCAGCAGAATCTGCGCGTGTCGCCCGGGGCGACTCTGGAATGGCTGCCCCAGGAACAGATCGTGTTCTCTGGGGCCATTGTCGAGGCGTTGACCCGCATTGACCTTGCGGTCAGGAGCCGCTGCTTTGCGTGGGAGCTGAATTGCCTCGGTCGCCCGGCGGGCGGGCTGCCTTTCGAGTCGGGATCACTTCGCCAGCGTCTCGAAGTCTGGCGTGAGGGGCGGCCGTTGCTGCTTGAGCATGCCCATATCAAGGGCGACGGCCGCGCGGTGGACGCGCCCTGGGGGCTGGGTGGTCAGCCGGCCTTTGCCACTCTGGTGGCCAGCCCGGCAAATGCCGATGCGCTGGCGACCGCGCGCGAGGTCTTGACCGACACTCCGGGCGAGGCCTCGGCGACCCGGTTGGATGACCTGCTGGTTGTGCGCTGGCGTGGGGCCGGGGCGCTTGAGGGATATGCCTTGCGTGAGCGCCTGTGGACGGCGTTGCGCCCTTGTCTGATGGGGCGGCCGATGTGCCGGCCCCGAATCTGGAATACCTGAGGAGGACGCATGCAACTGACACCGAGAGAAAAGGACAAGCTGATGCTGGCCACCGCGGCCATGGTCGCCGAGCGGCGCTTGCACCGGGGCGTCCGATTGAACTATCCCGAGTCGATGGCCTATATCGCGAACGCGATCGTCGAGGGCGCACGCGACGGCCGCAGTGTGGCCGATCTGATGAGTGAGGGGACACAGCTGCTCACCCGCGAGCAGGTCATGCCGGGCATCCCCGAAATGCTCAGCGAGGTGCAGGTCGAGGCGACTTTCCCCGATGGAACCAAACTGGTGACGATCCACGATCCCATCGCCGAGGCGGCCAGTGAAGGTCAGGCGGTGCCATCATGATGCCCGGCGAAGTCATCACGGCAGCCGGCCAGATCAGGCTCAACGCGGGGCGCGACACCCTGACCCTCCGGGTCGCCAACGCCGGCGACCGGCCGATTCAGGTCGGATCCCACTACCATTTTCACGAAGTCAATCCTGCGCTGGAGTTTGATCGCGACGCGGCGCTCGGGTACCGGCTCAATATCCCGGCGGGTACCGCGGTGCGGTTTGAGCCGGGGCAGTCCAGGGAGGTCGAGCTAGTGGCCTACGCCGGTGGTCGCGCGATCTATGGCTTTCGCGCTGCAGTCATGGGGGAGCTTGAATGACCTCGATTGATCGATCGGCCTATGCCGAAATGTATGGACCCACCACTGGGGATCGCGTTCGTCTGGGGGACACCGAGCTGTTCGTCGAGGTCGAGCATGATTTCACCTGCTACGGCGATGAGGTGAAGTTCGGGGGTGGCAAAGTCATCCGCGACGGCATGGGCCAGAGCCAGCGGGATAACGACACAGCGGTCGACCTGATCATCACCAATGCCCTGATTGTCGACTACACCGGCGTCTACAAGGCCGACATCGGCGTTCGTGAAGGCCGGATCGCGGGCATTGGCAAGGCCGGCAATCCCGATACCCAGCCCGGCGTCGATATTGTGATCGGGCCCGGCACGGAAGTGCTCGCCGCCGAGGGCAGTATTGTCACGGCCGGGGGCATCGATGCCCATATCCACTTTGTCTGCCCGCAACAGATCGAAGAGGCGCTGATGTCGGGGGTCACGACCATGCTGGGCGGTGGGACTGGCCCAGCGACCGGCACCAATGCCACCACCTGTACGCCGGGCGCATGGAATATCCATCGCATGCTGCAGGCGGCCGAGGCCTTTCCGATGAACCTTGGTTTCATGGGCAAGGGCAACGCGAGCATGCCTGATTCGTTGCACGAGCAGATGCAGGCCGGGGCGATGGGGCTCAAGCTGCACGAGGACTGGGGGACAACCCCGGCGGCCATCGATAACGCGCTCGACGTTGCCGAGCAATACGACGTTCAGGTCGCCATTCATACCGATACATTGAACGAGTCCGGATTTGTCGAGGATACCCTCGCCGCTTTCAAGGACCGCACGATCCACACGTATCACACCGAAGGCGCGGGCGGCGGACACGCCCCCGACATCATTCGGGCCTGCGGGCAGTCCAACGTGTTGCCGTCGTCCACCAACCCGACGCGGCCCTACACCCGTAACACCATCGACGAGCATCTGGACATGCTCATGGTCTGCCATCACCTCGACCCGGCCATTCCCGAGGATGTGGCCTTTGCGGAATCGAGGATCCGGCGCGAGACCATCGCCGCCGAGGATATCTTCCATGATCGCGGCGCGTTTTCGATGATCGCTTCCGACTCGCAGGCCATGGGACGGGTTGGTGAGGTGATTACCCGCACCTGGCAGACGGCGCATAAGATGAAAGTGCAGTTCGGGCCACTCGGTGAGGACAACGAGCGGCATGACAACCTGCGGGCGCGTCGCTATATCGCCAAGTACACCATCAACCCGGCGATTGCTCACGGCATTGCCCACGAGGTGGGGTCGCTGGAGGTGGGCAAGCTGGCTGATCTGGTGCTCTGGAAACCCGCTTTCTTTGGTGCCAAGCCGGGTGTGATCGTTAAGGGCGGCATGATTGCCGCGGCGCCGATGGGCGACCCCAACGGTTCGATACCGACGCCGCAGCCGGTGCACTACCGTGGCATGTTCGGCGCCCACGGCGGCGCGGTCGCCGAGACCGCCGTGACTTTCTGTTCGCAGGCCGCGATTGCGGCGGGCGTGGGCGAGGCGCTGGGTCTGGACAAACGCCTCGTGGCGGTCAGGGACTGTCGGGACGTGGGGAAGGCCGACATGAAGCTCAACGACTGGCAGCCCGAGGTCAGCGTTGATCCGCAGACCTACGAGGTCCGCGCCGATGGCGAGCTGCTGACCTGCGAGGCAGCGGTGGAACTGCCGCTGGCACAGCGTTACTTCCTGTTCTGAGCGATGGTCATGCACACACTCACACAGCGAATCGGGGCCCTGGCCCCGGACCAGCCTGTTGCCGGCACGCTGGTTCTTACCATCGAGCAACGCGAGCGCTCGCGATTTCGGACCGAGCTGGCTAACGGCGAGACCATCGGCGTGATCCTCGAGCGCGGTGGCCCGGCCCTGCGCGCCGGCGATGGGCTGGCCAACGACGCCGGTGCCGTCTATCGCATCGAGGCGGCATCGGAGTCGGTCAGCACCGTGCGGTCGGACGATCCTTTGGTGTTGTTGCGGGCGGCCTATCATCTGGGCAATCGGCATACGCCCCTGGAGGTGGCCGACGGATACCTGCGCTACCGCCATGACCACGTGCTTGATGCCATGGTGCGTGGGCTGGGGGCGGAGCCGCTGCATGAGACCGCGCCCTTCCAGCCCGAGTCCGGGGCCTATGCCGGCGGTGGCCATCATCATGGTTGACCGGGCCGAGGCGCGTACCCTGCGGCTGTGGCAACTGCTGAGTCCGACCCTGCCGGTAGGCGCGTATGCCTATTCCGCGGGTCTGGAAACGGCCATTGAACAGGGCTGGGTGGGTGACGAGACGGCGCTGGTGGACTGGGTTGTCGGACAGTTGCAAAGCGGGATTGGGGCGCTTGATCTGCCCGTGCTGGCCCGTCTGCAGGCCGCCTGGCAACGCGATGACCGCACGGCGGTGGATGTCTGGACCCGTCGCTTGCTCGCATCGCGGGAAACTGCCGAACTCCGCGCCGAGGATATTCACATCGGTCGCGCGCTGATGCGGCTGCTGGGCGAGTTCGGGATCAGTGAGGCACTGGCGTTCGACCGCAACGGCGATGTCAGCTGGGCGACCGCATTTGCGTTGGCCACCACGCGCTGGTCAATCGACATGGATCAGGCCGCACTGGGCTATGCCTGGGCCTGGTCTGAAAATCAGGTGGCCGCGGCGGTCAAGCTTATCCCCCTGGGGCAGAGTGCCGGGCAACGCGCACTGCTGCGCATCGCCGACACGATCCCGGAGGCCGTCGAGGCCGCCCATGCCCTCGAAGACGAATCGATCGGTGCCACCACCCCCGGGGTCAGCCTCGCCAGTGGCTGGCACGAAGTTCAGTACTCACGGCTGTTCCGCAGCTGAATATCCGTTTCTCCGGAGGATGATGAGCCATGACAGACAATGCCACTCCGCTGCGCGTCGGGATCGGTGGGCCGGTCGGATCCGGCAAGACCGCGCTCACGCTGGCGCTCTGCCGGGCGCTTCGCGAGCGCCTGTCGCTCGCCGTGGTGACCAATGATATTTACACCCGCGAGGATGCCGAGTTTCTCTCGCGCAATGAGGCACTACCCAGCGGCCGCATTGTTGGTGTGGAGACCGGCGGATGCCCGCATACGGCCATCCGCGAGGATGCCTCAATGAACCTCACCGCCGTTGCCGATCTCCAGGCGCGCTTTGGTGACCTTGATGTCGTGTTCATCGAAAGCGGCGGGGATAACCTGTCCGCCACGTTTTCGCCGGAGCTCTCCGATCTGACCCTGTATGTCATCGACGTCTCGGCCGGCGACAAAATCCCGCGCAAAGGCGGACCCGGCATCACACGCTCGGATCTTCTGGTGATCAACAAGACCGATCTCGCCCCCCAGGTGGGTGCCTCGCTTGAGGTGATGGCCCGCGATAGCCGCATGATGCGAGGTGAGGCCCCATTCCAGCTTGCGAGCATTGCCGCCGGGGAAGGCGTCGAGGGCATCATCGATTTCATCCTGCGCGAGGGCATGCTTGCCCGCTCGGTCGCCGAGCGTGCACTGCAAGCGGGAAGCGATCGCAGTAGCCGCACCAGCATGGCGCATGCGACAGACTCTGACGCTTGATGAGACCTTGGTCTGAAGGGCTGGCACGCTTATTGCTACCCAATAGCCAGGTCAATCGATGGCCTGAGGAATGACTTCAAAGGAGTTCACGCATGAAGGGTAATAAGCGACTGCATAACGGCGTAGGGCCTGTGCTTGCCGCGGGCGTCCTGGCGCTTGGGTTGGGGAGTAACGGCGCGCTGGCTCAGGAAGACCCGATCAAGGTCGGTATCCTGCATTCATTGTCCGGCACGATGGCGATCAGCGAGACGGCCCTCAAGGAAACCGTCGAGATGCTCATCGAACAGCAGAACGAGGAAGGCGGACTGCTGGGACGCGAAATCGAACCTGTCGTCGTGGATCCGGCGTCGGACTGGCCACGATTTGCCGAGCAGGCACGCCAGCTGCTGGCGGATGACGAGGTCGACGTGGTCTTCGGAACCTGGACGTCGGTATCGCGGAAATCCGTGCTGCCGGTTTTCGAGGAGCTCAACGGGCTGCTTTTCTATCCGGTGCAGTACGAGGGCGAAGAATCCTCGGAGAATGTCTTTTATCTGGGCGCGTCTCCCAATCAGCAGGCCATCCCGGCGGTGGATTACCTGATGAACGACCTGGGCGTGGAGCGCTTTGCGCTGCTGGGCACCGACTATGTCTATCCCCGCACGACCAACAAGATCCTCGAGCAGTACCTGATGGATAACGGGGTGGCCGAGGAAGACATCATGATCAATTACACGCCGTTCGGGCATTCCGACTGGCAGAGCATCGTCTCCGATGTGCGCGACTTTGGCGGTCAGGGCGAGAAGACGGCGATTGTCTCGACCATCAATGGGGATGCCAACGTGCCGTTCTACACCGAACTGGCCAACCAGGGCGTATCCGCTTCGGACATTCCAGTGGTGGCCTTTTCCGTGGGTGAGCAGGAACTGGCCGGCATTGATACCGCTCCGCTGGTCGGTCATATGTCCGCGTGGAACTATTTCATGAGTGCCCCCACCACCGAGAACGTCGAGTTCATTCAGGCCTGGCACGAGTTCAAGGACGACACCTCGGCGGTGACCAACGACCCGATGGAGGCCCACTACATCGGTTTCAATATGTGGGTCGAGGCGGTGCGTCGTGCCGGAACAACGGACGTCGAAGCGGTCCAGGACGCGATCATTGGCGTGACTGTTCCCAATCTGACTGGGGGCTACGCGACGATGATGCCCAATCACCACATCACCAAGCCGGTGATGATCGGCGAGATCCAGCCGGACGGCCAGTTCTCGGTGGTCTGGGAAACCAATGGTGAAGTGGCAGGTGACGCCTGGTCGGACTATCTCCCCGAGAGCAGTGACATCATCGCCAGCTGGCGGGCGCCGTTGCTCTGCGGCAACTATAACGTCGAGACCGGCGTTTGTTCGGGTCAGGACTACGGCGACTGACAAGGGCTGCGCTGCCTCGCCGCGAGCGGGGCAGCGCCTCGAGGGATCAACAATGAAACGCTCTGTCCGATGCATGCTGGCCAGCCTGCTCCTGGCCCTGGGATTGATTGCTCCACCTGCGGGGGCAGCGGATGACGAGACGCTGGTCTCCAATCTGCGTCAGCTCAACGAAGGAAGTTTTGATGACAAGGCGGCGGCGGTCCGCACGATTGCCGAGAGTGGCCACCCGCGGGCTGTGCCCGTTCTGCAGGCCCTTCTCGATAGTCGACTCTATTTCCGCATTGCCGGAGGGGGGATCGTTATCGCTGACGCCCTCGACGCCGGCTACTCGGTGACTGATCCGGTCAGCGGCGAGGCGCTGGGTGAGGCGACGCAATACGAGATTCGTCGTGTGAGCATCAACAACGCGGTTCGAACCGAGGCGCGCAAGATGCTGGCGCTCGCCGGGCTCTCGAGCCCCGATCGGCAGGCGCGTGCTCAGGCCGTCGAACGGCTTTTGGCCTCGCCCGACCCGGCGATCGCCGAGCGCATGGAAGGGCTCATCGACGACGAGCCGGTGGCCGGCATTCGCCGCGACATGGCCCTTGCCATCGGTCTGGCCCGACTCGAGGCGCCCGAGCCGGCAACCCGGCTGGCCGCACTCGAGACCCTCGATGGCTCGCTGCGCAATCGGGTGCGCAATGAAGTCCGCCGCGTGGCCCGCAACGATCCGGCGCCGGCCGTTCAGGCGCGCGCCGCCGATATCCTCGAGGGCATCGAGGAACGTCGCGATCTCTGGGGCCTGGGCGAGCAGATCTTCTTTGGCCTGTCGGCGGGATCGGTCCTGATGCTCGCCGCTTTCGGGCTCGCGATCACCTTCGGGGTGATGGGAGTCATCAATATGGCGCACGGCGAGCTCATCATGCTGGGCGCCTACACCACCTATGTGGTGCAGCTGCTGATGCCGAATGCCATCGATTATTCGTTGTTTGTGGCGATTCCGGCGGCCTTTCTGGTCACCGGGGCGTTCGGCGTGGCCATCGAACGCGGGGTCATCCGGTTTCTGTACGGGCGGCCGCTCGAAACGCTGCTTGCCACTTTCGGCCTTAGCCTCATCCTCCAGCAGCTGGTGCGGACGGTGTTCTCGCCACTCAACCGTCAGGTGAGCACGCCGGAATGGATGAGCGGGTCGATCGAGATCAACGCGGCACTCAGCCTGACGCTCAACCGACTCTATGTGATTGCCTTCGCATTCCTCGTGTTCGGGCTGCTGTTGGTCCTTTTCAAACGCACCACCCTGGGTCTGAAGGTTCGGGCGGTATCCCAGAACCGGGCCATGGCCCGGGCCGTTGGGGTCAGCTCATCGCGCATCGATGCGCTAACCTTTGGTCTGGGGGCCGGTGTTGCCGGTCTGGCCGGCGTGGCGCTGTCGCAGATCACCAATGTTGGGCCCAACATGGGCCAGGCGTACATCATCGATTCATTTCTGGTGGTGGTATTCGGTGGCGCTGGCAGTCTCTGGGGCACGCTGGTCGGCGGGCTGTCGCTGGGCGTCCTCAATAAATTCCTCGAGCCCGAGACGGGCGCCGTGCTCGCCAAGGTACTGGTCCTCGTGTTTGTGATCCTTTTCATCCAGCGCCGTCCGCAGGGACTCTTCCCCCAGCGCGGCCGGGCAGCATCGGAGGGCTGAGGCATGGCGAGTCCGCAAACCTCGGCGACCCGCGTGATTCCCGAACGGCCCTGGCGGCGGCTGCTGCATGGTGACATGGGCGGACGGATCCTTTTGGGGACGCTCGCGGTACTGATTGTCGTGATCCCGATCCTCAATCAGGGGGTGTCGCCGTCGTCGCCGTTTCATGTGAGCGATTACACGGTCAACCTGCTTGGGCGCTATCTGTGCTTTGCCCTGCTGGCGCTGGCCCTGGATCTCGTCTGGGGGTATGCCGGCATCCTCAGTCTGGGGCATGGTGCCTTCTTTGCACTGGGCGGCTATGCCATGGGCATGTATCTGATGCGCCAGATCGGTGATCGCGGCGTCTATGGCGATCCGATCCTGCCGGATTTCATGGTGTTTCTGGGCTGGGAGCAGTTGCCCTGGTTCTGGTATGGCTTTGATCAGTTCTGGTTCGCCGCGTTGATGGTCCTGCTGGTGCCCGGCGTATTCGGCTTTATCTTTGGCTGGCTCGCGTTTCGCTCACGGGTGACGGGGGTGTATCTGTCGATCATCAGTCAGGCCATGACGTACGCCCTGATGCTGGCTTTTTTCCGCAACGAAATGGGGTTCGGCGGCAATAATGGCCTGACCGACTTCAAGGATATCCTCGGCTTCAGCCTTGCCGATCCGCAAACTCGCCTGGCGCTGTTCGTGGCGTCGGCGGTCGCACTGGGGCTGGCCTACCTGCTCTGTCGCAGCGTGGTTCGGTCCCGGGCAGGCCGTGTCGTGCGGGCCGTGCGCGATGCCGAGCCGCGTACCCGCTCGCTGGGTTACCGGACCGACCACTACAAACTCTGGATCTGGACGCTCTCGGCGATGCTGGCAGGGCTGGCCGGCGCGCTGTACGTTCCCCAGGTGGGGATCATCAACCCGAGCGAATTCTCACCGCTCAACTCGATTGAAGTCGTGGTCTGGGTGGCGGTTGGCGGTCGCGGTACGCTCTACGGCGCGGCATTGGGCGGCGCGCTGGTCAACTATGCCCAGACGCTGTTGACGGCAATGATTGCCGAACTCTGGCTGTTCGCTCTGGGCGGGCTGTTCGTGGCAGTCACTCTGTTTTTCCCGCGCGGACTGGTTGGTCTGCTAAAGCGCCGGGAGGATCGGTCATGAGCTTGCTGGACAGGCCGCGCGAGGTGATGCGTCGGGACCGGGTGTTCGACTTCATGATGCCGAACCCCCTCGACGCCGCGCGCCTTGATACCCGCCACGGGCCAATCCTCTACCTCGAGGACATTACCGTCAGCTTTGACGGTTTCAAGGCGCTGGATGCCCTGACGCTGTATATCGATGTCGGCGAGCTGCGCTGCATCATCGGCCCCAACGGCGCGGGTAAAAGTACCATGATGGATGTCATAACCGGCCGGATTCGACCGGATCACGGGCAAGCATGGTTGGGCCAGCGTCTGGATCTGCTGCGGATGCAGGAAACCGATATCAGTCGCGCCGGCATTGGGCGTAAGTTCCAGAAACCGACGGTATTCCCCGAGCATCGGGTGGTCGAGAACCTCGAGCTGGCGATGGCGGGACCGCGCGGAGTCTGGTCGACGCTGCGCCAGCATCTCGACGGTGAAGCCCGCGACCATATCGATTCGGTCCTCACTGAAATCGGGCTGGAGTCGGCTGGGCATTCGCGTGCCGGACAGCTCTCTCACGGCCAGAAGCAGTGGCTCGAGATCGGCATGCTGCTCATGCAAAACCCTCAGGTATTACTGGTGGACGAGCCGGTCGCCGGCATGACCCATCAGGAGATGGACCGCACCGGCGAGCTGCTGCAACGTCTGGCGGGACGGCATTCGGTGGTAGTGGTCGAGCATGACATGGACTTTGTGCGTTCCATCGCCCGTACGGTCACCGTCCTGCATCAGGGGGCCGTCCTTGCCGAGGGGTCAATGGATGCCATCCAGGCCGACCCTCGGGTGGTCGAGGTGTATCTCGGAGAGTAAGGCATGCTGTCAATACGCAAGCTGAACCAGTATTACGGCGAGAGCCATACCCTCTGGGACGTGGACTGTGAGGTCCCGACGCAGGGGTGTACCTGCCTGATGGGCCGAAATGGCGTCGGCAAGACCACGGTGCTCAAAACGGTCATGGGGCTCCTGCCGGCGGCATCCGGCGAGATCGAGTTCGAGGGTCGACGCATTGAGTCGCGGGCCGCCGAGCAGCGCGCTCGGGGGGGCATCGGCTATGTCCCCCAGGGGCGTGAGATCTTCCCCTTGCTCAGCGTCGAGGAGAACCTGCGGGTGGCGCGGACCTCGGTGGGGCGCCGCGACATCCCGGCTCTCGTTCACGAGCTGTTCCCGGTGCTCCACGAGATGCGCCACCGTCGCGGCGGTGATCTCTCGGGCGGTCAGCAGCAGCAACTCGCGATTGGCCGGGCGCTGTGCCTGGAGCCCCGACTGCTGATCCTCGACGAACCCACTGAGGGCATTCAGCCCAATATTGTCCGGGAAATCGGTGATGTGATTCAGCGATTGAACCGTGATCAGGCAATGACTGTGCTACTGGTCGAGCAGAAGCTGCCCTTTGCCCGTCGCACCGCCGATCATTTCGTCATCATGGATCGCGGTCGCTCGGTGGCAAACGGTCGCATGGAGGACCTGGGGGACGACCTTGTCCAGCGCTACCTGACCGTGTAAGCGATTGGCGTTACGCTAGAGAGCCAACACCCGATCCACGGATGGAATCGCGATGACTGATACGCTGCTACGCCAATGGCTCATGCTGCGGCATATACCCCGCTACCCGCGCAAGATCACCGCGCAGGCGCTGCGCGACAGCCTTGCCGATCAGGGCTATCCCACCACTGAGCGCACGGTCCAGCGCGATTTATTGCGACTCTCCGGCGAGTTGTTCGGCCTCTCGCTGGACGACCGGTCGCGGCCCCATGGCTGGTCCTGGGACCGTGATGCCACGCAGCTCGACATCCCCGGCATGGAACCGCAGACGGCGCTGGCCTTCAAGCTTGCCGAGCACTTCTCGGGCCAGCTCATGGCGCCGGCTACCCTGAATGCCCTCGAGCCCTACCTGCAGCGTGCCGCCGATGTTCTGGCGGATACCACCAGCCCGGTTCGCACCTGGCCGGACAAGATCCATGTGGTGCCGCGGGGGCAAACCCTGATCGCCCCAAGCATCGATCCGGAGATTCTTGAAACGGTCTACGCGGCACTGTTCAACGACCGCCAGCTGGACGCGCGCTACCAGCGCCGCTACGACGGCGCAATCCGGGATTATCGTCTGCACCCGCTGGGCATCGTTTTCCGGGACGGGGTGGTTTACCTGATCTGTACCCGCACGGGCCGCGCGGGCGTTGTGCAGATGGCGCTGCATCGCATGCACTCGGCAAGCGCCTGTGCCGAGGCGGTCGAGCGACCGGCGGATTTTGATCTCATTCAGTATGTACGCACCGGCGCCCTCGACTTTCGGCTGGGCGCCGAGCCCCTCGCGCTGGACCTGCGACTGGAACCCGCTACCGCGATCCATCTGGAAGAGACACCGCTCAGCGAAACCCAGCGACTGGAGGACACCGACGACGGACGGATTCGGCTGACGGCCCGTGTGGCCGACACCGCCCAGCTGCGCTGGTGGTTGCTGGGGCTGGGGGATCAGGTTGAAGTCATTGGCCCACCAGCGCTTCGCGCCGATATTGCCGAGCGTCTGGCCCGCGCCCTCAGTCGCTACCCGGGGTGACCGGCAGATAGCGCTGGATGGTCGCACCCAGCTCGGTGGCATTGACCGGCTTTTTGACCACGGTCTGCATGCCGGCATCCAGACAGCGCTGCTCGTCTTCGTCCATGGCATTGGCGGTCATGGCAATAATCGGCAGTGTCGCGCCGCGCGTCCGCAGCCGCCGCGTGGCCTCGAGTCCATCCATCACCGGCATCTGCATGTCCATGACCACCAGATCGAAGGTTTCGGTCTCGAACTGCTCGAGGGCCTGGCGGCCATTCTCGACAACGACAACCCGGTGCCCCAGATTCGAGAGCATCTCCCGGGCCACCAATTGATTCACGGGGTTGTCCTCAACCAACAGGATTCGACCGATCCGAGTCGGTGCGGTCGGCGTCTCGGCCGCGTCACTGGTCGTGACACGTGCTGTCGATGACGCCGCGATTGGCAGTCGCAGGTGTACCTCAAAACGGCTGCCGCGGCCGGGCTCACTGTCGACATGGATTTTCCCGCCCATCTCCTCGATCAGTTCCTGACTGATGACCAGGCCCAGTCCCGAGCCCTCGTGCGCGCGGGTCAGTGAGGTGTCCACCTGGGAAAAGGCCTGAAACAGCGTGGCTTGATCGTCGGCGCTGATCCCGCAGCCCGTGTCGGCAACATGAAAACGCAACTCGAGCTGATCGACGGATGACTCGGCCTCGACGGTCAGTGCGACATGACCTTGCTCGGTGAACTTGAAGGCGTTGTTGATGAGGTTCATCAGTACCTGCCGCAGACGATCGGGATCGCCGCGCACGTCACCAAGATCGTCAGGGTAATCGCAGTGAAAGGCGACCGGACCCTTCTGGGCCTGAATCCTGTAACCCCGGCAGAGGGTTTCGAGGAATTCGTCCAGGCAGAAGGGGCGCTGCACCAGCGAGAGCTTGCCCGCCCGGATATGCGAGTAATCGAGGATATCGTTGACCACCGTGAACACGGCATCGGCACTGGCGCGCAGTGTCTGCAGATAGCGATAGGCGCGGGACTGCGGGGTGAGCTCCTGCTGAATGATGTCGGTCAGCCCGAAGATGCCGTTCAGCGGCGTGCGCACCTCGTGGCTGATGACGGCGAGGAATTCGGTTTTGGCCTGGCTGGCCTGCTCGGCTTCGGCGCGCGCGGCTTCCAGCTCGTGGTTGGAGGCCTCCAGCGAGGCTTGTTGGCGGCGCAGCTGACGGACCAGCAGCAGCCCGGCCAGCATGGCCAGCGCGGCGAGAACCAGTACCGCCTGAATCATTCGGATCTGACTTTCACGGCGTTTCTGGCGCTCGCGGGCAAAATGCCGATTGGTGGCGAGGATGAGGTCACCGGTGCCGACCTGAATCTGCTGCAGCGTCGTCAGCAGCCCTGCACGACGGTCGCCGAGATTGCTTGCGCTCAAGCTGCTTACTCGCTCGTCTAGTGCTTTGATGCGCTCGAGCAGCGAGTCGACGTTGCTGTCACGAACCGCCACCGACTGGATCAGGTCGGCGACTTGACCCCGCTGGAGCACGTTGATGCGACTGTAGAGGATGTCATAGTTGAGCTTGACGTCGGCAACCGTCCCGGGGGTGGCGTTCAGCAGCGAAATCCGCAGGCTCTTCAGCTCGCGATCGAGCTGGAACGTGGCCCAGACCGCATCCTCGAGCAGCACATCATCGAGCGCCCGCTGCTTTTGCAGCGTCAAGGCCCCGACCGCCATCAAGGCAAGGAACAGAACGCCCAGCGCGATCAGGGTCGAGAAGCGTTTATGAAATGTCAGGCCCACATGTGCACCCTGCCCGGCGTCTATTCGACGCGAAGCCGGTTGACCTGCCAGACCGAACGGCCATAGATGGTCTCGCGGTGCAGCTCGGGGTGATTGTCGAACGGGTAGATGACAAAGATCGGGCCACGCTCGCGCACACTCATGCGCTCGCCGTCCTTGTGGGTGGCAAGGATGACGTCGTACTCCCGGAAGTCGCTGACCGGGATCTCGGCGCCGTAGTCGTTGAGGGCCGTCGCCGTCACCTGCTCACCCCGTGCGTCCACGGCGTCCAGAACGGCCCGGGCCAATGGACCGCGAAACGTTTTGGGCCCGTCATGCCAGGGCGTTTCGGTTTCCAGGGCCCGACCTTCGAGCTCGGCGAGCATTGCCGCATCGAAGACTGCCCGATCGCCCTGGTTGGTGGTGCCAATATCGCCACTGACGCTGAGGATGACCCGGCCTTCCGGCGTCTCCAGTGCACCGCAGACGTTACTCCACAGTCCCAGCACCCCAGCGATGAGGATCAATGCGGCGGTCGGTCTAGATCTGGCCATTGGAGGATTCCTTTTCGGTTGGAATGCCGGATGCCGCCTGGCAGATCCGGTCGATTTCGGCCTTGAGCCGATCGGCATTGAGCGGTTTAGTGACATAGCCTTCCATCCCCGCCGCCGCGTAATGGGCTTGATCGCCCTGCATGGCGTTGGCGGTCAGCGCCACGATCGGGGTGCGTGGGCGCTGATCTTTCCGCTCCTGCTCACGGATATGACGCGCTGCCTCCACGCCATCCATACCGGGCATCATGATATCCATGAGGATGACGTCAAAACGCGTCTCGTGGAACCGCGCGATCGCCTCTTCGCCATTGGCGGCGGTCTGGAACGACATGGCGCTTTTCTCGAGCAGCTTCTCGGCCAGCATCCGATTGACCGAGTTGTCTTCGGCCAGCAGGACATGCAGGCCGGCGAGGCGCTGATCGCGATCCTCCACCGGCCCGGTCGACCGCGTCAGGGTCGGGTCGGCGGTTTGCAGCAGTGTCCGGATTGAGCGGATCGATAGCGGTTTGGTCATTGGCTGCGGAACACCCAGCTGATCCGCCTGGTGGGTGGCCTCGGCATCCAGCGTGCCGGTAACCAGTCGCAGTGGCGTACCGGCTGCCTGTAAGGCATGGATTGGGCCGAGGGCGCCGTCGGCATCGGCCATTGCGCTCAGCCGGGCATCCATGAGGATCAGGTCGAACGCCGAGGCGGTGGCGCTGGCTTTCTCGATCTGTGATGAGGCCTCGGTGAGATCGGTGGCGATAACCGCCTCCACGCCGAGGGTTTCAAGCAGTGTCCTTGCCAGGGCGCCATCGCGGACGTCGTCGTCGATGGTCAGGACCCGTCGTACGTTCATCGAAGCGGCTGTGCTTGCCTCGGCCATGGATGCATCGCCCGGGCCAAGGGGCAGGTCGACGCGCATGAGCGTCCCTTTGCCCTCTTCGCTGGTCATCGAGACCTGGCCGCCCATCAGCTCGGTGAGTTGCCGGGTAATGGCGAGCCCCAGCCCGGTGCCTTCAAAGGGGCGATCATTGGCGTTGCTCGCCTGTTCAAACGAATCGAACACGTGGCGTTGGCGATCTGGCGAAATGCCGACGCCGGTATCCGACACCGTGAAGGCGATCGGCAGCCGATCCTCGGCACCGGAGCCGGATGCTGCGGCCAAGGCGACGTTGAGCTCGACATGCCCCTCGTCGGTGAACTTGAGCGCGTTGCTGAGAAGGTTGTCGATGATCTGCTGCAGACGCACCGGATCAAGCTTGAGCCAGCGGGGCAGTTGCGGATCCAGGGTGCAGTAAAGACGGACTCCGCCGGTCAGTGCCCGGGGCGTGTGCGCCTGGACGATCTGTCCGATCAGGGTATGGAAGTCACAGTTCTGGAGACGAAGCTCGAGCTTGTCGGCCTCGATTTTCGATAAATCAAGGACCAGGTTGACGATATCGAGGAGATGATCAGCGCTGTTGCGGGCAAGATCGATGTACTGGCGCTGATCGGTCTGCAACGGCGTATCCGCCAGCAGGTCGAGCATGCCGAGGACGCCATTCATGGGCGTGCGGATCTCGTGGCTCATATTGGCCAGAAACTGGCTTTTGGCCCGGCTGGCCGCCTTGGCCTGGTCGATCTGGTACTGCAGCTCGCTTTCATACAGACAAGCGCGGGCTGCATTGGCGAGCTTTTCCATCAGTCCCGCCAGCGACATCAGCAGGCTGTGGGTGAAACCGCTGCCACGCCGCCGCAGCAGCAGGACCCCGAAATTGGGCAGATCGAAGACGTAGTCCTCACCATCACCGGCGCGATTGGGGAGCCGGGCCGGCAGGCGCTCGCCCAGGTGGGGCAGCTCGGTGGCGTGATCGGGCAACGCCAGCCAGTCGATGAGTTGTTGAAAATCGGACTGGCGGGTCAATGTGCGCGGCAACGCCAGTGAGTAACGCCACGTCAGGGCCATTGATGCGCGATCGTCCTCGGCGGGTGATTGCGTGTACTGCAGCACGCAGCCGCTCACGCAATTGAGAATGCGCAACATCTTGCGCAGGCTTTCGGTGAGCATCTCGTCGAGCTTGAGACTCTGGCCGATCGAGATGGAGATCTCGTAGAGGAGATCCGACTCGGGGATGCCGTGCGTCTGGGGCGGGCGCATCCGGTCGTTCATTGATCGATTATCGCGTAGACGATGCTTTTATTGAGAAAGTCCAGATAGTCGTGCCCGCTGTTGGCGATCTCGCCCAGCGTGAACGCGCCATGGACGGGTGCGCCGCCTCCGACGGCATGCAGTTCGCGACCCAGCTCGGCGTCCAGAAACAGCACCCGCGAAATGCAGTCAAACAGCAATGCGGTGTCAACGGCCTCGCGGGGATGATTCGAAGTGGCTCCATCCCGGGCATTGCCTGCCGCCGTAAGCAGGGTATCCACGTCGCCGTTCAGCAGCCGGATGCGACAGCCCGCGGGCACCTCGCCGACGCAGACGATTTCACCGGCATCGTTCATCATCAACGGGTCGCGGACCACGACTTCGGCCCCGTAGCGCGCGATTCCCAAGGGATAGGATTTGGCGATCGAAAAAAAGTTGTCCGCATCAATCCTCTGGCCACTGTGGGCGAATACCTCGCGCGCATAGAGTTCGGCCGCCGGTTGCCAGTCGATGGTCTGCACCCGATTACCCGCGCTTTCGGTGACGGTCATCGTCTCGCTGATCGGCTGCCACCCATGGCTGACGCCGATGGCACTGGGCGCTGCCAGCCGGGCAACCAGGGCACTGTCCTCGCACAGCCCTTCCGGGGTGATGATGCAGGGCGACTGACGAAAACTGAGCGAGCCGGCGCCTCCACCGATGAAGTTGTGCTCAAGGCCAAGACTGAAGAACAGGGCCTCAATCAGGTCGCTGATCCGGGCGGCGAGGCCATCGACCACCACCAGATAGGTGGCGTCACGAGGCTCGTCGGGCCAGTTGTCCGCAAATGCCGAAATGGCCGTCTCGAACGCGGTATCCGCAGCGCTCAGGGTGTCGACGACACCATAGTCGGGCAGGTGGTCGAGTCCCACCACCAGGGTGCCTTGCTCGTAGGTCTCGCTACGATAGGCGATGGCCGGAAAGATACCGCCCAGCAAGGGCAGGGGTGAGGCGGTGATGGCCGCATTCATCGCCTCGGCCGGCAGGTTATTGCCATCCGCGGCGAACACCAGAGCGGCATGCACCGTCGGGTTGGCGTTAAGTCGGCCGACGGCCTCAGCCAGCCCGGCCACCGTGCCGGTGGGGTCGAATTCGACTTGCATCAGTCCTCCTCAATCGCTGCAGAGGGTAGCAGACCGGCGCAGGCGTCTGCTTCGGCGGGTCGATGTATCAGGAACCCCTGGATCGCATCGATTTCGAGGGCGTTCAGGTAGTCGCGCTGGCGCTGGGTTTCGACGCCCTCGGCGATGGTTTTTAACCCGAGTCCGTCGGCGAGCAAGGTCATCGATCGGATGACCGACCGGTTACGCGGGTCATCGGCCACCGCCTCGATAAAGCTCCGGTCGATCTTGAGCGTATCCATGGGGAACCGCAGCAAGGATTCATACGACGAGTGCCCGGTCCCGAAATCGTCGATGGCAAGCCGAAAACCGGCCGCCTGGAGTTTCTCGAGGGTGCGCTGGCTGGCATCCGGGTCATGCATGGCCATGCTCTCGGTGATCTCGAGCTCGAGTGTGTGGGGATCGATGCCGTGACGACGGGCAGTCCGGGTGATGCGCTCGGCGAGATCGCCGCGCTCGAACTGTTGGGCCGAGATATTGACCCCCATCACCAGTTTCGCGTCGGTTTCATGCCAGATCGCCAGCTGCCGGCAGGCCTCGTCGAGCACCCACTCACCCACCTCGGCAATCAGCCCGTTTTCTTCGAGTAGGGGGATGAATCGGGCAGGCGGAATGACGCCGTGGACGGGGTGGCGCCAGCGCAGCAACGCCTCGGCGCCGTCGAAGGACCCCCCACCGAGCGGTTGCTGGAGTTGATAGACAAGAAAGAACTGGCCCCGTCCAAGGGCCTTGCGGATATCGTTCTCAAGGCTCAGCACACCGCTTTCATCGAACGCGCCGGTGTCCTGGTAGAACGTAACGCGCGGTTGGCCCCGGCGTCCGCGATTGACCTGTTGCGCGCGCTGCGCATGGGCAATCAGTGTGTCGGCGTCGCTGGCATCGTCCGGGTAGAAGCTGGCACCCGCCGAGAAATCCACAAACACCTCTTCGCCGGCTACCAACAGGGAACGGGCCAGCGGCGCCAGCCATTGTTCATGGGCGACGTGTGGCCTGTCGACGGCCTCCAGCGGCGCGGCGATCGCGAAAGTGTCGGCCTCGAGCCGCCCCACCACAGCATTGGCGGGAAGGATCTCCTTGAGACGCTGGGCGAAGGTGACGACGACCTGGTCGCCCGCTCGCATTCCGAGCAATGTATTGACCCGACTCAGACCGGCGATGCCAATCACCGTGACCGACCAGGGCTGTCCACCCTGCTGATGGATCCGATCGTCGAGTAATCGGTTCACAAGCCGCCGTCGTGGCAGATCCGTTAGCTCGTCGTATTCGGCCAGATACTGCGCACGATCCTCGAATGCCCGCAGCGCGGTCACGTCCTGAAAGGCCCCAATCAGCCAGGCGTGGTCGGCCGTTGTCTCACTTTGCAGCCGCAGGATGGTGGGCCGATCATCGCGCAGCCACACGCTCACCTCGACATCAACACCCCGTCCGCCGGCAATGGCCGAGTCAAAGGCCGCCTCCAGGCGGTAGCGGTCGTTGTCAGCGGCGCGCTCGATCAATGCCTCACGGCTGTCCGGCAGGGCGTCACAGTCGAGCAGATCGGCCGCCTCCGCTGACCACTGCAGACCACCGCTCGCGTGATCGAGCCGCCAGAAGCCCAGCCGCGCCATCCGGCACGCGGTGGCCTGCTCGATCTGGGCGTCAGCGAGTGCCTTCGCCCGTGCGGCGGCGGCGAGGGCATACTTGACCCTTTCGACGAGCAGCGCCAGATTGACCGGCTTGGTGATGAAGTCGGTGGCGCCCACCGTGAATGCTCGGTGAATGGATGGCGTGTCATCCAGGGCCGTGAGGATCAGAATGGGCGTGTCCCGGTTGGCCGAGCCGGCTTGCTCGAGGCGAACCGCCTCGATGAACGCAAACCCGTCGCGGCCTGGCAGATTGACGCTTGCCAGTACCAGATCGGGTGCATCGGCCCGCATCCATGCGAGCGCTTCGTCGGCGTTGTCTGCCTGCCGGATCGTGTAGCCATTCTTGCGAAGACCGGCCGAAGTCATCAGCTGAATGGTCGGATCATCGTCCACGATCAGGATTGTCTGCGAGCGCGACATCGGGTTTCTCGTCGGGCACTGGAAAGTGGAATCAGTGTAAACTGAGTTGCGGGCGTTGTAATGCGTCGTCAACTCAAGAGGGTATCCCAAGCCTATGTTCTCCGAGGATTTTGATCGTGAGGCGGGTCTCGCCTGTGTGGATGGCGACGAGGCACTCTATGAATCGGTGCTCGCTGTCTTCTATCAGCAGCTGACCGACGACTTTGCCTCGCTGCCGGATTCGCTCCGTGGCCCGCCCGATGAAGCCGTCGCGCGTCAGGTGCACTCGTTGAAAGGGTCGGCGGGATCCGTGGGCGCAAAACGCCTCGAAGCCAGTGCCGCAGCGGTGGACCGACGTCTGAAATCGGGCGATGGCGAGCTTGACGAGGCACTCATCGGGGAATTGGCGGCGGCGCTTCAATCTGCCATCAATTCGCTCGAGTCGTCGCGCTGAGCGGTATCGAAAGCTGCATGGCACGCGTCAGCGTTGCACCAAACAGCAGGATCAGCGCCGAGCCATAGATCCACAGCAGCAGCACCACCAGCGATCCGGCGGCGCCATAGGCAGACCCCGGCGCTGTCAGGGTCAGATAGGTGGCCATCAGTGACCGGCCGGGCATGAACAGGATGGCGGTGATCAGCGCGCCCGGCAGGACATCGCGCCACGTCATCCGAGTGTCCGGCAAAAACCGGAACATGGCGGCAAAAAGCAACGTCATCAGTAACACGGTGACCGCGGCTTCCAGCGGCGCGAGCAGGCTGATATCAAACGCCAGCCAGTCCGAGGCGAAACGCGCGATGGTCTTTAATGCCACCGACGAGGCCAGCGAGATCAGAAAGCTCAGCCCGAATAGGGCAACGATGACGAGCGAGACCAGCCGGTTACGAATCAACACCAGCAACTGCCGCCGACGCGAAGTCTGCGCGGGGATTTCCCAGATGGCATTCAGCGAGCGTTGGAGCTGGGCGAATACTGCGGTCGCGCCCGCGGTCATTGCCGCGAGCCCCGCCAGCGTGGGCAACCAGCCGCCGCGCTCGATACGCGCCTGCGCCACCATTTCGCGGGCGGCCTGAGCGGCCTCGGGACCGATCAGTGCCTGTACCTGTCCGACAATGCGTGTCTGTGCGGTTTCGGGTCCGAGCACTACGCCCAGACCCGCGATCGCAAAGATCAGGATAGGCGCAAGCGAAAAAAGGGTGTAGAACGCCAGCGCCCCGGCACTGCCGAGGGCATTGTGGGACTGCCAGAGTCGCCCGGCTTCCAGGGTGACTTGCAGCATTTTCTTGCTGACGGTTTTCAGGGCCATGATCGCGAATCCCGTCATCCGTTGCCGGCCTTGGGAATTTTCTGACTGAGGTCGGTATCATACCGTCAACAGGCGACAAACCCATTATCCGGTTCAGGTTTCGAGGGGAATACTCAGTGCGTGTCTTTCTATTGCTGGCTGGCCTGCTTGGGCTGGTGTCGGTGGCCTTTGGCGCAGTCGCCGAGCACACCATTCGCCCGGTGGTGGATGCCGAATACTTTCGCTATCTGATGACGGGCGTGCGTTACAACCAGGTGCATGCCGTCGCGCTGCTGGCGCTCGCCTTCGGGCTGGGTTTGCCACTTGCCGATGCGACCCGCGGATGGCTTCAGATCGCTGCCTGGCTGATGGGGGTGGGGACGGCACTTTTCAGCGGCAGTATCTACCTGGCGGTCTCCCTGGATGTCATGGCCATCACTTATCTCACGCCGGTGGGTGGCACGTTGCTGATGGGCGCCTGGCTTGCCCTGGTCTGGGCGGGCTGGAGGGCGCGGTGAGTCCGCGATGAAGACCCTTGGCCTGATTGGCGGGATGAGCTGGGTGTCCACTCAGAACTATTACCGCCGGATTAACGAGGAGGTGCAGCGCCGCCTGGGCGGTCTGCACTCGGCCGAGCTCATTCTCCATAGCGTCGATTTTGCGGCCATCGAGGCCATGCAGACGAGCGGTGAGTGGAAGCGGGCCGGTGCCCGGCTTGCCGGTATCGGTCGCCGCCTGGAAATGGCCGGTGCCGATGGGCTGGTGCTGTGCACAAACACCTTGCACAAGGTGGCTGACACGGTGGCGCAGGCCAGTTCGATCCCGCTGCTGCATATCGCCGATCCGACCCGCGAGGCCATCGAGGCGGCGAACCATACTCGGGTGGGGCTGTTAGGCACTCGCTTTACAATGGACGAGGGTTTTCTGATCGATCGGATACGCTCATCGGCGCTTGAGGTTGAAGTGCCGGACGCTGCCGATCGCGAGCGTCTCGATCGCATCATTTTTGACGAACTGTGTCGGGGCGAAGTCACCGCGGAGGCCTGTGCGACGCTGCGACGCATTGTCGCGAACCTGCGCGCCGGCGGCGCCGAGGCCGTTATCCTTGGCTGCACCGAACTGACGCTGCTGGTTGATGAGGTCCAGCCAGCGCTGCCGCTGTTCGATACAACTCACCTGCACGCGGACGCCGCCGTCGACTTTGCGGTCGGTGATGGCTGAACCGGCGTCGGCACTGCTTGACGAGCTCGCCGACCTGATCGGGCGCGAGCCCGATGCTCGAGTGTCCATGGATGACGGGGGCCTGCAGGTCCGTCGCGAGCAGACAAACAGCCGTCTCAGCCTGCGGCGGGTTCACGGTGTGGGCGTGGATGCCGGCGTTCGCTATCCCGCCGTCGATGTCATGACAACGCTCAACGGTAACGTCACGGCGCCCTCCACTCCCCGTATGCGTGCCTATCGGCTCAATCCTCAGTGTGCCATCGGCGCCGTTCAGTCGCACTCGCCCCGCGGTGCTGAAGCGGTGGTTCTCGGTAGCCGTATCTGCATTGACAGCGAAGTTCCCTGGGCGGCCACCGGACGCCATCTGGTGCGTCTGGTGGTCATGGAAGCCGGTAGTCACCTCTTTTTTGGCAGCGTTGCGGGTCAGCGCACCCTCGAACGTGCCGGGATGGGCGTCTGGCGAAACAGCATCCAGGGCATTCGTCCTGTTGAGACGGATAACTGGCGCGTGCTCCGGCGCACGGCGGACAGTCTGTGGGCGCAGCCCCTGGGATGGCCGGCGGTTCGCGGAGCGAGAATCGGGCTGGCCGTGCAGGGCAACAACGCCCGAGTCGGTCGCGGGCTTGATTACAGCCTGCAGATTCCAGCGGACGAGGGCCGCGCCGATCGCCTCGCCGAGGCGTGCGACGCCCTCAATCGTCAGGAGTGGGAAAACGCAACGGGGGCCCCGCATATTGGCGCCTGGTCGGTGACGCAGGCCGGACAGTGCTGCTATCGGGCGAGTGTTCCGGCACGGCTTGGCCGCCGAATGCCTGATCTGCCCCGCCAGTTGCTGGCCACCTCGGGGGCACGAGCCAATGCAGCTATTCGGGTGCTGGCGATGCCGGATTAGCCTCGCCCATTTCCCGGGGCCGATGCCCTCATGCGGCCGCGGTATAGCGGTCCAGTTGGCGAATATCCTCATCGCTCAGGTGCATCCAGAAGGCGGTCACAATGGCATTGCGGCGTTCGCGCCCGGGGGCGGCCTCCAACGGAATGGGCCAGTCCAGTGCCTTGCCCGGTTCGATGGCGGCGCGCTCGAACAGGGCACCGGTAAGGCCGCGAGTGAGGGTGACAGCCTGAAAGATTGTGCACTCGACAGGCCATTGGTAATGGGTGGGGGCTCGGGTCTGCGTAGCGAGTGCCAGCGGATCCTGCTCACCGGTCTGAAAACGCCGCCAACCACGCAGGATTGTCGGTTCGCTCAAGCGACGTTTGCGTGTCGAATGCTGCACCGCATCCAGGGCCAGCAAGAGATCGGCCCTGCGGGGGTTGATCAACAACTGTCGACCGCCGGCCAGCTCCTCGTAGAGCCGCTCGGAAATCTCGGGACGGATATAGTCACGGGCCATCGGTTTTGCTCCTGCCGGGGATGATGGCCGAAGCGTGTCACGGGCGAGTCGAGTGACACTGTGATCCGCTGCTCATGATGAGGTCAGTAGGGACACGAACTCGAAGCGCTCGCCGTCAAAGAGTCCCTGGTCACTGAGTTTGAGTGCCGGAATGACCAGCAGCGCCATGAATGACAGGGTCATGAACGGCGCGGTCAATGGGCTGCCCATGGCCTGGGCCAGGGCCACCATGGCGTGATGCCGGGCGGCCATGGTGTCGCCATCGGCGGTGCCCATGAGCCCCGCCACCGGCAATGGCAATCGGTCGCGGCCGGCGCTGCCCACCGCCGCGATGCCGCCTTGCATGTCGATGATCTCGTTGACCGCTTCGCTGACCCATTCGGCGCTACTGCCAACCGCAATCACGTTATGCGAGTCATGGGCAATGGATCCGGCAATGGCACCCTCGGTCAGCCCGAATCCGCGAATGAACGCCACCGCTGGCGGCGCGGAGTGGTAGCGGTTGACCACGGTCAGCAAAAGCAGGTCGCGGTCGGCATCCGGAGCCGGCTGATCGTCCTGCCAGCTGGGAGTCAGACGGCGTTGGCGGGTATCAAGCGCCCCATCGCGGCATTCGATCACTCGCAATTGCAGGGATGGGTCGCTGGGATCACCGCGGGGCAGGGCATCGGTCAGTTCCGCGGCCGAAGTGGGCGTGGCGTTGAATCGATTGACGGGAGTCGATGGGCAATGCTGCGTCAGGCTGCGGCCCGCATGCGCAACGCGCGTCCCGGCCACCCAGGTGGTCAGCACCTTCAGTTGATCCGGATCGCTCACCGTAATGGCATCCATGCGGTCGCCGACTCGCAGCTGACCGACCTGCAGCCGGTAGTGCTGTACCGGATTGAGACAGGCCGCGCGTAGAACATCAAAGCGATCATGACCGACCTGAATAGCCCGCGCGGCCACCCGATCGATATGGCCTGCCACCAGATCGTCGGGATGCAGGTCGTCGGTGCAGAACATGATCTGCCCCGGGAAGTGGTCGATCAGCGGGTGGAGCGCGTCGAAGTTTTTGGCGGCCGAACCTTCGCGGATGATCAGATGCATGCCCGCGGCCAGCTTGTCCTCGGCTTCTTCGCGGGTGGCGCACTCGTGGTCGTTGTCGATGCCCGCCTCGGCATAGCGGCGCGCTGCCGAGCCAGTGAGCCCGGGCGCATGACCATCGATGGTCCGCCCCCGGCGTCGGGCCACCTCGATCTTGGCCATGAGGCCGGGCTCGCGCTCCAGCACTCCGGGAAAGTCCATGACTTCGGCAAGGTGGCCGGCGCTTCGCTCGTCAAGGAGGGTCTCGATGGCTGCGGCGGATAGTTCAGCTCCCGATGTCTCGTGGCACGTGGCCGGCACGCAGGCGGGAGCGCCGAAATGAATCGGGATAGGACTGCGGGCGGCGTCCCCGGCCATGTAACGAACGCCTTCGGCGCCGAGGACGTTGGCAATCTCGTGCGGGTCACTGACCGCCGCCACGGTGCCATGGCGGCTGGCTATCCGGCCGAACTCGGCGGGTGTCAGCATGGTGCTCTCGACATGGACATGGGCGTCGACAAATCCGGGCAGGAGATAATCCAGAGCTGGATCCGGCGGGCCGAGCACTGCGATGGCCACAATGCGCTCCCCCTCCCAATGCACGGTGGCGGCATAAATCCGGCGATGGTCGATATCGATCAGATTGGCGTGAATCTTTTGCGTGTGGCGTTCCATCGTCAAAGTATAGGCCGTGAGGTCGACAGGCAGATACCCCGGCTGCGATTGCGGATCAGCATGACTTGTTGTTAAGTGTGCAGTGCAACATGGATAACAAGGGAGTGATGGATGAGTGATCCAACTGGCGCCGGGGCGTTTTCGCTGAACGGCCGCGTAGGCATCGTGACCGGCCTGGCCAACGACAACAGCATCGCCTACGGCTGCGCCCGAGCACTGGCTGGACAGGGCGCAGAATGCATCGTGACCTACGCCAGCGAAAAGGCTGAGCGATTTGTCATGCCACTGGCCGAGTCCATGGGCCATCCCGAGTACAAGCTCGTCGATGTGCAGGATGACGACTCGCTGGAGGCGCTGTTCGATCGGGCGCGGACCCGCTGGGGCCGGCTCGATTTTGTGATCCATTCAATTGCCTTCGCGCCGCTCGCTGAGTTGCAGGGCCGTCTCACTGATACCTCCAGTGCGGGGTTCGCGCTGGCCATGGACGTCTCGTGTCACTCTTTCATGCGCATGGCTCGACTAGCCGAGCCGCTGATGGACAACGGCGGCAGCCTGATCTGCATGAGCTATCACGGAGCGCGGCAGGCGGTGGATAACTATAACCTGATGGGCCCGGTAAAAGCTGCGCTGGAGGCATCGACGCGATACCTGGCCACGGAGCTGGGGCCTCGTGGCATCCGTGTGAACGCCATCTCGCCCGGCCCCATCCGTACCCGCGCGGCCTCCGGGCTGAAGGACTTTGAAGCGCTGGCCCGCGACGGCGAAGCCCACTCGCCATTGCGGCGACTGGTAACCGTCGATGAAGTGGGTCAAACGGCGGCTTATCTCATTTCTGATGCCGGATCCGCGGTGACCGGCGGCACGCACTACGTTGACGGGGGGCATCATGTCCAGTTCTGAGTCGCTGATTGAGAACCGAACCTTCGACGAGATCGAGATCGGTGAGTCGGCAACCCTCGAAAAGCGCCTGACCATGGACGACATCAAGCTGTTTGCGGTGATGTCGGGTGACGTGAATCCGGCTCATGTGGACGAGGCGTTCGCCCGCAGCAGCCGTTTTCATGAGCTGATCGCCCACGGTATGTGGGGTGGGGCGCTGATCTCGACGGTGTTGGGGACGAAGCTGCCGGGGCCGGGCACGATCTATCTGGGTCAGACCCTGCGGTTTCGCGGGCCTGTCACGCTGGGTGACCAGATTCGCGTGCGGGTGACGGCGAGTGAGAAGGATGAGCAGAAGGGCCAGGTGGTGTTTGCCTGCGAATGCCGCAATCAGGAAGACGCGCTGGTGCTCGATGGCGAGGCCCGGGTGCTGGCGCCCACTGAAAAGGTCAGCCGGCCGCGGGCGGTGATGCCCTCGATCCGGCTGGCCGAGCAGGGCAAACTAGCGGAGATGCTGGCGGGGGCCGATTACGACGCGCCTGTCACCGCGGCGGTGGTGCATCCGGTGGATATCGAGAGCATGCAGGCACTGGATGCAGCGGTGCAGCAGGGGCTGATCCGGCCGGTGCTGGTGGGGCCGATCGGGCGCATGCAGGCTGCCGCCGATGACGCCGGTGTCGACATCAGCGCCTTTGAGCAGATCAATACCCGGCATAGCCACGGCGCGGCACAGACAGCCGTTGGCATGGCGATGGCCGGTGATGTCGCCACGCTGATCAAGGGCGGGCTGGCCACCGATGAGCTGCTGGGCAAGCTGATCGATCCGGCCGGCGGCCTGCGGACCGAACGGGCACCCAGTCAGGTCATGGCCTATGACGTTCCCACCTATCCGCGTCCGCTGTTGATCGCCGATCCGCTGGTCAACATCCACCCCGGGCTTTTCGAGAAGCGCGACATCGTGCGCAATGCCGCCGGGCTAGCGCATGCGCTTGGCATTCATGAACCCCGAGTGGCGATGCTCTCATCCTCCGAGGCGATCGATCCCAAGCTGAGCTCAACGCTGGATGCAGCGGCCATCTGCAAGATGGCGGATCGCGGGCAGGTGCAGCATGCGATTATTGACGGTCCCATGGCCTTCGATGCGGCCATTTCCGAGGCGACGGCCCGGGCGCGCGGATTGGAGTCGCCGGTCGCCGGACGCGCCGATGTACTGATTGCCCCCGATCTGGAGGCCGCCAGCATGCTCGTCAAGCAGCTGAGCCACCTGGCCGATGCCCGCGGTGCCGGGCTTTTGCTGGGCCTGAGGCTGCCGGTGGTGATGAGCGGACGAGACGATAATGTCGCCAGCCGGTTGGCCGGCATTGCCCTGATGCGCCGCTACCTCAGTTATCTGGATCGCACCGGGCACGATGCGGTGGCGGCGGCGATCCGCTAATCGCCCAGGGCTTTGGGTCGGTTGTCATCATCGACGAAAACCCGGGTTGGGACCCAGGCCGGAGCGGCCTCGGCATCGATCTGCGCATAGGCGGCGATAATCACGCGGTCGCCGTGACCGGCCAGATGGGCGGCGGCACCGTTGATCGTAATGGCACCGCTGTCGCGCTCGCCCTTAATGATGTAGGTCTCGAATCGATGACCATTGGTGATGTTGTAGACATGCACCTGCTGATGGGCCAGCAACCCTGAGGCCTCGAGCAGGGTCGAATCGATGGTGATACTGCCCTCGTACTCGAGGTTGGCATCCGTCACCGTCGCCGCGTGGATTTTGGCTTGTAGGACCGAAATCATCATTGCTTTACTCGTGGCCTTGTCGTCTCTCATTACAGGATCAATGGTAATGCACAGTTTGTTCGCTGACGAGGTGATCCCACCAGGTGCCCTCGAATGAGGCGGTTTGGTGGGCTGCTGCGGCTGTCCGGCTATCTGCGCCCGTACTGGCGCGAGGCGCTGATTGCCGGCACGGCGCTGATCGTTGCCGCCGGGAGCGTGCTGGCCATCGGTCAGGGGCTGCGTCTGGTGATTGATCAGGGGTTTGCCAGTGGCACAGGGGCGGCACTGGATCGCGCCCTGATGATTACCGCCGGGATTGTGCTGGTACTGGCCGTGGCCTCGGCAATGCGCTTTTACTGGGTGATGTGGATCGGCGAGCGGGTTGCCGCGGATCTGCGCCGCGACGTCTTTGAGCGCCTGCTCGATCTGGATCCGGGGTTTTATCTGCGCAACGGCGTGGGCGAGATTCAGTCGCGCATGACCACCGACACCGCGCTGCTGCAGAGCGTGCTCGGATCGACGTTCTCCATGGCGCTGCGCAATGTGCTGCTGCTGGTCGGCACGCTGATCATGCTGGTGGTCACCCAGCCCACACTGAGTGCCATGGTTATCGTCGGGATCCCCGTGGTGGTGGCGCCCATGCTGATCTATGGCAAACGCGTGCGACGGCTCTCGCGGCTCAGCCAGGATCGCATTGCCGAGGTGGGGAGCTACGCCGGCGAGACACTCGGCGGCATCGAGACGGTTCAGGCCTTTGTCCACGAGCCCGAGGACCGTCGTGTCTTTCGGGACCGGGTGGAGGACGCCTTTGCCATCGCCGTGCAGCGTATCCGCCAGCGAGCCGGCTTGAATGCGGTGGCGCTCGTGCTCGCCTTTGCCGGCGTCGCGTTTGTGCTCTGGCGTGGCGGCAATGCCGTCATTGCCGGAACGATGACCGCGGGCGAGCTCTCGGCGTTTGTTTTCTATGCGGTTCTGGCCGCGGGTGCCGTCGGCGTGCTCTCCGAGGTGGCGGGTGAACTGTTCCGGGCCTCCGGCGCCGCGGAGCGACTCTTCGAGCTGCTTGACGCGGTCCCTGCGATTCAGCCGCCGGAGCATCCGGTGGCGTTGCCGGTGCCAGCCCATGGCGAGGTCGTGATCGAGGCGGTGGAATATCGTTATCCCACCCGTCCCGATCCGCCGGCGCTTGCGGGCGTCAATCTCGAGATCCACGCCGGCGAAACGGTGGCACTGGTCGGCCCCTCGGGCGCCGGCAAGAGCACGCTGATCAGCCTGTTGTTGCGTTTTCATGACCCCTCCGCGGGGCGAGTACAACTGGATGGCGTGGATCTGCGCGATGCCGAGCCGGCGGCACTTCGCCAACGCATGGCGCTGGTGGCGCAGGAGCCGGTCCTGTTCACTGGCACGATTGCCGAGAACATTCGCTTCGGCGATCCCGGCGCCGATCGCGATCGAGTGGTCGACGCCGGAAAGGCGGCCAACTGCCAGGGCTTTATCGAGGCGCTGCCCGATGGCTTTGACACCCACATTGGACCCGGCGGCGTGCAACTCTCGGGCGGGCAACGTCAGCGCATCGCCATTGCCCGGGCCATCCTTCGTGATCCGGCATTGTTGCTGCTGGATGAGGCGACCAGCAGCCTCGACGCTGAAAGCGAACGTCAGGTGCAGGCTGCGCTTACTCGGTTAATGGCCGAGCGCACCAGCGTGGTTATTGCGCATCGGCTGGCGACGGTCCGCAATGCCGATCGCATTGCGGTGCTCGAGTCGGGGCGAGTGCGGGCGGTGGGTACCCACGATCACTTGCTTGCTGAGGACGGTTTGTACGCCCATCTGGCGGCGCTGCAGTTTCAGTCCATCGCCTGACGGGAATGCGCGAGGGCCGCTCGCAGCATGGGAGTGGGCGGCAGGGAGCGCAGGATATGGGCAATATCGCTGATGTGGGGCCGGCTCATTAAAAACCGGACCATTGCCTCCGCCGGCGTGCGATCGAATAGCTGAACGAAGGGCTTGCCGGCCGAGCCCGCTGGGGTATGGCGCCAGAGCGATTCAAGGAAGACGCCATCCAGCCAGTCCATGGTTCGGCGCCGCGAGGGGGCGCAGGGTGGCCGACCGGCCATCAGATCATCGGCACACTGATCCGCCCAACGCTGGATGCCATGAAACGCGTAACCCGTCGCCGGCCGCATGCTGCCGCCGGCGGTGCCGACGCGCATCCAACCCTCCCTGTTGTAGGGCGCGATCGGCGCCATGGGCAAATGGCTTGACTCCTCACGGTCGATGGCGTGATTGGCCAGCCCTCGATCGGCAAGAATGCCGTCCAGTTGCGCGCCCAGAGCCGATAGCGATGGGCGCTGCGGGGCAAATCGGGTCAGCTCGATAAGCCGACGGCCCGGGGCGATGGGCAGCTCGTAGACAAAGGTCAGCAACGGCGCCTCGTCATCCAGAAAGTCCATCAGTCGTACGGGAGAATCATCAGTGAGACCGGGACCCACCAATTCACGGCCAACAAAACTCTGCCATACCCAGGGCCGTTCGAGGGTGAGCGCGGGTGGGCGCGAGTCAAACACCCGATCGGCGATGATCGAACTGCCGTTATCCAGCTGCAGCGTCCAAGGTTGATTATCGGAACTCGCTGACTGGAGGGATCGCCCGGCAAGCAGGGCCCAGTCCGGCCGTGTTGCGATGGCATCCAGCGCCTGACTCTGGACCGCCGAGGCCCGCAGCATCTCATAGGGCGTCCGGTCGCTGCCCCTGACCACCGATTCGCCCGCCTGACTGACCGCCCACGTCGACCAGGTGCGGGTGGCTTGCGCCGTGAATGGATGCTCCGCTAGCCGCCAGCCGCACCAGGTCCGGTCGTCGCTGGGATATTCCCGCGGCTCTATGATGACGACTTGCCCTGGATAGCCCTGTGCCACAAGGCGGACCGCCAGGCTCATGGTGGCGGCACCCAAGCCGATCAGCGCGATGTCGAAGTGTTTCATGGGGCGGGGCGGGGCGCGCCAGCGGCAGGGCGCACCAGCGTTCTGACCGCCAGGCGCCGGCGCTGATCGTGGCTGAGTGAGGTTCGGCCTTCCCAGTAACGGCAGCCGTTCGATCGCACCCGTAATCCGATGGCGCGATAGAGCCGCGCGGCCACTCGAATCGACAGACGGTTGCGCCATGGGATGAGCATGAAGCCGGTCTCGGCACGGGCATACTCAGATTCGGCACGCTCGATTACCCGGGCAATGGCCGTCTGTATCGCTGCCCGGTCTGTCACGGCCGCGTTGGCGATGACCGCCGGGCTACGGTACCCGACCCAGTCCGCGGGCAGGTAGCGGCGTCCGCGCTGGGCGTCC
Organism: uncultured Spiribacter sp.; assembly: GCA_937884605.1. Taxonomy (GTDB): domain Bacteria; phylum Pseudomonadota; class Gammaproteobacteria; order Nitrococcales; family Nitrococcaceae; genus Spiribacter. Next base: position 279,322 of record CALGDM010000006.1, read on the forward strand.
TCTAGCACATCCCGGGCGATATTGGTCAGCTGCATCCCGATACCGAGGGCCACGGCGGCGTCACGGCCGCGCACGGGATCGGCGCCGAGCAGGGGGCACATGAGTTCGCCCACGGTGCCGGCGACGCCATAACAGTAATCCAGCAGTTCGGTTTCGGTCTCGATCAGCCGGCCCTCGCGCGCTTCATGGGCCGCCGTTCGCGCCAGAACCGCCAGCGGCGCGAGGGACATCTGTCGGCGCCGGACAAGCGCCTCGAACCCCTCAACGGGTATTTCATCGGGCCGATTGCGGGTTAGCGCCTCGGCAAACCGATCAATACGTTCCGCGCCGTTGGCGGATTCATCGGCAATATCGTCGATCAGCCGGCAGACGGCATACAGAGTCGCGACGTCGTCAGCATCCTGTCGGCGCAGAAGCCGGCTGGCCGTGTGAAAGCTGCTGCCGTGGCGGGCCAGGACCTCGCGCGGCTTCACGCCGCCACCGTGCCCTCGGGGAAAAGCCGCTCGAGGACCTTGGCACTGGACAGAACGCCGGGCATACCCGCCCCTGGGTGGGTGCCGGCACCCACAAGGTAGAGGTTGTCCAACCCCTCGGCCTGGTTGTGAAACCGGAACCACGCCGACTGGCGGAACAGGGGGGCGAGGGTGAAGCCGCTGCCATGAACGCTCTGGTAGTTTTCGCGGAAATGATCCGGCGTCATGTAGAACGCGCTACGCAGATGCGCACTCAGACCCGGCATGAGTGTGGCCTCGAGCGCCTCGACGATGCGGGCCTGCAGCCGCGGGCCCTCGCTGCGCCAGTCAATGTTGCCGAGCTGATTGGGTACTGGCGCCAGCACGTAGAAGCTGTCATGCCCGGGCGGTGCAAAGCTCGGATCGGTGGCCGTCGGCCGGTGCAGGTACAGCGAAAAGTCCTCCGAGAGGATCTTGCGGTCAAAGATGTCGCGCAGCAGTTCGCGATAGCGGTCGCCCAGCCAGATCGTGTGATGCGCAACGTCGGGGTAGGTGCAGTCGGTGCCGAAGTACAGCACAAACAGGCCCATCGACGGTTGCGCCAGCCGATGCTTGACCCGGGCGGCGAGTGGCGCCGGATTCATCAGCTCACCGTACAGATGCATGGGGTCAAGATTGGAGACGAAGTGATCGGCCGTCAGCGTGCGGCCATCATCGACACTGGCGCCGGTGATGCGCCGACCTTCGCGGTGCACCGCGGTGATGCTGCGGCCGTTCTCGACACGAACGCCCTGGCGCTCGAGCAGGTTGGCAAGCTCCCCGACCAGCGCACCGGTTCCGCCCATGGCAAAGTGCACGCCCCACTCGCGCTCGAGGTAGTGAATCAGCCCGTAGATGCAGGTGGTATCAAATGGGTTGCCCCCGACCAGCAGGGGTTGCAGCGACAGCGCCCGGCGCAGGTAGGGATGCTTGATATGGCGGGCCACCATCGTCCAGACGCTGCGGTCAAAGCGCAGTCGCAGCAGCCGCGGAATTTGCTGGGCCATAAATGAAAGACGATGAAAGGGCTGGTAACCCAACTCGCGGAACCCGATTTCGAACAATTCCCGGGATTCCGCCAGCAGCCCGTGATAGCCCGCAACGTCTTCCGGATTGAAGCGCGCGATCTCAGACTCCATGCGCTCAATGCCCGGGCCATAGTCGAATGACGAGTCATCCGGAAAACGGAACCGATACCAGGGATCGAGCGGGCGCAGTTCGAGGTGGTCGTGCAGTGATTCGCCAAACAATTCGAACAGCTCGGCAAACAGGAACGGCGCGGTAATGACGGTGGGGCCGGCATCGTGTCGGTAGCCATCACGCTCGAACACCTGGGCGCGCCCTCCCAGCCGCGGGCAGCGATCAATCAGAGTGACTTCATGACCACGGGCGCGGAGACGCAGAGCGGCTGCGATGCCGCCGAATCCGCCGCCCATCACCAGGGAATGCATAGGGCTCTACCCCTTGTGTTGTGTCAGTGCGCGCCCGGAGACGGCCCGCGATTGGTCGGCGAGTCGCTGCAGGAGTTGGCGGACATCCCGGGCCAGTGGGGCCGGCAGATGCCCGGTCAGTCGATCCGCGCGATCGAGGGCCGCGCGAACATGCTGGAGACAGCGCAGCAGCGTTGCCTTGCGTTTGTCGCCGTTATAGCCGCGGGGCGGCTGGTGATGCCGCCAGGCATGCAGCGGATGCAGTCGGTCAGGGTCATCGGTGGTCTGCAGGTCATCGAGGTCGTCGAGGATTTGATAGGCCAGACCGATCGAAGCGGCCAGCTCGTGGCCGCGCCGCGCATTGGCTTCGCCGTTGTCATCCGTCTGAACCCCCACATTGAGCGCAAGTTCGATGAGCGGTGCGGTCTTCGCGCGCGTCGCAGCCAGATAATCGGCGCGACTTACCGGCTGACGCTGCTCGCGCCCGGCCAGCTCAACGCTCTGCCCGCCGATGACCCGCGCGGTGCAGTCGGCCATCGCTGCCATGAGCCGGCGCGCGGTGCTCGCCTGGCGAATACCGGCAGCGATCTGATAAGCGGTGGTCAACAACAGGTCGCCCGCACACAGGGCAACGTCGTCGCCGTAGAGAGACCGGACGGACGCCTGTCCGCGCCGGTAGAGATCGTGATCACTGATGTCGTCATGAATCAGCGATGCGTTATGCAGCAGTTCACAGGCGGCGGCCGCCGCTGTGCTGTCGTGGGTGTCCAGTCGACCGGCACTGCTGGCAAGCGCCAGTTTTGCCCGCATTCGATGGCCACCGGTTTCAAGGTGATAGATCGCCGCATCCCGGGCCGGACTCGGTCGTAGATGGGCGAGGGCGTCAATCATGGACTGATTGACGGCGGACAGGGGCGCAGGGTTGGACGCATGCGTCAGACCGCTCGACAGGGTAGAGACCCCTGTGTCGGTGCTTTGCTGTTGGCTGACGTCGACTGCGGCCACGGAGTTGATCCTCACGCTTAGTCCGGGAAAGTGGATGCCGGACGGCGTCCGACATCCACAGGCTCAGCATTAGCCATGCCGGCCGATCGGATGATTCCGATCAGGCGCTGGCTTTGCCCTCGGCTTCCGACTTGCGGATCGCAATCATCAGAATGAGGATGCCGAACACGGCCTTGGCCACGATATCTGCAACCGTGTAGCCCACCTCGACGGCGGTGATGGCAGCACCACCAGTCAGGCCGATGAGCGGGAACAGGAACACGATCGGGTAGAACAGCCAGGACACGACCACGAGGGTAGCGGCACCGTTGATCAGGCCACGAACGTTTTCCGGCTGCTTGCTGATCGAACCCTTCAGGCCGACAACGAGCTGGTAGACGATGTAGATGAACGGAATCATCGAAAGGACCCAGAACAGGAAGCGCGTCGCGCCGCCTTCGGCCACTTCGCCCGGATAGCCGAGGATGATCATCAGAGCGGCAGCGCCACCCAGCGTCACGCTCTTCGACACCGTCTCGCTCCGCGAAAGGCGCATGACGAGAATCAGCTCAACGAGCAGCAGCGGGACGGTCAGCAGCCAGTCGACATAGCGATAGGCCTGGTTAAAGGCGTATCCCGTGGTCTCGATCGTGCCGTTGGTCACGGAGAAGGCCGCGTCCCACGACAACATGATCTGCAGATAGTGGTAACCGGCAATGGCGGTCACGAGACCGGAGATCGTCACAGCCATCTTGTACGCGGGAGCTACCTGACTGCGGGAGAACCACAGGAAAAGGGTCGCGGCCGCCATCACTGCAAAGCCAAACGAGAAGGCATTCGCAATGAAGTCGTACTGACCCACACTGAGAGTTGAAAGATCCATGGTTGATTTCCTCCTTTTGGAATCAAGACGAAACATACGCCCGGCTGTGATGCAGGTCAATCAGGCATTCGCACCGTTTTGGTGCAATTATTAACCCCATCAGCCCAGTGACAATAAAACGCTCTGTGTGTTCTTGAACCGGTTTGATCTGGATCAAAAATCGGCCCGGTTATCGCGCAATGAAAAACGGATCGGGACGTCGATGGTCCGCCCGGCGATGAGGGCCTCATCCGGGGGGTCGGGAAACGGTCGTGCGCGCTCGAGCATTGTCTGTAGCGCCTCATCCAGACTCCGATAGCCGGTCGACCCGGAGACGAGGGCGTCCGCGATCATCCCCTCGTCGTCAAAGCGCAGGGTAACAACCGCATCGCCCTCGAGACCCCGCAGGCGCGCCCGCCGCGGATAATGCCGATGCTGCGATAGCCAGGCCCGCAATGTCTGCAGGTAGTTGCGCCGCGCCGCCTCGCTGCCTTCGCCGGAGATCGGCTCGCCGGCGTCGGCCGGAGCGGGTGCTTCGGCGGTCGCCTCGGGCTCTGGTCTGGAGTCGGGTTCGGGCTGAGGCTTGGCGTCGGGCTGGGGCTCGGGCTCAGGCTCAGGCGTAGGCGCAGGCTCGGGCTTGGGCTTGGGCTCAGGGTCAGGTTGGGGTTTCGGCTCCGGCTCGGGCGGCGTCGGTGTGGACATTGCCGGTTCCGCTTGGGCGAGGGCGGGGGATGGCGCCGTGCCAAGCTCGATCCGCACGGGATCGGTGGCAGCGCCCGGTGCCCGCGATTCGGGCGGCGGTGCCGGCAGGATAAATCCCAGTAGCCCCACATGCGCCAGACCGGCAACCAGAAAGGCTGCGACCCAGATCCCACCGCCGCGGTTCATGGTTGCCGGGTCACCAGGTCGACGGCCTCGACACCCCGATCGCGCAGCTGAGCAAGAATCGAGACAACCCGCGCGGCGTCGGCCTCGGCATCGGCCACCAGCCGGACAGGCGCTGCGCCTTGACCCTCGATGGCCGCGATTGATCGCTGAATCGCGTCCGCTTCGAGCCGTTCGCCGTCGATGGCCACCGAGCCGTCCCCCGCGATGTGGATGATGGTACGGACCGGCGTCTCGAGGGCCGTGCCATCCTGTTCTGGCGGAGTCACCGCAAACGGTGCCGATGGGCTGAGTTGCCCGGCAATCAGGTAGAACGCGAGCAGCAGAAAAACCACATTGATCAGCGGCAGCAGACCGGTCTCGCGGTCGGCGGGGTGTCGGCGGTGATCATTCTGCAGGCCGATCATCCCTCGCCTCCGCCCTCGAGCAGTGAGACCTCGACATCCAGGCCCCGCATCCGCTCAAGCGCCTGCAGGGTGGTTTGCAACGACACGCCAGCCTGCGGCTGCAGGTGGATGATGCGGGCATTGCGGTCGCGCACGGCCGCTGCAACGGCGCTCATCATTGCGGATGCAGTGACTCGGCGCCCGTCAACGACCACGGCATCCGGTTCAAGGCTGACCCGCACGGTGTCCGCCGTTGTTGGGCCGGCCCCGGCGGGAGGCGCAACGCCGACCGATATCTGCTCACGTGATTCGAGCGTCGAGGCCAGCATGAAAAATATCAACAGGATGAAAATGACATCGATTAACGGCGTCAGGCGAATCAGGGCGTGACGCGGTGGTGGCTGCGGGGTAATGCGCGGGCCTGCGCCCATCACGACGACCGTTGATCGAGCCGCGCTGGACGCCGGGTAAACAGCTCGGTGATCAAGCTATCCATTTCCTCGCCCAGGTGCTGGACACGTGCCTCCAGCCAGGTCGCCGCCGCCACCGCGGGGATCGCCACCGCCAGGCCCACGGCGGTAGTGGACAGGGCCTGCCAGATGCCGGCCGATAGCACCGCCGGGTCGCTGCCATTGTCCGTCTGCTCGAGCGCCTGGAATGCCTCGATCATGCCCAGCACCGTACCGAGCAGTCCCAGCAGCGGCGCAAGGCTTGCAATCAGTTCAAGCGGTCGCAGCCCACGGCGCAGGTCTCGCAATTGATCCTGACCCAGCCGGGCGATGTCCTCGCGCAGTCTGGCCTCATCCATATCGGCGTTCTGCAATCCTTCGATGGCCCGAGCGGTCAGTTGTCCGGCTGGATTGCGCGAGCCGCGGACCCAGGCGCCGGCCTGGTCGATATCGCCGGCGGTGAAGGCACGCACCGCGGCCCGCGCGTGGCTCAGCCGATGGCTGCGGGTAAGCAGGGCCTGGCCAAGCTTGGCGAGGACGATGGCAAGTGCCGCCACGGACATGGCCAGTAGCAGGGCGATCACGGGACCGCCGATTTGGTAGAGGTCGACGAGTCGATCGATTGCAGTCATGGCAAAAGCATACGTCAGCGCGGCGATGCGGCGAAATTGGCTCTGTTAAACTGATCGCTGATCTGAAGGAGTATCCATGAGTCTGATCCGCGTTGATGAAATCGAGTTTTCCGTCGGTGGTCCGCCACTGCTCAAGGATGCGTCGCTGACCATCGAAGATCGCGAACGCGTCTGTCTGGTTGGCCGCAATGGTGTAGGAAAGTCGACGTTGCTGCGCATCATCGAAGGCGCGATCGAGCCGGATGCCGGACGGGTGCAGCGCGGCGAGGCGGCGAGCGTATCGCGCCTCGAGCAGGCCGTTCCCGACCATCTCGATGGTCGGGTGTTCGACGTGGTCACCGAAGGCCTGGGATCGCTGGGCGAATTGCTGGCCCGTCACCACGATCTGGCCATGGCCATTGGCGCGGGTGAGGGCGACATCGACGAGCTTACCGATCTGCAGTCGCGTATCGAGGCGGCCGGCGGCTGGCAGATCGAGCAGCGCGTCGATGCGGTGCTGACCCGCTTCGGATTGCCCGCGGACAGCCTTTTCTCGGGACTTTCCGGCGGCCTCAAGCGACGCGTCCTGTTGGCGCGCGCGGTGGTGCCAGGCCCGGATGTGCTGTTGCTCGACGAGCCGACCAACCACCTCGACATCGAGGCCATTCGCTGGCTCGAGGGCTTCATGCGCGAGTTTGACGGGGCGGTGGTATTTGTCACGCATGACCGCGCCTTTCTGCAGGCCGTTGCGACCCGCATTGTGGAAATCGATCGCGGCCAGCTGACCAGTTGGCCGGGAGACTACGCGAATTACCTGCGGCGTCGTGAGGAACGCGATCATGCCGAGGCCGAGGAGCAGGCGCGTTTCGATAAAAAGCTCAAGCAGGAAGAGGCCTGGATCCGCCAGGGCATCAAGGCCCGTCGAACCCGCAATGAGGGCCGGGTACGAGCCCTCAAGGCCATGCGCAAGGCCCGCGCCGAACGTCGCGAGCGTCCGGGCGAAGCGCGCTTGACCATGGCCGAGGGCGAACGCTCCGGCAAGCGGGTGATCGAGGCCGAGCATCTGACCTATGCCATCGACGGTAAGCCTCTGGTTACCGATTTCAGCACCCGCATCATTCGCGGCGACCGGATCGGCATTCTGGGCCCCAACGGGGTCGGCAAGACCACCCTGATCCGGCTGCTGGTCGGAGAGCTGGCGCCGGACAGCGGTTCGGTCAAGTTGGGTACCGGCCTTCAGGTGGCGTACTTCGATCAGCACCGGGCGTCGCTGGATGACCAGCGCTCGGCACGGGAAAACGTTGCCGGCGGCGAGGACTTCATCGATCTGGGCGATGGCAAGCGGCGTCATGTCATGGGCTATCTGCAGGACTTTCTGTTCTCGCCCGAGCGCGCCAACGCCCCGATCAGCCGGCTGTCGGGGGGTGAGCGCAACCGTCTGCTCCTCGCGCAGTTGTTCGCGCGCCCGTCGAACCTGCTGATCCTCGACGAGCCGACCAATGATTTGGATGTCGAGACCCTTGAGCTGCTCGAAGAGCGGTTGGTGGACTACACGGGCACGCTGTTGCTGGTCTCGCACGATCGGGCGTTTCTGGACAATGTGGTCACGAGTGTCTTCGTGCCCGAGGCCGGGGGGCATATTGGCGAATATGTCGGTGGCTACGAGGATTGGCTGCGCCAGAGTCAGGCGAAAACCCCACCGGCGGAGCCCACCAGACGTCGCAGCAGCAAGCCGGCGTCGTCGCCCAAAAAGCCGCGCAAACTGACCTATGGCGAAGCCCTGGAACTCGATGAACTGCCTGCTCGCATCGAAACGCTGGAGGCGGCCGCCGAGGCCGCGCGCGGCAAGGCCAACGACCCGACTCTCTATCAGTCGGATGCAGCAACGGTTCAGGCAACCCTCGACGCCCTCGAGCAGGCCGAGACCGAGCTCGCGGCAGCCTATGAACGCTGGGAGTCGCTCGAGGCGCAGCGCGCCCGCCTGGGCTAGGTATTGACCGCGGCGACCTCGCCGAGCGGGATCACCGGCCCGCCGGCGGCCTCCGCATCCGCCGGATCGTGGGTGACCAGCAGGGCCGGAATTGACCGGGCGCGGATGTGGTCCAGCACGAAGGTACGTATGCCAGTGCGCAGGGCCTGATCGAGCCGCGAGAAGGGCTCATCGAGCAGGATGGCCTCAGGCTCAGCGAGCAGGCTTTGCATCAGCGCTGCACGGGCACGCTGACCGCCGGAAAGCGTTGCCGGGTCACGTTCGCCCATCCCCTCGAGGCCTGCCGCCGCCAGCGCCCTGTCCACCGCCTGCGAACGCGCCCGTCGCCCCCGCACCGTGGCGTGCAGTCCAAACGCCAGGTTATCGCCCACGCTCAGGTGCGGAAAAAGCCCCGCCTCCTGGAACATCATGCCGATGCGGCGCTGCTCGGCGGGGAGACCGTTGAGCGGCCGGCCATTGAGCGTGATGTGACCGGTCAGCTCGAAGCCAGCCGGAAGATGCCCGGCAATGGCATGCAACAGGGTCGTCTTGCCCACCCCCGACGGTCCCATCACGGTGGTAACAGTCCCGGCATCGACGCTGAGGGTGACCGGCGCAAAAAGGGGGGCGTCACCGGGGGCTTGAATGGCGAGCGAGTCAATCGCCAGTGGCATAACGCGGCTCCCTGAGAAGACGATGGCGCCGGCCCCGCAGCATCGGCGCAATGATCGCGATGCCATAGGCGGCGACTGGTATGAGCATTTGAAGAATGGCATAGACGGCGGTGATGCGGCGATCCGCGCCGCTGGCGAGACTGACCGCTTCAGTGGTGAGGGTATTGATGCGCCCGCCGCCCATGATCAGTGTGGGCAGGTACTGGGCGATGGACACCGCCACCCCGATGGCGCCGGCCGCCAGCACCGGCGCCAGCAGCACCGGCAGCTTGACCCGAAAAAGCCGTCGCAACGGCCCTGCCCCCAGACTGGCGGCCTGGCGACTGAGCAGCGGATCGTACCCCCGCCAGGGCCCGACCAGTACCAGAAGCACATAGGGGAAGACGAACAGCAGATGGGCCCAACCCACGGCCAGCAGCCCGGGGCCGATCCCCAACTGTAGAAAGCCGAACTGCAGACCCGGCAAAAACCCGATCTGCGGCAGCAGTAACGGCAGATAGAGGATGCCCGCAAGCAGCGAGGCCCCCCGCCGCTGCTCGGTCTCGAGCCAGGCGATGGCCAGCATGAGTGCCAGCGCAGTGGTTACCCCCGCAAACAGCAGACTATGGCCCAGTGGCCCGATCCAGCTGTCCCCGGGCTGCTGCCAGGCGGCCATCGAAAGCTGCTCGGGCAAAGGCTTCGGCCATGACCAGCGCCACGTCACCGACCAGACAGCCAGAGCTGCAATGGCAGCGCTGGCCATGCCCAGCAGGATTGGGTTGAGTGCCTGCGCCAAACCCAGAGCAACGCCACTCAGCCGGCCTCTGCGACCACGACGCAGGCGGGTGCGGCCGATGACGCCGATCAGACGCTCAAACGCCCAGACGCCGGCAAAGGTGATCAATACGCCGATTGCCTGCAGGGCAGCCCCCGCGCCTGCCGTCAGCAGACTCGAGAGTTCGGGCGCGGTATAGGCACGCAAAACGGTGACGGCCAGCACCGGCGGATTGGCGGGCCCCAGAATAAGTGCCATATCGACGTTCGAGAGCGCATAGCTCAAAACGATCAGCGTGGGCAGTCGGATCTGTGGCCACATCATCGGCAACACCACGCGGAGCCAGGTGGCCGCCGGGGTATAACCCAGTGATCGGGCCTGAATCAGCCAGCGCCGCACCGGCAGATGGCTCAGTGATGCGGTCATGATCAACGCGAGAAACGGCACCTCCTTGACCAGCAATCCCAGTATCAGTCCGATGCCCAGGGGGTCGCCCACCAGTGCCCAGGCCGGAGGATGAGTCAGGTCAAGGGGCGCTGCCAGAAGCCTGAGCAGCCAGCCGGACGGGGCAAGGACAAAGGCAAGGCCGATGGCGATGGCGGCGTGGGGGGCCGCCAGGAAGGGTGCCAGCCAGGGCATGAGTGAGCGGCCCATTGCCCGGCCATGAAGACTGGCCACCAGCCCGAAGGCCAGGGCAAAGCCGATCACCGTGGCGCTGATCCCGGTCCAGAGGGTGAGCTGGACCGAGGTCGCCAGACCCGGCTGGTCGAGCAGTGTCCGCCAGGGGGCCAGCCCAATGGTGCGCTCGCCAAGGGCGGGCAGCCAGCCAAACGCCGCACTGAGCGTCTGCGCTACGCCCAGTAGTACCGGACCGATCAGCACCGCAATGATCAGGGCGCGCAGCCCCGTGCGCCGGACATTTTTCACCGGGAGCTAGCGAGTGTATCGCTGCGCCCAGGTCTCGATGAGCCGTGTCATCCAGCTGGGATGGGGTTCAGGCAGGGTCTTGCCCAGTGCCTCGCGGGTAGGCAGTGCCGGGGCGTCGGGCAGGGCTTCAAAACGAGCGCGTTGCGAGTCGCTCAGGCGCTCGAAGTCGAGGACCGAAAACGCGCCCAGCACCTCGATATTCTGCATGCGCGCCTGAGCCCGCGGCGAGATCAGAAAGTTGGCCACAACCCGGGCGCCGGCGGTGTGCCGCGCGTTGTAGGGGATTGCCACAAAACTGACATTGCCGATGCTGCCGGCGGCGGGGATCAATACCCGCGCCGTCGGCGGCAGCAACCCCTGTTTGATCGCAGCCGCGGTGGAGGCCGGATCAAACGACAGGCCGATATCGACGGCGCCGTCGTTGACCAGTCGCTGCTGCTCGGATTCGTTGCTCGGATAGGTCTCGCCGCCGCGCCACAGGTGCGGCTGAATGGCGTCGTACCAGTCCCACAGCGGCGCTGTCGCGCTGGCAAAGTCGGCGTTTTCCACCGGCTCCTGGAGGACCGCCGGATCCGGCGTCAACTCGATCAGCGCTTGTTTCAGGAACGTCGCACCCATGAAATTATCCGGATGCGGATGGGTGAATCGTCCCGGGTTGGCCTGCGCCCATTCCAGAAGCGCGGGCATGGTCCGCGGCGGGTTATCGACCCGGGCGGTATCGTAGTTAAAGACAAAGCGCGCCAACCGCCATGGACTCTCGAGGCCCTCGGTCGGGACCGTGAAGTCAGTGGTATTCGCCGATCCGCGACTGAGGTCGAGATAGCGACTGTTGGGCAGATCGCGCACGAAGGGCCCGTGCAACAGATCCTGTTCCTTCATCGACAGAAAGTTGGGGCCGTTGATCCAGAGCAGGTCCACCGACCCGTTCTCGTCTCGACCGGCCGCCTTCTCGGTGACCACCCGCGTGACTGCCTCGGCGGTATCGGAGAGCTTGACGTGACGGATGGCCACATCGAATCGCGCCTCGGTCTGCTCGCCGACCCATTGAATGAAGGCATTGGTGCGCTGATCGCCGGCCCAGGCATTCCAGTACACCGTCTGGCCCTGTGCCTCGCGCAACGTCTGCTCCCAGTCCGTGCCGCTCGTGTCGCCCGTTTGCGCGCTCGCCGGCGTTGCCAGCCCGATGGCCAGGCCCACGAGCAGGGTCAAAGCACCCATGCCTCGGCTGGGAGTGTTCACGACGCCGAACCGGAGTCGCGGAAGGTCTGCATGCCCTGAATCCATCGCGTGAAAGTGGTGATCAGACAAGCCAGTGCAAAGCCGATGGCGATTGCGCCGAAATAGCCGGGGAAAAGGCAGATCGCGACAAAAAATGCGATGGTTTCGGTGCCTTCGGTCAATCCGCTCAGATAGTGAATGCCCTTGCCGGTGAAGGCCGAGGCGGGCAGGCCGCGCTGGGCGGCGATGACGGCAAAGGCGAGAAACGACGACCCGGTCCCGACAAACGCGGTGATGACCACGGCGGCGGGCAGGGCATTAGCGGCCGGATCGGCCACCGCAAAACCAAGAGGGACGGTGGCATAGAAAAAGAAATCAAGCGCGATATCCAGAAATGCCCCCCGGTCAGTCGGCCGGGTCAGACGGGCGATGGCCCCATCCAGTCCGTCAAAAAGCCGATTGAGCAGGATGAACGCCAGTGCCGCCAGGTAGGCCTCATTGACGATAAAGATCAGCGCCATGACGCCCAGTGCGAATCCGGTCAGCGTGGCACTATCCGCACTGACACCGCGTGCCACCATGAATCGGGCGACGGGCGTCAGGGCCCTGCGCTGCAGTGGTTGAAGGGCGGCGTCGAGCACTGCCTATTCCACGCGATGGGGGCTGGCGATCAGTTCCAGAATCATGTGCGGCACTGTCAGTGCTGCCAGACCGATGAAAATGACCTGCATGAGAACCGCGTCGCCTGGCATGTCCATCAGAAAGGGCACGGCGGCCGCTGCCAGCGCATAGGTGGCGAGCGTTGTCGGGGCCACCGCGCGCAGGCGCGCGCCCCAGCTGTCGAGGCTGAGATCGCGCGCCGCGAGGGTCAGGTGCCGCGGGCTGTGCAAAAAACACCAGTAGGCGATGAAGTAGGCCAGCGGATGCAGCACCGCCGCGCCCAGGGCAAGCAGCAGCGGATCGCGCCAGTCGCTCAGGGCGCGCTCGGGGTGGAGGGCCAGCGCGGCCAGCAGGATGCCGCCGCCGAGCCCCAGCGCCCAGGGGGCTGCAGCAATAATCAGTCCGGTCTGATCGGCGCCAAGCATGGCAAACAGAGGCTCGACAACGCCGGGGTGGAAGGTGACCGGCAGGCCGAGGATCCACAGTCCGTAGCCGATGCCGCCGATCCGCCCGAGGCGATGCGCCACATCGTCGCCGAAATGCACGGCGGAGTAGAGCAGAAAGACCGCCAGGGCGATATTGGGCACCTGCAGCCAGATGGCGATCACCGCCGCGCTCAAGGCCATGTAGCCGGCCAGAAACCCGATCATTCTGGGCACGCTATCGAGGTGCAGATAGCGCTTTGCCACCGCGGTGTCGAGGCTTCCGTGAGGCAAGCCGAGTATCGCCGTACTGATCGCCAGCACGACATAAAGGGGCCATTGGCCCGGCAGCAGGGAGATCCCCAGCGAGATCAGTAATCCCGCCGGGAAGAGCCAGTAGGCGGGCGGCCGGTGTGATACGTCCATCATTGCCTCCGCAGGGCGAGTCGGTGGATACCGCCCAACAGCCTACCAAGGTGTGAGGCGAGCGGATACGTGATCAAGTCAAGGATAGGGCTTGCGCGGCTGTCTGGCGATCGACAGGATAACGGCGATCATGCACTGCTCAATTCCCCATCTGGAGTCCCTCGCCCGTGCCGCGCTCGAGCGTAGCGGCGCCCGCCCGGACAACGCGCGCTCGGTGGTACGGGCGTTGATTGCCGCCGAACTCGATGATCTGCCCTCCCACGGGCTCTCGCGGGTGGCCTATTACGCCGACCAGACCGCCGCCGGCAAGGTCGATGGACAGGCCTCTCCGGCGGTCAGCCAATCGGGCTCGGTGGTGGGGGTGGATGCCCATACCGGGTTTGCTTATCCCGCCATCGAGGCGGGGATGCCGTCAGCAGTCGCTGCTGCTCGGGACCAGGGCATCGCGGCGCTGGGTATCCACCGCTCGCATCATTTTGGCGTCGCGGGTCATCACGTCGAGGCGATGGCGCGGCAGGGTATCGTTGCCCTCGGATTCGGCAATGCGCCCGCCGCGATTGCGCCCTGGGGCGGAAAACGGCCGTTGTTCGGCACTGACCCGATTGCCTTTGCGGCGCCCCGGGTCTCGGCGGATCCCCTGGTCATCGATCTGTCAGTGAGTCGTGTCGCCCGCGGCAAAGTGATGATGGCCCAGCGCACCGGCGAGGCGATCCCGCCGGACTGGGCGCTGGACCGCGACGGTCAGCCGACGACTGATCCCGCTGAGGCGATGGCGGGCAGTGTCCGACCGATGGGCGACGCCAAGGGCGCGGCACTGGCGTTGATGGTCGAACTGCTGGCAGCGGGCCTGACGGGGGCATCTTTTGCCTACGAGGCCTCGTCCCTCTTTGATGCCGAGGGCGAGCCGCCGCGACTCGGGCAGTTGTTTGTGCTGCTGGATCCGGGGTTTTTTGCCGGTGGTGATGATTTTGCCAGCCGGGTCGAGGCAATGCTCACGACAATGGCGGCAGAACCGGGTGTCCGCCTGCCCGGGGAGCGGCGGCTTGCCGCCCGCTACGGCCACCACCAGACCATCGATCTGGACGCCGCGATCCTTGCCGATCTGGAACAACGCGCCGGCTCATCAGCGAGTGACTGAGGCCAGATGCGTGCAGTCGTTGAACCGGGTGATCCGGCAACGATAGGTGCTCAGGCCGCCGGATGAGTCGGTGGTTTCCTGCTGCGCGGCTGCCGACGAGAGGGTGAACTCGAAGCGTGCAGTGTTCTCGGGACGGAATCCCCAGATGCGGCGTGTCCCCAGCAGGGCGGCCACCAGGTACTGCATGAAACCGCCATGGGTAACGCCGATGACGGTCTGAGTGTCGCCATGAGCCGCCAGCAGCTGGGCGATGACTGCATCGGCCCGCCGCGCCCGCGCCGCTACGGGTTCAGCCTGCGGGACATGGTCCCAATGGCCATCCCGCCGAAAGCCCGCGACGATCTGCGGGTAGTCACGATCAAGATCGGCGGCCGTGCGCCCCGAGAAAACGCCGACGTCGTATTCACGCAAGTCATCGCGGGCGGCGATGGGCAGTGATAATGCCTGTCCGATCGCGCGTGCAGTGGCAAGGGCCCGTCCCAGCGAGGAGCTGTAGAGGACCGGCTCCTTCCAGTCGTCGGGTTGCCGGGCTTGCTCCTGTGCCAGGGCATGGGCCAGGGCCTCGGCCTGAGTCTGCCCGGCGGGGCTGAGCGGGTAGTCGCTATGGCCTTGCCAGCGACCCTCGTCATTGGCGACGGTCTGGGCGTGACGGATGAGGATTAAACGCATGAGGACTGTTTGCTCGTCGCTTTTCTGGTCATCCGCTAAAGAATCGCCCACTGCAGAATGATCACTAGAACCAGCAGCACGGCAACCAGTTGCCAGAATTTCACCGGATCGCGGTCGATCAGCGGCTGCCTGCTGGCATTATAGCCGAGATCTTCGCCGTGATAGAGGGCGTGAATGAACTCCGGGACATCGGCGTAGCGCTGCTCGCGACGTGGATGACAAGCGGTGGATAGGACAGGGTTCAACCAGTCGGGGCAATCCCGGCGCTTTCGTTGCAGGGGCTGATATCGGAGTTTCCTGACATCCGAGTCCTGTCGGACCTGAGCGGCGGCGGGGCCATAAGGCAAATCGCCGGTCAGCATTTCGTAGGCGATGACGCCCAGCGAATAGGCGTCGGAGCGCTCGGTTCCGGTTGAACCGAGAAAGTATTCTGGCGCGCTGTACTGCTGGGTTCCGAGCACCTCCTGCGGCCGCTGTGGATGATTTTCCGCCAAGCCTCGGACCTCAACGGCGCCAAAGTCGATGATTTTGACTCCGCCGTGAGCGTCGATCATGACATTTTCCGGTCGAAGATCCTGATGGAGCATTTCCTGGCGGTGCATCGCGCGCAGGCCATAACCGATCTGTCGAATGATTTCGCGTACCTCTTTAAGGGACGGTCGCGGGTGATCGCGAATCCACTGACGAAGGCTCAGTCCGTCGATGTACTCGAAAGCCGAGTAGAGGTAACGCGGCTTGGTTGTTCGGGGGAACGGTTTGAGGACAAATGCGCTCGAGACACGAGCGGCGATCCATTCCTCGGCGATAAAGCGCTCCATCGCCCTTGGGTCATCCCGCAGCTCGACCGATGGGATCTTGATGACTGCATACTCATCTGAGTGCAGGTGTTGCCCGAGATAGGCACTGCTGCGGTGGGATCGATGGATCTCGCGGAGAATCCGGAACTCGTCCAGCGTATCCCCCGGTTGCAGATCCGGTGGGGGTGCTAGCGTCTGGCCACTCCACAACCATTCATCGGTGTCTTTTTCCGGAGCCTGTTCAATGCGCACAACCTGCGCCGTGACATTGTCGTTGCTGCCATTCTCGATAGCCGTTTGACAGAGGGCGTAAGCGATGTCCTGGCAGCTTCGATCGTCCTTCAGGTGGGCACCGAGTGCTTGCTCACTGACAAATTCGTGGACGCCGTCACTGGTCAGTAGAAACCAGTCACCTGTGTCGAAAGGGGTGAGCGCATAGTCCAGCTCCACGGCATGATTGACTCCGATTGCCCGCGACAGGGAAGCTCCGCCGTCGGCGCCGGGCGTATGATGATCACGGGTCAGCGGCTCGAGCCCCGTTGCGGTATATCGATAGGCCCGGGTGTCTCCGACATGAATGCAGTGCGCGGTTCGACCTTTGAGGACCAGCGTAGTCAGCGTACAGATATACCCGCGATCCTTGTCGTAGCGCGCCCAGCTGTTGTCGGTACGCGCATGCAGCCAGCCGTTGGTGGCGTTAACCACTTTGCTGAGCGCGTTCTTCACCGACCAGGCGGCGGAGGTCGAATAGTAGTCGGTTACGATCGTTTCGACGGCTGTCCGACTCGCGATATCACTGACATCGCTTGACCCGATACCGTCGGCAATCGCGATTGCGATGCCCTTGGTGTCCAGGTCTGCGCCTGCGGGGATCCGCGCCGCGCAGGCATCCTGATTAGCTGCCTTTCGACCGGCCGCCGTCCACTGTCCAAAGTCAATCCTGAGCGCGCACACAAATCACCCATCCCAAACAATGGAGAGGGGCCGATGCCAAGCACCGACCCCCCTCGTTGCGTGCCATCATCGAGTCTCGAATCAGGAATCAGAGAATTCCTTCTTGGCACCGGTGCGCACGTGCGTGGTGTAGAGCACGAGCCCCACCAGAAGCAGTCCGCCGACAAGGTTACCCAGCACGGTGGGGATCTCGTTCCAGATGAGATAATCACCGAGCGTGAACTCCGCGCCCATCATAAGCCCGAGCGGGAAGAGGAACATGTTGACGACGGAATGCTCGAAGCCCAGGTAAAAGAACACGATGATCGGCATCCACATGCCGAGGATCTTGCCAGGGACAGTCGTTGAGATTGACGCGCCCACGACGCCCATCGAGACCATCCAGTTGCAGAACATGCCACGCATGAACAAGTGGACCATTCCCCAGGCGCCGGCATCGGCATACATGCTGGTACGGCTCTCGCCGACTGCCATCATCTGCTCGCCAATTGCATTGACCTCGTTGGCAAAACCCTGAGAGAGGTACAGATAGGCAAAGAACGCGATAAACAGCGAGCCAATGAGGTTACCGAGACCCACCAAACCCCAGCATTTCAGCATTCGCGGGATGGTTACGCCGGGCCGCCCGTCGAGCCAGGCGAGCGGCACGATGGTAAATACACCGGTAAGCAAGTCGTACCCCATTAGATAGAGCATGGAGAAACCCACCGGAAACAGGAGGGCACCGATCAGAAAATTGCCGGTATTAACGGCAACAGAAATGGCAAAGAGGACGGCCAATGCGAGGGTTGCCCCGGCCATGATACCCCGCAGGACGGTGTCCCGCTCGCTCATGTAAACCTTGGACTCGCCCTGATCCACCAGCTTCGTTACAAATTCGCTTGGCTGTAAGTAGGACATCGATTTTCATCCGGTCTTTTATGTGTAGTCCGATCCAAGGCATGTCAGGTAGAGACATGCCTTGAGCGGGGTTGTCGGTATTACCAGCGACGGTAAGGGAGGAACTTCCCGTTCATCGTGACCTGGATCCGGTCGCCTTTGGGATCAGGGACTTTTTCCACTTCCATGGTGAAGTCGATTGCACTCATGATGCCGTCGCCGGCCTTTTCGTGGATCAGCTCTTTGAGCGTCTCGCCATAAACGGCGGTGATTTCCTGGAATCGATATACCAGCGGGTCATTGGCCAGCTCGTGGATCCGCTGCCCCTTCGTCGGGCAGCTGGTCATCGCCGGGATATGCGCACTGTCGATTCCCAGCAGCGAGGCGACCGACTTGGCCTGCTCTTCGGTCAGGCTGTTTTCGCCGAGACAAGCGGACGTGAGGAAAACCGGCGAGCAGCCAACATGGCTGGCGATCTCTTCCCAGCTCATTGCCTTATCGGCTTTTGCACTCAGGATTGCCTCGCGTACGGCGTCTTTAGCTGTCATCAATTTCTCCAATCTGCGGTTTTAGTAGACATCGCGTTGATAGCGCCCATTTTTTGAGAGCGCGGTCAGGTAATTGGCTGCGTCGGTCTTTGCGTAATTGCCCTCCTTTTGAATGACATGAATGAGTGCGTCGTGAACGGCAGCGGCCATCTGCGTGGCATCACCGCAGACATAGATGTGGGCGCCGCCTTCAATCCATCGCCAGAGCTCCTCGGCCTGCTCGACGAGACGGTCCTGTACATAGACTTTTTCAGCGCCATCCCTGGAAAAGGCCGTGGTCAGGCGAGACAGAACGCCGGCATCCATGCAGGCTTCAAATTCGTCGCGGTAGAGAAAGTCGGTGGCTTCGTGGGGATTGCCGAAAAACAGCCATGCGCCTCCCTGCGCCTGGCGATAGGCCCGCTCCTGGAGGAAGGCGCGAAACGGGGCAATGCCAGTCCCCGGGCCAATCATGATGATCGGTGTTTCATTATTCTCGGGCAGGGAGAAGTCATGCGCTTTCTGGAAGTAGATAGGCAGTGGCTTACCGGTGGCGCGATCACTAATGAACGTCGAGGCGACACCCTCTCGGTGCCGTCCTTTCGCTTCGTAGCGGACAGCGGCAACTGTCAGGTGGACCTCGTCAGGGTTCTGCCGATAGGCGGATGAAATCGAGTACAGACGCGGACGCAGCGGGTTCAGCCGTTTCAAAAGCTCGGCAGGGGCCGGTCGCGCGCTCTGGTAGCGATTGAGCATGTCGTAGAGATCCAGCGGAGAATTGTCGAGGGATTCCTCGGCAATCGCCTCGAGGGCTTCCCTGTCTGCCGGTTCAGTGGCGGACTCGGCGAGCCACTCGAGCGCTTCGTCACTCGGGCAGGTCACGTCAAGCAGTGCCGATAGGGCCTCGTGCACGGTGTATTCGCCTCCGCCGAACGCAAGCGGTGTCTGCGCGTCAAGGTTGAGTGCCGAGAGGATGCCGGTCACCAGACCGGGGCTGTTCTTCGGGTAGACACCCAACGAGTCCCCGGGGGAGTACTCGAGACCGCTGTCCTTGATGTCGATGACCGCGTGGATCGTCTCCTTGGGCGAACCTGGTCCGTTCAGGCGGTGAACCGACTTGAGACTTGCCATATAGGGGTGATTCTTCACATACCCCATGACCGGGGTTTTTTCTGCCGATGGCGTCACGGCGGGACTGCCGGAGTCGCCGGTCTGCAGCAGGGCTTTGACCGTCTTGCGTGTCCTGGCGCTGCCCGGGACGCAGAGGCCGGGGTCGGTCTCCTCGCCCGATGCGAGCGCCCCTGAATAGCCTTTGCAGTCGTAGCCGCATTGGCCGCAGTCCTGTTGAGCCATTGCGGCCATCAGCCGGTGATGCAGGGGGGCATCGTCGGCGACCAGACTCATCCGCTCATCCAGCGCCAGGCTCATGTCGTGCCATGTGGCCTCGTCCAGATCGATGTCGTCGCCACTGCCTGTGCCGGTTCGTGTGGACGAAGGCCCTTGAATGGAGACTGGACCCCCCGATCCGTCGATATCCAGTTCAAGGTCGTCACCTGTCGACACCAGACCGGCGAGATAGCCGTTGAGCCATGCGCGGTGGGCGGAGTCGAAGGGTGCATTGTCGGGAAGTCTGGGTGCTTGCATTCGGGCGCTCCTGTCCAGCGTTTATTCGAGCGCGGCTGCGAAAACCGCAGTGCCACTGCGTCCGACAAAGTCGCGGAACGATTCTTCGGCGCCGAGTCGGTTGTGGTGATAGACATCCAGCACTTTCGCGATCAGCGGAATGACGCTGTCGGTGGTCAGCGGGCCAGTGATTTTTTCGCCGAGACCGCGTTTTTCACCCACGCCGCCACCGACATACAGGTGGTAACCCTCGAGCGGCTCGTCATCCTCGTCTTCCAGTTCAACCTTGGTACCGAGCAGACCGATATCCGCGATCTTGTGCTGCGCGCAGGAATTGGGGCATCCGGTGACATGGATATTGAGTGGGTAGTCCAGCGCCAGGTGTCTTTCGAGATAGTCGGCGAGGGCCCCCGCATCCCTCTTGGTGTTTGTATTCGAGAACTTACAGCCCACATTGCCGGTGCAAGCCACCATCCCGGCGCGGAAGGTTGAAACGTCATACTCAAGCCTGAGTGCTTCCAGTTCTGCCTTCACCGCCTCCAGGCGATCGGCCGGAATGCCACCGATTATTGCGTTCTGCCACACCGTCAGCCGGAGCAGTCCGTCACCCTCCGCGTCGGCAATCTGCCCGAGCCCGCGCAGCTGCTCGCTGCTGCAGTAGCCAAACGGCGTCCAGACGCCGATCCAGTAGCGCTCGTTGTCCTGCTGCGGATGAATACCGACATGGGCATCGGCGCTGGGTTGGGGGGGTGTCCTGAGATCGCCGGGATCGAACTGATCAGGCTGGAACGCCAGCAGTTCAAGCACGGCTTCCATGAAGGCGTCGTTGCCCATCTCGTCGAGCACATACTTCATACGCGCCTTTTTGCGATCACTGCGGCAGCCACGGCTTGCGTATACCCGCAGAATCGCGTCGGCCACCGGAACACACTGACTGGGTGTGACGACCCAGGAAGTGGCCTTGGCAAAGTCATCATGTCCGGGGATACCGCCAATACCCACCTGAAACCCGACTTCGCCGTCAGGCTTGATAACGGCAGTGAAATCGATGTCGTTGGTATCGGACACCCCTCGGACCAGACCCCCACCGTTGAAGGCGATGTTGAACTTTCGCGGGAGCCCGTAGAGCGCGCGGGTATTGATCAGGTGGTAGTGCATCTCACGGCAGAGCGGCCGCGTGTCGAAGAAGGCCTGGGGGTCGATGCCAGCGAGCGGGTCACCGGTGATGTTGCGAACGTTGTCGGCACCGGCGCCCCGCGTGATGATGCCCAGCTCCTGGAGCTTCAAAAGCACCCGGTCCGTGCTCCCGGGAGCGATCTCACGAATCTGGAGATTGGCGCGGGTGGTGACATGGGCGTAGCCACCGGCATGCTCGTCAGCAAGATTGGCGATGCCGATCGCCTGCTGGCCGGAGAAGTGGCCGTTGGGTGCTCGCAGGCGACACATGAACGCGTCCTGGGCGGGCGCTGTGTAGAACAGTCCGTGATATTTATAGCGAAATACCTCGGTTCCTTTCGGGACGGCACCCTCGGCGGCATTGGCTCGTATCGTTTCCCACATATCCAGGGGAGGCGCATCGCGCTTGGCAATCTCCTCCGGGACGAGCTTCTCGCCCGCTGCCTCGGCACGCTCCTGGGCATCGAGCTGAAGCGCATCAGGATGGGTGTGATTCGAGGTGGCGCTGCTTTCGTCGGATCCGAACAGCTTTGCCAATCCATCTTTTTCGCGGCGTGCATCGACCCCCGAGGCGAAGCCTTTGAGGTATTCGCGCTGTTCGTCGGTCAGCTGGGAGGAGAGGGACTGATCGCTCACTGTCGGCGCTCCGTTGCATTGCCTTCCACGGAGGCAGGGAGCATGATTCGTGCCAATCAGTGCGTCCGATTTTGTCGCGATTCGGACAATCCTGGGGCGACCGGTCTGATCGAAGATGGTGCGCTGGCTGCACCATAACCCCCAGAGTGGTTCAGCGAGCGGGCAGTGCCTGCGCCAGCGCGTCAGTCAGTGGACGCATGAAATATCGCCCGGCTGGCGCGGCATCGACGTGGATCGTCAGTGACCGGAGTTTTTCTTCAACCACTGGCCCCATTGCCGCGACAGTCATCGAGCCAAGGGCGTTGCGCAGGGTTTCTTCGACGCCCTGTGTCCGAGCGATCTGCATGAGTACATCCGCTTGGCGCTTGCTTGAAAAGACGATGGCGTCGATCCCACCTTCAATGATCCGCTCGACGAGGGCCTTCGCTCCTTGCTCGTCATTGTGGTCGGTGTAGACATAGGGCCAGACCGGAACGGGCTCCGCCCCGATGGCTGCGATGGCGTCTTGAAGCGGCTGGTTGGGTTCGGTGCCGTATAACGCTATACCTACAGCTTTCGAGGAGATGCCTCGCGCATCCAGAGTCTGGATGAGTCCATCGGTGGTAGGTGTCTCGCTGCGGACGGTTTCCGACAGCCCCCACTGACGAAGGACACGGCCCGGCTTAGGGCCGCGGGTCAGCAGATTGACTTGCGCGAGGCGGTCTCGCAGCGCCGCATCCACGCCAATCAGCTGCGCGCGGTCATGAAGTCGGCGAATGGCCTCGCCGGTGACGATCACCAGATCATTGATTTCGCGATCCTCGATGAACCGTCTAAGCCATTCATCGACCGGTTTCGTATCGGGTGCCGGTTTGAT
Source organism: uncultured Spiribacter sp. (assembly GCA_937884605.1). GTDB lineage: Bacteria > Pseudomonadota > Gammaproteobacteria > Nitrococcales > Nitrococcaceae > Spiribacter. Next base: position 301,725 of record CALGDM010000006.1, read on the forward strand.
ACCGATCAGTGCGCAGCGCTCCACAATGGCGCCGCGACGCTCGAGAAGCCCTGCCAGTTCGGTGGCCTGGCGTGTCTCCAGAATGGCGATTCGATAACCTTCAAACGGCTGCGGCTGAATCCTCATCGTCATGTTCTCCTCGGCCGTCGGTGCAGTATCCAGGCAGGAATGCCGAGTGGTCTTGGTCGCCGGTAAACCACTCAAATTGCCTTGACAGGCGCGCAACCTCGCCGACGATCAAAAGGGCCGGGGGACGGACATTTGCGACATGCCGGTAAAGATTCGCCAGCGTGGCCCGAATAACGCGCTGGTTGGCTGTGGTGCCCTGTTCGACCACAACGGCGGGAGTGGTCGGTGAGCGGCCGTGATCAACCAGTCCCGAGCATATGTCGGGCAGGCTCCCGAGGCCCATGTAAAAAACCAGCGTGTCCGAACAGCGGGCCAGGTCGGACCACGGCAGTTGCAGCTCGCCGTTGTGCCGGTGGCCAGTGATGAAGCGGACCGAATGGGCGTGATCGCGATGGGTGAGGGGGATCCCCGCATAGCTTGCACAGCCGCTGGCCGCCGTGACGCCCGGCGCGATCTGAAAGTCGATGCCGGCTTGCACAATGACTTCGAGCTCTTCGCCCCCGCGGCCAAAAATAAATGGGTCGCCGCCTTTCAAACGCGCGACTCGGCATCCCTCTCTTGCCTTGTCGACCAGCAGCTGACTGATTGCCTGCTGGTCCATGGCATGCTGGCCAGCGGTCTTGCCCACATAGATGCGCTCGGCCTCACGGCGGGCAAGGTCGACAATCGCCGGTGAAACCAGACGATCATAGACAATGACGTCCGCCGAGCTGAGAAGACGCTGCGCCTGATTGGTCAGCAGATCGACGGCGCCCGGACCGGCTCCGATCAGATAGACCTCGCCGGTATCCGGTTCCGTGGCGCGAGCTTCAAGACGCTCATCGAGGGCTGCGGCAGCCTGCTCCTCGCGGCCTGCCAATGCCATGCTGCCGATCGGTCCTTCAATGACCGCTTCCCAGAAGCGCTGGCGATTGTCGACGCCTTCGATGCACCGCTTTGCCTTTTCCCGGAATCTGGCGAGCAGCTCGGTCAGGCGTCCGTACGAAGGAGGGATGAGCGCTTCCAGCCGTCGCCTGACCAGGCGCGCCAGCACCGGTGAGCGGGCGCCGGTAGAGACTGCAATTGTCATCGGACTGCGGTCGACGATACCGGGCAGAATGAAAGTGCACATCGAGGGGACATCCGCAACGTTCACGGGGATTCCCCGCTGGACGCAGGCGCTGTAGACGCGGCGGGCTTCATCTTCGTCATCTGTGGTGGCGATTACGAGGCGCACGTGGTCGAGGTAGCGTCGCTGGAACGTGGCACGACGCCATTCGAGGTAGCCGTCAGCAACCATTCGGCGCGCTTCGCCCTCAAGGTCTTCGGCGACCAGTGTTACGGTTGCGTTCGCTTTTTTAAGAAGCTCTGCCTTACGAGCGGCGACGGCGTTGCCGCCGACAACCAGACAATGCTCGCCGTGGAGGTTCATGAAAATGGGGAGTTGGTCCATCGGATCTCCGGGCCGAATATTCACCCGCGAAAACTGCAAAAGTCGTGCCGCACGGAGGCTCAATGACTTCTGACATCGCCGTGATCACCGGGGCAGGCTCGGGGATTGGGTCGGCGCTGGCCGTGGAGCTTGCCGGGCGGGGGATCACGGTGGCGCTGATCGGTCGCCGACGCGATGCGCTCGAGCGCACGCTCGCGTTGCTGCCCGAGAGCTCGGCAGGCCTGGTCATGACCGGTGATATCGCCATCGACGATGACCGGCAGCGCTTGATCCGAAAGATCAGTGCGTGCGTTGAGTCTGCGGGGATGGGGCTGCGCTATCTGATCCACAACGCCGGTGTGGGTGAACCCGCCAGCGGGATTGAAACCATGGATCCAGACGGTCTGGCTCGGGCCCTGGCAGTCAACGTCACAGCCCCGCTTGCGCTTACTCAGGGGCTGCTGCCGCTGCTGCGGGCTGCGCATCCGTCTCGAGTGCTCATGGTCGGCGCCGGAATCGCGGATCGACCCCAGCCCGGCACGGGCAGCTACGGCATCAGCAAGAAGGCGCTGACGCGGCTATTCGAGCAGATGCAGGTGGATTTCGCCCAATCGCGGGCGAGTGAACCCGACGTGGCCCTGTTTCAGCCGGGGCTTGTGGATACGCCGGGCATTCGTGCGCATCTTGAGGCCGCCCGTCGCTGCGGCCTGCCGCATGTCGATTATCTCGACCAGGCCCTGGCCGACGGCGAGTGCCGGTCGCCCCGGGCCGTGGGCGAGGCAATGGCCGAGGCGCTGACGAACACGCCATCGGAGGACTTTGCGGGCGCCACCCTGCGGCCCTGAGCCAGTGCGGCGCCGCCTCTAGCCGGCTGCCCCCTCCGTCTCGCCGGCCTGAACGGCCTGGGCGCGGTTGCGAACCTGTTTGACCATCGCGACAAAGCCATCGCGGCGGTTGGCCGTCAGCTGTTGCGAAAGCCCAAGGTCATCAAAAAGCGACTCGATGTCGGTGTTGAGGATTTCCTGCGGCGTTTTGCCCGAATAGGCCTTGAGCAGAATTGCCACCAGTCCTTTGACGATGAATGCATCACTGTCGGCGCTGAAAAACATCCGCGGGGGATGCTCGTCACTCACCGTGGTTTCGAGCCAGACATTGCTGGTGCAGCCATCGACGCGGTTGGCTTCGGTTCGTGCCTCGTCGGGCAGCGCTGGCAGGTCTCGGCCCATATCGATGAGCAAACGGTAGCGATCCTCCCAGTTGTCGAGAAAGTGGAAGGTGTCGATCAAGCGTTGTAGATCCATAAGGCACTCCCGAGACTACGGGCATCAATTTTGACGCTACAATGGTAAGTCAGGCAACAACGGGAGGAAGGTCAGTCCATGACCGAGTATTCGACTCATACGGATTCTGCCGCGCTTTTTGACGAAACCGAGTGTGCCTACTGCCGCAACGGCGCCGGGCTGGGTTTTGACTTTACGTTTGCGTTCCAGCCGATCGTCGATGCCGAGCATCGTCAGGTGCGCGCCTACGAAGCACTAGTGCGCGGGCCGAACGGTGAGGGGGCCGGCAGTGTTCTCGATAAGGTCGACCGCCGCGTCATGTACCGATTCGATCAGGCCTGCCGGGTGAAGGCGGTCAAGCTTGCGGCCGACCTCAATATGCAAGCACAGCTTGCGATCAACTTTATGCCCAACGCAGTCTACAGCCCTGAAACCTGCATCCGCACAACGCTGGCGGCGGCGCGTGAGTACAACTTTGACACCGCCAAACTCGTATTCGAGTTCACCGAGGCCGAGCAGTTGTCATCCACTGATCATCTAATCTCGATCATGGCCGCCTATCGCGATATGGGCTTTGCCGTTGCGATTGACGACTACGGCGCCGGCTTTGCGCGGATCAATCTGTTGCTGGATGTCCAGCCGCAGTATCTCAAGCTTGATATGTCGCTTGTTCGTGACTGTGACTCGATACCCGCCAAGCAGGCACTGATCGAGGGCACGCTCCTGACCATGGAGCGCCTCGGGGTAGAGACCATTGCCGAGGGGGTCGAGACCGAAGCGGAATACGCCTGGTGCCGCGCTCATGGCATCCGCCTTTTTCAGGGTTTTTTGCTGGCACGCCCGGGATTCGAATGTCTGCCGGAACCCTATATACCGGCAGACTGAGGCAACGCTGATCCCCGCTGCCTACCAATTCTCGGCAAATGGCCGAGCCTCCACCTCAAACGACCAGGCCGAGCGTGGCTGTTGCGTCAGCCAGTAGGCGGTTTCAGCAACAGCATCCGGATCAAGGAAGAACGTATCGGGCTTGTCCGGCAGGCGCTCGCGCGTGCGGGGCAGATCGACCACGCCGTCGATCATAATGGTAGAAACATGAATCCCGTCCGGCCAGAGTTGCTTGGCCAGCGATTCGGTTAGATTGCGCTGGGCGCCCTTGGCGCTGGCAAACGCTGCGGTCTTGGCAGCGCCCCGGCGTGATGCGGTGGCGCCGGTGACCACGATGCTGCCGCGGCCGGCACTGCGCATATCCGGTGCCACGGCCCGTGCCGCCGCCACCAGTCCAAGGGTATTGACCCGCCAGGATTGCTCGAACGTCGACAGCTCGAGGGATTCAAAATCACCCCAGATGCCGGCACCGGCGTTGTGCAGCAGCACATCCACCGGGCCGAGTGCTTCGCGGATGTGTGCAAAGGTGTCGCTGACCGCGGTGGGGTCGCCGATATCGCACTGATAGGCCTGTGCGGCATCGCCGATCTCCGCGGCCAGCGAGTCGCAGAACTCCGCTGACCGGGCGATCAGCGCGACGCGGTAACCGGCGGCAGCGAAACGGCGCGCAAAGGCGGCGCCGTTACCGGGGCCGACACCGTTGACGACGCAGACGGGCTGAAGATTTGCCATGACTGACTCCTCGAATGATTGGGAGCCGTCACCGTATCAGGCCTGGCGAGCGATCAGGTGATTAGAACCGCATGGCGTTTGTATATGCAAAAACGGTCTTTAAAACCATTTGCAGGTAACAGAAGGTTCTATCCACAATGGTGGCATTACATCAAGACACGGAGTTAAAGCATGGCAATCCGCCTGACTACCCTTGGGGTTGCAGTGGCAACGGCACTGGCCGCGCAGGCCGCAAGCGCCAGTGTGCCGCCGCTCGTTGACACTGACTGGCTCGCCGATCGCCTACAGGACGACAATCTCGCCATTGTCGACGTCAGAAGCCCCATCGATAATGGCGACGAAGTAGCGTTTTCCGACGGTCATGTTCCCGGTGCTGCCGATGCCGGGTATGCCGATACCGCCTGGCGCGCCGAGCGTGACGGGGTGATCGGTCAGCTGCCGCCGATCGAGTCGCTTGAAGGCTTGATCGGTACGCTGGGCGTCGATAACGCCGATACCGTTGTGGTCGTACCAGCGGGTACCGGGCCGACGGATTTTGGCAGTGCGGCCCGCGTCTACTGGACATTCAAGGCGCTGGGCCATGACGCCGTCACGATTCTCAACGGTGGCTACCAGGGCTGGGTGGCCGCGGATCAGCCAATCGCCACCGGTCAGCCCCGCGTCGAACCGGGCACGTTCGAAGCCGATCTCCAGTCTCGGATGCTGGTCTCAACGAGCGACGTCGAAAATGCCGACGAGCGCGGTCTTCAGCTGATTGATGCGCGGCCATCAGCGTTCTACGAGGGGGAGCGCAAGCATCCCGCAGCGCGGGTAGCGGGAACCCTCCCCAGCGCAGTGAATCTGCCGCATTCGTCGTTCGGCGTTGATGGCGATGCATGGCGGTTTGATCCGTCCCGTGCGGAGGCGGCCATCGAGGGCGTGTCGCTCGAGGCGGGTCGTCGACCGGTTTCCTTCTGCAACACCGGCCACTGGGCCACCACCACGTGGTTTGCCCTCTCCGAAGTCCAAGGCCTCGATAATGTCGGGCTCTATGATGGCTCGATGGTCGCCTGGACGGCCAACGAATCACGGCCAGTCGATGTGGCCAAGCGTGGCCTGGCCCGTATCCTCGAGTTCTTCGGCGGATGAACATGGCAGCCGCGGCATCGACAATCCCGGATCAGGGGCCGCGCGCCGATCGGTTTATCGTAATCACGGCGGCCATCGGGCTCGTATTGATGGCGGGCCTGATCAGCCTCGAAGCGCCCATCGATCGCGTGTGGCTGTTGTTGATCGGTACCGGGCTGGGTATTGCCCTGTACCATGCGGCCTTTGGTTTTACGGCTGGCTGGCGCAACCTGGTCACCGAGCGGCGCAGCGGCGGGTTGCGCGCCCAGATGGTGTTGCTGGCCATTGCCTCGGTACTGTTCATCCCGGTTCTCGGGTTTGCCGATTCCCTGGGCCTTACCGGGATCAGCGGGACGCTGGCGCCCGTCGGTATCTCGCTGGTGGTGGGGTCGTTTCTGTTTGGGTTTGGCATGCAGCTGGGCGGTGGTTGCGGCTCCGGCACGCTTTTTACCGTCGGCGCCGGCAACCTTCGAATGATGATCACGCTGATCACTTTCATCGCCGGATCGGTGCTCGGGACGATGCACCTCCCGGCATGGTTGGCGATGCCGGGTGTTGATCCGGTCAACCTCATCGAATCCCTCGGTGTGGGCCCCACGCTGGCGCTTCAGCTGGTACTGATCGGCCTGTTGGCTGCGGGATTTGCGGCGCTGGAACGACGTCGGCATGGGCATGTCGCCCGAGTGCTGCAGGCCCGGCCTGAGTCCGGGATAGTGACGACGCTGATCCAGGGGCGCTGGCCGCTGCTCTGGGGGGCGCTTGCGCTCGCGCTTCTCAATCTGGCCACGTTACTGGTCTCGGGGTATCCGTGGGGCATTACCTTTGCGTTCGGCTTGTGGGGGGCAAAGATCCTCCAGGCGTTTGGTGTCGACATGGCGCAGTGGTCGTTCTGGACGTGGGATTATCCTTCGCTCGCCCTGAAAGACAGCCTTCTGGTCAATGTGGTCTCGGTGATGAACTTTGGGCTGCTACTCGGCGCAATGCTTGCAGCCGGCCTGGCCGGGCGCTTCAATCAGGCGAGTCGCCGCACACTGGGGACTCGATCGGTGATCGCCGCCATTGTTGGCGGGCTTTCCATGGGCTACGGCGCGAGGCTTGGATTCGGGTGCAACATCGGCGCCATGTTCAGTGGCATCGCCTCGGCCAGTCTGCACGGCTGGATCTGGTTTGCGTGCGCGTTTGCAGGCTCGCTGGTCGGTATCCGGGCGCGTCCCTGGTTTGGACTGGCAGGGTAGAGGGCGCTATGTCGAGCCGACGGGACTATTCACGCGCAAGGGTCGTCGCCGTACTGAGCGCCCTGCTGGTCCTCATCCTCGTGGACCACTTCCATTCCGCCACGTTCGCGCGCAATAGTGGCGAGGCGGGTGTGACCACCAGCTACTCCCAGCTCGATAGTGGGGCCTGCGCCCCTTGTGGGGCACCTTGCCGGCCTGACGAATGAGCCCCCGCCGTCTGAACGGCGGGGGCGCTCTGGCGCGGTCAGCGTCCCAGGTTACTTAACCGTGCCGGCTCCACCACTTCGATCCAGTAGCCATCCGGGTCACGGATGAAGGCCACATCCGTCAACTTGCCCTGATCGGGTCGCTTGATGAATTCGACCCCGTTGTCATCGAACCACCGTTCGGCAGCATCAAGATCGGGCACCGAGATGCAGATATGCCCAAAGCCCTGGGGTTCCGAGTTGCCATCGTGAAACTGCACGTCAGGATCGTCCTCGCTGCCCCAGTTGTGGGTCAGCTCGAGCAGACCGCGCTGCGAAAAGGTCCATACGGTCCGCTCGCCCACATCAGACGGCGGCGTTGACTGCCCCTCGGTGGGGCAGTCGAGGAAGTACAGCGAGAAGTTGAGTTCCTCAAAGTCCAGCCGCCGCAGGACGCGCATCCCGAGCACACCGGTATAGAACGCCAGGGAGCGCTCGGGGTCCTTGATGCGCATCATGCTGTGATTGAGCGCGAATCCCCGGGTCGTCTCGGGGCGTGTCTCGACCACGCCGGGATACTGCTCGGTGGTAAAGCTCATTACGGTCACTCCTTGTTGCTAGATCGCACGGTCGGCCATTTGCCGCGCGATGTAATCGGCCTGCCGGATCGCCAGGCTGACAATGGTCAGCGTCGGATTTTCGGCGGCACTGGTCGTAAATTGACTGCCGTCGGAGATGAACAGGTTATCGATATCGTGGGTCTGTCCATACCCGTTGCAGACGCCGTCGCGGGCGTGGGCGCTCATGCGGCAGGTGCCAAGGTTATGAGTGGAGGGGTAGGGCGGCGTGCGATAGGCCTTGTTGGCACCCGCCGCCTCGTAGATCGCGGTCCCCTGCTGGAAGGCATGCTGGCGCATGGCCACATCGTTGGGGTGATCGTCGTAATGCACATTGGGCACCGGCAGTCCGTAGGCATCCTTGACATCGGTGTTCAGCGTGACCCGATTGCGCTGCTGTGGCATATCCTCGCCCACCAGCCACATCCCGGCCATGTGGGCGTACTGGTCCATCGCCTCGGTAAAATCGCTGCCCCAGGCGCCCGGGTCAAAGAACGCCGCCATGAAGGGTAGGCCGAGCGATACCGTTTCGATCTCGTAGCCCCCGGCAAAGCCCCGCGACGGGTCATGGTGGGCCTCGTCCTGGACAATGCCGGCCATGGTGGTGCCGCGGTACATGTGCACCGGCTCGTCAAAGCTCGCATAGACCGAGCCGGTCATGTGGCGCATGTAGTTGCGGCCCACCTGCCCGGAGGAGTTCGCAAGGCCATCCGGGAACTGACTGGATGCCGAGTTGAGCAGCATGCGGGGGGTTTCGATGGAGTTGCCCGCCACAGCAACCGCCCGGGCCCGCTGGCGCTGCTCGCGACCATCGGCGTCGAAGTACACCACGGCACTCACACGCCCACTGTTGTCGTGCTCGATGGAGGCCACCTGGGATTCGGGCCGCAGCTCGACATGACCCGTGGCCAGCGCCCGCGGAATCTCGGTATACAGGGTCGACCACTTCGCGCCGGTGGTGCAGCCCTGAAAACAGAAACCGCGCTGAACGCAGCTGGCCCGGCCATCCCGCGGGACGCTGTTGATGGCCATATTGCCGGTGTGACAATGCTTGTAGCCAATGGCAGTGGCCCCGGCGTGCATGACCTTGAAGTTGTTGTTGCCGGGCAGGCCCGGGATGCCATTGGTGCGGGTGACGCCCATCTTGTCCTCGGCCCGATCGTAGTAGGGCGCGAGGTCGTCGTAGTCGATGGGCCAGTCCAGCAGGTTGGCGCCGGGGATATCCCCATACTCGCTGGCTGCACGGAACTCGTGGGGCTGAAACCGCAGGCTCGCGCCGGCCCAATGGACTGTGCTGCCGCCGACCGCTTTGACGATCCAGGACGGCAGATTGGGAAAGTCGCGAGCCACCCGCCAGGTGCCGCTCGTGGTGCGATTATCGAGCCAGGCAAGCTGCCCGAACGATGCCCATTCATCGGCAATGAATTCACCGCGGGTGTGTAGTTTTCCGGCCTCGAGGACAACGGCATCAATGCCTTTCTGGGCCAGTTCGTTGGCCAGTGTGCCGCCGCCGGCACCGGATCCGATGATCACCACAACGCTGTCATCATCGTGGGCAAAGGTTGTCTGGTTATCGTAGTTATCCATCGTTCAATCTCCTCAGCCGTTCGTCCCGGGGACGGGTCCACTTGCGCTCGCCGGCAGGTCGGGCAGCCATGTCAGGTCATTGAAGCCCCGCGACAGGTACCCGGCGTCACCAAGCTCGCCGCCGTAGCCGAAGTGGCGGAACGCCATTTCGTTGTTATAGAGCGATACAACCGCGGTGGATTGGACCTTTTTGAACAGGTCGGATCCGGCAATGGCGCGGACGTGCATGCCCTGCTGTTCCGCATCGAGCGCCAGCCAGTCGCCGCCGGCACGGTTGTCCAGCGCGGCGATGCCCGAGCGCATCGTCTCGGCCACGTTGGCATCCGCAGCGGCTGCATCGAGGTCTTTCACGACAAGCGCGTAAACCGCGTCCTCGAGCGTCGGATGAGGAAAGATATGGCGGGTCAGTGTGAGTAGAACCTCGCCCTGGTGGGCGTCGAGCTGCTGGAGCTCGAGTGCCCAGGACCGGGACGGGGCAAGGATAGCGATGGGCATGCTGGTCATCGCCAGCGTCCCCATCAGCGTCGAGCCACTGCCTTTGAGAAAGCGGCGACGGTTCATTGACTGGTCCAACATGGTTGGCCTCTCCTCCTGTGTGAGCGTTGCGCACGGGCATTCGCCCCGTGATTGGCGCCTTTCTCTGAAGCGCTCGTTTTGATTGTGTGATGCGTGATTGCTCATGGGGTAGTAGCGTGCTACTACAAACTAAAAAGAGATCCGATAAACAGCGAGGAGAGAGCGATGTGCGAGGTTTACGCGTCAACGCCGCGGGAACGATACGACTCCAGCACCCGATCGGTACGGCTCAGCGGATTCGTCACCAGCATCCGGCTCGAGAACGAGTTCTGGTGGATCCTGGAGAAGCTCAGCGCCGAGCAGCACCTGAGCGTGCCGCAGTTCATCACTGAGATTCATGACGAGGTACTCGAGCGCCAGGGCGAGGTCAGAAATCTGGCGTCGTTGCTGCGGGTTTGCTGCGCCCGTTACCTGGAGCGCCAGATTCCCGACGACACCACATCGGTCAGCGCGGTGGCGGAGAGTGGATGATCAGTCCAGAAAGAACAGCACAGTGGTAACGACACCCACGGCGACAATCCCGGCGCGCAGGACCGCCGGTGGCAGGCGACGGCCGATTTTTGCACCGGCCATCCCGCCGATGCTCGCGGCGATGGCCATTGGCAGGACCTCGCTCCAGGCGATGGCGCCACCGATGGCGTAGACGGTCACCGCGATCACGGTCAAAACCGCTGAGAGCAGGTTCTTGAGCGCGTTGGCCAGGCTCAGATCATCAACCCCCAGCAAGCGGAAGGCGGCCAGCATGACGATTCCCATGCCACCGGCAAAATAACCGCCGTAGATGCTTACGGCCAGCACGCCAAGGCGTCCCGGCAGGCCGTGGCCGTGGGTAAACCGACTCGATAAGGCCCGATGGATGCGCGGGCCTAGTGCGAACAGCCCGGTGGCAAACAAAAGCAGCCACGGCAGGATCGCGCTGAAAGCCTCATTGGGGGTAAGAAGCAGGAGACTGGCCCCCAGACTCCCGCCCAGCGCCCCCAGCACGATAACGGCAAGTAGCGTCATGCCGCGGGGCGCACGGATCAGGTCGCGGGATCCCCAGACACTGGCGAGGTACCCCGGCAGCAGGGTCGTCGTGCCCGTCGCATTGGCCATGACCGGCGGGACACCAACAAAGACCAACGCGGGCAGGGTGAGGAAGCTGCCCCCACCGGCCAGCGCGTTGATAACGCCGCCGCAGAGCGCGGCCGCTACCACGATCAGCAGGTCCATCAGGGCAGCGCCCAGGGCGGCTGGACCGCCAGCCGCGCCGAGTCAGCCTGCTTCAGCCTTCTGCACCAGCAGATCGGCGAGAAACCGCTCCAGGCGTTGTTCGTCGGAGAGATCGCCATAGAGCAAGGCGCCATCGCTTTGCTGATCGGCTTTCAGCAGCGAAGGCGTTGCAAACACGGAGTAGCTGAGCCCTGCCTGCGGTTGATCGAGGAGATCGACCTCGCGGGGCGTCAGGTCACTTCGTCCCAACCGCTCCAGCATGTTCGAGAGGTTTGCCCGCGCCCGGCGGCTACGCGGCGCGTCACCGGTCACAAACAGGATGAGCAAGGGCATCGGTGCCTCTTGCGAGGGTGTTCTAGTTGTCATTGAAGCCATCCCCGTGCTCCGGTTCCTCAATCTCCGGATCGCGCCGACGCCGGATCCGATTGCGCCCCTGTTCATCGAAGCGCGCCGCCTCATTGTACTCCTCGGCCTCCAGCTCGAGCATCTCACTCAGGCGCCGACGTTCCTTTTCGGCCTGCGCGATGCGCTGCTCGAGATCGTTCTGGCGCTGTTGCCATTCCAGCCGTTTGCGCCGGGCCGTTGCCTCGTCTTCCTGCGCCTTACTGATGCGCGCGGTCCCCATCAGCACCTCGCCGCCATTTTCGTAGATCTCCGCAAGATCGAGACCTTCGTCACTCAGCAGTAGTTCTCGCTGCTGGTTGGAATGGCCCGATCCGCGGGATTTGACGATGGACAGCGACCGGTTCCGCTCGCCACCACGGACGTTGTAATCCAGCACGATCCAGCTGTCCGCGAGCGTCGAGATCTGCCCCTGGGTCGCTTCACCTTCGGGATCGCGAACCCCGCTAAGCGAGGTGAGGATAGTCGTTATGCCGCGGCGTCTGACCATGTCGATCAGGCGCTCGGTGGCAATCTCGGCGCCTTCCGTGGCACTGGCCTTGAGCAGCGCCGATATCGGATCGATCACCAGGCAGTCGGGATCGAAGTCATCAAGCAGACGCCGAATAGCAAGGAAATGCTCGGTGACGCGGGCGGCATACGCGGACAGACTCTTAAAACGCACCCGGCCGGCAGCAATCGGATCGCGCAGGTTGATGCCCACCGAGTGGAGATTGCGCACATAAGGGCCTTCGAGCTCATCAAAACTGATATACAGCGTTCTCTGGCCGCGCGTGGCGGCGGTCTCTGCGAATCTGCCGGCCAGCGTGCTCTTGGCGGTTCCGGGGCGGCCCGAGATGAGCAGCGTCGACCCGCGATAGATACCGCCGCCGAGCAGCGCGTCGAGCCGGTCAACTCCCAGGCTGAGCCGCTCGTCACTCGCTTCTATATTCTCGTTCTCATCGCCGTAGTGGTAGGGCAGTGCGACACCGTCATTATCGATGAGCATCGGCAGTTCATCGGTGACATGCCCAGAGCCGCGATACTTCGCGATTCGCAGCGACCGATTGAGTTGCTGGTCGACAATGCGCGCCGACAGTATGAGCGTGGCCGAAAGAAGGAACTCGATCCCCTCAAGGTGGAAAGGCTCGGTCCCGTCGTGGCGAGTCTTGCCAGTCAGCAGCAATGTCCAGCCGTTCTCGGCGCAGGCCTCGTCAACCCGCCGGATCTGGTTGATGGCAGCGTTGTGGTCGACCTGATGGCGCAGCAGTTGGTCGATACCATCGAACACGATCCATGCGGCCCCGGTCTGGCGGCTTGTCGCATCAACAATCGACAGCAGCCCCTCCAGATCGAATTCGCCCGCCGTCTCGGCACTGAGGCGGGGGCGGGCATCGATCACTGCCAGCGAGTCGGCATCGAGCAGGCTCGGGCCCCAGGTGAAGGCGGCGGCGTCGCGCCGGATCTGGTCCGGGGATTCTTCGAACGAGACGAACAGGCCGGCTTCACCGCGCTCGATGGCACGGGCAAGCACCTGCAGGGCCAGCACGGTCTTGCCGGCGGCGGCCTCGCCCAGCACCAGCGTCGTCTGACCGGCCGGCAGACCACCGCGGGTCACCCGATCGAGATCGGTGATACCCGTTATTCGTTTTTCCAATTCGCGCTCCCTGATGATTCCACTAGGGGAAGTTGCCTCCCGCGCTCGAGAAGCCAGCGAAAGTCCTCGGCTTCCAGCGGCACACTGTAATAAAAGCCCTGACCGAACTGAATGCCCATGGCCAGCAGTGCATCCCGTACGTCGGCGGTTTCGATGCCCTCGGCGATGATCTCTGCGTCGAGGGCGCGGGCGAGCCGCCGGACCGCTTCGACCAGATTCACGCTGAAGCTGTCCTGCGTCACCTGGCTGACGAATCCCTGGTCGATTTTGATTTCATCGAACGGGTAATGCTGCAGGTAGAGCAGCGACGAGTAACCGGTACCAAAGTCATCCAGCGACAGGCGCACATTCATTTCACGCAGGACTCGCAATTGCTCGAGTAGCAGCGCTGACTCCTTGGCAAAAACGCTTTCGGTGATTTCCAGTGACAGCTGACAGGGTTCAATCCCCGACTCGTCGAGGATGGCCCGGACCCGCTCGGGGAAATGACCCGAGCGAAACTGCACCAGCGAGGCATTGACCGCAACGCGCACCAGATCCAGTCCCGCTTTGCGCCAGGCTCGCAGATGCTGGCAGGCGCGTCGCAGTGCCCAATCGCCGATCGGAGCGATGAGCTGGCTTTGCTCGGCGATGGGGATGAAAACGCCAGGCGAGATCAGCCCGCGAGTGGGATGATTCCAGCGCAGCAATGCCTCGGCGGACACCACCTCACCGGTGGCCATATCCACCTTCGGCTGGAAATGGACCTCGAACTCGTCATTTTGCAGCGCGCTGCGCAACTCTCGAGTCAGGCCGATTCGAGCCTGGGTTTCGGCCTCGAGCGACTCGCTGTAGGCGATCCAGGGCAGCGCTGACTCGGCACGGTGACGAAACAGCGCGCGCTCGGCCTCGCGCAGCAGGGTTTCGGCCGACCGTGGCGTGCGGTCGAGGTGGCTGCATCCCATCCTGATTGCGACATCAATCGCCACTCCGTCAAGCGCGAAGGGGCGCGACAGCCGTTCGATCAGATGCGCGAGCTGGGCCTCGGTGGACGTGTCCCGGGCGAGCTCGACATAGACTGCGCATTCATCGCCGCCGATACGGCCCGCCAGACTGGACTCGCCGGCTACCTCGAGCAGGCGCCGACTGAACTCCACCAGCAACCGGTCACCGCCCTCATAGCCGTAGGCATCGTTAATGTCCCGCAGACTGACGATATCGACCATCAGGACCACGCCGTTGTCGGGCCAGCCGTTGTCATCCAGCCAGCGCCGCAGTGCCTCGCTGAACCCGTTGCGTGTCGATAATCCCGTTAATGGATCCTCCAGCACCGAGCTCGCGAGACTTTCCTGCGTGGCCCGCAGGGCGGCGGTATCCTGCTTGATGGCCACATAGTTGATGATGGTCTGATCATCGTTCTCCAGTGGGGCAATCAACGTGTGCTCGCGGTAGGGATCGCCATTCTTGGGGCGGTTTTCGAGTTCGCCGACCCAAGTGTTGCCAGCCTCGACGGATTCCCAGATCTCCCGGTTGACCGTCTCGGGCGGGTTACCGGTGCTGAGGCGCGTCAGGGCGTCACCGACCAGCTCGTCGCGACGATAGCCAGAGCGGCGTTCAAATGCGGGATTGACGTATTCAATCTGCCCTTGGGTATCGGTGATGGCGATGGGCGCCGGATTGAGATGGGTGATCTGCATGAATTTGTGGACTTCATGCTCAAGTGAACGACGCTCGGTGATATCGGCGATAACGACCCCGACCTGAGTGCCGGGCCGGCCTGTGCCCTGCAGGGGGTGATAGCGGACTTCGATCTCGCGCCATCCGAGAGTCGGGCTGTGGCGTTGCGTGCGATAGCCCTGGGGCTCGCCGGCCAGACAACGATCCAGCCTGTCTCGATAGAAGGTTTGGAAGGCTTCTTCACCCACTACTTCGGCAACATGGCGTCCTGGCAGGTCGTTGGCGGCTGCGCCATGAAGGCACTCGTAGGCGGCATTGACCCAGACGTAGCAGTAATGATGATCGACAATCGCGCAGCCATTGTCGCTCGCCTCGAGTAGCGTGTGCAGATTGGTCTCATCGGGCATTCCATTGCGAGTGCCATCGATGTCGGTCATGGGGTGATACGCCTGATCCTTCATGAGGTTTGATGTGATCAGAGTGCCTTGCTTGGCGCCGGCTGGCAAAGGAACCGGTTTGCACTTATCAAAAAAATTGGTCTAGAGTTAAACAAGGCTGGATGCCTGATCGGGCAACTTTCCTCCCGCTAGACCGCATGGACTCCGTCTTTTCTGCTGCGCAGGCACCAGCCCATGAACCGAATCCTTGAGACGGAATGGTCAAACGCAAGGAAAAAGGAGCATACGTATGAATAAGCGTTCCCTATACGCTTTCGCATTGACCGGCGCGCTGGCCCCGATGGCTGCGAACGCCGAGTGCGGCGAGATTTCGGTCGCTGAGATGAACTGGACCTCGGGCGGCATCATCACCGGTGTTACCGAGTTTCTGCTGACGCAGGGCTACGGCTGTGATGTGACCGTGGTGCCGTCGGCGACGACCACTGCCATCACTTCGCTGGCGGAAAACAACGAGCCGGATATTGTTCCGGAGCTCTGGCCAAACGGTGCGCCGGCGTATTACGACCTTGCCGAACAGGGCAAAGTGGTCAAGGCTTCCGATGTCTTCAGCGAGGGCGCAACCGAGCACTGGCTGGTGCCGGGCTTTCTGGTTGAAGAGCATCCGGAGCTTGCCACCGTCGAGGGGATTCTGAACAACCCGGAGCTGGTCGGCGGGCGCTTCCACAATTGCCCGGATGGCTGGGGTTGTCGCATTGCCAACGACTCGTTGGTTGAGGCGTTCGATCTGGAAGGTAACGGCATCGAAGTGTTCAACCATGGGTCGGGTGAGACCCTGCAGGCGGCGCTGGTCTCAGCCGCCGAAAATGAAGAACCCTACTTTGGCTATTACTGGGGCCCCACCGCGCCGCTGGGTCAGTACGACATGGTCAGTGTCGATATGGGACCGGTTGATCAGCAGGCCTATGAGTGCAACCAGGATGTCGACTGTAATGAGGTCGGTAAGACCGGTTGGCCGGCGGCTCCGGTGTTCAATGTGGTTACGAGCGATCTCGCCGAGCGCGAGCCGGAAGCCTTCGAGCTCATGCAGCATGTGACGTTCGAGAATGACACCATGAACGGGCTGCTGGCCTGGCATGCGGACAACAATGCCACCATCGACGAAGCCGTCGTGCACTTCCTGCAGAACAACAGTGACGTGTGGATGGACTGGGTGAGCGAAGATGCCCGCGCCAACCTCCAGGGTATGTTCTAGCGTCTGCGGTGAATGATGCTTGAAGGCGCCGGGGCGGGTTGTCCCGGCGCCTTTTTTTTGGGTCAGTCGGCTGGGTCGCGCAGCGTCTCCATGTCGATGACAAAGCGATACTTCACGTCGCCCTTCTTGACCCGCTCATAAGCCTGATTGATATTGCGGATATCGAGCATCTCGACGTCGCACGTGATGCCGTGATCGGCGCAGAAGTCGAGCACTTCCTGGGTCTCCGGCATGCCGCCGATGAGTGACCCTGCCAGCACCCGCCGACCGAAGATCAGGCTGCCGCCGTGAACCGGTGGCTCGATCGGCTCGATCAGCCCGACCAGGATATGCGTACCGTCGTACTTGAGCGCCGAGAGATACGGGTTGAGGTCATGCTGAACCGGCACGGTATCGAGCATGTAGTCAAAGTAACCTGCCGCGGCCTGCATCTGCGCCTCGTCCGAGGACACGATTACGTGATGGGCGCCCTGGGCCTGCGCCTCGGCGACCTTTGATTCACTGCGGGTGAATACGGTTACCTCGGCGCCGATTGCGCGTGCAAACTTGATGCCCATATGGCCCAGGCCGCCCATGCCAATCACCCCCACTTTATGGCCGGCCTGAACGCCGTAGTGGCGAAGCGGCGAATAGGTGGTGATCCCCGCACACAGAAGCGGCGCCGCGGCCGCCGGGTCGAGCGCTTCGGGGACGCGCACGACAAACCGGTCACTGACCACCACCGACTCCGAGTAACCGCCGAAGGTGATGGATCCATCATGTCGGTCCTGGCCGTTGTAGGTCAGCGTCGGCCCCTCGAGACAGTACTGCTCCAGCCCGTGCTGGCAGGGCTCGCACTCGCGGCAGGCGTCGACCATGCAGCCCACGCCCACCACGTCACCGGCGCTGAAGCCGCTGACCTCATCACCGACGGCGGTGACTCGACCGACGATCTCATGACCGGGGACCAGCGGATACTGCGTCATCCCCCAGTCGTTCTGTGCGAAATGGATGTCCGTGTGGCAAACGCCGCAGTAGTCGATCTGGATGGCCACATCATCGGGCCGTAGCTCGCGGCGCTCGATATCGAGCGGTGCAAGGCCGGATTGATCGGATTGTGCGCCGTAGGCTTTCGCTGGCGTCATATTGAGCCCCCTGCTGGCTGGTCGAATGATCGTGTGATCTGGACGTCACTGGCCCGGGATCGTTCCATCACTCGGCCTGATCGCCCGCCGCAGGGTGTTTGCGATAGGTCCGGGTGCTGCCGTCATCATGGACAAGCAGCGTTGCATAGGCGTCCCGGCGCTCGCCCATTTCCATGCCCGGCGAGCCCACCGGCATCCCCGGTACGGTAAGCCCTTCGGCTTCCGGCTGGCTTGCCAGCAGGGAGCGGATCTCGCGGGCATGGACATGGCCCTCAATAAAGTAGCCATCCACCATCGCCGTGTGGCAGGAGGCCTGTCCCGGCGCAATGTCCAGATCGACCTTGATGATATTCAATTGGCGGTGGCTGACGTCGTGGGCGGTTACCTCGAAGCCACTGGCTTCGAGATGTTCGATCCATGCCGTGCAGCAGCCGCAGGTCGGTGTCTTGGCCACCTCGATGGTCGGATCGGTGGCCCAGACGGCGGGGCTGAGCGCCACAAGCCCGAGGGCCAGAGTCAGGCGCGGAAGGGGGCGTGAATTGGGCATGGCATGGTCTCCGTCATAGGGGTGACCGATTATAACTGCGATGGCGTGGATTGGCGTATTGACAGGATGTGATGGCAGCTGCCATGTTTGCGCTAACATCAGGCGCGAAAGCCTGAGGTCGCAACTCACGGCAACGCATCGTGAATAGCAAAAGCGCGCAGTGTGCCAACGCGGACGGTGGCATTTGGTAGCGCTAACATCGCGACTCGATAAAAAGTGCAAAAAGCATGAATGACAACAGGAGGAGATCACTATGGGCGCTGAATCGTCCACGCCCCGCCCATCCCGTCGGCCATTCGGCCGCGCTGGCGCGACGGCCCTGCGCATCGCTCACTTTCTGGGGCCCTGGGCGCTGATTCTTGCGCTCTGGTATGGCGTTCGCTACTCGGGATTCTTCGAGGCCTCGCTGATTCCCACGCCGGTGCAGGTTGCCTCCCGGCTCTGGGAGATGCTGATTGGCGGCGATCTCGCGTGGGACATGTACATGTCAACTCAGCGCGTGTTTCTAGGCGTGATCCTCGGAACCGCCTGTGCCGTGCCCGTGGGCTTTCTGCTGGGCTGGTACAAGGGGCTTCGCTCGTTCATGGACCCGCTGATCAACTTCTTTCGAGCCCTCCCGCCGATCGCGTTGATCCCGCTGGTCATTGTCTACTTCGGGATCGGCGAATCCGCCAAAGTGATCATCCTGTTCTATGCGGCGTTCTTTGCCAGCGTCATCGTGATGTACGAGGGAATCAGCCAGATTTCACCGCTGTATATACGGGTCGCCCAGACCCTCGGGGCGAGTGATTCCGAAATATTCCGCAAGGTGATCATTCCCCTGGCCGTGCCGCATGCCCTGACAGCGCTGCGTGTGGCGCTGGGCGTGGCCTGGGCAACGCTGGTCGCCGCCGAGCTGGTGGCAGCGCAGCAGGGCCTGGGCGCCGTGATCCAGGATGCCTCCGCCTACTTCCAGCTTGACACCATCTATATGGGGATCATCTGCATCGGGTTTATCGCGCTGGCTATGGACGTTGCCCTGCGGCGACTCACCCGCCGCGCGCTTGTCTGGCAGGAACGCAATGATTGAGGGGGCCGCAATGAGTCAGCACAACGAGAGAATCCGTTTCGAGAACGTCAGCAAGGTGTTCGACACCGACAATGGCTCCATTCAGGTCGCTGAGGACGTCTCCTTCGGCGTCGGTGACGGCGAGTTCGTCTCGCTGGTCGGGCCGTCCGGCTGCGGCAAAACCACCATGCTCAACATGGTGGCGGGGTTCATGCAGCCCACCACCGGGTCGGTGCTACTGGACGGAAATCCGATTCAAGGCCCTGGCTCGGAACGCGGGATGATGTTCCAGGATTATGGCGTGTTTCCGTGGCTAAGCGTCGAGGACAACATTGCCTTCGGCCTGCGTCTTCGTGCCAATCGCGTCAGCGAGGCGCGGCGTAAGGAAATTGTCGACCATTTCGTTGAGCTCATGGGCCTGACCGAATTCCGCCGGGCCTATCCCAAGACACTGTCGGGGGGCATGCGTCAACGACTTGCACTGGCGCGTTCCTATGCGGTCAACCCCGAGTTCCTTTTGATGGACGAGCCGTTCGGCGCCCTGGATGCCCAGACCCGTACGGCGATGCAGGATCTACTGCTGAATGTGATGGGTGAGGTTCGCAAGACCGTGATGCTCATCACCCATTCGGTCGAGGAGGCGCTGTATCTGTCCTCCCGGATTCTGGTCATCAGCGCACGCCCGTCGCGCATCCGTCGGATCATCGAGGTGCCGTTCGGATTTCCACGCACCGCCGAGCTGCGCGACTCCGCGGCCTTCGCCGATCTGCGCAGTGAGGTCCGCGAACTGGTGATGCAGGAATACGCCGCGCAGGAAAGCCAGGCGCGGCAGAAACAGACAACAGGACAGGCGTAGAAAACGCCTCATTACCGCAAGAGGAGAGAGAGATGAGCTATTCCAGCAGTCGCAGAAACTTCATGAAGGGGGTCGGTGCCGGTGCCGGCCTGTATGCCATGGGCGGCGTACCCAGCCTGTTTGCCCAGAGCCAGCAGACGGTACGCGTCGGCTACCTGCACACCCTGGCGGTGGATGGGCATATCTGGCTTGCCGACCACATGGGCACGTGGGCCGAGCAGGGCCTCAATATGGAGTACATTCAGTTCACCACGGGTCTGGAGCTGTTCCAGGCGCTGGTCGGAGGCAGTCTTGACGTGCTTGCCACCGGTGCAGTGATTTCGAACTTCCCGGCGCGCGGTCAGGGTGAGGCCTTTCTGATCAACAACGTCGAGGAGGGCACGGCCCAGCTGTGGGCCGATCCCGAATCCGGCATCAACGAGATCGCCGACCTCAAGGGCAAGCAGATCTCCACCACCACCGGTACCACAGCGCATGTGTTTTTGCACCGCGCACTGGTCGAGGCTGGACTGGATCCCGACCGGGATGTCGAGCTGGTCAATCAGCGCATGAGCGATGCGGTGACCTCGTTTATCTCCGGCGCGGTGCCGGCGGTGGCACTCTGGGTGCCCTTCAACGTTCAGGTGGCCCAGCAGCGGCCGTCGGCAAAAATGCTCGTCGACGCCTCGGCCTACTACCCCGAGGCCGCCATTGTCGGTGGCTGGGCCGCACGCGGCGACTTCTATCAGGAGAATCCGGCGGTCATCGACAAGATCATCCGCGGCTGGTTGCCGGCCAACGAAATGCTGGTCAATAACCCTGACGAGGCGCTCGACATTCTCCAGTCCAACTACTACCCGAATGTCAGCCTCGACCAGCTTCAAGCGCAGTACGAGGCCCAAAGAGTGTTTTCGCGCGACGAGTGGCTGACGCGCTACGAAAACGGCACGGTCACCGAATGGCTTGACCAGGTCACCGACTTTTTCGTTGAGCAGGGGAATATCAGCAATCCCCGGCGCGCCAGCGACTACTTCCATCCGCAGCGCTACATCAGCATCGCGGGTTGAGCGGGCGCCGCCACCCCTCGATTGCAGGGGTGGCGGCTTCAATACTCCAGTTTTTCAGGGAGAAAAAAATGGGCGCGAGCGTCGGTTTTATTGGTGTCGGAACCATGGGCGGGCCGATGGCCCGCAATCTTCTGCGGGCCGGCCATCGGGTCCGCGTGTTTGATCTTGACTCGCAATTGCTTGCGGGGCTCGAAAAAGACGGAGCCGAAGTGGCCTCAAGTGCGGCTGCTGCCGCCTCAGGGGCTGATTGCGTGATCACCATGCTGCCCCGGGGTGAGCATGTGGAGTCCGCGCTTTTTGGCGATCAGGGTGCGGCGGGTGCGATGGGTGATGGCGTGCTCTATATCGACATGAGCACGATTCTGCCGAGTCACTCCACGCGGTTCGCACAACGCCTGCAGGCTGCCGGTGTCGCCGTTGTTGATGCGCCGGTGGGGCGATCGTCGCAGCATGCCATCGACGGTAAGCTTTTGATCATGGTCGGCGGCGAGACGGGCGATGTCGAACGGGCACGGGCATTTCTCGAGCCACTCGGCGACACCATCGTCCACTGCGGTCCGACCGGGGCCGGACAGAAGATGAAGCTGGTCAACAACTACATGTCGATCGCCCTCAATGCGCTGACCGCCGAAGCTCTGGTGATGGCGGAAAGTGCCGGCCTCGATCCCGAACAGGCCCGCAATGTGATGCTGGGCACAGTTGCCGGTCAGGGCCACATGGGAACGACCTATCCCGCGAAGGTCCTCAAGGGCGATCTGACGCCCGGCTTCATGGTTGACCTGGCCCACAAGGATATGGGCCTGGCGCTGTCCATGGCTGGTGAGCTGGATGCCCCCGCCTGGCTGGGTGCCGTCGCCCATCAGACCTATGGCCTGGCCCGTCGGAACGGGCGCGGAGCCGAAGACTGGACGGCGGTGTACGCGGCGCTGCGCGAAACGGCGATGGGTGATGGGGGCTAGACGTTTTCCCCGACCGGATGGCGGCGCCCGGGGCCGTTCAGTCGGCTCGCCCGGCGGGCGTGGTCTCGCGCTCGATGATTTCGAACCCCAGGTCCGTCAGGTCGGGTGTCGTGGTATCGCCCCGCAACCGCTCGAGGATCATGCGTGCGGCCTGCCGGCCGATTTCGTAGCGGTGAATGCGTACGGTGGTGAGCGCCGGCGCGACACTGGCGGCCAGCTCCACATCATCGAAACCGGCAATAGCCAGATCCGCGGGCACTCGAATGCCCTGGCGCTGACACTCGAACAGCGCGCCCAGCGCGAGAATGTCGTTGCCGAAAAACACCGCATCGACATCCGGCCGCGTCGCCAGCAGGTCACGAAGCCGGCCCGCGCCGGCGGCAAACGAGAACTTGCCCTCAAAGACCAGCGAGTCGGAGGCCTCCAGCCCCAGTTTTGCCACCGCCGCGCGATAGCCGGCGACGCGCTGGGCGGCGCGGTCATTGGCCAGTGTCGGGGCACCGACATAGCCAATGCAGCGAGCGCCTCGCGCCACCAGGCGCTCGACCATGGCATGGCAGGCGTTGAAATTGGAAAACCCGACGGTCATGTCAATCGGCTGACCGTCAACATTCCAGGTTTCCACCACCGGAATCCCGGCCGCGCGCAGAAGGCTCTCGGCTGCCGGCTCGTGCTGCAGACCGGTGACGACGATGCCGGCGGGACGCTGGGCCAGGATGGCGTTGATCAGCCGGGTTTCCTCGGCGAGCGAATAGCCGGTTGCGCCCAGCAACAGCTGATAGCCCTGGGCGCCCAGTTCATCGGTCAATCCGTCGATGGTGTCGGCAAAGATCGAGTTGGTCACGGTGGGCACGAGCGCGCCGATGATGCGGGTCTGATTGGAGGCCAGACTGCCGGCGACCCGATTGGGCACGTAGCCCGTGGTCTCGATTGCCTTGAGGACCCGCTCGCGCGTGGCATCGGCGACCTTGTCGGGATGGTGAATCACCCGAGAAACGGTGATGGCCGACACGCCGGCCACCTGCGCGACGTCTTCCATGCGAGCGGGCGAGTGTTGGTCCATAACGCGGCGCTTCCCTGACAGCCTCTTTAATTTCAAGCGCGATGTTAGCGCTTTCAACATTATATTTGGAAATCACAGGAGTCCAGCTGATGTACACATTCGGATCATTCATTAATGGCGAGTGGCAGGGCGGCACCGGCGAGGTGTTTGAAACCTTTGACCCGAGTGCCCCCGGGACCTGCGTGGGGCGCTATTCGCCGACTTCGCCGCAGGGACTCCGCACCGCCCTTGACGCTGCCCGCAGCGGTCAGACCGAGTGGGCAGCGCTGCCGCCCGCCGAGCGGAGCCGGCGGGTGGTGGAGTTGCTCGATGCCGTTGAGGCACAGACCGAGGAGATTGCCCGTGCTGTCACCCTCGAGCAGGGCAAGCCAATTGCCGAGTCTCGGGGCGAGACCGGCAAGGCGCTGCGCGAGGCGCGTTTCATGGCCGGCGAGGCGGTGCGGGGCCACAGTGAGGTGATGCCGGCGCAAAAGCCCGATTGCCGCAATATGGTGCTGCGCCGGCCGCGCGGCGTCATCGCCGCCATTACCCCCTGGAACTTCCCCATCCTCACGCCCATGCGCAAGATTGCGCCGGCGCTTGCTCATGGCAATGCCATCATTCTCAAGCCCTCCGAGCTGACGCCGGCATCGGCCTGTCTGATCGCCGAAGCGGCCGAGGATCTTCTGCCTGCCGGCGTGCTGCAGATCGTCCATGGCGGAGGCGAAGTTGGGGCAGCGCTGGTTGGCGATGCGGCGGTGGACGGCGTGACCTTCACCGGATCCGTGGCGACCGGTCGCAGGATCTATGCCGCGGCCGCGCAGAACCTTGCCGAGCTGTCGCTGGAGCTGGGCGGCAAGAACGCGGTCATCATCAATGACACCGATGACCTCGAGCGCTGCCTTGATCAGGTTTTTGGCGCGGCCTGCCAATGTGCGGGCCAGCGATGCACCGCAATCAGTCGCGTGATTGTTGCCGACGCCCTCCATGACGCCGTCATCGACGGGCTCAGGGCGCGGGCGCAGGCTCAGGTGATGGGGGCTGGCATCGATCCGGCAACCACGCTGGGTCCGCTCATCAATCAGGATCAGTTCGACCGGGTCAGCGGCTTTGTCGAGCGTGCCATCGAGGCGGGCGCCGACGTGGTGGCTGGCGGCACGGCGATGCCGGTCGCCAGCGCGCCGGACGGGTTCTTCTACCCGGCAACGATCCTGCGTGCCGTGGAACCCTCCATGGAGGTTGCTCGCGAAGAAGTCTTCGGGCCGGTAATCAGCGTCATGCGCTATTCGGATTTTGACACGGCCATGTCCCTGCTCAATGATGTCGATTACGGTCTGACTTCGTCGCTGTTCTCCAATGACTCGGCGCTGATCCAGCGGTTTCTCGACGAAAGCCAGAACGGCATGCTGCACGTCAATCACGGCACCATTCCCGACGACCATATGCCGTTTGGCGGGATCCGCCACTCGGGTGTGGGCGCCTACTCGGTGGGCCCGTCGGCGGTCAACTTCTACACCACCGAGCATTCGGCCTACCTGCAGTCCCCCGGTGGCGTCTGATGGGCATGCCGGCGCTGACCACGGGACGGATCGAGCGGGTGGCCCTGCACGTCCTGCGGGCCCCCATTGCGGAGCCAGTGCGCACATCGTTTGGGACCATGACCGATCGACCCAGCGTGCTGGTGGGGATAAGCGATCACGAGGGGGCCTGCGGCTGGGGCGAAATCTGGTGCAACTACCCGGTTTGCGGGGCCGAGCATCGGGCCCGGCTGGCCGCCGAAGTGGTGGCGCCGCATCTGGTGGGAAAATCGTTCGATCATCCCGCTGCCGCGCAGCGCTTTCTGACCCAGGCCACCCGGGTGCTGGCGCTGCAAACCCGCGAGTTCGGACCGCTTGATCAGATCCTGGCAGGCTTTGATATCGCGCTCTGGGATCTGGCCGCCCGCCGTCAGGATCGCCCGCTTGGCGAGGTCCTGGCCGGTCGGCCGGTAACCTCCCGGGTACCGGTCTATGCCAGCGGCATCAATCCGCAGGGCGCGGTTACCACCCTGCAGCGGGCGCGGGAATCGGGTTTTGATGCCTTCAAGGTCAAGATCGGGTTCGGGGCCGCGCAGGATCGGCAGACGATTGCCGCGCTGGTCGCCGAGCGGGGCGATGGTGAGCGTTTGATGGCGGATGCCAATCAGGCCTGGTCACTCGAGGAGGCCCGGGCGATGGTGACCGATCTGCAGGACAGCGGGCTCGATTGGCTTGAAGAGCCGATGCCGGTGGATACCCCGGCGACTGACTGGCAGGCGCTGGCGGCATGCTCCGCGATTCCGCTCGCCGGCGGCGAAAACCTGGCTTCGAGCGCCGCATTTGATGCGGCGGCTGAGGCCGGATGGCTGTCAGTAATCCAGCCGGATCTGGCCAAGTGGGGCGGGTTCAGCGCCTGTCTGCCCATCGCCCGCCGAGTGCTCGAGGCGGGACGGCGTTACTGCCCGCACTATCTGGGTGGCGGCATTGGCCTGATTGCCTCAGCGCATGCCCTGGCGGCCGTGGGCGGAGACGGGCGGCTGGAGGTCGACTGCAATCCCAATCCTCTGCGTGAGCAACTGGTAACGCCGTTTCCGGCCATTGCCAACGGCGCAATGGCGCTGCCACCGGGGTCCGGTCTGGGGGTCGTCCCGGATTGGCCGATGGTGCGTGAGTGGGAGACGCTATGCCTGAACGTCTGATCCGCCTGCTGCCGTTTCTCGGCACCTGGCCCGCCCTCGGGCGTCGCCAAATGCTTGCCGATCTGCGCGCCGGGCTGACCGGCGCGATTATTGTGCTGCCCCAGGGGGTGGCCTATGCGCTCATCGCCGGTCTACCCGCCCAGTACGGGCTCT
The DNA here is from genome assembly GCA_937884605.1 of uncultured Spiribacter sp. GTDB lineage: Bacteria > Pseudomonadota > Gammaproteobacteria > Nitrococcales > Nitrococcaceae > Spiribacter. The sequence goes on from CALGDM010000006.1 coordinate 327,516, forward strand.
ATACGGCGATCATCCCGCCGGTGATCGCCGGGCTGTTCGGCTCGTCGCATCATCTGGTCTCGGGGCCAACCGCGGCGATCTCGATTGTGGTGTTCAGCGTGGTCAGCGGTATCGTCCCGCCCGAGCATCCGGCGTTTCTGTCCTACGTTCTGACGTTGACCTTCATGGTCGGCGTGATCCAGCTGATGCTGGGGGTCGCGCGAGTGGGGACGCTGGTCAACTTTATCCCGCACACGGTGGTGGTGGGATTTACCGCCGGAGCGGCGGTGGTGATTGCGGTCAGTCAGGTGCACCACTTTCTGGGCATTCGCCTGGAGGCCGGGTACGGTCTGGTCGATCGTGTCCAGGCGATTACCGGCGCTCTGCCGGCCACCGAGCCGCCTGCCGTGTTGATCGGCGGCGTCACGCTGGCCACGGCGCTGGTGGTTCGAGCGTATCGCCCGCACTGGCCGGTTCTGCTCAGCGCCATGGCAGTGGGCACCGGCGTTGGCGCGCTTTCAGGTGGCGCTGCCGCGGGCGTGCAGATGGTGGGTGCAACCCCCGGCGCCTTGCCGCCGCCATCGTTCGATCTCATTGCCTTCGAGCGCATGCCCGAGCTGGCCTCCGGGGCACTGGCGGTCGCCATGATCGCTCTGATCGAGGCGGTGGCCATTGCCAAAGCCGTGGGGATGCGTTCTCACCAGCGCATTGACGGGAGTCAGGAGTTTATCGGTCAGGGGCTCTCCAACCTCATTGGCAGTCTGTTCTCGTGCTATGCCGCCTCGGGATCGTTCACCCGCACCGGGGCCAACTATGACGCCGGTGCAAGAACGCCGGTTGCCGGTATTTTTGCGGCGGCATTCGTGCTGGCGGTCATTGTCTGGCTGCCGGGTGTCACCGGGTATCTGCCCATGCCGGCGATGGCCGCGGTGGTCTTCGTGATTGCCTGGAACCTGATCGACTGGCACCGCCTGCGCGATATCGTGCGGGCAAGCCGCGAGGAAACCGCCATTCTCGTCGTGACGGTGCTGGCCACGCTCTTCCTCGGGCTCGAGTTTGCCATTTATGTGGGCGTTTTCCTGTCCCTGCTTTTGTTTCTCAAGCACAGCGCACGGCCGCGCCTGGTCAGTGTCGTGCCATTGACTGATCGGCCCGGGCGTCCGCTGCGAAACGCCCATAAACGCGGACTGGCGGAATGCCCGCAAGTGCTGATTCTGCGTGTGGATGGCCCGCTTTTCTTTGGATCGCTGGATCATGTCCGCGAGGGCTTGTGGGCGGCCTGCGACCGCGGCTTCGACCATGTGATCATCGATGGCAGTGCGGTCGAGCGCGTCGATCTTGCCGCCGCCGAAATGCTGGCGCAGGAGAGCGAGCGCATGCGCCAGCGTGGCGGCGGGCTCTGGCTATGCGGGTTCAAGGATGACGCCCTCATGCTTTTGTGCCACCCGGTACTGCGCGACCGGATTGGCGAGCAACACTTGTTCAGTCGCGCCGAGGATGCCATCGCCGCAGTCTTTGAACAGACGCCGTTGTGTGATGCCTGCCAGCGCGAGGGCGCCACGGTCTGCCGGTTGCTGCGCTGACACCGATGAGGCGTGCCGGGGCGTGAATTTATGCCCTCCCATGATGTCTCATGCGAAGATGACTCAATTGCCTTGAGGGCGGGATAACAAGGGAAGCCATGAAAGCGTTTTCAACAAGAATTGCCATTCTAACGGGGCTATTGCTGGGGTTACCGGCCGTGGGCGGCACCCAGACCAGTGAGTCGGATTTTGCGCCGGATAATCCGGATCTCGCCGTGGCGACATTTGCCGGCGGGTGCTTCTGGTGCGTCGAGGCGTATTACGAGAAAAACGTCCCCGGTGTGGTCGAGGCCGTCTCCGGCTACAGCGGCGGCGAGGTGGAAAACCCCACCTACGAGGCAGTCTCCGGCGGGCGCACGGACCACACCGAAGCCGTGCAGGTCTATTATGACCCGACGGAAATGACCTACGAAGGGTTGCTCGAGGGACTGTGGCGGACCGCTGATCCAACGGATACCGAGGGTCAGTACGTCGATCGGGGTCAGCAGTATCGGCCGGCGATCTTCTATCACGATGCGGCCCAGAAACGCGCTGCCGAGGCGTCGATCGAGGCCCTCGACGCCTCCGGACGCTATGACGAGCCGGTCGCCATCGAAGTGGTGCCATTTGACGCTTTCTACGAAGCCGAGGCGCGTCATCAGGATTACTACAAGGAGAGCCCGGTTCGCTACCGGCTGTATACATTCAACTCCGGGCGTTATCAGTTCATCGAGGAGATCTGGGGCGATGATCAGGAAGTTGATTTCTCGCAATATCAGCCGCAACGCCAGTCGCAAGCCGTGTCGGTGGAAGGATTCGATCCGGCAACCTTCGAAAAGCCGCCCGAGGCGCTTTTGCAATCGCAGCTGACCGAAGAGCAGTACTACGTGACCCAGGAGGACGGCACCGAGCCTGCCTACGATAACCCGTACTACGATGAAAAACGCCCGGGGATCTACGTGGATGTGGTCTCAGGCGAGCCGCTGTTCTCCTCGCGCGACAAGTACCGCTCCGACACTGGCTGGCCCAGCTTTACCCAGCCCATCCGGGAGGAGGCCGTGGTGGAGCGTGAGGACAACAAGCTGTTCATGACACGCACCGAGATCCGTAGTCGGCACGCCGATTCCCACTTGGGTCATGTATTCAGCGATGGTCCGGACCCGACCGGGCTGCGCTACTGCATGAACTCCGCCGCGCTCGAATTCATCCCGCTTGAGGAGATGGAAGCGGCGGGCTACGGGTCACTGATCAGCGAAGTCAAATAGGACGCAAGGAATGACCGCACCGACTCTCATCATGGGCGCCCGCGGCGGGATCGGCGAGGCACTCGCACGCCGGCTGGCGGCCGACAATCAGCCGCTTGTCCTCTCGGCGCGTGATCCGCAGAGCATCCAGCCACTGGCACAAGAGCTGGGAGCCGCCACGGTGGCCTGCGATGTGCTGGATACGGACTCGATCAAGGCGGCCGTGCAGAGCGCGCAGTCCGATGAAGGACTTGCCGGACTGGCCTACTGTGTCGGCAATATCGTGCTCAAGCCGCTCAAGAATCTGACCGAAAAGGATCTGCTCGACTGCTACCGCCTGAACACCGTCGGCGCGGCGCTGGCGGTGCAGGCGGCGGCACCGGCGCTGCAAAAGGCGCAGGGCAGTGTCGTGATGTTCTCAACGGTGGCGGCCGGGCAGGGCTTTGGCAACCATGCCGTGATTGCCGCCGCAAAGGGCGGCGTCGAGGCGCTCGCCCGATCCCTTGCCACCGATCTGGCTCCGGCGGTGCGGGTAAACTGCATTGCGCCCAGCATTAGTCAGACTGAGATTGCTGGATCGCTGCTGTCCAGCGAAAAGATGGCTGAGGCGCTCGCGGCAAGCCACCCGCTCAAGCGTGTGGGCGTCGCGGATGACTCGGCCGCCATGGCGGCGTTCCTGCTCAGTGACGACGCCGGCTGGATGACCGGCAATGTGATCCCGGTGGACGGGGGGCGCGGCGCCCTGCGCGCCAGAGGGCAGTAAAGGCCGGCCCTATGACCTCGCCTGTTGATGACCTCCGCGCGCTTTTTGCGGCAGGGGTGGAGGCCGCGGATCCAGCACGAGTGGTCCCCGCTCATCGGCCCGAGGGCCCCGGACAATACTGGGTGGTCGGTGCCGGTAAGGCAGCGGCCGCGATGGCAAAGGCCCTTGAGGACCATTGGCCGATGGATCGGCCGCCGCCCCGCGGCATTGTCGTGACCCGCTATGGGCATGGTCTGGATCTTCGCCACATCGAGTGCATCGAGGCGTCGCATCCGGTCCCTGATGCCGCCGGCCAGGCGGCGGCGCAACGGCTATTCGAGCTTGCCCAGTCACTGCAGGCGAGTGACCATCTGGTGGTCTTGCTCTCCGGGGGTGGGTCCGCCCTTTTGTCCCTGCCGGCGACAGGCCTGCGGCTCGAGGACAAGCAAGTGCTCTCGGAGTCCTTGCTGCGCTGCGGAGCCGATATCGGCGAGATCAATTGCGTGCGCAAGCACCTCTCGGCGATCAAGGGCGGGCAGCTTGCGGTGGCCGCCTCACCGGCGCGGGTGAGCAGTCTGATCATCTCGGATGTCGTGGGCGATGACCCCACCACCATTGCATCGGGACCGACAGCCGCGGATCCCACCACGCTCGCGGATGCCCGTGAGGTGCTGTCGCGCTATGGCATTGCCGTGCCGCCGGCGGTGCAACGGCACCTTGCCAATCCGGCCGCCGAAACCCCCAAGCCGGGAGATACGCGCCTTGCGGGCGTTGACAATCAGCTAATCGCAACGCCTCAGGCCTCGCTCGAGGCGATGGCGGTATGCGCCCGCTCGCGGGGCATTACCCCCATCATTCTGGGCGACGCCATCGAGGGCGAAGCGCGCGAGGTGGGTCGGGTCATGGCCGGCATTGCGCGTCAGGCAGCCCGTCATCATCAGCCCGCCGCGCCGCCCTGCGTGCTCTTGTCCGGCGGTGAGACATCGGTGACCGTGCGTGGCGGCGGGCGGGGCGGGCGCAATCTCGAGTTCCTGCTGGGGCTTGCCATTGCCCTCGACGGTGCCGAATCGGTCTATGCGCTGGCCGGTGACAGCGATGGCATCGATGGGAGCGAGGACAATGCCGGCGCGATCGTCACGCCGGCCACGCTTGCTCGGGCCCACGAGGCTGGCCTGGACCCCCGCGATCGGCTCGCCGACAACGACGGCTATGGCTTTTTCGCCGCCCTGGATGACCTGGTGGTCACCGGTCCCACACGCACCAATGTCAACGATCTGCGCGCCATTCTGATTGCCGGACCGCCCGCTCAGCCGGATAGCCAGTAACGCACCAGCATCGCGCCCATCGCCCCCATGAACAGGGTCTGCAGCACGATGACCGTGATCGGGCGCCAGCCGAGCTTGAGCATCTCGCCGATCTGGCTCTGGATGCCGAGCGCTGCCACAGCGGTAATCAGACAGCCGGTGGAAAGGGTGGCGAGCAGCACCGTGAAGGGCTCGGGCAACCAACCCAGGCTATTGATACCCACCAGGGCGAGAAACCCCAGCAAAAAGCCGGGAATCGGTGGGGTGGGGCGGCGCCGCGACGCCGCTGGGACATCGCGGTCGCGCACCACCACCGCCAGCCCCAGCACCAGCGGCAGCAGCAGCGCCACCCGAAGCAGCTTGATGACGGTGGCGGTCTCGCCTGAGGTTTCGGAGACGCTGAAGCCGGCCCCCACCACTTGGGCGACATCATGAATGGTCGCCCCCAGGAATACGCCCGCCTGGGCGTTATCCATGCCCAGCTGCGCCGCCAGAATGGGGTAGACCACCAGCGCGATGGTGCTGAGGGTGCTGACACTGACCACAACCAGGACGGTATCCAGATGCAGGCGCTCGTCGCGCGGCAGTGTCGAGGCGATCGCGAGCGCCGCCGAGGCACCGCAAATGCTGACCGCGCCGGCGGACAGGATACTGAAACGCCCATGCATTCCCAGTCCGCGCGCCACGGCAAATCCTGTCAGCAAAGTGGCGACGACGGTAGCCAGGGTGATCAGCACCGGTGTCACGCCCAGAGCCGTAAGATCGGCGAGGGTCAGGCGGGCGCCGAGCAGCGCCACGCCGATCCGCAGGATCGTCCGGGTGCTAAAGCGGATACCCGGTGCGATCCGGTCACGGTCGCGTAGAAAGCCCAGTGCCATGCCCAGCAACAGGGCAAACAGCATGACCGGCGCGGCGTAGTGGGTCGCAAGAAACAGGGCCACCATCGCCACCGCCGCGCTGATGGCGACGCCGGGCGCGGCACGGCGCCCCAGGCCAAGGCGCTGGCGGGCGGCTTCGGCAAGCCCCGTCATGACAGATGTCCGGTGGCATTCATGGGGGCGCAGCATAGCGAAGTCGGTGTGTATCATCGACGCCCATGACCATCGAACTCGCGGATCTGACGCTCTATGCAGGTGCCCTTCTGGTGTTGTTTCTAACGCCGGGACCGGTGTGGCTGGCGCTGCTCGCACGCACGCTTTCGGGCGGATTCGCGGCCGCGCTGCCGCTTGCCCTTGGTGTTGTGGTGGGGGATCTTCTCTGGCCGCTGGCGGCCATCCACGGCCTGAGCTGGGTGGTGGCGGCCTACGATGAAACGCTGGTGATATTGCGCTGGGTGGCGGCGCTTTTGTTCGCCGCGATGGGCCTGCAGTTGATCCGGCATGCCGACCGCGCCATTGTGGCCGACCGTCGGCTCACGCGTCCCGGCTTCTGGCCGGGATTCAGTGCCGGACTGGCGGCGATTCTGGGCAATCCCAAGGCCGTACTGTTCTATCTGGGGCTGCTGCCCGGTTTTTTCGATCTCGGCAGGCTGACAGGACCGGATATCGGTGTGATTGTCGCGGTCTCGATGGTGATTCCGTTTCTGGGGAATATGATCTTTGCGGTGGGCATCGATCGGCTGCGGCGCCTGATCCAGTCGCCTGCGGCATTAAAGCGGGTCAATCAGCTCGCCGGGCTGCTATTGATCGTGGTGGGGGTGGTCATCGGGCTGCCGTCGCTGTACGAATAACGGATCGCAACAAACAGGTAAGGACAGGAACAACCAGCATGACCGAGGATCGTACAGCCGGCCTTTCGCAGCTCGGCAGCCAGTCGCCGATTCCGACGACGCCGGAAGAGGCCGTTCTCGAGCGGGTGCCGAACCCCCAGTCCGATGTGCACTATGTGGCGCGGTTTACTGCCCCGGAGTTCACATCGCTTTGCCCAATGACCGGGCAACCGGATTTTGCTCATCTGGTGATCGACTACATACCCGGCCAGTGGTTGATCGAGAGTAAATCGCTCAAGCTGTTTCTGTTCGCCTTCCGCAACCACGGCGCCTTTCACGAGGACTGCACCGTCACCATCGCGCGGCGGCTTGCGGATCTGCTCGAGCCGGTCTGGCTGCGGATCGGCGGTTACTGGTATCCGCGTGGCGGCATGCCGATCGATGTCTTCTATCAGACTGGCCATCCGCCGAGCGATGTCTGGATTCCCGAGCAGGGCGTTGCGGGCTATCGCGGTCGCGGTTAGCTCGAGCCGGTGGAATAGAGGTTGATCAGCGATGGACCACCAAAAGCTCGATCGGATTGTCGGGGATGCCAATCGCGCCGCCGATGCACGCAATCGGGGCTACCGGGAACGGGCCCTCAAGCTGTTTCCCTGGGTGTGCGGCCGTTGCACCCGTGAATTCACACGGGCAAACGTGCACGAGCTGACCGTCCATCACCGCGACCATGACCACCACAATAACCCCGACGATGGCAGCAACTGGGAGTTGTTGTGCATCTACTGCCACGACAACGAGCATCAGCGTGCACTGGAAGCCCGTGATTCGTCAGGCCCGTCGGATCAGGCCGCGCCGCCTGGCACCCACTCGCCGTTTGCCGACCTGAAGTCGATGCTCGGCCATCGCGACGGCGATGATTAACACCACCCACGGGATGACAACGCCTTGATGGATTTTACCCCGCGTATCTATTTCTATAGTGCGCAGAAGTACGATAAGGCCTTTTTTGAGCAGGCCAACGCTGCCTATGGTTTTGACCTGGCCTTTACCGAGTCACCGCTGAACGCCGATACGGCCCGGCTGGCCGAGGGCGCCGAGGTGATCTGCGCCTTTGTGAACGACACCCTGGATGCCGACTGCTTAAGGGCGCTGGCCGCGGCGGGTGTGCGCACGGTGGCGCTGCGCTGTGCCGGCTTTAACCATGTCGATCTGCCCGAGGCCAAGCGCCTGGGGCTGGCGGTCGTGTCGGTGCCGGCGTACTCGCCGGAGGCAGTGGCCGAGCACACACTGGCGCTGATCCTCACGCTCAACCGCAATACCCATCGGGCCTATGTGCGGGTGCGGGAGGGCGACTTTAACCTCAAGGGACTGCTGGGGTTCAACCTGAACGGCCGCACGGTGGGGCTCATCGGCACCGGTCGCATCGGCGTGGCCACGGCCCGAGTGCTGTCGGGTCTGGGCGTCGAGCTGCTGGGCTATGATGTCCATGAAAACCCCGACTTCAAGGCGCTGGGCGGCCAGTACGTCGGGCTGGATGATCTCTACGCCCGTTCGGACATCATCAGCCTTCATTGCCCGCTCACCGAGTCCAATCACTACATGATCAATGCCGAGTCGATCGCGCGTATGCGCGATGGCGTGATGCTGGTGAACACCAGCCGCGGCGGACTGATCGACACTGAGGCGGTCATCGCCGCGCTCAAGTCCAAAAAGGTTGGCCACCTCGCGCTGGACGTCTATGAGCAGGAGAGCGATGTCTTCTTCCGGGATCTGTCCGATGAGATTCTCGCCGATGACAATCTGTCGCGCTTGCTGACGTTTCCCAATGTGCTGATCACCGGCCACCAGGGGTTTTTTACCCATGAGGCGATGACGCAGATCGCCGAGATCACCCTGCGCAATGTCGCCGCCGTCAGTCAGAGCGAGACTTGCAACAATGAGCTCACCCGTCGGTTATGACCGGGATGCTCGTCCGGCCACTGGCTTGCGAGTTCGCAGGCATCGACGCCTGACCATCGCGTTCCGTGTCAGGAGTCAATGGGGCGCGATTTACCGCGAAAAATCCAGTAAACGCCGATCGTGTAGACCAGCACAACGGGTAACACGACCAGTCCGCCGCCGTAGAAGAGAAATTGCAGCGAGGCGGCTGGCGCCGCCGCCTGATCAAAGCGCAGCTCACCAGGCAGTATCCATGGCCAGAAGCTGAGGATGAACGCGCAGAATGCCCCGATGAAAATAACGGCGGCCATGGGATAGGCGAGCCGATCCCGGCGGCCTCGCGCGCTCCAGAGAATGCCACCGGCACCCACAACGACCATCAGCAAGGGCACAAGCAGTCGCAACGGCGCGTCAATCCACCGATTGCCGACTTCCATTGAACCGAGGATGGTCCATGCAAAGCTCGCTGATACGCTGATTACCGTCAGCACCATTAATCGTGGCAGCCACACATAACTCCACGATCGCAGATCACCCCGGGTCTTGAGCACAAGCCATCCCGCGCCCAATAGCGCGTAGCCAGCTACAAGGCCGAGCCCGCCCAGCACGGCAAAAGGTGAGAACCAGTCCCAGGCGCCCCCCGCATAGTCGCCATTCTGAATATTGATGCCTTCGACCAGAGCGGCAATCGCGGCACCTTGTACAAAAGCCGCCACCACCGAGCCGGCGCAGAAACATCGACTCCAGAGCCCGCGCAGGCGGCCACTGCGACCGCGGAACTCCATGGAGACTCCGCGGAGGATGAGCGCGCCGAGTAGGGTGACCACAGGCAAATAAAACGCCGACAAAAAAATGGCATAGACCACGGGAAAGGCGGCAAAAAGGACGGTCCCAACCACTACCAGCCAGGTTTCGTTGCCATCCCAGACCGGCTCGATACTCCGCATCATCTGCTCGCGTTGGGCGGTGTCCGGGTTGAGGCCGAACAGGATTCCGACGCCGAGATCAAAGCCGTCAAGCAGACCGTAGATCAGAATCGCAAATGCCAACACAATCGCCCAGAAGTGAACGAGATTGAGTTGTCCCAGGGTTTGGGCGAGGTCGGCTTGCACGGTTAACCCCGCGTAGGCTCGCCGATGAGGTCGCTACCGATCGGGCCACCTGCGATTGGATTGGCACCCGGTCCAGTCCGCAGCACACGACCGATGTAGTAGGTCCCGGCGGGAAAGATCAGCGAGTAAAGCCCGACATAGATAATCAGCGAGGTGAGCGCTGCGCCGGTGCTCAGCGACGGAGTGACGGCATCGGCGGTGCGAAGCGCGCCGAAAACCACCCAGGGCTGACGCCCGATTTCGGCGGTAAACCAGCCCGCGACAATCGCAATGAAGCCACTCGGAAAGCTGATCGCCGTTATCCACAAAAACCAGCGTGGTGGTGTGCGCCCGCCATCCATGCGGGCTCGTCGTGTGAGCCAGACGCCGCTCCACGCCACAAACAGCATCACCAGCCCCATTCCCACCATGATTCGGAAGCCGTAGAAGGGGACCAGAAAGGGCGGCCGCTCATTCACGGGAACCGTAACGATGCCGGGCTCGCGGGAGTCAAAGGTCAGACTATCGAAGAAGCTTCCCATGACCGGCACACCGATTTCGAAGGCATTACGCTCAGCAGGTTCGTCCGGCCAGGCCAAAAGGAGCAGCCGTGCGGGTTGTTCGGTTTGCCAGCGACCTTCAATGGCGGTGAACTTGCTGGGCTGATGTGTCTCGACGTACTCGCCGTTCAAGTGCCCGACGACCAGCTGCAACGGGATGAGCAGGGCGGCCAGCCCCAACCCCATTCTCAGCATGATCCGCGCCCCCTCGGTATGACGTTGGCGCAACGTGTACCACGCACCCGTCGCCGCGACGCAGAAAGCGGTGGTCAGGTAGGCCGCCAGAATCATATGCGGGAAGCGCACCCACAGAACATCGCTGGAAAATATCGCTCCCCAGTCTGTGGGCACGAACTGACTTCCTTCCATCGCGTAACCGACAGGGACCTGCATCCATGTATTGTTGGCGAGTATCCAGAACGACGACACGGTCGTCCCGATCGCCACCATCAGGCATGAAAAGAAATACACGCCCGGCGAAACGCGCTGACGGCCGAATACCATCACGCCGAAAAATGTTGCCTCGAGCAAAAATGCAGTCAGTGACTCATAGGCCAGCAGCGGGCCCTGAATGGGACCGGTCCGCGCCGACAGGGCACTCCAGTTGGTCCCGAACTGGAACGCCATAACGATGCCCGAGACAACGCCCATAACGAACGCGATCACAAAGATCCTGAGCCAGAAGTCGAACAGTTCACGGTAGATGGGCCGCCGGGTCGCCAGCGACAGCCCCTCAAGCGTTGCAAGCCACGCCGCCAACCCGATCGTGAAGGACGGGAAGATGATGTGGAATGTCATGGTGAACGCGAACTGAATCCGCGACAGGATCAGTGGATCGAGTTCCATGCGCCGGTGTCCTCAGTTCTCCAGCAGCTCGTACTGCGTCGGATTATCGGCGCAGAGGCCGAGCTCACACTCCGCAAAGGTTGACGCTGCATTCGCGACGACAATCAGACTGAACAGCCCGAACGCGAGCAGTGCCAGACCGGTCGGGCGCACGGCACGACGTTCACGAGCGGTATTGAATTGACCGTCGATGATGAGCATGAGCGCCGAGCCGAGCACGATCAGACCAAACAGCAATGCCGCCCAGGTATAGAAGTGCAAACCGACGAACGCATCACCGTAGCTGCCCGTGCCGGGCGCAATATGCAGGAAGATCTGGCGCACGGCGACCGCAAAACCGGCAAGCGCGCCGAGAATAACCAGGGCATAGTGCCGTGCACGCTGGCCGTGAAAAAGGTTGAGCACCAGGCCGAAGCCGGCGAGCGCAAATCCAGCCCGCTGCAGCAGGCAGAGTGGGCAGGGCAGATCGTCATTGATCAGCTGATCGGTGAATGCAAACCCCAGCACAATGGTGATGGCCAGCAATCCCAGCGCATTCAGGGTTCTCGAGAGTGACTCTGTCATAGCGCAGCCCCCTAGAAGTTGAGATTGAGTGTGTCGGTGGCGTGGACGTTCAGCAGGTAGAGCGTCCACAGCAGACCCACCCCCCAGGTCGCGTGTGCCAGGACCGGCTTATCAAAAAAGACCAGCGCAAGCGCGATGGCGACGAGTAGAAAAGGCAGGACCATCATGAATCCGTTTCCCCTTTTTATTTTGACTGATTGCCTCTGTAGTCATACCGGTTTGGATTGACCAAAGCCAGAAAAACGGCGTGGAAATTACTGACAAATACTGACGACACGCCGCGCGGCCGTGCGCTCGGGACAGCCGCGGACCGCGGTGTTAATCTCGGCAGTCAAACCACTGATAACAAAAAGAGGTCGCCATGCTCGATCAAACCAAGGCCACCGGCCACCGCAGTGTTGTCGTCAATGAGTACACCAACAGCGTGATTGATCCTGAGGCCCGTATGCTGGGTCCGGTCGAGGATGGTGGCACCATCATCGCCAATACCGCGCCGGGCTGTTGGGGCCCGATGATTACGCCAAGCCTGCGGGGCGGACATGAAGTGACCCGTCCCGTGGAGGTGGTCGGTGCCCGCGTGGGGGACGGGCTTGTGGTTCGCATCCGTGACATCACTGTTACGTCCCTTGCCACTGCGTCGGGTCATGACAGCTCCCCCGAGGGGTTCTGCCTGGGTGATCCCTACGTCGCCGCCCGCTGTCCGCAGTGCGACACCCTCTGGCCGGCCACCCATACCGAAGGCATTGGTCAGGATGCGGTGCGCTGCGATGCCTGCAATCAGCCGGTCAAACCCTTCGAGATTGTCCATGGCTATACGGTGTCCTTTGATGACAGCCGCCACGTGGGCGTGACGCTGCCAAAGGCGGCGGCCGAAACCGTTGGTCGTCAGGCCAACCACTACGCGGCGCTCCCCGATGGCAGTCATCAACATTCAGTGCTGCACTATGCGCCTTCCGACATGCCGGCAACCCTGATCCGCATGCGTCCCTTTCTTGGTCAGCTCGGCAGCTGCCCCTCGCGGGCCCTGCCGGACAGTCACAACGCTGGAGACTTCGGCGCATTCCTGGTCGGTGCGCCGCATGAGTACGCGATTACTCAGGCTGAGCTTGTCGAGCACAAAACCGACGGTCATCTCGACATTGATGCGGTCCGCGCCGGTGCGATTCTGGTGGCGCCGGTAAAGGTCAATGGTGGCGGGCTCTATCTGGGCGATATGCACGCCGGGCAGGGTGATGGCGAAATCGCCGGCCACACCATGGACGTGGCCGGAAGCGTCACGCTGCAAGTGGAGGTCTTGAAGGATTACCCCATTGATGGCCCGGTGTTGTTCCCGCTGGTCGAAGATCTGCCGCCAATGGCCCGGCCGTTCAGCGACGATGAAAAGGCGCGGGGAGAGCGGCTGGCAAACCGCTGGGGCATTGACGCCATTGAGTCGACGGCCCCCATCTCGGTGATCGGGACGGCCGCCAACCTGAATGACGCGATCGATAATGGGCTCGGGCGGGCTGCCCGGCTGCTCGACATGAGCGTGCCCGAGGTGCGCAACCGCGCCACCGTCAATGGTGCCATCGAGATTGGTCGGGCGCCCGGCGTGATTCAGGTGACCTTTCTCGCGCCGTTGGCGCGGCTGGATGCGGTCGGCCTGGGTGACTACGCCCGCGAGCAGTACGGTCTGGACTGATCGACGGAACGCCACAAGGAGTCACGTTTTCTATGTCGACTGTCGCCATTATCGGTAACGGCATCGCCGGCGCGTCGGTCGCGCGTCGGCTGGCGCTTGCAAAACCCGATGCCTTCAGCCGCATCAGCCTCCATGAAATGGGTCGAGGCCCTGGTGGCCGGGCGGCCACCCGAAAAACCCGGTCACTGCCTGAGTTGCGCATCAACCATGGCGCCCCTTATGCCGATATCTCAACCGGCAAGGGACTGGACCTGCTGGCGTCGCTGGGCGATGCCACTGAGACCTATTCTGCGCCCCGATGCACCATCGATGGGAAAACGGGCGCGGTCGAGCCTGTCGAGCAGGACACGGCCAAGGCCATGATCACCGGGCGCGATGGCGAGATGGCGAACATCGCCGGCGATTTGCTGCGCGATGGCAACGATCAGCTGCTGTCACCCATCGTCACTCATTATTCGAGCATGGTGCGGGGTCTCAGCCGCGGCCCGAGGCCCGGTGATCCATGGCGGCTGTCCGATAAAAACGGTGACGAAATCGACCGGGCCGACTGGCTGATCGCGGCCGGCAGCGGCATCGCTCATCCCCGCTGGTCGGCGACATTTGGCGGTGAACCGCCGCTGGTGGCGGCCGCGTCGGAACGGGAGGATGCGTCGTTGAACGACGCGCTTGCGCGGGTAGCCCGGCAAACGGCGGCGCCGGTACTGACCGTTCTGCTGTACTGCACCGACGACTTGGCCAATGAGTGGCAAAGCCTGGCGTTCAGGGATGGCACGCTTACCGACCATACGGTGCTCTCGAAAATCTCGATCCAGCCCTGCGGTCAGGCCGGCTGCGCAGTGGTGCTGCACTCCACGGTCGATTATGCGGTGGGCAATGCCGGCGTGCATGGATCGTCGTCCAGTGCTGCCCGCGTGGGCGATGCATCGTCGGATACCACCCGCGAAGCCGCGATCATCGACGAAATGCTAGCCGCGCTTGACGATATCCCCGGCCTGCCGGCCGCCGGCAAATCCCGCTACGCATTCGGCCCGCTGCTGCATCGCTGGGGGAATGCGTTTCCACAGGGTGAGGCTCTGCCGCAGGCCTTGTCGGTATGCCCCGAATCCCAAGTGGCGTTTTGTGGCGACTATGTAGCCACCGACGCTCGAATGGGCAGTTGCGAGTCCGCACTGTTATCCGGCGTCGAGGTGGCCGACACCATCATCGACCCTATCGAGGCGCGCTCGGGCTAGTGCTGGGAGGCGCTTGCCCTGGGGTCGTCGTAGGCCGCCATGGCGTCCATGAGACCGGCGCCTTGCCCCTCGGGATGGCGTACCTCGACCTCGGCCCCGTTGCGCCGCAGCTTGCCGACGACGCGATCCACCGCCCCCACGGCCGAACTGTCCCAAAGGGTGGTGTGGGTCAGATCGATGGTGACCTGCGGCACGTCGGCGGTAAAGTCGAAGCCTGACAGGAAGTTATCGACCGCCACAAAAAACAGCACGCCGCTGACATGGTAGACACGGTGCTGCCCATCGGCGCTGTCAGTGTGGGTGACCGCGATCTGGCGGGCCAGCTTGCGGACAAAAAACACCGCGCTCAGCAGAACACCGGCCAGCACCCCCTTGGCCAGATCATGGGTGATGACAACGGTTGCGACCGTCACGATCAGTACAAACGCGTCGGTCCGCGGCATCTTGCGGAGCATGGCAAAGGTGCTCCAGTCGAAGGTGCCGATGGAGACCATGATCATGACTGACACCAGCGCCGGCATGGGAATCATCGAGACCAGATCCCCAAAGAACAGGATAAAGCAGAGCAGATAGATCCCCGCCGCCAGGCTTGAAAGGCGCCCGCGACCGCCGGACTTCACGTTGATGATGGACTGACCGATCATCGCGCAGGACGCCATTCCGCCAAACAGCCCCGTCACGCAATTACCGATACCCTGGCCGATGCACTCGCGATTCTTCTTGCTGGGCGTGTCGGTGAGATCATCGACGATCGAGGCGGTGAGCAGTGACTCCAGTAGCCCGACGATGGTGAGTGTCAGCGCGGTGGGGAAGATGATCTGAAGCGTCTCGAGATTCATTGGTACGGCGGGGATCCCGAAAAGCGGAATACCGGCGGGCAGCTCGCCCATGTCACCGACGGTCTGCAGCGGGATGTCCGCAAAGTAGGCCGCTCCCGTGAGCGCGACAATCGTCACAAGCGCGGGGGGGATCGTGCGGTTGATGTACGGAAACAGATACAGAATCGCGAGTCCGCCGATCACCATCAGATAAGTCGGGCCGCCATGGCCCACGAAATGCGGCACCTGCGCCATGAAGATCAGTATGGCGAGGGCGTTGACGAATCCCTGCATGACGGTGCGGGGGATGAACATCATGTACCGGGCAAGGCGCAGTCGACCAAAGACCATCTGCAGCACGCCGGTGAGTATCGTCGCCGCAAACAGGTATTCAACACCGTGCTCGGCGACCAGCGTGATCATCACCAGCGCCATCGCACCGGTTGCGGCAGAGATCATGCCCGGGCGCCCGCCGGTAAAGGCAATGACGACAGCCATGCAAAACGAGGCATAGAGCCCGACCGCCGGGTCGACGCCGGCGATGATCGAAAACGCGATCGCCTCGGGGATCAGCGCCAGCGCGACAACGATCCCGGCGACGAGATCGCCGCGCACATTCGAAAACCAGGCATGACGCAGCGTCGCCCAATAGCTCGTTGCTCGATCAACCAAGTGGCGCGTTCCTTTCTACGGTCAGTGAAGATTCCGGCGGGCGGAGAGCTGCGTAAACTACGGGAGTTGCTGCACTGCGGCAAGCCGCGTGAAGCGCGGATGCGTGCTATGCCGATATTTCCGTTACCATGCAGCCACACCGATCAACAGGCTGAGGAGCCATGCAGCAGCGCATTCTGGTACCGGTCAACTTCACAACCGCCTCGGCGCGGGCGCTTGCGGTCACGCGGGCCTATCATCCCGAGGCAATCATTCGTTTGCTCTACGTGGTCAATCCCAGCGATATCGCCTCGGCAACGGCCAATCCGGTCATCAATCCGACCCATGCGCGGGATGAGCGCAGCAAGGCGGAAGAAGAAGCGAGTCAAAAGCTTGCCGCCTGGAAACGCGACGCTGAGGAGCTCGTGGTCGCGGTGGGCAGTCCGGCGGAGACCATCAGTGAGCAGGCCAAGCAGTGGCAGGCCGATCTTATTGCCATGGGCACGCGCAGCCGGACCGGGTTTCAGCAGTTCCTGCACGGCTCGGCAACCGAATGGCTTGTCCGGCATGCGGATCAGCCCGTGCTAGTGGTGCACGACGTCGATCTGGCCGAAGCGCAGAAACGCCACCTGCCCCCGATGGAAAACAACCCCGCCTGAGGCGGGGTGGTGGGTTTTTACAGCGAGAAGCCGCCATCGACGGCCATGGCCTGACCGGTGACATGCTCGGCGCTCGCCAGATAGACCGCCAGTTGACCCATGTCCTCGGGAGTCTGCGCTTCACCCTGGGGTAGCAGCGTTTTCTGGTGGCGCTCCCAGGATTCCTGCTCGCTTTCGCCCTCGTGACGCCAGCGGCCGGCGAGACCGTCCTCGCCCCGCCACATGCCCGTGCCAACGATGCCGGGGCACAGCGCATTCACCGTTACGCCCTCGCTGGCCACTTCCTTGGCGATCGCGTTGGTAAAGCCGATGACGGCAAACTTCGACGCCGTGTAATGGGACAGGTCCGGGAACCCGACCTTGCCGGCGATGGAGGCGACGTTGATGATGCGACCAAAGCGCCGCGGCCGCATCACGGCGAGCTCCGCCTTTGAACAAAGGAACACGCCCTTGGCGTTGACCTTCATGATCCAGTCCCAGTCATCGGTGGTGAGTTCGTCGACCGAACCGATGCTGAGAACGCCGGCGTTGTTGACGGCGATATCCAGCTGGCCGGCATCCGCGACAACGCTGTCAATCAGCTGGTTGACCGATTCCGGATCCGATACGTCGACCTGGAAAGCGCCGCTGCGACGGCCCACCGCTTCGACCTTGTCGGCGGTCTCCCGGGCAATCTCGACATCCAGATCCGCCACCATTACGTCGGCCCCGGCCCTGGCCAGTGCCATGGCGATCCCCTCGCCGATTCCGCGGCCACCGCCGGTGACCAATGCCGTTTTTCCTTCGAGTTCCATGAGTTGTCTCCTCTATTGAGGTGAAAGGAACTTTTAATAAGGACACAGTACTGGTCGGTTCCGTGGTGCATCAACAGCCCCAGCAAAATCATCGAGTCGCTTTCATTTTGCATTTCCTTGTATTAGCAAAAAACGCGGAGTAGTTTAAATAAACGTGCGAAATTAATGCAGCCTCGGAGGCATGGAATGCTTTAGCTGAACACAATCGCACGGATAGGCCATGGCGACTCCCGCCTGGTGTTGTCGGTGAGATAGCTTTCAAGGAAGAACGATATGCTTCGCAACGCCTCGGTCCAGTCACTCAGTGGCTGCATTGCGCAGTCAGACTATCCCGTCTGTATTTCCAGTGCCGCGTTGGAACCCCCAGGACCGACTCTGTGTGATATCAACGACGCATTCGCGCGCCTGATTGGCTGTTCTCGCGCGGAGCTTATCGGTTTGACGCAGAGACCACGCCCGGAGCCCCTGGTTGAGCGGGCCGTACTCGAAGCGCTGAAGGCCAATCTCTCGGCCAAAGATAGCTATGCTGCTGTTATCTGGGGGATGCGTCGCGACGGTATCGCTCATCAGGTGCAGTGGAGTGTCCTGGCACTCAACGTTCTCGGCGACGATGTCGATCATCTGGTCTGGATGCTCTGTGACGTCAATCCAGGTCTTGCAGCCCGGCAATCGCTGCTGGATGAAACCGAGCGGCTATACACCCTTATCCAATCGGTCGCTGAGTCGCGATCGCTGGACGTGGACCATCCGTCCCGGATGGCTGAGGGAGACACGAAGGCGACCAACCATCCTGTCTGGTTGGGTCCCGAAGGCTCCCGGATGGGCATTGCCTTTATCGACCGCCGGCGTCGCATTTGTCAGGTCACCTCGTCCCTTGAGGCCATCCTCGGATATTCGGCGGACGAGATGATCGGTTGTGAGCTGGAGCAGTTCTACGTTGACCATGCGACGCTCGAGCGTCTGGGCGCCCAGGCTTACGCACGGCGTGGCTTCGGGCAGGATGTGTTGACCTATCGGGCGGTGTTCGAGGGCTCCCGCGATGCGGTGATATTGGCGGCCGCGGATGGCTTTTTTACCGCGGCCAACCCCGCCGCTCTGGCACTCTTTGAAGTAGGGGGCAGCGCTCAATTCCTTCGGGAGTATGGCACGCCCGCCGCGCTGTCGCCCGCGATCCAGCCCGACGGCCAATGCTCGGCCGATTCCGCTCAGCGGTGGATACAAAAGGCTCTTGACTGCGGCCACTCGCTATTCGAGTGGTACCACGAGACTGCGAGTGGTCGGGTGTTTCCCGCGGAAGTGCAGCTGAGTCGTGTTGATCTGGATGACGGTGCGATTATTCAGGTCACCATTCGCGATATCTCGGAGAAAAAGGCCGCAATGGAGGCTCTTCGGCAGGCACGTGATGAGGCCGAGGCCTATTTTCAGGCGGTGCCGGTCATGGTCCTTTGCATGGATCTCAACGGGTATGTCACGCAGATCAACCAATTCGGTTGTGACCTTCTTGGTCTGTCTCGCGAGGCGATTATTGGCACTCCCTGGTTTGATGGTTTTCTGCCGCCCGAAGAAAGACCAGAATTGGAGCATGTTTTTGCGGCTTTGCGGCGCGATGACACCGAAACCACCGAGTACCATGAAAATCAGGTTGTCACGGCGAATGGCAAAATACGGTTCATCGCATTTCGCAATGTGCTGTTCAGAGATAGCGCCGGGCAGATCAAGGGAATACTGGCCTCAGGTATCGATGTTACGCGGCAGCGCGAAGCCGAGGCCGACCTGGAGTACCGGGCCGCCCATGATGAACTGACCGGGCTTTGTAACCGTTGGCGCATGATGGAGCTGTTAAATGCAGAGACGCAGCGCGTTCAGCGTCACGGTGGGGTTTTCAGCCTGGTCCTGTTTGATGTGGATAAGTTCAAGCGCATTAACGATGAGCACGGTCATGACGCCGGGGATACTGTTCTGAAGTTGCTGGCTGCCCTGGTTACTCAGCGGCTTCGTAAGGTCGACGGCTTTGCGCGCTGGGGTGGCGAGGAGTTTCTCGTTTTGTTGCCAGCCACGGATCACGCCGGTGGGTACAAGCTCGCGGAGACGTTGCGGCGTTGTGTCGAAGGGGCCGACTTCGGTGCCGCAGGCCGTGTAACTATCAGCCTGGGCGTTGTCGCCTCCGGCGGTGACGAGACGGTGCGGCAGCTGCTGAAGCGCGTGGACGATCGGATGTACACTGGGAAAAGGGCTGGGCGCAATCGTACCGCCTGACCGGCAAGCCAATCGAAGACAACGGAGTTTTGATGTCTCAAAACGTTTTAATCGTGCTGACCTCGCACGATCAGCTAGGCGATACCGGCAATAAAACCGGTTTCTGGCTCGAAGAGCTGGCCGCCCCTTACTACGTGCTCAAGGACGCCGGCGCCTCGTTGACGCTGGCCTCACCCAAGGGCGGTCAGCCGCCGGTGGATCCGTCCAGCGACGCGGAGGAGAGTCATACAGAGGCAACGCGGCGTTTCGAGGCCGACGCCGAAGCCCAGGCGGCACTTGCCAGTACGCATCGGCTGAGCGAAATGAACGCTGATGACTTTGATGCCGTGTTCTATCCGGGGGGTCATGGGCCGCTGTGGGACCTGGCCGAGGATGCCGACTCGATTCGCCTGATCGAGGCCTTCATCGCTCAGGGCAAGCCGGTGGCGAGTGTCTGCCACGCACCGATCGTGCTGGTCGGCGCCAGGACCCACGCGGGTGAGCCGCTGGTCAACGGGCGCGAGGTGACTGGGTTTACCAATGGCGAGGAGGAAGCCGTTGGGCTGACCGAGGTAGTGCCTCATCGGGTAGAGGACGCTCTGCAGGCATGCGGCGGCGTCTATTCGAAAGCCGACGACTTTTCGCCCTACGTGCGCGTGGACGGGCAATTGATCACCGGCCAGAACCCGCCGTCATCGGCACCAACAGCACAAGCGCTGCTGGAGTGGCTAGAGAAGCGGTAAATGGGATCCCCGCCAAGGCGGGGTTCCGGATGTTGGTGGAGACGGCGGGAATCGAACCCGCGTCCAAAGGACCTCCACTACAGGGTCTACATGCTTAGCGCCGTCTTTGGTTTTAGCAGCCACCGACCCAACGGCCAGGGTCAGGTTGCCGCGATCCCGTCAGGTTTCGCCGCGCGGGTCCGGGCACCCCGCGTGGCTAGCCTGTGTAATATGCCTGTCCGACACCCAACCACAGGCGATCAAGTGTGGACAGCTCACGGGTGTTTAGGCCGCGAGAGCGAAGTTGTCGTCGTTGGCAACTATCTTTTTTGTCACGTTTTTAACGAGGTTGAGTGACATCCCCGGCATGCACCTGGAGCTTTGCGACCTTCGTCGAAGCCATGTCGTCCCCAGATAACTGAGTAGACAGGGTAGCGGCTGCAGGGTTCCAGGGGAAGGGCCCTGGGCTAGACGCGGTGCTTGAGCAGGCGCTCTTTCTCGCGCTGCCAGTCCCGCTCCTTTTTATCGGCGCGTTTGTCGTGCTGCTTCTTGCCCTTGGCAAGGCCGATGGTCAGCTTCGCGCGACCGCGCGACCAGTGCATGTCCAGGGGCACGATGGTGTAGCCGCGCTGCTCGGTGGCGCCGACAAGCTTGGCCAGCTCCTTTTGGTGTAATAACAGCTTACGCGTGCGGGTCGGGTCGGGATGGATATGCGTTGAGGCGGTGGGCAGCGGCGGCAGGTTGCAGCCGATCAGATAGGCCTCGCCATTGCGGATAAAGACATACGCCTCGGTCAGGTTGGCGCGTCCAGCGCGCAGGCTTTTGACCTCCCAGCCTTCAAGCACGAGGCCGGCCTCGAAGCGTTCTTCAATGAAAAACTCGAACCGCGCCCGTCGATTGACGACGATGGTCGAGCCGCCGTCACCGGGTTTCTTTTTGCCTGATTTCTTACTCACCCGAACAGTCTAACGGGGCCGGGCAGTCGCATCCAATGCGCAGGCCCGGCGATGAGCCGCTGCGTGGAGTCTGATATCCTTTCAGGCTTACTGACGGGCAACCCTCGAGCACAGCGCATGACCACCGTTTCCCGCTCCGCCATCGTCCGGCATTCCGCCGAGCAGATGTTCGATCTGGTCGATGACGTGGCCCATTACGAAGACTATCTACCGTGGGTGAAGCGCAGCCACGAGCGCGAGCGCAGCGAGGACCGGGTGGTCGGTGAGCTGCTTTTCTCGAAGGCGGGATTCGAAAAGTCGTTTGTCACCCGCAATTACCGGCAACCGGGCAAGATGATCGAGATTCGTCTGATCGAGGGGCCGTTTCGTCATCTGGAGGGGTTCTGGCGCTTCGAGCCCATGGGCGAGGGCGCCTGCAAGGTCTCGGTGGATCTCGAGTTCGAGTTCTCGAGCCGGTTGCTGGCCATGGCCTTCGGCAAGGTGTTCACTCAGGTCGCCGGCACGCTGGTGGATTCGTTCGTCAACCGGGCCAACGAGCGCTATGGCCGCTAATCAGATCGGCGAGGGCGGCGGCTGGATCGACGTCGAAGTTGCCTACGCCCTCCCGGAGCGTCAATGGCTTATCGCCCTGCGCGTGCCCGAGGGCACCCCGGCGCGGACGGCGGTTGAGCAGTCGGGGCTGCTTGACGACATTCCGGAGCTGGACATCGATGGGTCTGGCCTCGGGATATTTGCCGAACCCGTCAGTCCTGATGCCGCGCTGGCGCAGGGCGATCGTGTCGAGGTCTATCGGCCGCTGCAGGTCGACCCCAAGGCCCAGCGCCGCAACCGCGCTCGGGCGCAACGCCAGACAAAGCCCTAGCGGTTCGTCGCCGCCAGCGGGTGGTCGGCGTCAACGAAATCACCGCTGGCGGTGGCCAGACCGCCGCCATCAAAGATCAGCGTGAGTCGCCGCGAGATCGCCTCGACGTCGGCGCTGCGCGGCTCCACTTCATAGACATAATCCCAGCGGTTATCGGTGAACGGGTCCTCGATGGTCGGCGGGCCCAGCACAAAGCGCACCTGCCGGCGGGTCATGCCGGCCTGAAGCTCGTCCACGTCGGCCTTGTCAAAGAGCGTGCCCTGCCGGATTTCGGGTTTATACAGAATGGGCAGATTCTCGACGGTGCTCGCACACCCCGCAAGCGCCGCTGAGACGAGCAAGGCTGCGGCGATCCGTTTGGCGGTGTATACTGAAATCATTATAAAGAAAGCGTCGTCCTGAGTGGTTTAGCGCAATGGTAACCCAAGCCCGTCCTGCCTCGCACATTCCGTGGGAAATCAGTCACGAGTCGGATGAACTCCGGCGTGCCGGGCTCAAGGCCACGGCGCCGCGGCTCAAGATACTGCGTATTCTCGCCGGTCGAGAGCGCGCCCACCTGGCGGCCGAAGAGGTCTATCAGCGCCTCCACGACGCAGGAGAGGACATTGGGCTGGCGACGGTCTATCGCGTGCTGACCCAGTTCGCCGAAGCCGGTATCGTGATTCGGCACAACTTTGACAGTGATCGAGCGGTCTTCGAACTCAATTCAGGCATCCACCATGACCACCTGGTCTGCGTGGACTGCGGCAAGGTCGAGGAATTCAAGGACCGCGTGATCGAGCGTCGCCAGGTGGATGTGGCAGCGGTTTCCGGCTACGAGCTCCACAGCCACTCACTGATCCTCTACGGACGCTGCCCGGAGTGCGCGCGGATGGCGCGGCGCAACGATCAGTCGGCCTGATCGAGCATTTCGCGGGCGTGATTGAGGGTGTTCTCGGTAATCTCGAGCCCGCCGAGCATGCGGGCGATCTCGTGGACGCGTTGATCCCCGATTAGCGGCTGCACATCGGTGACGGTGCGGCCGGATTCGTTCTGGCGTTTATCCACCTGAAGCTGCTGCATGCCCTGGGCGGCCACCTGGGGCAAATGGGTAATGCAGATCACTTGATGGTGCGCGGACAGGGCGCGCAGCTGGCGGCCGACCACTTCAGCAACGGCGCCGCCAATCCCCGTATCCGCTTCATCAAAGATCAGCGACGGCAGCTCGGCGGTATCGGCGGTGGCCACCTCAAGGGCGAGGCCGATCCGAGAAAGCTCGCCGCCTGATGCAACTTTCTGCAGCGGCGCCGCGCGCTGATCCGGGTTGGTGCGCACGTCAAAACGAACCCGGTCGGCGCCCTGTTCCGTGGGATTGGCCTGTTCGTCGGGCTCCACGGCGATGATCAGTGCCGCCCCTGCCATGCCCAGCTCGCTCAGCAGCTCACCGACCCGCTCACTCAGGGTGACCGCGGCCGCTTTTCTTGACTCGGAAAGCCCCCGCGCGGCTTCCGCGTAATCAGCCAGCAACGACGCCTGCTCGGCCTTGAGCGTGACCAGGCGCTCATCCGCCGAGGTCAGCCGTTCCAGCTCCGCGCGCAACGCCTCGGCATGCTCGGCAAGCGCCTCGGGCTCGATCTGGTGTTTGCGGGCCAGGTCATGCAGGCGGCTGAGGCGGGTTTCCACGGCTTCAAGCCGTTCGGGGTCCATCTCGAGCTGATCGGCGAAATGGCGCAGGCCCTGACAGGCCTCGTCGATCTGGACCTGGCCGTTGGTCAGCAGCTGCTGGACCTCGTCGATGCGGGTGTCCACATCGCCGTGCGCGGATAGCTCGCGTTCGGCGCTGGCGATCAGCGACTGAGCGCTGGTCTCGCCGTCATAGAGTGCTTCCAGGCTGCGCTGACAGGCCGTGATGATTTCGCCGGCGCCGGCAAGCCGACGCTGTTCGCGCTCGAGCTCGGCCATTTCCTCGGCGCTGGGTGCGGCGTCGTCGAGCTCGTCGAGCTGGTAGCGCAACAGCTCGATGCGGTCTTCGTGATCCGCGCTGCCACCGCTCAACGATTCGATTTCGGCGTTTACCCGGCGCCAGCGGCGGGCGAGTTCCGCCACCGCTTCGAGACGCTCGGGGTGCCCGGCGAAGCCGTCCAGCGTGCGCCGCTGGGTGTCCGGGCGCATCAGTGCCTGATGGGCATGCTGGCCGTGGATACCCATGAGCAGGGCACCCAGTTGTTCGAGCTGATAGCGGGTGGCCGGGCGGCCGTTGATCCAGGCCTGGGAGCGGCCATTGCTCTGAACAACCCGACGGATCAGGCACTCGTCATCCTCGTCCAGCGATTCCTCGCTCAGCCAGGCCCGGGCGCGGGGCGTGTCGCCGACATCGAACAGGCCATGCACCTCGCTTTTGCCGGCTTCCTCAGGGACCATCGAGCGGTCGGTGCGATCACCGAGGCAGAGACCCAGAGCATCAAGCAGGATGGATTTGCCAGCCCCGGTCTCGCCGGTGAGGGTGGTCAGCCCCGGTCCCCAGTCAAGTTCCAGCTGATCAATAATGGCGAAGTCACGGATTTCGATACGCTTTAGCATGGCGGCGCGCCGTCTCCCCAGTGCAGCTTGGCCCGCAGAATATCGAAATAGCGATGCCCGGGGGGGTGCACCAGTCGCAGTGCATGGGGGTAGGCGACAATATCCAGCCGGCCGTCCCGGGTCAGCGACAGGTCGGTCTGGCTATCACAGCTGACATGCACCTGTTCGATGGACTGCGGTTGGACGCGCACTTCGATGTGGCTGCCGGCGCTGATCACCAGCGGTCGATTGCTGAGGGTGTGGGGCGAGATCGGTACCAGCGCCACGGCATCGATGCCCGGGTGCATGATCGGTCCGCCGCCGGACAGCGCATAGGCGGTGGAACCCGTGGGCGTGCAGATGATCAGGCCGTCGGAGCGGTGCCGGTTGCACGGCTCGCCGTCGATCCAGGTCTCGAATTCGATCATTCGTGCGGTGTTCCAGCGCTGCAGCACCACTTCGTTGATGGCCGGCGCATGGGCAACAATGCCGTCATCGCCCACCACGCGCGCTTCAAGCAACAGTCGCTCTTCGAGACGGCAGTCGCCGTCGATCACCCGAATGATCTCGTCAAAGCGATCCGGTGATACATCCACCAGAAACCCCAGTCGGCCCCGATTGATGCCCAGCACTGGGACCTGGTGCGCGGCCACTCGTTTGCCGGCATGCAGCAGCGTGCCGTCACCGCCAACGACAATCAGCAGGTCAATGCGGGGGGCGAGGCTGTCGAGGTCGGCGACAGGATGGGTGGCCGAGGCGGGAATGGCATCCCCGATGGCCTCGTCGAGCGAGACGGCAAGACTGCGTCCGTCGAGCTCGTGGATGAGCTTGCGAATCGTATCGATGACCGCCTGGTCGCCCGGCTTGCCCGTGATTGCGATACGTTGGAACGGTTGCATGCAATTCCCTCGACAGTTCGCCGACAACCTAGCACGGTGGCCGCAAATTGACAGCCATGGGGGGTGTTGATAGCTTGCTCTGGCACTCGCCTTTCACGAGTGCCAATCCCTGGAGGACGGAATGGTTCAGCGACATCGCGACGGGCCGTCCGGCGCTCGTGCGCAGCACCTGCTCCGGGCCCTCGTGCATCGATACATTCGCGACGGTCAGCCGGTCGGCTCGCGTGCCCTGACGCGCGAGGCCGGCATGGATCTGAGTGCGGCCTCGATCCGCAATGTCATGGCCGACCTCGAAGAGGCCGGCTACATCCACTCGCCGCACACGTCGGCGGGACGCATCCCGACCGATCGCGGCTATCGGTTTTTTGTGGACACCCTGCTGAGCGCCCGCCCGGACAGTGGTCTTGATGCGGATAATCTGCGCATCCGTCTGGACGGTGAGGGGGGTACCGACTCGCTGGTTGATTCAGC
This sequence comes from uncultured Spiribacter sp., assembly GCA_937884605.1. Classification (GTDB taxonomy): domain Bacteria; phylum Pseudomonadota; class Gammaproteobacteria; order Nitrococcales; family Nitrococcaceae; genus Spiribacter. Next base: position 353,572 of record CALGDM010000006.1, read on the forward strand.
GTCAAACATCCTCTCGGGCCTGACCCATCTGGCCGGCGTCGTGACCCTGCCGCGGCGCGAGTTCGGCTCGATCCGCCACATTGAATTCCTGCCGCTTGCGCAGCACCGTATTCTGGCGATCGTGGTGCTGAATGACTCCGAGGTACAGAACCGCGTTATCGAAACCGATCGCGATTACAGCGCCGCCGAGCTCCAGCAGGTCTCGAACTTTCTGTCCAGTGAATTCGCCGGCAAGAGCGTGGGCGAGGTGCGTCGCGGCCTGCTCGAGGCGATGCAGGCCGATCAGCAGGACGTCAATGAGTTGATGACCTCGGCCATCGCGGTGGCGCAGACCCTGTTTGCGGGCGAGAGCGACGCCAGCGATGACTTTGTCATGGCCGGCGAAACCAACCTGATGACCTTCGCCGAGTTATCGAACGTCGAAAAGCTCAAGGAGCTGTTCGAAGCGTTTGGCCGCAAGCGCGACATTCTGCATCTGCTTGACCGCTGCCTGTCGGCGGATGGCGTACAGATTTTCATTGGCCAGGAATCAGGCTATCAGGCCTTCGACGGCGTCAGTCTGGTGACCTCGACCTATCAGAGTGACGATAACGTTCTGGGCGTGCTGGGCGTCATCGGTCCGACGCGGATGGAATACGACCGGGTCATCCCGATCGTCGATGTCACTGCCCGTTTGCTCGGCCATGCCTTGAAACCAACGCATTGATCCCCACTTCTGCGAACAGGTGCAGTTCAAAAGCGGAGCAACGCATGACAGACGAAGACGAGAAACCGGCTGAGAACGGTCCGGAAGAGCACGAGGCAGCGGATAACGGGGCCGCAGAGGACGGCCACGAGAAGACGCCCGAGGCGCTCAGTGCCGAGCTTGAGGCGGCTGAGGCGCGCGCTCAGGAAAACTGGAGCGAGTTTCTGCGGGCTCGGGCCGAGATGGAAAACCTGCGTCGGCGCGCGGAAAAGGACGTGGCCGCCGCGCGCCAGCAATCGCTGGAAAAGCTCGCTGGCGAATTGCTCGCGGTCAAGGACAGCCTTGAAATGGGCCTGCAGGCGGCGCGCGACGAGAACGCCGATGCGGCCCGGCTGGCCGAAGGCTCGGAATTGACACTGCGGATGTTCGATCAGGCCCTCGAGAAGTTCAGCATCGAAGAGATCAATCCTCAGGGTGAGCGCTTCGACCCCGAGCGTCACGAGGCCATGACGGCCCAGGAAACCGACGAGCAGGCGCCCAACACCGTGGTCAGCGTGATCCAGAAGGGCTATCGCCTCGGCGACCGCCTGTTGCGCCCCGCGCGAGTGATCGTGGCAAAAGCGCCGGCGGATTCAGGCGGCGAGGCTTGAAAAATCCCGTACCGGCAACCACATCACCTGACGACACGAATTCTAGGATACTGAGGAGCAATCACTGATGGGTAAGATCATAGGCATCGACCTGGGAACGACCAATTCCTGCGTCGCCGTGATGGAAGGCGGGACGTCCCGCGTCATCGAGAACGCGGAAGGCGATCGCACCACGCCCTCCACCGTGGCATTTACTGAAGATGGCGAGGTGCTCGTCGGCGCCGCGGCCAAGCGTCAGGCGGTAACCAACCCGGAAAACACGCTGCATGCCATCAAGCGGCTGATCGGGCGCAAGTTCGAAGAGGACGTTGTCCAGCGCGACGTTCGCGAAATGCCCTACAGCATCGTCAAGGCCGATAATGCCGATGCGTGGGTCGAGGTGCGCGACAAGAAAATGGCGCCGCCGGAAGTCTCCGCGCGGGTGCTGCAGAAGATGAAGAGCACCGCGGAGGATTATCTCGGCGAGGAAGTGAGCGAGGCAGTGATCACCGTGCCCGCCTACTTCAACGACTCGCAGCGTCAGGCCACCAAGGATGCTGGCCGCATTGCCGGGCTGGACGTTAAACGTATCATCAACGAGCCCACTGCGGCGGCACTGGCCTACGGGCTCGACAAGCAGGGCGGGGATCGCAAGATTGCGGTCTACGACCTGGGCGGCGGCACGTTTGACGTCTCGATCATCGAGATCGCCGAAGTCGAAGGCGAGCACCAGTTTGAGGTGCTGTCCACCAACGGTGACACTTTCCTCGGTGGCGAGGACTTTGACCGCGCGGTGATCGACTACCTGATCGCCGAGTTCAAGAAGGACCAGGGCATCGACCTGTCCGGCGACCGGCTGGCGCTGCAGCGGCTCAAGGAAGCGGGCGAGAAGGCCAAGATCGAGCTGTCCTCGGCCCAGCAGACCGAGGTCAACCTGCCGTACATCACGGCGGATAATACCGGGCCGAAGCATCTCAACCTCAAGCTCACCCGGGCCAAGCTCGAGAGCCTGATCGAGGATCTGGTCAAGCGCACGATCAAGCCCTGCGAGGTGGCGCTCAAGGACGCGGGTCTGAAGGCGAGCGATGTCGACGACGTAATTCTCGTCGGCGGTCAGACGCGCACGCCCAAGGTCCAGGAAGCGGTCAAGTCATTCTTTGACAAGGAACCGCGCCGGGACGTGAACCCGGATGAAGCCGTCGCCGTGGGTGCCGCAATCCAGGGTGGTGTACTCGGTGGCGACGTCAAGGACGTCCTGCTGCTCGACGTGACGCCGCTGTCCCTCGGCATCGAGACGCTCGGCGGGGTCATGACCAAGCTCATCGAGAAGAACACCACGATCCCGACCAAGGCCAACCAGGTGTTCTCGACCGCCGAGGACAATCAGGGCGCGGTCACCGTGCATGTCCTGCAGGGCGAGCGCGAGATGGCCAGCGATAACAAGTCGCTGGGCAAGTTCGATCTCTCCGACATTCCGCCGGCGCCGCGCGGTGTGCCGCAGATCGAGGTCACCTTCGACATCGATGCCAACGGTATCCTGCATGTCACCGCCAAGGACAAGGGCACCGGCAAGGAGCAGTCCATCCAGATCCGCGCCTCCGGTGGGCTTTCGGATGAAGACATCGAGCGCATGGTCGAGGACGCCGAGTCCAACGCCGAGGAAGACCGCAAGGCGCGCGAGCTGGTCGAGGCCCGTAACCAGGCCGATGGTCTGATCCACGGTGCACGCAAGAGCGTGGAAGAGGCGGGCGACAAGGTCTCGGACGAGGAGAAGCAGTCGGTTGAGACGGCCATCAGCAACCTCGAAGAGGCCATGAAGGGCAGCGACAAGGCGGCCATCGATTCGGCCACCGAAGCGCTCGCGACGGAGTCCGGCAAGATTGCCGAGAAGCTGTACTCGGATGCGAGTGCCGGCGACGGAGGCGAGCAGTCGGGCGGTGCCGAAAACGCCGAGTCGAACCAGGAGGACGTCGTCGACGCCGATTTCGAGGAAGTCAACGACGACGACAAAAAGAAGTAAAGCCGCACCGCGGCCTTTCCGCTTCTTCGGCAGGGCGCAGCCCACCGATCGCCCGGCTTCGGCCGGCAGTCGGTGCCTGCGCCTTTGCTGTTAGCGCGGCGGCCGTTACTCTGCAACGACAACGGTTAGAACGGGCACCATGGCAAAACGCGATTATTACGAAATCCTCGAGGTCTCGAAGAACGCCTCGGAGAGCGACCTCAAAAAGGCCTATCGCCGGCTGGCGATGAAATACCATCCCGACCGCAACCCGGATGATGGCGACGCCGAGGTGCGTTTCAAGGAGGTCAAGGAGGCGTACGAAGTCCTCAGCGACCCGCAGAAACGCTCGGCCTATGATCAGTTCGGTCATGCCGGCGTCGATCCGAGCGCCGGCGGCGGGCCTGGCGGTGGCGGATTCGGTCGTGGCGGAGCCGATTTTTCCGACATTTTCTCGGACGTCTTCGGCGACATCTTCGGTGGCGGTCGCGGGGGCGGGCGCGCCTTCCGCGGGGCCGATCTGCGCTACCGCATGGAGATCTCCCTCGAAGAGGCGGTCCAGGGTGTGGACCGGGATATTCAGATCCCCACGCAGGTGCGCTGCGACGAGTGCGAGGGCAGCGGTGCAGCGCCCGGCAGTGAACCGGTCACCTGCCAGACCTGCAATGGCCATGGCGATGTCCGTGTGCAGCAGGGCTTTTTCTCGATCCAGCAGAGCTGCCCGCGCTGTGACGGCACCGGTCAGGTGATCAGCGACCCATGTCGCAAGTGCCGCGGCAAGGGCACGGTGGCCGATCAGAAAACGCTGAACGTGCAAGTGCCCCCGGGCGTGGACACCGGTGATCGCATCCGCCTGAGCGGCGAGGGCGAACCCGGCGAGCAGGGTGGGCCGCCCGGTGATCTGTACGTCGAGATGGTGGTCAAGCCGCATCCGATCTTCACTCGAGAAGGGGCGGATCTGCGCTGCGATATCCCGCTGAGCGTGACCACCGCGGCACTCGGCGGCGAAATCGAAGTGCCTACACTGGCTGGCCGGGTCACCCTGCGCATTCCTGCCGGCACCCAGTCGGGCAAGGTCTTCCGCGTTCGTGGCAAGGGCGTGAAGCCGGTGCGCGGCGGCACTCATGGTGATCTCCTCTGCCGGGTCATGGTCGAGACGCCGGTCAATCTGACCGCGCGGCAAAAGGAACTGCTCGAGGAGCTGTCCGAGACTCTCGAACAGGACGGCGAGCACCACAACCCGCGGGGCAGTTCGTGGCTGGATACGGTGAAGTCGTTTTTCGATCGGATGAAACTCTGACATGACGAAAGTGGCGATCCTGGGGGCATCGGGCCGGATGGGCCGAACATTGATCGGGCTGATTGCCGCGGCCGATGACCTGGAGCTGGTCGGCGCCAGCACCCGGGCGGACAGCGCAGCGGCGGGCAGTGATGCGGGGCTGATCGCGGGCTGTGGGGCGCTGGACGTGACCCTGACGGCGTCGGTGGAGGATGCCCTCATCGACGCCGATGTGGGGATCGATTTCACCCTGCCGGCGGCATTGTCCAGCAATCTGGCCGCCGCCGGCGCACGCGGTTGCCCGCTGGTGATCGGTACCACGGGCGTGGATGCCGACGGGCTCAGGGCCATTGATGCCACGGCCAGGACTCTGCCCCTGGTGTTTGCGGCCAATTACAGCAGTGGCGTCACGCTGCTGCAGCGCCTGGTGCGCACCGCGGCGGCGGCACTCGATAGTGACTACGATGTCGAGATTCTCGAGTCCCACCATCGCGGCAAGCGCGATGCGCCCTCCGGAACGGCCAGGGCGTTGGGACAATCGGTGGCGGCAGGACGCGGCGTCGACCTGGCATCGAACGCGGTCTATGCCCGCGAGGGAATGACCGGCGAGCGCCCCGTCGGCGCCATTGGTTTTCAGGCCTTGCGCGGTGGCGATATTGTGGGTGAACACACGGTCATGCTGGCCGGCGACGGTGAGCGGCTCGAGCTCACGCATCGTGCCTCAAGCCGCGAGACGTTTGCCCGCGGGGCGCTGCGGGCGGCGCGCTGGGTAATCGCTCAGCCCCCCGGCCGCTTCGATATGGACGATGTCCTCGGTCTCAGGGCCTGAGGCGTCGTCGAAAGCCGGAGTCAATCATGCGCATTGCCATTGTTGGAGCGGGGCTGGCGGGCCTGAGCGCAGCCCGTGTCCTCAAGGACGCGGGCCTCGACCCGGTGGTGTTCGACAAGGCCCGCGGTCCCGGCGGGCGCATCGTCAGCAAGCGCACGCCCTACGGCGGGGTTGATCTGGGCACACAGTATTTCACCGCCCGTGACGGCGAGTTTCGGGCGGTGGTGGACGATTGGCGGCGGGCCGAGGTGGTTGCACCGTGGCCGGGTACGCCACGGGTCCTGCCCGAGGGGCAGCCGGCACGGGCGCAGGAACGCCTGGTCGCGGTGCCGCGTATGTCCGCATTGGCTCGGCACATGGCCGAGGGGCTGGACGTACGCTGCGAGGTCCAGGTGCGCGAAATGACCCGCGAGGCAGACACCTGGCGCATTCAGGATCGTCACGGCGAATCATTGGGCGCATTCGACAGCGTCTTGCTGACCGCTCCCGCGCCCCAGGCCCAGTCATTGCTGGCTGAGCCGAGTCCGCGCCTGGCGGCCCGCGCGGTCGAAGCCCCCATGAAACCCTGCTGGGCGGTGGGTCTGGTGTTGGACAAACCCCTCGATCTGGCATTTGACGCGGGCTTTCCCAGCAGTGGTCCGCTGGGCTGGGTGGCGCGGTTGGGCGCTCGGCCCCAGCGCCCGCAAACGCCCGAAATCTGGACGCTGCACGCAACGGATGTCTGGAGCGAGGCGAACATCGAATGGTCGGCCGATGCCGTTGGCGAATACCTGACGCAGGCTTTTGCCGATCTGACGCGACGCCAACCGGTGGTGACCGACCGGTTTGTTCATCGCTGGCGCTTTGCCCGGTCGCGTCGCGCCCTCGCCGAGCCTTCCGGCTATCTCGAGCATGATCAGCTGTTGTGTGCCGGCGACTGGATTACTGACGGCCGGGTCGAGGGGGCATGGCGCAGCGGCCGGGCAGCCGCCCGGCGCCTGATCAGTCTTGCCGCGGGCCGGGTTGAGCCAGGCGCTGAATGATTTCGGCGTAGTCCCGGGCAAGCTGGCCGATGGCATCCAGCGCGACATGCTCATCGACCTGGTGAATGCTCTGATTGACCGGGCCGAACTCCACGACCTCGGCGCCCAGCGGCGCGATGAATCGGCCGTCCGACGTGCCGCCGGCAGTATCGGCGCGGGGGGCGACGCCGCGGCGACGGGTGATTACCGCCTCGATCGCCCGCCGCAGGGCGCCGGGTTCGCTTGCAAAGGGCTGCGCGGAGTGTTTCCAGTCGATGGTGGCACCGGGCGCGTGGGCATCAGCCATTGCCTGGATCCGCTGTTGCAGGTCTTCGGCGGTGCTGGCCGGTGAGTAGCGTAGATTGAAGCGGGCCGAGGCATGGCCCGGTATAACGTTGATGGCGTCGGTGGCGGCATCGACGCCGGTGATCTGCAAACCGGTGGGCGGGAACTCGCGGGTGCCATCATCCCAACGCGTGACGGCCAGTTCGGCCATCAGCGGCATCAGCCGATGCAGCGGGTTGTCTGCCTGAGCGGGATAGGCCACATGCCCCTGGCGGCCGGTGATTGCGATCTCGCCGCTCAGCGAGCCCCGACGCCCCACCCGTATCGTGTCGCCCAGTTGGTTCTGGCTGCTCGGCTCGCCCACCAGACACCAGTCGATGCCGCCCAAACGCTCGGCGATCAGGGGGGCGATCGCACGGATACCCTCCTGAGCAGGTCCTTCCTCATCGCTGGTCAGGGCAACGGCAATGCGCAGACCGGTGGCGGCGGTTGCCGCTTCGCAGGCCGTCACGAAGGCCGCCACGCTCGCTTTCATGTCGGCGCTGCCGCGCCCGTAGAGTTGATCGTCGCGCCGGGTCGGCTCGAAGGGGGGTGACGACCAGGCATCCGCCGGCCCCGGTGGGACAACGTCCGTGTGGCCAACAAACAGCAGCACCGGCCCGTCCTGGCCGCGGGTGGCCAGCAGGTTGCTGACGGGGCCCCGGGGCAGCCAGTCGATGGCAAACCCTGCAGCGGCCAGATGCTCGGCCACCAGTGTCTGACAGCCGGCATCGTCCGGTGTGACCGAGGCGCGGGCAATCAGCGCCTCGGTCAGGGCGATGGCCTGTTGCGTCGAAACCCTGGCGTCCATCGTCGCGCCGGCGTCTCAGGGCCGCAGCAGTTCGTTGATGCCGACCTTGGCCCGGGTCTGGGCATCAACCTGCTTGATGATCACTGCGCAGTAGAGGCTGTGACTGCCATCCGCAGCAGGCAGGTTGCCGGGGACCACCACCGCGCCGGCCGGGACGCGGCCGTACAGGACTTCGCCGGTTTCCCGGTTGTAGATCTTGGTGCTCTGGCCGATGAACACACCCATCGAGATCACCGCTCCCTGCTCGACCCGGACGCCCTCAACGATCTCCGATCGGGCGCCGATAAAGCAGTCATCCTCGATGATCGTGGGGTTGGCCTGGAGTGGCTCGAGCACGCCACCAATGCCGGCGCCCCCGGACAGATGGACGTTGCGGCCGATCTGCGCGCATGAGCCGACAGTGGCCCAGGTGTCCACCATCGTGCCGCGATCGACGTAGGCGCCGATGTTGACGTAGGACGGCATCAGCACGACCCCGTCGGCAATGTAAGCCCCGCGACGGGCCGCTGCCGGCGGCACCACCCGCACGCCGTCGGCCTGGAAATCCGCCGTGCTGTAATCGGCGTATTTCATCGCCACTTTGTCAAAGTAGTCGGTCTCGCCGCCGCGGATGCGCTGATTGGGCGTGAGTCGAAATGAAAGCAGAACGGCTTTTTTCAGCCACTCATTGACTTGCCAATCGCCGTTGACCGGCTCGGCCACCCGCGCCTCGCCGCGGTCGAGCCGCCCCAGCGCCTCCTGCACCGCGGCATGCAGCTCGGCGGGCGCCTCGGCCGGGTTGAGGGTGTCGCGGCGCTCGAAGGCGTTTTCTATGATTCTCTGGATGGGTTCCATGCAATCGGCTCCGTGGCTCAGTACGAATGTTCGATAAAATGGCGGATGCGACGCAATGCATCCTCGCAGACCGGCGTCTCGGCCACCAGCGCCAGGCGGACATGGCCGCGCCCGGGGTCACCCTCGGGCGATGGTCGCGATAAATAGCGCCCCGGTAGCACGCTCACGCCGGCATCGCGGTAGAGCCCGCGGGCAAAGGCTTCGTCGTCGCCGTCGGGCACGGGCAGCCAGATGTAAAAGCCGGCCTGGGGATCACGGTAAGGGCAGATATCGCCGATAATCGATCCAGCGCGCTCGAACTTGTCGCGATAGGCGGCGCGATTGGCGGCGACGTGGGCTTCATCCTGCCATGCCGCGCGACTGGCCTGTTGCACATGCAGGGGCAGGGCGCAGCCCTGATAGGTGCGGTAGGCGCGAAACGATTCGATCAGTCGGGCATCGCCGGCGATAAAGCCTGACCGCAGTCCGGGCACGTTGGAGCGCTTCGAAAGGCTGTGAAAAACCAGACAACCGGCAAAGTCCGTGCGTCCCGCCTTGCGACAGGCCTGCAGCAGCCCCAGCGGCGGATCCGATTCATCGCGGTAGAGTTCGCTGTAGCACTCATCGGCGGCGATGACAAAGCCATGACGGGACTGACGCTCGAGAAGCTCGTCCCAGAACGCCTGGGGAATCACCTGGCCCGTGGGGTTGCCCGGACTGCACAGATAGATCAGCCCGCAGCGCGCCCAGTCGGCGGCTTGCCAGTGGTGTATTGACGGCAGGCCGCTTGCGGGGTCGGTGTTGAGCAGTCGCGGCACGCCGCCGGCCAGCAGGGCGGCGCCCTCGTAGATCTGATAGAACGGATTGGGCATGGCGACATCGGGCCGCTCGGCGGGATCGAGCAGGGCCTGGGTCACCGCAAAAAGCGCCTCCCGGGTGCCCGCGGCCGGCAGGATGTGGCGGTCGGGATCAATGTCGCCAGCGTCCAGTTGAAACCGCCCACACAGCCACGTCGCGATGGTTTCGCGCAACGCGGGTTCGCCGGCGCTCGCGGGATAGCGGCCCAGACTGTCGTGAAGGGCTTCGGCGGCGGCCCGCGTGATCAATCTCGGCACCGGATGGCGGGGCTCGCCGATGGACAGCGCCACCGGGTCGCGATCCGATGGCGGTTTGATATCGCCAAGCAATGCCCGCAGCCGCTCAAACGGGTAGGGCTGAAGATGCTCGAGACCCGCCTGGCCCGGCCGTCGCTGATCAGACGCCATCGCCCCTCCGCATGATGTCGGTGTCTTCTTCGAAGGCGCTCAGCAGCTCGGCACGCAATTGCTGGCGGGTGGCGGCACCGAGCGGCGCATTGGCGTCGTCCGTGATAAAGAATACATCCTCGGCACGCTCGCCCAGGGTGGCGATCTTGGCGTTCTGCACCCGCAGGCCGTGACGCGCCAGGGTGTAGCCCACCTGCGCCAGCAGCCCCGGCTGGTCACCGGCAATCAGCTCCATGACGGTGCGGTGATTGCGCGTATCGTCACTGAAGTCGATCTGGGTGAGGGTGTTGAAGTGACGCAGCCGACGCGGTGTTTCACCGGTGGCCGGTTCGGGCAGCGTCTGCGGATCGCGCAGGTGATCGAGCAGCGTCTGGCGCAGCGTGTCCACCAGCCCCGCGCGATCAGCGCTGCCGCCCTGGGGCATCTGCACCAGAAAGCTGTCCAGGGTATACCCGTTGTCGGTGGTGATGATCCGCGCATCGAGGATGTCCAGACTCAGACGATCCAGCGCCGAGACCGCCAGGGCAAAGATATTATCGCGGTCGCGGGTGTAGACGAACACCTCGATACCGCCGCGCTGGGCGTCCGGCTCGATCAGGATGAGCGGCTCGTGGGCCGCATTGCCGGCGGCATGGATGGCCTCGGTGTGCCAGGCCACTTCCGCGGCCGAATAGCGCAGGAAATAGTCCGGGGTAAAATGCCGCCAGATCGAGCGCACGGTCATGTGATGCAGGCCCTGGCGGCGCAGCAGCTCGCGGGCCCGATGCTGGGCCTCGGCAACCAGTTCATCCTCGTCGATGGGCTGGCCAAGGCCGCGTCGCAGGGCGCGAGCGGTGCGCCGATAGAGCTCGTGGAGCAGTGATTTGCGCCACGTGTTCCAGAGTTTGGCATCGGTGGCACGGATGTCCGCCACGGTCAGCAGGTACAGATACTCGAGATGCTGGAGGTCGCCCACCTCGCCGGCAAACTCGTTGATGACCCCAGGGTCGCTGATATCCCGCCGTTGCGCGGTCATCGACATCAGTAGGTGCTTGCGCACCAGCCAGGCGACAAAGCGGCAGTCATAGCGCGACAGGCCGTGCTGCAGGCAGAAGGCATAGGCATCTTCAGCGCCCAGCTCGGAGTGATCGCCGCCGCGGCCCTTGGCGATGTCATGGAACAAGGCCGCCAGATACAGCAGTTCGGGCTTTGGCAGCCGCGAGTGGATCTCACTCAATTGCGGGAATTCGTCGCGATGCTCGGGCACGCTCAGCCGGCGCAGATTGCTGACCACCATGAGCGTGTGGGTGTCCACGGTGTAGACGTGGAACAGATCGTACTGCATACGCCCGGTAATCGCGGCAAAGGCGGGGATGTAGCGCCCCAGGATGCCGTGACTGTGCATGCGCCGCAGTGCATGGGTGATGCCGGCGGGCTGGCGAAAGATCTCCATGAAAAGGCTGCGCGCGCGCAGGTCGCGACGAAAGGCCGGATTGATGCGGTCGCGATGGGCGCGCAGCTGGCGGATCGTCGCCGCGCGGATGCCGCGGATTTCCGGATGCTGCTGCATGAGCAGAAACAGCTCGAGCATGGCAAACGGATAGCGTTGAAAGACCTGCCGATGGGTGATTTCAATGAAGCCGCGCTTGACCTGGAAGCGCTTGTTGAGCAGCTGCGGCTTTTCGTCGAGATCGGTGTAGAGAATCGTCTCCTCGTAGAGCTGCAGCAACATCTCATTAAGGCGAGACAAGCGCTTGATCATGCGGAAATAACGCTGCATGAACTGCTCGACCGCCAGGGTGTGCGTGGCATCCTTGTAGCCGAACTGGCGGGCCAGGTCGGCCTGATAGTCAAACAGCAGGCGGTCTTCGCGACGTCCGGCCAGGCCATGCAGGGCAAAGCGAATGTCCCAGAGAAAATGCTGGCCCTGAATGAGCTCTTCGTATTCGCTTTCGTTGAGAAACCCCAGCTCGACAAGGTCACTCAGCGCGTTGGCATTGAAATGCCGCTTCGCCACCCAGCCGATCATGTGGATGTCGCGCAGCCCGCCCGGGCCTTCCTTGAGGTTGGGTTCGAGGTTATAGGCGGTGTCGTCGTAGCGCTCGTGGCGGCGCTGCTGTTCGGCGCGTTTGGCCTCGAAGAACGCCGGCCCTGACCAGATGCGGTAGGGGCTTGTGGCGGTTTCCATGGCCTCGAACAGCGATCGATCGCCGGCAAGCGGCCGTGATTCCATCAGATTGGTGGCCACGGTGATATCCGCTTCCGCCTGCACCACGCAGTCATCCACGCTGCGCACGCTGTGACCGACCTCGAGCCCGATGTCCCAAAGCCGGGTCACCAGGTCACTCAAGCGTGCTTCGAGCGGGCCGGGCAGGGGCGTGGGAATAATGATCATCAGGTCGGTGTCCGAGCCCGGATGCAGTTCACCGCGGCCATAACCGCCCACGGCCACCAGGCAGGCCGCCCCGGCCAGATCCCCCAGACACAGCGCCCATGCCCGTGTGACCACGGCATCCATCACCGCAGCGCGCAGGGGCACAAGCTCGCAGGCCGGATCCCCGTCCAGAAACCGGGCGCCAAGGGTTTCATCGGCATCGCGCAGGGCACCCTGCAGCACCGGTGTGATGTCGTCGGTGGCGGCGAGCGCCTGGTCGAGCGCGTCGAGGTCAAGCAGCTGCCGGTCAACCACCGGCGCCGGGCCGGCATCGGCCGTGGTCACGGCGACCATTCTAGTGGTTGCCGCTGAGGGTCAGGATATCGACACCCTCATCCGTGACGGCAACCGTGTGTTCCCATTGGGCGGAAAGGCTGTGGTCCTTGGTGACCACGGTCCACTGATCGCCGAGCAGGCGGGTCTCGGCGCGTCCGGCGTTGATCATCGGCTCGATGGTGAAGGTCATGCCGGGCTTGAGGGTCTCGCCGGTGCCGGGCTGGCCGTGGTGCAGCACCTGGGGGTCTTCGTGAAACCCGCGCCCGATGCCGTGACCGCAGTACTCGCGGACCACCGAGCAACCTTCCGCCTCGGCAAGGGCCTGGATGGCGTGGCCGATATCGCCGAGTCGCGCGCCCGGTCGGACCTGATCGATGCCAGCGTGAAGGGCATCGAGCGCCACCCGGCTGACGCGGCGGGCCTGAACGCCGGGATCACCCGCAAAGTACATACGACTGGTGTCGCCATGCCAGCCGTCATGAATCACCGTGACATCGATGTTGAGAATGTCGCCGCGCTTGAGTTTTTTGCTGCCGGGGATCCCGTGGCAGATCACGTGATTGACCGAAATGCAGGTTGCCTTGGGAAAGCCACGGTAGTTGAGCGGCGCGGGGATATCCCCCATGGCGTCGATCTTTTCGTGGCAAAGCCGGTCGAGTTCGGCAGTGGTCACGCCCGGGCGGACATGCTCGGCGATCATGTCGAGCACCGCAGCGGCGCGGGCACCGGCCTCGCGCATCTTCTCGATCTCGGCGGCAGATTTGGTGGTGATGGTCATGAGGGCTTTCAAATTGTCGCTGTGAGCCGCCTATGGTATAAATGCCGCGCCATTTGGGCAATTCAATCCAGAAAACCACACATGCACCGACACGACTGACTGGGTGCCCTCGAGGTTGTCAGTTGCGGGTGTATGGAGGCTCAACCCAACACAAGGAGTTCATGACCATGGCAAAAGTGACCATGCGCCAGATGCTGGAGGCCGGTGTGCATTTCGGCCACCAGACGCGTTACTGGGACCCGAAGATGGCCCCCTACATCTTCGGCCATCGCAACAAGATCCATATCGTCAACCTCGAAAAGAGCCTGCCGCTCTACGAGGACGCCGTGAATTATGCCGGCAAGCTTGCCGCCAACGGCGGGCGCATCCTGTTTGTCGGCACCAAACGGGCCGCTCAGGACGCGGTTCGCGAAGAGGCCGAGCGTTGCGGCATGCCCTATGTCAATCACCGCTGGCTGGGTGGCATGCTGACCAACTTCCGCACGGTCAAGCGCTCGATCCGCCGTTTCAAGGAGCTGCAGCAGCAAAAGACGGATGGCACTTTCGAAAAGCTGGGCAAGCGCGAGGTGCTGTCGCTCCAGCGTGAGATGGATAAGCTCGAGCGGTCGTTCGGCGGCATCGTCAACATGGAATCGCTGCCGGACGCGCTGTTCGTCATTGATGTCGGCTACGAGAAGATCGCCATTCAGGAAGCCCGCAAGCTCGGCATTCCGGTGGTCGCCGTCGTGGATACCAATAACAGCCCGCGCGAAGTCGACTATGTCGTGCCCGGCAATGACGATGCCATCCGTGCCATTCGTCTGTATCTGCGGGGTATCTCGGACGCCATCCTCGATGCGCGCATGAGCACCGCCCAGGCGCCCGCCGGCGATGACGAGTTTGTCGAGCTGCCGGGTGAGTCGGCCGCTGCCGAGGCGCCGGCCAACGACGAGACCAGCACGGGCGGCGAGCAGACCGCCGGTTAATCGGATACGGACAGAGGAAGCAACGCATGGCAATTAGCGCACAACAGGTCAAGGATCTGCGTGAGCGGACGGGCGCGGGCATGATGGAGTGCAAAAAAGCGCTGGTGGAGACTGACGGCGATATGGAGGCGGCGGTCGAGCACATGCGCAAGCGTGGTCTGGCCAAGGCCGACAAGAAAGCCGACCGCGTCGCCGCCGACGGCGCGGTGGTCGCAAAGATCGCTGACGATGGCCACAGCGGCGCGATCGTCGAGATCAACAGCGAGACCGACTTCGTCGCCAACGGGGACGACTTCAAGGCCTTCGCCGCGCAGGTGGTCGAGCGGATACTGGCCGATGACCCGGCTGACCTCGACGCGTTGATGGCGCTGCCCTTCAGCGACGGCGGCGAGTCGGTCGAGCTGGCTCAGAAAGAGCTGGTGGCCCGGATCGGCGAGAACATTCAGGTTCGACGGTTTCAGCGCTACGCGAGTGAGTCGGCGCAGGTGTATCACTATCTCCATGGCAGCCGCATCGGCGTGCTCATTGAGGTCGAAGGGGGGGATGAGGCCCTCGGGCGGGATCTGTGCATGCACATCGCCGCCAGCCGGCCGGTCTGCGTCAGTGTCGACGATGTGCCCGAGGAGCGGGCCGCCAGCGAGCGCGAGGTACTCGTCGCCCAGGCCGAGGCATCGGGCAAGCCGCCGGAGATCATCGATAAGATGGTCGAGGGCCGTCTGCGCAAGTGGCTGGCCGAGATCACTCTGCTGGGTCAGCCCTTCGTGAAAGATCCGGACCAGACCGTCGAGGCGCTGCTCGAGGCCAAGGGCGCCCGGGTGATCAATTTCACCCGTCTCGAGGTGGGCGAAGGCATTGAGAAAAAGCAGGAGAACTTCGCCGAAGAGGTGGCCGCGACGATTCAGGGAACCTGAGGAGTCGTTCCATGGCCGATCCCGTCTATAAGCGAATCCTGCTCAAGCTCAGTGGCGAGGCGTTGCTCGGCAACGCCGAGTATGGCATCGACCCGGTCGTGCTGCGGCGCCTCGCCGCCGAGGTTCATGCCCTGATCGATCGTGGTGTCGAGGTCGCGCTCGTGATTGGTGGCGGCAACATTTTTCGAGGGGCAGGCCTCGCCGCCTCGGGCATGGATCGGGTCAGCGCTGATCACATGGGCATGCTCGCCACCGTGATGAACGGACTCGCCATGCAGGACGCCCTCGAACACGAGGGCGTTTTTACGCGGGTGATGTCGGCGGTCAAGATCAACCAGGTCTGCGAGGATTACATCCGCCGCCGCGCGATCCGCCATCTGGAAAAGGGCCGAGTGGTCATTCTGGCCGCGGGCACGGGTAACCCGTTCTTCACGACCGACTCGGCGGCAAGCCTCCGATCGGTGGAGATCGGGGCCGATCTCATGCTCAAGGCCACCAAAGTGGACGGGGTCTACTCGTCGGATCCGATGACCGACGAGTCGGCCTTTCGCTACGAGCGTCTCACCTACGACCGCGTGCTTGACGAGCGTCTGTCCGTGATGGACGCCACCGCGATCGTGATGTGCCGTGACCAGAATATGCCTATCATCGTATTCGACATTAACCGACCCGGCGCACTGGCAAGCATCGTTGAAGGCGAAGCGGTCGGCACGCGGGTCGAGCGGGGGTAACCGAATGATCGAGGACATCGAGAAAGACGCCGGCCAGCGCATGGATAAAAGCGTTGAGAGCCTGCGTAACGATCTCCAGAAAATCCGGACCGGGCGGGCCAACACCAGCCTGCTGGATCAGGTCACTGTGAGCTATTACGGCACCGAAGTCCCGCTCAACCAGGCCGCTTCGGTGGCGGTGGGCGACGCGCGGACGTTGACGGTCACGCCGTTCGAGAAAAGCATGGTGGGCCCCATCGAAAAGGCCATCATGGAATCCAATCTGGGGCTCATGCCCAACTCGGCCGGATTGACCATCCGCATCCCTTTGCCGCCGCTGACCGAGGAACGGCGCAAGGATCTGGTCAAGGTCGTGCGCGGCGAAGGCGAGCAGGCGAAGGTTGCTATCCGCAATATCCGACGCGATGCCAATGGCGATCTCAAGCAGCTTCTCAAGGACAAGGACATCACCGAGGACGAGGAGAAGCAGGCCGAGGATCGCATCCAGAAGCTGACCGATCGGCATGTCAAAACCATTGACGAGATGCTCTCGGCCAAGGAAGAAGAGCTGATGGCGGTCTAGGGTCATTGGGCCTATGACGACCGAGCAAACGCTGCCTCACGATGTCGTCCCGCGACACGTCGCGGTCATCATGGATGGAAATGGGCGCTGGGCCGCGGAGCGTGGCGAGCCCCGTCACCATGGTCATCGGGCGGGTGCCGAGGCCGTTCGCCGCACGGTGGAGTACTGCGCCCGCGCCGGCGTCGAGGCGCTGACACTGTTCGCGTTCAGCAGCGAGAACTGGCAGCGTCCGGCGGCCGAGGTGAGCATGTTGATGTCACTGTTCATGCGGGTGCTCGATCGCGAAGCCCAGCGCCTGCAGCGCAACGGCATTCGCCTGAATGTTGTTGGTGACCGCGAGCGTCTCTCGCGGCCGCTTCAGTCCCGTTGCGCGGCTGCCGAGGCGCTGACGGCTAACGAAACCCGCATGCAGCTCAACATTGCCGCCAGTTATGGCGGTCGCTGGGATATCGCCCGGGCCGCCCGGCGCCTGGCCGAGGAGGTGGCAGCCGGCGAACGCGCCCCCGATTCCATCGATGCCGAGTCGCTTGATGAGCAGACGTGCCTGAACGGATTGCCGGCGCCGGATCTTTTCATTCGCACCGGTGGCGAGCAGCGCATCAGCAATTTCCTGCTCTGGCAGATGGCCTACACCGAGCTTTATTTTACCCCAGTGCTCTGGCCCGACTTTGACGATGACGCCCTGAGTGCGGCGATCGACTGGTTCGGTCGCCGCGAACGCCGATTCGGCCGTGTGGACCCGGCGGCCGGCGGTGAGGACAACAGCGATGCTTAAACAGCGCATGCTGACGGGGGTTCCCCTGGCGTTGGTCGTCCTCGCCCTCGTCGGGTGGGCGCCGAGCGTCTGGATCGAGGCGGTGACGGCGGCCGCTATGGTAATGGCGGCCTGGGAGTGGGCGGATCTGGCCGGACTGCGTGCCCAGGCCGCCCGGTTTGCCTATGCGGCACTCGTGGCCGGGCTGATCGCAGCGGCGGCTCTGCTCGATGCGCCCACGCGCGCCGGGTGGCAGATTCCCGGTCTGATTGGTTGGCTGGGGGTTGCCGTCTGGCTGCTGTCGGTTTCGCGACGCTCAGCGGTGCCGCCGCTGCCCGGCTGGCTGCGGGGCGCCGCCGGGCTGGTCATCCTGACGCTTGCCTGGCTGAGTGTGGTGGCCATTCATGCCCGCGGCGCTCTGGGCCCGCTGTGGCTGATCCTTTTGCTGGGACTGGTCTGGGGCGCGGATATTGGTGGTTATTTTGCCGGACGGCGTTTGGGGCGACACAAACTTGCCGCCACCATCAGCCCGGGCAAAACCTGGGAAGGGGTGGCTGGCGGGCTGCTGCTGGCGTTGCTGGTGGCGGTCGTGCTGCACCGGGTGGGCGCGGGGCTGGGCGCTCAGATGCCCGGGCTGGTCTGGCTCCTGCCGGTCGCGGTCATGGTGGTGCTGGCTTCGGTGCTGGGCGACCTGGCTGAGAGTGTGCTCAAGCGCCAGGCCGGTCGTAAGGACAGCGGCCGTCTGCTGCCCGGGCATGGTGGGCTGCTCGACCGCATCGATGCGCTACTGGCGGCCGCACCGGTGATGGCAGCGGCACTGGTCAGCGTCTCATGACCGAGTCGGCGGCACCCACCGGTATTGCCATTCTCGGCGCCACCGGCTCCATTGGTGCGAGCAGTCTCGATGTGATCGCGCGCCATGGGGATCGTTATCGGGTGGTGGCGTTGTCGGGCCATCGAGGGGTTGCGGCGATGGAGCGGCTGTGCCGACAGTTTCGCCCGGCGCTGGCGGCGATGGCCGATCCGCGGGCGGCCGCCGCGTTGCGCGAGCAGATCAGTGATCTGAGCGGCATCGAAGTGGTCGAAGGGGCGGCCGGTCAGTCCGCGGTGGCCACCCATCCGCAGGCGCAGACGGTGATTGCCGGCATTGTGGGAGCGGCGGGGCTTGCCCCCTGCCTCGCGGCGGTGGAGGCCGGTCGGCGCGTGCTGATCGCCAACAAGGAGGCCCTCGTGGTCGCCGGCTCGCTGATCATGAACGCGGCGCAGCGCAGCGGTGCCGTGCTGCTGCCCATCGACAGCGAGCACAACGGGCTCTTCCAGTGCCTGCCCGCCCGCCCGGGGCAGCCGTTATCGCTGGCGGGGGTCGAACGCCTGGTCCTGACTGCCTCGGGGGGGCCGTTTCGCGAACGCGACCCGGCCACGCTGAGCGAGGTTACCGTTGCCGAGGCCTGCGCTCATCCCAACTGGTCGATGGGCCGCAAGATCTCGGTGGACTCGGCCACCATGATGAACAAGGGCCTCGAGCTGATCGAGGCTTGCCGTTTTTTCGGCATGCCGGCCCACCAGGTGGATATCGTTGTCCATCCGCAGAGCTACGTTCATGCGTTGGTGCAGTATCGGGATGGATCCACCCTTGCGCAGCTGGGCAATCCGGACATGCGAACGCCCATTGCCAATGCGCTGGCGTGGCCGGAACGGGTTGCCGCGGGCGTCGGGCCGCTGGATCTGGTCGCTGCCGGTCGTCTGGATTTTGCGGCGCCGGATGATCACCGGTTTCCGTGTCTGTCTCTGGCCCGCGCGGCGCTCGAGGCGGGACGCGGTGCGACAGCGGCGCTGAACGGTGCCAACGAAGTGGCGGTTGCCGAGTTTCTGCAGGGTGGTCTGCGATATGATCGGATAGCGTCGGTGATCGAGGAGACGCTCGCCGCGCTGCCGGCCGAGCCGGACGATACGCTCGAGGCGCTGATTGCCCATGAGCAATGGGCGCGGCGGCAGACCGCCGAAACGCTCCAACGCGGGAGGCACCGTTGAGCTTGCTGATCAATATTCTCGGTTTTCTGCTGGTTATCGGCGTGCTGGTTGCCGTCCACGAGTTCGGCCACTTCTGGGTGGCTCGGCGGGTGGGGGTGCGCGTGCTGCGTTTTTCCATCGGATTTGGCCGCCCGTTACTGCAGCGCACCGGCGCCGATGGCACTGAGTATGTACTGGCGGCCATTCCCCTCGGTGGCTACGTGAAAATGCTCGACGAGCGCGAGGCACCGGTGGACGAAGTCGAGCAGCACCGCGCTTTCAATCGCAAGCCGCTGTGGGCACGCAATGCGGTAATCTGCGCGGGCCCCGCGTTCAACTTTGCGCTCGCCATCCTGGCCTACTGGCTGGTCTTTGTGATCGGCGCCACCGAAGTCCGCCCGATCATCGGGCCGGTCGAGCCTGAGTCGCCGGCAGCCGTCGCCGGGCTTGCGGGCGGTGATGAGTTTTTGCGGGTGGATGGCAACCGGGTTCAGGCCTGGGATGAAACCGTCATGACCCTGATCGGAGCGGCGGACGGGGGGCCCTTTCCGGTTCAGGTCGAACGCGCCGGCGGGGCGCGGGCCACCCTTGAGCTGGATCTGACCGGTGTTCAGCTGCTCGAGGAGCAGGGCGAAGTCCTCGAGCGTATCGGCCTGCAGCCGATGCAGCCGCGGATCGACCCGGTGATCAACGAGGTGGTGGACGGGAGCAGTGCGGCCCGCGCCGGCCTGCAGGCGGGGGATCGGATCCGGCAGCTTGATGGCGAGCCCATGGACACCTGGCGTGCGCTTGTCAGGGCCATTCGCGAGCGGCCCGAGCAAACCGTGTCGCTGGCCTTTGAGCGTCAGGGTGAGGCGTTGACACGGACCTTCACACTGGACAGCCGCGGTTCCGGGGATGACCGGACCGGGGTGCTGGGTGTCACGCCGCAGGTGCCAGAGGGGACGTTCTCCGATCTGCGCCACGAGGTCCGGTATGGACCCGTCGCTGCGGTGGGCGAGGCGGCGGGTGCGAGCTGGCGTGCAGCAACGCTGACCGTCGATGTGCTGGTGAAGATGGTGATCGGCGAGGCATCGGTGAAAAATCTGAGCGGCCCGATCAATATCGCCCAGTACGCCGGAGACTCGGTATCGCTGGGGCTGATTCCGTTTCTCAAGTTTCTTGCGATCGTGAGCATCAGTCTTGGTATCCTTAATCTGATGCCGGTGCCGGTACTGGACGGCGGGCATTTGCTGTACAACACAATCGAATGGGTGCGGGGGCGTCCGCTCTCCGAAGCCGCGCAGGGAATGGGCCAGCAGATCGGCATGGTGCTGCTGTTCATGCTCATGGCCCTGGCGTTCTACAACGATCTCAACCGGATATTCGGCGCCGGGGGCTGAGTAAAGAGCGAATGATGCGATTAAGACTGGCCGCGTTTCTGCTGCTGCTGGCCGGGTTCAGCAGCGCACAGGCATTTACGATCGAAGACATCCGCATCCGCGGCCTGGATCGTATCGCCGAAGGAACTGTACTCAACTACCTGCCGCTGGAGACGGGCGACGAACTGACTGCGGCGCGCACTTCGGATGCAGTGGAGGCCCTTTTCGATACGGGCTTTTTTGATGACGTCAGCCTGCTGCGCGACGGGGACACGCTGATCGTCGAGGTCGACGAGCGGCCGGCGATTGCCCGGATCGAATTTATTGGCAATAGCCAGATCGACAGCGAGCGCCTGCGCGAGGGGCTGAGCGGCGCCGGTCTCGGCGAGGGCCAGAGCTTTGACAGGCCGTTGCTCGCCCGCATCGAGCGCGAGCTCGAACAGCAGTACTTCGCCCTCGGGTACTACGATGTCGACATCGAGAGCACCGTTTCGCCGCTGCCGCGCAATCGCGTGAGCCTGCGCGTGGACGTCGAGGAAGGCGAGCCGGCAACGGTTCAGGGGATTCGCTTTATCGGCAACCGCGCCTTTGACGTTGATCGGCTGCGCGATGTCTTCGAAATGGGGCCAAAGGCCTGGTGGGCAGTGCTCTCGCAACGCGACAAGTACTCCCGCGAGCGCCTTTCCGGTGATCTCCAGCGCCTGCGTGCCTTCTATCGCGATCGTGGCTATGCCGATTTCAGTATCGAGTCGACCCAGGTCACCATCAGCACGGACCGAGAGCGCATCAATATCACCGTCAACCTTGATGAAGGACAGCAGTATACCGTTGGCGATATCGAGCTTGCCGGCGACCTGATCTACCCCCGCGACACCCTCCGCGAGCTGATCGCCATCGACAGTGGCGCGATCTACAACCAGCGCAACATCACCCGCAGCGTCGAGGCGATCCAGGAAAAGCTGGGAGAGCGCGGCTACGCCTTTGCCCGGGTGAACCCCATTCCCGAGCTGCGCCAGGCCGATCGGGCGGTCGACCTGACCCTGTTCGTTGATCCGGCCGAGCGGGTGTATGTGCGGCGAATCCGCATCAGTGGTAACGAATCCACCCGCGACGATGTCATTCGCGGCGAGCTCACCCAATACGAGGGGACCTGGCTGTCGACCAGCGATCTCAGAGCCTCCGAGTCGCGACTCGGCCGGCTGGGCTTTTTCAGTGATGTGACCATCAATACGCCGCGGGTGCCGGGCACCACCGACCAGGTGGATGTCGAGGTAAACGCCACCGAGCGTCTCTCGGGCAGCCTGCGCGCCGGTGTCGGCTTTGGCAGTGACCAGGGGCTGCTGCTCAATCTGGGCGTGCAGCAGGACAACCTGTTTGGTACCGGGGACCGGGTCGAGTTTGTCGCCAACAGCGATGACGCCGACACGGTCTATCGGCTGTCGTATCTCGAGCGCAATCACACCATGAGCGGCATCGATCGGCGCTATGCCCTGTCGTTTCGTGATCGGGATGCCGATGAGGCCGATCTGGCGGATTACGGCGTCAAGACCACCCGCGCCTCGTACGGCTATCGGATTCCGGTCAGTGGTACCGACCGGCTGGGCGCCGACCTGACCTTCGAGGATGTGGCGCTGGAGTTCTCCGATCCGACGGCGTTCCAGCGCGATTTTCAGGCCCGCAACGGCACGTCGAACCGCGCGATTCTGACCGATCTGTCGTGGACCCGGGATAGCCGCAACACCGCGATCTTCCCGACCAGTGGCGCTCGCCAGCGCCTGGGCCTGGCCGTGGCGCTGCCCCAGGTCTCCGATGTCGAATACTATCGGTTCAGCTATGAGCAATCCCGCTACCTGGCGCTCAATGAGCAGTTCACCCTGGTGCTGGATGGCACGCTGTCCTACGGCAATGCCTATGGCGCGGGCGAGCGGTTGCCGTTCTACGAGAACTTCTTCGCCGGCGGTATCCGCACGGTCCGTGGCTACGAGGCCAACTCGCTCGGGCCGCGCGATGAAAACAACGACCCCACGGGCGGCAATCTGCGCGCGCTGGGTCGCGCCGAAATCCGCTTCCCGCTGGCTCGGGACGAG
The DNA here is from genome assembly GCA_937884605.1 of uncultured Spiribacter sp. Taxonomy (GTDB): domain Bacteria; phylum Pseudomonadota; class Gammaproteobacteria; order Nitrococcales; family Nitrococcaceae; genus Spiribacter. The sequence goes on from CALGDM010000006.1 coordinate 376,055, forward strand.
GATGGCAACAACCTGCGCTTTGCCACGTTTGTCGATGCCGGTCAGGTCTGGGATCGCGAGCGCGAAAACCTCGACTACAAGTCGGACATATCGTTCTCGGGGGTTCGATACTCGGCCGGGCTTGGGCTGGTTTACTATTCACCCATTGGCCCGTTTACGGTCAGTGTGGCGGAGCCGCTCAATGCCAAGAGCCGCGACGACACGCAACGCTTTCAGTTCACCATTGGAGCCAGCTTCTGAATGTCTGTTTCTGGGTACGTGACCACTCGCCTGCGCGACATCGTGTGTGCCGCGGTCCTGCTGGGCGCGGCCACGCCGGCGCCGGCGCAGCCCGACAGTGATCTGGCGATCGGTTACGTCAACCCGGGGCGGGTCTCGGATGAGGCCCCGCAGGCCGATGCGGCCCGCCAGCGCCTCCAGGAAGAATTCGCCCCGCGGGACGAGGAGATCATCGCCCTGCAGGAATCGCTGCGCGATCTCGAGGATCGACTGGCCAATCAGCGAATGAACCTCGACAGCGAGGCCGAGGAGGCGCTGCGCCGCCGTATCGTCAATCAGCGCCGCCAGATCCAGCGTCAGCAGGAGATCTTTCGCGAAGACTTCAACCTGCGGCGCAATGAGGCGCTGGGTGACCTGCAGCAGCGCATTCTGCGGGTGGTCGAGCGATTTGCCGCCGAGGAGGGTTATGACCTGGTGGTGAGCGACGGCGTTGTTTTTGCGAGCGATGCGGTCAACATCACTGAGCGCATCATCGAGCGGCTCGAGCGGCAATACGAGCAGCGCAATAACAATGAATAAAAAGGGAGAAACCGGTGGCGGATTCGCGGTATACGCTCGATGAGCTGGCGGCGCTGACCGGGAGCGTTTGCGAGAAATCCGGGCAGTCAGGCATTCACGCGGTGGCGCCACTGGAGACCGCAGGGCCCGGCGAGATCAGTTTTCTGGCCAATCGCCGATATCGCGGTCAGCTGGCCGAAACGCAGGCGGAGGCGGTTATCCTGCCGCGCGAGGAGCGGGCCGAGGGCTGCGCATTCGGCGTTCTGCGTGCAGACAATCCCTACCTGGTTTTTGCGCGCATCGCCTGGCTGCTCAACCCCCGTCCCGTTCCGGTGCCGGGTGTTGACGGCACCGCGGTGGTCGCTGCGAGTGCGCAGATCGAAGAGGGCGCGAGCGTTTCGGCGCAGGCGGTCATCGAGGCCGACGCCTGGATCGGACCGGGCTGTTGGGTGGGGCCCGGCAGCGTTATCGGCGCCGGGGTATCGATGGGGGCGGGTTGCCGGATTGGTGCCAACGCTTCGGTTCTAGCCGGCAGCCAGCTTGGCGAGCGCGTCGAGGTGTTGCCCGGAGCGGTCATCGGCAGTGCCGGCTTCGGCTTTGCCGATGCCGGTGATCACTGGGAGCCGGTGCCACAGCTCGGGCGTGTGCTGATCGGCGATGATGTCTCCATCGGTGCCAATACCACGGTCGATCGCGGCTCGCAGGGCGATACGCGCATTGGTGACGGCTGCAAGATCGACAACCTGGTGCAGATCGCGCATAACGTGCAGATCGGCGAGCACACGGTGGTGGCGGCCAACGCCGGCATCTCGGGGAGCACGCGCATCGGTCGATACTGTAGGATCGCGGGCGGCGTCGGGTTTGTGGGGCATCTGGAGATCGCCGACGGGGCCACGTTTACCGGTATGAGCATGATTACCGGTAACATTCACGATGCCGGGGTGTATTCCTCGGGGGTGCCGCTGATGCCCACCCGCGAGTGGCGGCGCAGTGCGGTGCGGTTCCGGCAGCTGGACGACATGGCTCGCCGCCTCGAAAAACTGGAGCGATTGATGGAAACCACAAAGGATCGTGATGGGCGCTGATCAAACCGATAACCCGGCGGATTGCCGGATGGGGCCCGAGGCAATACGCGAGCGGCTACCGCATCGGTACCCATTTCTGATGGTCGACCAGGTCGTTGACTATATCCCCGGCGAGTCCATCAATGCGGTTCGCAGTGTCAGCGCGAGCGAGCCCTGGGTGCCGGGGCATTTTCCCGAAAAGACCATCATGCCCGGTGTGCTGCTCGTCGAATCGATGGCCCAGGCTTGCGGACTGCTGGCCTACGTCACCCGCGAGGCCGAGCCCGGTGTGGAAATGCCCGCCAAACCGCCGCTGTTCTACCTGGTGGGCGTGGATGAGGCGCGCTTCAAGCAACCGGCCTCCCCCGGTGATCAGCTACTGATCAGCGCCCGTCTTGATCGCGTCGTGCGCGGGATCTGGCTGTTCAAGGCCCGCGTCGACGTCAATGGCCGGCTGGTCACAAGCGCGGGGATCCGTTGCACGATGGGGGCGTCGTGAGCGACATCCACCCCACCGCGATTATCGACCCCAGCGCCGAGATCGCCGCTGGCAGCGAAGTCGGTCCCTATGCCGTTATCGGCCCTCGGGTGGTGATCGAGGCCGATTGCCGCATCGGCTCCCACGCGGTGGTCAACGGCCCGACCCGGGTGGGCAGTGGCACACGTATTTTCCAGTTTGCGTCGGTGGGAGAGCAGCCCCAGGACAAGAAGTTCGAGGGCGAAGCCAGTCGGCTCGAGATCGGCCGCAATAACACGATCCGCGAGTTTGTCACGATCAATCGCGGCACCCAGGAGGGGGGTGGCGTCACGAGCATTGGCGATGGCAACTGGATCATGGCCTACGTGCATATCGCCCATGATTGCCAGGTCGGCCAGGAGATTGTGTTTGCCAACGGCGCCTCTCTGGCCGGGCATGTCAGCGTGGGTGACCGGGCCACGCTGGGCGGATTTACCCTGGTCCATCAATTCTGTCGCCTCGGCGAGGGGTGTTTTACCTCCATGGGCAGCTGCGTGCGGCGCGACGTGCCGCCCTGGGTAATGGTCGCCGGCGACCCGGCGGCCCCGCATGGGACCAACAGCGAGGGCATGCGCCGGCGCGGTTTTGACAGCGATGGCCAGCGGCGGCTGCGATCGGCCTATCGCACCCTCTACAAGCGCGGCCTGCGGCTGCAGGAAGCCATCGAGGCGATCGAGGCCGACGCTGCGGACGATCCGGCCCTGCAGCGGTTCGTGGCATTCCTGCAGGCCTCACCGCGCGGCATCGTGCGCTGAGCGGCGCGCGATCGTGCGAATCGGGCTGGTTGCCGGCGAGCCGTCAGGCGATTTCCTGGGCGCGGGACTGATTCAAGCGCTGGCGCGGCGCTACCCCGACGCCCGGTTCGAGGGCATTGGCGGTCCCGGCATGCAGGCCGCAGGGCTTGTCAGTTACCACCCCCTCGAGGCGCTGTCGGTGATGGGCATCGTCGAAGTGCTGGGCCACCTGCCCGGTATCCTCGCCATCCGTCGTGATCTGCGTCGTCGTTGGCGGGCCGATCCGCCGGACGTTTTCATCGGCATTGACGCACCCGACTTCAACCTGGGGCTGGAGCGCTCGTTGCGCCGGGTGGGCATACCCACCGCGCACTACGTCAGCCCCACGGTCTGGGCCTGGCGCAGTGGGCGCATTCGCAAGATCCGCCAGGCTGTGGATCGGATGCTGTGCATCTTCCCGTTCGAGGCCGACTATCTGCAGGCGCAGGGCGTGGAGGCGCGCTTTGTCGGTCATCCCCTGGCGGATGCCATCGATCCGGCCGGCGCGGCCGGTGCTGCGCGCGAATCGCTGGGTGTTGACGCCAACGAGCCCCTGATTGCGCTGCTGCCCGGCAGCCGCGGCAGCGAGATCAAGGCGCTGCTGCCGGTGTTCCTCGAAGTGGCGACGCGGCTTGCCGAGGCAGACCCTCGGCGACGCTTTATGATTCCGGCGGCCACCCCGACGCTGCAGGCCCGCATTGAGGCGGCGCTTGGCGAGTTGCCACAACCCCTGCCCATCGAGGTGGTTGCCGGTCAGGCGCGCACGGTACTGGCCGCGGCCGACGCCGGGTTGATCGCCTCGGGCACGGCAACCCTCGAGGCCATGCTGCTGCACTGCCCGGCGATCATGGCCTATCGCGTCAATCGTCTGACCGCCATGCTGATCCGGCGCAGCCTGCGCATCAGCCACTTTGCCATGCCCAACCTGATGACCGGCGAGGCGCTGATGCCCGAGTTTGTTCAGCACCGGGCCAATGCCGCCAACCTCGCGGCAGCGCTCACCCGGCTGCTCGAATCTCCGGCCCGGCGCGAGGCGATGGCCAGTCGGTTCGCCGCGCTCCACCGCGAGCTCCGCCGGGATGCCGGCGAGCGCGCCGCCGACGCCGTGGGTGAGCTCCTGGACGCTTCGGCGGGGCCGGCCTGATGGAGGCAATCGAGCCCGCGGTTGCCGGGGTCGATGAGGTTGGGCGCGGGCCGCTGGCCGGTCCCGTCGTCGCCGCGGCGGTAATCCTCGATCCGGGAGATGACTGGTCGGACTTGCGCGATTCCAAGCGCCTGTCGGCGCACCGGCGCGAGGGGCTCGATACCCGCATCCGTGCCTCGGCGGTGGCCTGGGAGATCGCCCTTGCCAGCGCCGCCGAGATCGACGCGTTGAACATCCGCCAGGCGAGTCTGCTTGCCATGCAACGCGCGGTCGATGCCTTGAAACCGGCGCCGGTCGCGGTGCGGGTGGATGGTCGCGACTGCCCGCGCGTTGCCTGCCCGGTGAGCGCCGTCGTGGGGGGAGACGATCAGGTGCCGGCCATTGCGGCGGCGTCGATCATCGCCAAGGTCTATCGCGATCGGATCGCCCTGGATCTGCATGCCCGCTATCCGGATTATGGATTCGACCGGCATCGGGGCTACCCGACGGCGTTGCATCGCGAGCGGCTGGCGCATCACGGCCCCTGCGCCGAGCATCGTCGCAGCTTCAAACCGGTCCGCGCAGCGATGGCCCGCTATCTTCCGCCAGCCTCCGGGCGGTAATATGACCCCCTCACGTTGGCGATCCGGTTGACCCCATGCCCTCAGGCTTTGTCCATCTTCATCTGCACACGGAATTCTCCCTGATCGACGGCACCGTGCGCGTGAAACCGCTGGTGGAGGCCGCCGCGCGACAGGGCATGCCGGCGGTCGCCATCACCGATCAGGGCAATCTGTTTGGCATGGTCAAGTTCTATAGCGCGGCGGTGGCGGCCGGCGTCAAGCCGTTGATTGGCGCGGACCTGCGCATCGCCGCCGATGACCGCGACGAGCATCACACGGTGACGTTTCTGTGCATGAACGACACCGGTTACGCCAACCTGACACGGTTGATCACTGCAAGCTATCTGCAGGGGCAGGCCCAGGGGCTGCCGCTGGTGGACCGTGAATGGCTCGATGACTGGAACGAAGGTCTGATCGTGCTCTCGGGGGCGGCCCGTGGTGATGTGGGCGAGGCGCTGGTGGCCGGTAATGGCGATCTCGCCCGGCGCCGCCTCGAGTTCTGGCAGGCGCGGTTCGGCGATCGCTACTACCTTGAGCTGCAGCGCACCGGCCGCCCGGGGGACGACGCCCACGTCCACGCGGCGGTCGCCCTTGCCAGCGAGTATTCAGTGCCGGTGGTGGCCACCAACGACGTGCGGTTCCTCGAGCCCGCCGACTTCGAAGCGCATGAGGCCCGGGTCTGCATCCACGAGGGCCGGGTGCTGCACGATGACAACCGGCCGCGTCGCTACAGTGAGGCCCAGCACCTGCGCAGCCCCGAGGAAATGGTCGAGCGCTTCGCCGATCTGCCCGAGGCGCTGGAGAATACCCTGGCGATTGCACGCCGCTGCAACCTCTCACTGACGCTCGACCAGAATGTGTTGCCGGACTTTCCGGTGCCCAACGATCAGAGCATTGAGGATTATCTGCGCACCGAAGCGCGCGCCGGGCTGGATCAGCGCATCCAGCGGCTGGGCACGCCAGGAGGCAGTGAGGCCGAGTATCGCGAGCGTCTTGAGCACGAGCTGGGCGTGATCATTGAAATGGGCTTTCCCGGGTATTTCCTGATCGTTGCCGACTTCATTCGCTGGGCGAAGTCACAGTCGATTCCCGTTGGGCCGGGGCGTGGTTCCGGCGCCGGCTCGCTGGTGGCCTATGCGCTCGATATCACGGATCTCGATCCACTGCGCTACGACCTGCTGTTCGAGCGCTTCCTCAACCCCGAGCGGGTGTCCATGCCCGACTTCGATGTCGACTTCTGCATGGAAAAGCGCGATCGGGTCATCGATTACGTTGCCGAGCGTTATGGTCGCGAGAAGGTTTCGCAGATTGCGACCCACGGCACCATGGCCGCGCGGGCCGTGGTTCGCGACGTCGGTCGAGTGCTGGGGCATGCCTATGGCTATGTCGATCGCATCGCCAAGCTGATTCCGTTTGAAGTGGGGATGACACTGGACAAGGCGATGGATCAGGAGGCGGATCTGCGCGAGCTGGGCGAGCAGGACGAGGATGTCCGCTTTCTGCTCGATCTGGCCCAGCGGCTCGAGGGACTGTCGCGCAATGTCGGTAAGCATGCCGGCGGTGTCGTGATCGCGCCGAGTGATCTGACCGATTTTTCGCCGCTGTTCTGCGAGCCGGGCGGCGGGGGATTGGCCACTCAGCTCGATAAGGACGATGTCGAAGCCGTGGGGCTGGTCAAGTTCGATTTCCTGGGCCTGCGCACGCTCACGATCATCGACTGGACGGTGCGCGCGGTGAACACGCTGCGTGCGGATCAGGGCGAGACGCCCCTGGATATCGAGACCATTCCGCTGGACGATGTTCCGACCTTTGAGCGTCTCAAGGACTGCCAGACCACCGCGGTGTTCCAGCTCGAATCCCGCGGCATGAAGGATCTGATTCGCCGCCTGCGCCCGGATAGTTTCGAAGACATCATCGCGCTGGTGGCACTTTTCCGCCCGGGGCCGCTGCAATCGGGCATGGTCGAGGATTTCATCGATCGCAAGCACGGCCGTAAACCGGTCGCCTATCCCACGCCCGAGCTGCATCATGAGGCCCTGAAACCGATTCTGCAGCCGACCTACGGGGTGATCCTCTACCAGGAGCAGGTCATGCAGATCGCCCAGGCCGTGGGGGGATACAGTCTGGGTCAGGCCGATCTGTTGCGGCGGGCGATGGGCAAGAAAAAGCCCGCCGAAATGGCCAAGCAGCGGACCCTCTTTCTGGCGGGTGCCAAGGAGCAGGGCCTGCCCGATGCACAGGCCGAGGGCCTGTTCGATCTGATGGAGAAGTTCGCCGGCTACGGCTTCAACAAATCCCACTCTGCTGCGTATGCGCTGCTTTCCTACCAGACGGCGTGGCTCAAGGCGCATTATCCGGCGGCGTTCATGGCGGCGGTGCTGTCATCGGACATGGACAATACCGACAAGGTCGTGACCCTGATTGATGAATGTCGCGCGATGTCGCTCGAAGTGGCACCGCCGGATATCAATCGATCGGACTGGATGTTCCAGGCGCCGGATCACGGTGGCATTGTCTATGGCCTGGGCGCGGTGAAGGGCGTCGGGCATGCGGCCGTCGAGGCGATTATCGAGGCACGCCGGGCCGGTGGTGTCTTTACCGATTTGCATGATCTGTGTCGGCGCATCGATTTGCGTCGCGTCAACCGTCGGGTGCTCGAGGCGCTGATCCGATCCGGCAGCCTGGACACCCTGAGCCCGAATCGTGCTTCGGCGATGGCCACCCTGCCCGCGGCGCTGCAGGCCGCTGAACAGCAAAGCCGCAATGCCGAGCTGGGACAGGATGATCTGTTTGGTCTGGGGGTGGCAGTCGAGCCCGGGGCTGAGCCGCGCCACGAGGCCAGTGCCGTGCAGTGCGGCGAATGGGCTGAGCGCGAACGGTTGGCCGCCGAAAAGGAAACCCTGGGACTGTATCTGACCGGGCATCCCATCGAGGAGCACGAGGCCGAGCTCTCGGGGTTTGTCAGTTGCCGGCTCAATCAGGCCTCCACGGGGCTTGATCGAAACAGCGCTCGGGGTAAGGGCGAGGCTCGGGTCGTGGTCGCTGGTCTGGTGGTGGCCGCCCGCAGCCGGGTCACCCAGAGTGGCCGGCGGCTGGGCTTTGTCACCCTCGATGACCGAACCGCACGGCTCGAGGTGATTCTGTTTGGCGATGTCTATCAGCGCCACCGGCATTTGCTTGAAAAGGATCAGTTGATCGTGGTGGAGGGCGATCTCGGCTATGACGAATTCAGTGACGGCTATCGCGTCTCCGCCGAGCGTGTCTACGATCTCGCCGGGGCCCGGCTTCAGTTCGCCCGCCGGCTGGTGCTGCGCGTGGCGGCGGGCGAGGCGGGCAACGGCTTTGTTCCGGCGCTCGCCGAGGCGCTGACGCCCTACCAGTCGGGGGGCTGTCCGGTGTGCATCGACTACGAAGGCAATGGCGCGCTGGCCCGGCTGCGACTGGGGGACGAATGGCGGGTACGGCCCGAGCCCGAGCTGATCGATCGACTGACCCGCCTGCTGGCGGCGGATCGGGTGGCCGTCGACTACCGCCGCTAGGGGCATGATAGACTGCCACGCACCACGGGCAGGGGAGTGCAGCATTGGGGTCGAGTAATCTGAATTTCCTGGAGTTTGAGCGGCCCATCGCCGAACTTGAGGCCAAGATTGAAGAGCTGCACCACGTCAACGACGACGCCGAGATCAATATCAGTGACGAGCTCACGCGCCTGCGGGCCAAGAGCCGGCAGCTGACCGAGCAGATCTTCCGCGATCTCAGCGCCTGGCAGGTCTCGCAGCTGGCGCGGCACCCCTATCGCCCCTACGCGCTGGATTACATTGAAGCCATTTTCACCGACTTTGAAGAGCTGCACGGCGACCGCGCGTTTGCGGACGATGCGGCGATCGTCGGCGGCCTGGCACGGCTCGACGGTAAGCCGGTCATGGTGATTGGCGAGCAGAAGGGGCGCGATACCCGCGAAAAGATCGCGCGCAATTTCGGCATGCCGCGTCCCGAGGGCTATCGCAAGGCGAAGCGGCTGATGGAAATGGCCGAGCGCTTTGCCCTGCCGGTGTTTACGTTTATCGACACGCCGGGCGCCTATCCGGGCGTCGATGCCGAAAAACGCGGCCAGAGCGAGGCCATCGCCCATAACCTGTTCGTGATGTCGGGGCTGCGCACGCCGGTGATCTGCACCGTGATCGGCGAGGGCGGATCCGGCGGAGCGCTGGCAATCGGTGTTGGCGATCGGTTACTGATGCTTCAGTACAGCACCTATTCGGTCATCTCCCCGGAGGGCTGTGCGTCCATTCTCTGGAAAAGCGCAGAGAAGTCCGCCGACGCCGCCGAGGCCATGGGCATTACCGCCACCCGGCTCGGCGAGTTGGGACTCAATGACGAAGTCATCGAAGAGCCTCTGGGCGGCGCGCATCGCGATTGGCAGGAGACCTCGCGGCGGCTGGGAGAGGCCCTGAGGCGGCACTGGGCTTCGCTGTCGGCACTGGATATCGATCAGTTGTGTGCGGCGCGCTACGAGCGCCTGATGGCACTGGGTGAGTTCAAGCAGTAACGGCACAGCGTCGGCGGGGGTCAACCCGGCGCTGATCGACGCAGCACTGCCGGCCGACTGCCGGGCGGTGGTCGTTGGCTACAGCGGCGGGCTCGATTCCACTGTCCTCCTGCATCTTGCCCTGCAGGGCCCGCGACCCGTGCGAGCTGTCCATGTCCACCACGGGCTCCAGGCGGCGGCCAGCGACTGGGCGGCGCATTGCCGGGCGACCGCCACGCGTCTGGGGGCGGCCTTCGAGCAGATCGACATCACCCCCCATCGTCGCGGTGAAGGGCTTGAGGCCGGCGCCCGCGCGGCCCGCTATCGGGCATTGGCCGCCGGGCTCGACCCCGACGAAGCGGTGCTCACCGCCCATCATGCCGATGATCAGCTCGAGACATTGCTCTACCGCTTGCTGCGGGGCACCGGTCCGGATGGACTGGTGGGGATTCAGCCAATGCGGGCGCTGGGTCGGGGCTGGCTGATCCGGCCACTACTCGGCGTCCCGCGCGAGCAGCTCGCGGCCTATGCCGTGCGACATGGACTGGACTGGGTGGATGATCCCAGCAATGCCTCGCTGGATATCGATCGCAATTATCTGCGCCACCGCGTGATCCCGGTGATGACGGCGCGCTGGCCGGCAGCGGCCGCCGCCGCCGGGCGCCTGGCGGATCACGCCCGCGCGCAGCGCGCGGTCATCGCGGAGTGGCTGGGCGAGGGCAGTGGGCCGCTGTCGCTGGCGGACTGGCGGACTCGAACCCGGGCGGCCCGGGGTGTGATGCTGCGCGAGTGGATTCGGGCTGGCGGTCAGCAACCGCCGGGGCAAAGGCGGCTGGATGCCGGCATGGCCGCGCTTGCCGATGCCGCCGCTGACCGTCACCCCGTGCTGGCCTGGCCGGGGGGACAGGTTCGGCGTCACGGCGAGTGGTTGTATCGCCTGCCCGCGGCACTGCCCTCCATCCCGCCGGCACAGGTCGTGCCGACGGCCGCGCGGGAGGCGGTCTGGGGCAGCCTGGGCACGGTGACGGGCCTGCCCGCGGCCGCGGGACCATTATGGCTGCGGGGTCTGCACCCGGGCGAGCGGCTGGCCCTGGCGGGACGGCCGGCCAAACCGGCCCGTGAAGTGCTGCGCGAATACGGCGTTGTCCCCTGGTGGCGGGATCGGCTGCCGGTGCTGGTGGACGAGCACGATGCCTGCCTGGCGGTGGCGGGTCTGGGGCCAACCCGTGGGGGCCAGGCACGCTGGCCGGCGACGGCGGCGCCCGACCTTCACTGGCAGCCCCACAGCGGAGTCGCCGGGGCCGACTGGCCCTGGCTGACGGCGAGCGGCCAGATTGTGCCAGACGGGTCGTTCTGCTAAGTTCCATAGCCATTCCGGGGGGCAGTCCGCTCACCCATTCCGCCACCAGACCGACGGTATAATGACGCGATTCATCTTTATTACCGGCGGTGTCGTGTCCTCCCTGGGCAAGGGCATCGCCGCCGCCTCATTGGGCAGCATCCTGCAGGCACGCGGTCTCAGCGTGACCATGGTCAAGCTCGATCCCTACATCAATGTCGACCCCGGCACGATGAGCCCGTTCCAGCATGGCGAGGTCTTTGTGACCGACGATGGTGCCGAGACGGATCTGGATCTGGGTCATTACGAGCGATTCGTGCGCATGCGCGCCGCGCAGGCCAACAACCACACCACCGGGCGGATCTACGAAAGCGTCATTCGCAAGGAACGGCGCGGCGACTATCTGGGTGGGACTGTTCAGGTCATCCCCCACATCACCGACGAGATCAAGCGCTGCATCGAAGACGGGGCCGGAGAGGCGGATATTGCCCTGATCGAGATCGGCGGCACCGTCGGCGATATTGAGTCACTGCCGTTTCTCGAGGCGATTCGGCAGATGGGCACCGAGCTCGGCCGCGAGCGCTGCCTGTTCATTCATCTGACGCTGCTGCCCTGGATCGGAGCCGCCGGCGAGATGAAAACCAAGCCCACCCAGCACTCGGTCAAGGAACTGCGCAGCATCGGGATTCAGCCCGACATTCTCGTCTGCCGGGCCTCCATGCCGATTCCGGCCGAAGAGCGCCGCAAGATCGCGCTCTTCACCAACGTCGAGCCCCGCGCCGTTATTTCGGCGCTGGATGTCGACAACATCTACAAAGTCCCGGCGATGCTCCATGAGCAGCACCTGGATGGCATCGTCGCCGAAAAATTCGGCCTCACGCTGCCGCCCGCCACGCTCAACGACTGGGCCCATGTGGTCGAGGCCATGGAGTCGCCCGTCGGCGAGGTGACCGTGGCCATGGTCGGCAAATATGTCGACCTGGCGGATGCGTACATGTCGCTGAATGAGGCGCTCCGCCATGCGGGCATTCAGCAGCGCCAGAAAGTCCATATCCGCTACGTCGACTCCGAGGCCATCGAGCGTGAAGGCGCATCGCTGCTTAATGACGTCGATGCGGTGCTGGTGCCGGGCGGCTTCGGCGAGCGGGGCATCGAGGGCAAGATCGCCGCGGCGGGTTACGCCCGCGAAACGGGCGTGCCGTTTCTGGGGATCTGTCTGGGCCTGCAGGTCGCCGTCATCGAGTTCGCCCGCCATGTTGCCGGGCTCGAGGGCGCCCATAGCACCGAGTTTGTTACCCATCCGCGCCACCCGGTGATCGCGCTGATCACCGAGTGGATGAACGCCGAAGGCCTGCGCGAGTATCGTGATAGCAACTCGGATCTCGGCGGCACCATGCGCCTGGGTGCTCAGGCTTCGACGCTGGTCCGCGGGACACGCTTTCATCAGGTCTATGGCAAGGACGTCATCCGTGAGCGCCATCGCCACCGCTACGAGTTCAACAACGGCTACGCCGACCGCCTGACGCAGGCGGGGCTGGTCATCGCCGGCTGGTCGGGGGATGGCCATCTGGTCGAGGCCGTCGAATTGCCTGATCATCCGTGGTTTCTGGCCTGCCAGTTCCATCCCGAGTTTACTTCGACGCCGCGGGACGGCCACCCATTGTTTGCCGATTTCATCGACGCCGCCACCGCCCATCGCGATGCGCGCGCGGACCAGGCATCGTGACCATCCGCGTCCAGGGTCAACCGCTGGGGCTTGGTCACCCACTTTGCCTGATCGCCGGCCCCTGTGTGGTCGAATCCCGGGCGCTCACGCTCGATATCGCCGAGCAGCTCGTGACCATGACGGCCGAGCGCGGTATACCGCTGATCTTCAAGGCCTCGTATGACAAGGCCAACCGCTCGTCGGCATCGAGCTATCGAGGGCCCGGCCAGGCGGCAGGACTAGAGACCCTCGCCGCCGTGCGGGAGCGCTTCAATGTGCCGGTTCTCACCGACGTGCACGAGGCAACGCCCCTCGATGAGGTGGCATCCGTCGTGGACTGGCTGCAGACCCCGGCCTTTCTGTGTCGCCAGACCGACTTCATCCAGTCGGTGGCCGCCTGCGGGCTGCCGGTCAATCTCAAAAAGGGTCAGTTCCTGGCGCCCTGGGACATGGCCAATGTGGTCGAGAAGGCCCGTGAGACCGGCAATACACAAATCACCGTCTGCGAGCGCGGCGTCAGCTTTGGCTACAACAACCTGGTTGCCGACATGCGCTCGCTGGCGGTCATGCGCGACACCGGTGCCCCGGTGATTTTTGACGCGACTCACTCGGTACAACTGCCGGGTGGCCAGGGCAATGCCTCCGGCGGGCAGCGCGAGCATGTCCCGGTGTTGGCCCGCGCCGCCGTGGCCGCCGGTGTCAGCGGTCTTTTCATGGAAACCCACCCCGATCCGGCAAAGGCGCTGTCCGATGGCCCGAATAGTTGGCCATTGCAACGGCTGCCGGCACTCCTCGATGCGCTCACAGCGCTGGATGCCGTCACCCGGCAGCATGGATTTGCCGAAAACGAACTGTAAAAGGAGCCCATTCATGCCCACCATTACCCGCATCCACGCCCGCGAGATCCTCGACTCGCGCGGCAACCCCACCCTCGAGGCCGAGGCCACACTCAGCGATGGCAGCCTGGGCCGCGCGGCGGTGCCGTCTGGTGCCTCTACCGGGGCGCGCGAGGCCGTGGAGCTGCGTGATGGCGACAAGACGCGCTATCTGGGCAAGGGCGTGACGCAGGCAGTGGCCAACGTCAACGGCGAGATCAACGACGCATTGAACGGCATGACCGCTGAGGATCAGCGTGGCATTGACGAGCGCCTCATCGCCCTCGACGGCACCGACAATAAGGGCCGGCTGGGCGCTAATGCACTGCTCGGCGCTTCGCTGGCGGTCGCCCAGGCGGCGGCGCAGTCGGCGGGCCAGTCGCTGTTCGCCTATCTGGCGCCGGCGCAGGAATACACGCTGCCCGTCCCGATGATGAATATCCTCAATGGCGGCGCTCATGCCAGCAACAGCGTCGACATACAGGAATTCATGGTAATGCCGATCGGCTTCGATCGCTTCAGCGACGCGCTGCGTTGCGGCACCGAAATTTTCCATGCCCTCAAGAAGGTCCTGAGCGATCGCGGACTGTCGACGGCGGTGGGTGACGAAGGCGGCTTTGCCCCTGATCTGCCCTCTAACGAGGCCGCCATCGAGGTGATCCTCGAGGCGGTCAAGGCCGCCGGCTATACCCCGGGCGAGCAGGTCTGGCTGGCGCTGGACGCGGCCAGTTCCGAGTTCTGTGAAAACGGTGAATACTACCTGGCGTCCGAAGATCGGCGGTTTGACGCCGACGGTTTTGCCGCCGTGCTGGCCGACTGGGTGGCGCGCTATCCGATCATCTCGATCGAAGACGGCATGGGCGAGGATGACTGGGCCGGTTGGGCAACCCTGACCCGCCAGATCAGCGAGGGCGTGCAGCTGGTGGGCGACGATCTGTTCGTGACCAATACGCGCATCTTCCAGAGCGGTATTGACCAGGGGATCGGCAACTCGATTCTCATCAAATTCAATCAGATCGGTACGCTCACCGAGACGCTGGATGCCATCAGCATGGCCGATGGGGCGGGCTACTCCGCGGTCATCTCCCACCGCTCGGGCGAAACCGAGGACACCATCATTGCCGATCTGGCGGTCGCCAGTACGGCCACCCAGATCAAGACCGGATCGCTGTGCCGCTCGGACCGGGTCGCCAAATACAATCAGCTGCTGCGGATTGAAGAGGCGCTGGGTGAGCGTGCCCGCTACGCCGGTCGCTCGGCATTCCCCAACCTCCGTCGCATGGGCGCCTGAGCGCGGCCATGCGCTGGATGGCGGCGGCGCTGGTGGTGTTGATCGTGCTGCTGCAGTCGCGACTCTGGCTGGGCGAGGGCAGCGTCCCCGCCATGCAGCGGCTGCAGGCTGCCGTCGCCGACCAGCGCGCCGAAAATGCCCGTCTCGATGAGCGCAACCGCGCGCTGGCCGCGGATGTTGCCGACCTGCGCGGGGGACTGAGCAGTGTCGAGGAGCGGGCCCGCCGAGATATGGGCATGATCGGCGCTAATGAGCACTTCTACCGGGTGATCAGACCGCGTGACCGCTAAGCGACTCTGGGGCCTGATCGCGGCGGCGGGTAGCGGTCAGCGCCTGCGCGCCGAGACGCCCAAGCAATACCACCAACTCGCTGGCCGGCCGGTACTGGCCTGGTCACTCGATGCGCTTTGTCAGGTGCCCGATATTGCCGGGGTTATGATCGTGCGTGCCGCCGATGATGCGCTGTTCGATCGGGCCTCATTGCGTCGCGATGACCGGGTCCGCGACTGCGCGGGCGGGGCGGAGCGTCAGGATTCGATTCGTGCCGGGCTCGCGGCGTTGCGCGACTGGGGAGCGGCGGAGACGGACGGCGTACTGGTGCATGACGCGGCACGACCGGCGGTTTCGGCAGCCGATATTGCCCGGTTGATCGAGGCCGTCGCCGATGATCCCGACGGCGGGCTGCTGGCCGCGCCGGTGCGCGATACGCTCAAGCGTGCCGATGCCGCGGGGCGAGTGGCCGAGACACCGTCGCGCGAGGGGCTCTGGCAGGCAATGACACCCCAGTTGTTCCCGCTGGGTCGCCTGCACAGCGCACTTGCCCGCGACACCCGGGTGACCGACGAATCGCAGGCCATGGAAGGGCTGGGTGCGCGCCCGCGGCTGGTCGCCGGCGACCCGGGCAACATCAAGTATACCTATCCCGAAGATATCGACTGGCTGAGCAGTGCCATCGAGCGCAACCGGCGGGGAGATCGAAGATGATGCGAATCGGCCAGGGCGTCGATGCCCACCGGCTGGTGGCGGGTCGGCGCCTGGTACTGGGCGGCGTTGAGATAGCCTTTGACTACGGACTGGCCGCGCACTCGGATGGGGATGTGTTGTTGCATGCCCTGTGCGATGCACTGCTGGGCGCTGCGGGTCTGGGTGATATCGGTCAGCATTTTCCCGACACCGATACCGCCTATGCGGACATCGACAGTCGGGTGCTGCTGCGCCGGGTTGGGGCCCTTATCGCCGAGCAGGGCGGCTCCATCGGCAACCTCGATGCCACGCTGATCGCCCAGCGCCCGCGCCTGGCGGACCACCTGCCCGCCATGCGCGAGCGCATTGGCGCGGATCTGGGTTTGTCCGTTGGGCAAATCAATCTGAAAGCGACAACGCTTGAGTGGATGGGCTTTACCGGGCGCGGTGAAGGGATTGCCGCCAGCGCTGTGGCGCTGATCGATTGCCCGTGAGTGACGCGGGCGAGTGGCCGTTCGCCTGGGGGACGCCGGTGGGCACGGCCCGCGTCGCGGCCACCCCTGAGGATTTCCAGGTGGATGAGCGTCTCGGCTTCGCACCCGAGGGCGAGGGTCCGCATTTACTGGTCCGCATCCGCAAACGCGGGCTGACCACGCAGCAGGCCATTCAGCAACTTGCGGCGCACTGGCAGGTCGAGCGGCGGGCGATGGGTTACGCCGGGCGCAAGGACCGTCAGGCGGTCACAACGCAGTGGTTGTCCGTGCCGTGGCCGGTCAATGCGCCGCTCGCCCCGCTCGGCCGTCTGGTCGATGAGGGTGAGCGGGTGCTGGACGTGATCGATGTCCAGCGCCATCGGCGCAAACTGCCGGTGGGGGCCCTGGCCGGCAACCGCTTCACCCTGACGCTGCGCGATGTCGATGCCGCTCCGCGGGATATGGCGGCACGGCTGGTGACGATCGCCGGCCAGGGGGTGCCCAACTATTTCGGCGGCCAGCGTTTCGGGCGCGACGGACACAACCTGAATCGCGCTCTGGACTGGTTGGCGGGTGGCAACCGACCGCGCTCGCGCAATGACCGCAGCATGCTCATCTCGGCCACGCGCTCGGCGATGTTCAACGAGGTGCTGGCGCGCCGCATTAATGCGGGTGACTGGTCGCAGCCGCGGGCGGGGGATCTGCTGGTGCTCGATGGTCGCGGCAGCCTGTTTGCGGCCGAGGAGGGCGAAATGGCCTTCAACCGCCGTCGTGCGGCCGGCCAGCGCATCCATCCCACGGGGCCCCTGCCCGGCGCCGATAACCGACGCCAGTCCCGATCAGCGGCATTGATCGAGCGCGAATCGACGGCACTGGAGGGCTGGTCAGCGGTGATCCAGGCCCTGGCAGACCAGGGGGTAACCGCCGATCGGCGGTCGTTGCGCCTGAGTGTCGGGGCACTGGCCGGTTGCCGCATTGCCCCCGCAACCTGGCGACTTTGTTTTGAGCTCACCCGGGGTGCCTACGCCACAATGGTGGTCCGGGAGCTGGTGGAGGCCGTTAATGCCTGATCAGCGCCGTAGCAGCACATACAGCGCACCGGTGCCCCCATCGACCGGCCGCGCCGAGCAGAAGGCCAGGATGTCATCGCGCTGGCGCAACCACCGATCCACCTGGCCCTTCAGAACCGGGCCGGCATTCGACGAGCGGCGCCCCTTGCCGTGGATGACCCGCACGCAGCCCATGTGCCGGCGCTGGCATTCGTTGAGAAAGTCGTTCAGCAGTCGCCGCGCGGAGTCGACGGTATGGCCGTGCAGATCGAGCTCGGCCATGACACTGAAATCGCCCCGGCGTAACCGTCGCAGGGTTTTGCGATGCAGCCCGGCGCGTGACCACGCCAGGGCCTCGCCCAGCTCGGCGCCCAGCTCCGAGCCATCCTGCTCGCCCTCGGCGAGTTCGCGCAGCACGGCCCGGTCGTCGGCACGGCGCTGGCCGGGGATGGGCGGCGGGCGACGGCGCCGCAGATCCGGCGTGTCATGGTGCTCCAGCGGACTGACATCTTCCATGGCCGCCCGGAATAGGGCGGTCTCCGGGTCCTGATCTTCCATGGCTGTCTCCCGCAAAGTCTCGGGATCGGTATAGTACACGGGCAAAAGCGCAAGGAGAAAAGGGCTTTCCATGAGAATTCTCGTCAGCAACGACGATGGCTATGAATCCACCGGCATCGGCGAACTGGCCGCTACGCTCGCCGAGCGGGCAAGCGTGACGGTGGTGGCACCGGTCCGTGATCGCAGTGGCGCGAGCAACTCGCTGACACTCGACCGCCCCCTGCGCGTCGACGAGATCCGCAGCGGTGTGTTCCGGGTGGATGGCACGCCCACCGATTGCGTGCACCTTGCGACCACGGGCCTGCTCGAGGCGCTGCCGGACATGGTGATCTCGGGGATCAATGCCGGTGGCAACCTGGGTGATGACGTGCTCTACAGCGGCACCGTGGCGGCGGCGATGGAGGGCCGCACGCTGGGTCTGCCGGCGATCGCGATTTCGCTGGTGGGCGACGTGCCCACGCATTACGCCACCGCAGCCACCATGGCGCGGCAACTGATCGACCGGCTGCACTCCGATCCGTTGCCCGCCGATACCATCCTCAATGTCAACGTGCCGGATCGGCCCTGGGCCGAGGTCACCGGGATCGAGGCCACCCGGCTCGGGAGTCGGCATCGTGCCGAGGCGGCGATCCGGGATCAGGACCCCAAGGGCCGGCCCATCTACTGGATTGGGCCACCCGGCGCGCGACAGGATGCCGGGCCCGGGACGGATTTTGACGCCATCGAGCGCGGGGCGATTTCCATTACGCCCATGCAGGTGGATCTGACCCGCTACCCGGCGCTTGACTCCGTAGCGGGCTGGATCGAGGGGCTACGCTAATGGACGACCAGCGCCAGCAGGGCATCGGCATGACATCGCGGCGCACCCGTGAGCGGCTGGCGGGCCGGCTGGGCGACGCCGGGATCCGCGACGCCCGGGTTCTCAATGTGATGCGCCAGATCCCGCGGCATCTTTTTGTCGACGAGGCGCTGGCGTCGCGTGCCTACGAGGACACCGCCCTGCCGATCGGCCACGGGCAGACGATTTCGCAGCCGTTCGTCGTGGCGCGCATGACCGAGATTCTTATCCGCGAGCGCATCCCCTCGCGGGTTCTCGAGGTGGGGACGGGGTCGGGCTATCAGGCCGCGGTGCTCGCGGCGCTGGTCGATGAGGTCTGTACCATCGAGCGCATTCGTGCCTTGTATGAGCGAAGTCGCGCGCTGTTTCGCCAGCTCGGTATCCGCAACGTCCGGCAGCGCCTCGGCGACGGCTTTGAAGGCTGGCCCGCGGCCGGGCCGTTCGACGCCATTGTACTGACCGCCGCGCCCGAGACGGTGCCGGCCGTCCTGTTCGATCAGCTTGCCGACGAGGGTCAATTGATGGCGCCGGTGGGGGGAGGCGGCACGCAGGAACTGCGGGTCTGGCACAAACAGGCCGGCGCATTCGTCGAACAGACCGTCGAGGCGGTCAGCTTTGTGCCCATGCGCGGCGGGGTCGAGGGATGAAAGTCTTTACCGCGCTCTACGACCGCGTCCTACGCTGGGCCGGCCATCGCCGGGCGCCGTGGATGCTGGCGGGTTTGAGTTTTGCCGAGTCCTCGTTCTTTCCGGTGCCTCCGGATGTCATGCTCGCGCCGATGTGCATGGCCCGTCCGCGGCGCGCGATTCGTCTGGCGACGCTCACCACCCTGGCCTCAGTGGCCGGCGGCGTGCTCGGGTATCTGATCGGGCTGCTCGGCCTGGAGCTGGTCTTGCCCTTGATTGAACAAGCCGGCTACGCACCGGCCTACGAGACCGCCCGGGGCTGGTTCATCCAATGGGGCTTCTGGGTGGTGCTGGTGGCCGGGTTTTCGCCCATTCCCTATAAGGTCTTCACCATCGCCGCCGGGGCCATGGCGATTGCCTGGCTGCCCTTTGTGCTGGCGTCGCTGCTGGGCCGCGGCGCGCGGTTCTTTCTGGTGGCGATGGTGCTGGGGTGGGGCGGGCCACGCATGGAGCCGTGGTTGCGCCGTTACATGGAGCGGATCGGGTGGTTCAGCGTGATTGTACTGCTCGCCCTGGTCGCCTTCCTGTCGCTGTAGGGCGGCTGCTGTCGGCATGCGCTGCGGCATTGCTCGTGCTGGGCGGTTGCACCGAGTTTGACTACCCCGCCGACCGGACACTGCGCGAATCCGGCATCAGCGCCGGGACGGCCGACTCCTATACCGTGCGTGAGGGCGATACGCTCTATCAGATCGCCTTTGCCGTGGGGCTCGACTTTCGTGATATTGCCCGGTGGAACGGCATTGAACCGCCCTATGTGATCTATCCCGGGCAATCGCTGCGGCTGCGCCCGCCGCAGGGCCAGGCCCGACGCACGGCCACTCCGGCGCCGGTCGAGCGCCCGGACCCGTCGCGGTGGCAGTGGCCGCTCGAAGGCAGGATTGTGCGCGACTACAACCCGGGATCGCCCGGCAAGCGAGGGATCGGCATTGCGGCCGAGCCGGGCAGTCAGGTGCTTGCTGCCGCGGGCGGTGAAGTGGTCTACAGCGGTGATGGCCTGCCCGGCTACGGCAATCTGGTGATCATCAAGCACAACGCGCGCTACCTGACGGCCTATGGTTACAACCAGGCGTTACTGGTGGAGGAGGGCATGAGCGTGGGCCAGGGCGACGCCATCGCCCGGGTGGGGGCCAGCGATACGCGTGCTGGCGAGCTGCATTTCGAGCTCCGGCAGCGCGGCGAACCGGTCAATCCGACCGACTACCTGCCCTGATCGATGATCAGCGCGGCGACCACGCGGCGGCCTTCGGACATCAGGACGTTATAGGTCCGGCAGGCCGAGGCGGTGTCCATGACCTCCAGCCCCACGCCGGTCTCCAGCACGCTGAGCATGAGCTCGCGGCTCGGAAATGTCTGCTGGACACCCGTGCCAAGGAGCACCACTTCGGGGTCGAGCTCGTGGACGGCCTTGAAGTCGCCCTGGCCGGTGGTCGCCACCGACTCCGGGCCCCACTCGGTGATCAGTGTATCGGGCGTCACCAGCAGGCTCTGCCGATAGCGCACGTCATTGATGCGAATCTCGCCGTCGCTATAGCCCTGGATGCGGTAAGTGCCCTCGGCACCGTCAAGACTCATCTTCATGCAGCAACGATAGCGATTCGGGTGGGGCAGGGGCAACTGCCGATTTGACAGTGCCGGGAGGCAATTTTAGCGTTCAGGGTTTATCATTGTGCCTTTCGGGAAATGATCCCGAGTTCGATCAAACGACCGCCCCGAGGGGACTGCCTTGAACGAGGAATTCCAGCGCATCAAGCGCCTGCCGCCCTACGTGTTCAACATCGTGAACGAACTCAAGGCGGCAGCCCGCGCCCGCGGTGAAGATATTGTCGATTTCGGCATGGGCAATCCGGATCAGCCCACGCCACGGCATATCGTCGACAAACTGGCGGAGGCGGCCCAGCGGCCGGATACCCATCGCTATTCGGTGTCCCGCGGGATTCCGCGGCTGCGCCGGGCGATCACACGCTGGTACGAGGACCGCTACGACGTCTCGCTGGACCCCGAGAGCGAAGCCATTGTGACCATCGGCTCCAAGGAGGGGTTGGCGCATCTGGCGCTGGCCACACTCGGGCCTGGCGATGCCGTGCTGGTGCCCAATCCGGCGTATCCGATTCATCCCTATGGTGTGGTCATCGCGGGCGCGGATATCCGCCATGTGCCGCTGGTCGAGGACGGCGACTTTTTCATCGAACTCGAAAAGGCCATCAAGGACACCTGGCCCAAGCCGAAGATGCTGATCCTCAACTTTCCCGCCAACCCCACCGCGCAGTGCGTGGATCTGGCGTTTTTCGAGCGGGTGGTGGAGATCTGCCGCGAGCACCGGATCTGGATTGTCCACGATCTGGCCTATGCGGATCTGGTCTACGATGGTTACCGGGCGCCCTCCATTCTCGAGGTGCCGGGTGCCCGCGAGGTGGCCGTGGAGTCGTTCTCGCTGTCGAAAAGCTACAACATGCCCGGCTGGCGGGTCGGATTCATGTGCGGCAATGAAAAACTGATCGCGGCACTCGCCCGAATGAAGTCGTACCTCGACTACGGGATGTTCACGCCCATACAAGTTGCCGCCATCCACGCGCTGGAGGGCCCGCAGGACTGCGTTACCGAGATTCGTGACACCTATCAGGGGCGGCGCGATGTGTTGTGTGACGGTCTCGAGGCGGCGGGCTGGGCGATCAATCGTCCGCAGGCGACCATGTTTGCCTGGGCGCGCATCCCTGAGCCCTATCAGTCCATGGGCTCGCTGGAGTTTGCGAAAAAGCTGATCAGCGACGCCGGTGTGGCGGTTTCTCCGGGGGTCGGATTTGGTGAATACGGCGACACGCATGTGCGCTTCGGACTGATCGAGAATCAACACAGAACACGACAGGCGGTTCGGGGCATCAAGCAGATGTTCCGGCGCGATGGTCTTGGCCAGTAACAAAAAGGGAGAGAAGAACTTGGATCCGGTAAAGGTCGGGGTACTCGGGCTGGGCACGGTGGGCGGCGGAACCGTCAACCTGCTCGAGCGCAATCGTGACGAGATCACGCGACGGGCAGGGCGCCCCGTGGACGTCGTCCGTGCGGCGGCGAGGCATCCCGACCGCCCGCGGACCTGCAGCACCGAGCATATGCAGCTGGACTATGACGCCTACGCCGTCGTCGACGACCCCGAGATTCAGATCATCGTCGAGCTGATCGGGGGCGAAACACTGGCCAAGGAGTTGATCCTTCGGGCGCTCGATAACGGCAAGCATGTGGTCACGGCCAACAAGGCGCTGATTGCCCTGCATGGCAACGAGATCTTCACCCGCGCCCGGGCCAACGGCGTGACCGTCGGCTTCGAGGCGGCCGTCGCGGGCGGTATTCCCATCATCAAGGCGGTCCGCGAGGGCCTGGTGGGCAACCGCATCGAATGGCTTGCCGGCATCATCAACGGCACCGGGAACTTCATCCTTACCGAGATGTGCTACGCCGGCCGGGCCTTTGGCGACGTTCTTGCCGAGGCCCAGCGCCTGGGCTATGCCGAGGCCGATCCCACCTTTGATGTCGATGGCATTGACGCGGCCCATAAGCTCACGATCCTGGCCTCAATCGCTTTCGGCATCCCGCTGCAGTTTGACAAGGTCTATACCGAGGGCATCGGCCAGGTCAGCACCGATGATGTCAACTACGCCGCCGAGCTGGGTTTTCGGATCAAGCATCTGGGGATCTGTCGCCGCGAAGGCGACGGCATCGCCTTGCGCGTTCACCCCACGCTGCTGCCCGAACGCCAGCTGCTGGCCAATGTTGACGGCGTCATGAACGCGGTCATGGTCAATGCCGATCCGCTGGGACCGACGCTCTACTACGGCGCGGGGGCGGGTGCCGAGCCCACTGCCTCGGCGGTGGTTGCCGATCTGGTGGACGTGGTCCGCGAGTTTACGCTCGAGCCCGAAAACCGCGTGCCCTATCTCGCGTTCCAGTCCCACTCGCTCTCCGACGAGCCGGTGCTTGGCATGCAGTCGGTCGAGACCGCGTATTACCTGCGCGTCGAAGCGCAGGACCAGCCTGGTGTGCTGGCCGATCTCACCGGCATTCTCAGCAACGCGGGTATCAGTATCGAGGCGGTGATCCAGAAGCAGCCGGGGCCCGGCGCCGAAACGGTGCCCGTCATCCTGTTGACCCATCGGGTGCAGGAGTCGCGTATGGATGAGGCCTGCAGCCGCATCGAGGCCATGGAAGCCATTCACGGCAAGGTGACCCGCATTCGCGTGGAGGCGCTACTTTAATGCAAGGCAATCGCTATACCGGACTGATCGGTGCCTACGGGGATCGCCTGCCGCTGACGCCCGGTGCCCGGCCAATCAGCCTGGGTGAGGGCAATACGCCGCTCATTCGGCTCGATAATCTGCCCGTGACCCGCGAGCGCGACATCGAGCTTTACGTGAAGTACGAAGGGCTCAACCCCACCGCCTCGTTCAAGGACCGGGGCATGACCGTCGCCGTCACGCAGGCGGTGGCCGAGGGCAGCGAAGCGATTATCTGTGCCTCCACCGGCAACACCTCGGCGTCGGCGGCGGCCTATGCCGCTCGCGCGGGGATTAAGGCGTTCGTGCTCATTCCCGACGGCAAGATCGCAATGGGCAAGCTCGCTCAGGCGATCATGCACGGCGCCGAGGTGCTGCAGATTCGCGGCAACTTCGACGACGGCATGCGCATCGTCAAGGAAATGGCCGAACAGGCGCCGGTCAGCCTGGTCAACTCGGTCAATCCCTATCGCCTGCAGGGCCAGAAGACCGCCGCGTTCGAGATCTGTGAGGCACTGGGCTCGGCACCGGACTACCACTGTCTGCCGGTGGGCAATGCGGGCAATATCACCGCCTACTGGATGGGTTACAGCGAAATGGCGCTAAGCCCGGGGCAGGCAGGCACCCAGGCTTGCGGATTCTGTGGCGGCGATTGCCAGTTTCATCAGGGGGCCGGGGGCAAGCGCCCGGTCATGCTGGGCTATCAGGCGAGCGGCTCGGCGCCGTTTCTGCGTGGCGGACCGGTCAGCCACCCGGAAACCCTTGCCACGGCAATCCGGATCGGCGCACCGCAGAGCTGGGATTATGCGCTCACCGCCTCCCGCGAGTCCGGGGGCTGGTTTGACGAGTTCAGCGACGAGGCCATTCTCGATGCCCAGTGGCAGCTCGCGAGTCACGAGGGCATTTTCTGCGAGCCGGCATCGGTGGTCTCGGTGGCGGGTGCGCTCCGCGACATCCACAACGGCCAGATCCCGGATGGCAGTCGAGTGGTTTGCACGCTCACTGGACACGGCCTGAAAGATCCCGATGTTGCCCAGCGCCATGCCGAATCCGCCGTCAGCACGGTGGATGCCAGCGGGACCGCGGTCCGTGAGGCCATCCTCGGCAAGATGGGCTGAGGCGTGGCAGTGCCGCCCCGGATTCGCTGTCTTGCCCCGGCATTGCTCGGGCCAGTGCCACCGACGCTGGCTGATGCAACGGCATCCGCGGGACCGTTTCCGGCGCTGGAGTTTCTGCTGGGCAAGGCTCGGCACCGCAGCGGCGGATGGGCGGATGGCGAGACAATGATTCGCGCCCTGGCCACGCAGACCCCGCCACCGGGGGCGTTGCTGGCGCGTGGATTGGCGGCACCGCCGGGACATCGGGGCTACCGTGCGGCGCCGGTGCATCTGCGGCCCGACCGCGATCGGCTGCTGCTCTTCGCCGGCGATGCGCTGCGCCTGAGTGACGACGAGGCGGCATCGATCTGCGCCGATTTCAATCGACTGTTTGGCACCGATGGATTGACGCTGGAGAGTCGTGCCGGTGAATGGCTGCTCCTTGCCGAGCAGGCCCCGGGCCCTGAGCTCCCGTCGTTACGGGCGGTTGCAGGGCAGTATCTCGATACGGTTATCCCCGATGACACCGCCAGCCGGCCGTGGCGGCAACTGCTCAATGAAGCGCAGATGTTTCTGTTCGATCATCCGGTGAATACCGCTCGGGAGGCGCGCGGGGATTTGCCGGCCAACGGGCTCTGGTTCTGGGGGGGTGGCGAGGCCGACACGGTTTCGACAGGCGCTGGTGCGGACTGGATTATTGCTGATGAGCCGTTTGCCCGGGCAGTCGGCGCGGCACTGGACATACCGGTCACGGCGCCGGGTGAGGTCACCCGCGCGGATCTGGCGGATGCGACCCACGTCGTGATTGTCTGGACGGATGCCGAGCGTGCGTTGCTGGGTGGCGATGTCGAGGGCTGGTTGGCGGCACTCCAGCGGTTCGAGGGGCTGTGGGCGCCATGCCTGCGTGATCTTGCCCTCGCCGATGGGCGTCGGGTGGCACTCTGCACCGGAGCAGGCGGCGACTTTGATCTCGGTCCCGGTGCCCGGCGGCGCTTCTGGCGTCGTAGCCGACCGCTTGATCGATGGGTGACGCGGGAATGACCCTGCCGCCGGGGCTGGAGATCCGCCACCGCGAGCCGACATCCAGTGTCGATGCGCTACCCGATGACCTACCGGCGCTGTTGCGCACGCTCTACCGGGCGCGCGGGGTTACCGCTGCCGAGGCACTGGATTATCGACTGGCGGCGCTGCCGCCGCCGGCAGGGCTTGCCGGGCTCGAGGCCGCAGGGCAGGCCCTCGCCGAAGCCGTCATGCACGCCAGCCGGGTGCTGGTGATCGGTGATTTTGACGCCGATGGCGCCACGAGTACCGCGGTGGCCGTGAGCTCGCTGCGGGCGATGGGCGCCCATTCGGTGGAATACCTGGTCCCCAATCGATTCGACTTTGGTTATGGCCTGTCGCCGGCCCTTGTGGAGGTGGCCCGCGCCTATCAGCCCGACCTGATCCTGACGGTGGATAACGGTATCAGCGCCAACGACGGGGTAGAGGCCGCAAACGCCGCCGGCATCGAGGTGGTGGTCACCGATCACCACCTGCCCGGATCGGTACTGCCGCCCGCCCGCGCCATCGTCAACCCGCAGGTCGACTCATCGGCGTTCGGCGGACCGCATCTCGCCGGCGTCGGGGTGTGTTTTTATGCGATGCTCGCCACCCGCGCCGCGCTGCGCGAACGGGACTGGTTTGGCGATCAACGGCCTGAACCGGCGCTGGTGGATCAGCTCGATCGCGTGGCCTTGGGGACCATTGCCGATGTGGTGCCCATGGATCGAGCCAACCGGCTGCTGGTGGATCAGGGCCTGCGCCGCATCCGCGGGGGGCGGGCCAACCCGGGCACACTGGCCCTGCTCGATGCAGCGGGTCGCGATCCGGCAATCGCCACCGCCACCGATCTGGGCTTTGGTGCGGCACCCCGACTCAACGCGGCAGGCCGACTGGACGACATGAGCATCGGTATCGAGACCTTGCTGGCGACCGACACCACGGCGGCGCAGCGTCATGCGGGCCGTCTCGAGCAGCTCAATCGCGAGCGACGGGCCCTCGAGCAGCGGATGCGGGATACCGCAGTGGCTGATATCGAAGCCGAAGCGCTCGCGGCCAAGGGCGAAATGGCGCCGATCCTGTGCCTGTTCAATGCGGACTGGCATCAGGGTGTCGTCGGGATTGTCGCCTCCCGCCTGCTGGCGCGTTTTCGGCGGCCGGTGATCGCCTTTGCCCCCGGCGATGCGGGAACCATCAAGGGGTCAGCCCGATCCGTGCCCGGGCTGCACATGCGCGACCTTCTCGACGCCGTAAACACCCGCAGCGACGGTCAGTTGGTGGGCCGCTTTGGCGGTCACGCCATGGCGGCCGGGCTGACGCTCGAGAGTCGGCATTTCGAGGCCTTCAAGGCGCTTTTGATCGAACAGACCCGGATGCGGCTTGGCGATGAGCCGGCGAGTGAAGTGATCTGGACGGATGGGGCGCTGCCGCCGGATGCCTACACCCTCGAAACCGCGGCAATGCTCCGCGACGCCGGCCCGTGGGGTGCGGAATTCCCGGAGCCGCGGTTTCACGATGCGTTCCGCGTGCTTGATCAGCGGGTGGTCGGCGAGCAGCACCTGAAGCTCTCGCTGAGTCCACAGAGCGCGCCGTCAGTACGCATCGATGCCATTGCCTTCAACGCCGCGCCCGACACGACGCTCACCAATGGTGGCAGCGTCGAGGCGGTTTTCCGGCTGGACGTCAATCGCTACCGCGGTGTTGACCGTCCCCAGCTGGTGGTGGATCACCTGATCGCAGGCTGACTGAGGCTAGCCACCGGCGATCCGCGCGCCATTGTCCGCCCGCAACTCGGCCAGATCGGCCATTACCTCGGCGCTTTCATCCAGCAGTACATCCGGCATGGAATCCGCATCGAGGGCGGAAAGGTCGTCGAGCGGTGGCTGGCCGTAGGCCTTGCGCTGGGTGTTAATCGCATCCAGTCGTTCCTCGGCTCGGTGATCAAGGGCAGCCTGGCGCTCAGTTTCGTTGAGGGACACGGTGGTCTGCGCCCGCGTCGACCGCACCCGCTCTGCCTCGTCCGAGAGGGCTCGCAGGGCCGGGGCTTCGCGCAGACGACGCTCGTGGCGTCGCTGCAGTTCGCCGAGCATCCCGTTGAGTCGGTTCATGCGCTGGTATTCCGCGGTCTGAATGGTGTCCCAGGGCAGGGCGTTGTCAGCCGCGCGCTCGCTCATGGCATCGTTGCCATGCGGGTAGGGCATCTCGAGATCGGGGGTGACACCCTGCATCTGGGTGCTATTGCCGTTGATGCGGTAAAACTTGGCAATCGTGAGCTTGAGGCGACCACTGCGGGTGTCCTCGTTGCCAACACCGAATCGGTCGAGGTTGATGAGGGTCTGCACCGTGCCCTTGCCAAAGGTCTGATCGCCCATGACCACGCCCCGGCCGTAGTCCTGCATGGCGGCGGCAAAGATCTCAGAGGCCGATGCGCTGCGACCATCCACCAGCACGCCGAGTGGGCCATCATAGACCGCGGCATTGCCTGCCTCGTCGTCGAGTACGCGGCGCTCGCCGTTACGGCGATGCACCTGGACGATCGGCCCGGAATCGACGAATAGCCCGCTCAAACGGACCGCCTCATCCAGTGACCCGCCGGCGTTACCGCGCAGGTCGATGATCAGCCCGTCAATGCCCTCGAGCTGGTCACTGTCGATCAGATCACGGACATCGCGGGTCGTGCTGCGGTAGTCGTCATCCCCGGCGTTGGCCGCGTCGATGTCGGCGTAGAAGGTGGGTAGTTCGATCACGCCAATGCGGCGTGTGCCCGCGTCACGCTCGATGGTGCGGACCTCGGCCTGGGCCGCCTGCTCCTCGAGTTCGATGGTGCTGCGGGTCAGGGTGATCGTATCCTGCGTGTTGTCGACCGCTCCCGTCGGAGGCAGGATCTGCAGGTGGACGTTCGAGTCCTTCGGCCCACGGATCATGTCGACGACCTCGCCCAGGCGCAGACCGACCACATCTTCAATGCGATCGGGGCTCTGGCCAACGCCAACAATGCGATCGCCGGCACTCAACTCGCCACTGCGGGCGGCCGGACCGCCGGGGATGAGCTCGACGATCTCGACAAAGTCCCCTTCGCTGCCGAGCAGCGCCCCGATGCCTTCCAGAGACAATCGCATGTTGATATCGAAATTCTCGGAGCGGCGGGGCGACATATAGCTGCTATGCGGGTCGTACTCGCCGGCCCAGGCGCTCATGAAGGTCTGGAAGACATCTTCTGCCTCGTACTGCTCGAGGGTGCGTGCGACGCGCTCGTAGCGGCCACGCAGCGACTCGGTAATCGCCTCCATATCGCGGCCGCTCAGCTTCTGCTTGAGCGCATCGTGGGTCACGCGGCGCTTCCAGAGGCGATCGAGGGCCGCCTCCGAGCGCGCCCAGTCGACCTCGGAGCGATCGGTCTGAAAGCTCGCATCATCGTCAAACGTGAGTCCCTGGTCGAGCAGCTGTAGCGCATAGTCGCTGCGCGCCTGGACGCGCTCGCGATAGCGCTCGAAAATGGCATAGGCGGTGTCAAGACGGCCTGCGCCAATTTCGTCATCCAGCTGGGTCCGCCGGTCGGCGAAGGCTTCTATGTCGGCGCGGGTGAAGTAGTAGCGCTGGGGGTCGAGGGCGTCGAAGTAGGCCTTGTAGGCGGCCCGGGACAGGTCATCGCCGGTCGCACGGTCATTATAGTGATAGCGCGATAGCAGCTGATTGACCACTTGGGCGGATTCCTTCTGGATAGCCCCCGGCTTGATCGGCTCGGCGGCCAGTGCCCCGGCCGTGCCGGCGAGCAGGACCAGCCCAGTCATCAAACCTGTCAGTCGATTGGCATGTCTCAATGGTGCACCTTGATCGGGTGGTGGACGATAACTGCTCAGACAGGCTGCCCCGCAGGAAAATTCAACACTTTCTGGTAGCGTATCGACTCCGCGACGAAGGGGGAACCGATGTACGCCGATTTTCGTTGGCCCAACTGGGCCCGGACTGCCGACCTGAGGCTTGAGGTTTTGAGCGAACGGCCGCCCGCCACGGTCACTCCACGGAAAACGCCGATCGTTTTCGCCCACGGGGCGTTCATGGGGGCGTGGTCATGGCAGGCCCATTTCCTTGACTACTTTGCGCGCCAGGGCTTTCACGCTATCGCCCCAAGCTTTCGTGGCCATGGCGAGAGCGAAGGATTTGATCGCCTCGACAGTGCGGGTATCAACGATTACGTGCACGACCTCGAGTCGGTGATTGCGGATCTTAACGGACCACCGCCGATTGTTGTCGGTCATTCCATGGGGGCGCTGGTGGCCCAGCGCTATATGGAGCGCGCACCGGTCGCCGCGGCGGTGCTGATGGCGCCGGTCCCACCGCACGGGCTGATGCCCTCGACCCTGCGCATGCTGGTCAGCGACCCGTTGCTATACGCGCAGTTCGGCATGATGCAGTTCTTTGGCCCCGACAATATGGACACCGAAGTTGCCCAGCGTGCCGTGTTTTCCAAATCCGCGGCGCAGCAGGATCTGAGCGGCTATGCCGCGCGGGTGCAGCGCGAATCCCAGCGCGCTCTGTGGGACATGAACGTCCATGCCCGCGGCCGGCCTTCGCTGTCGCGGGCAGACTGCCCCGTGCATGTCATCGCCGGCGGGGAGGACGCGCTTTTCAGTGAGCATGAAACCCGCGCCGTTGCCCATGTCTGGAACGCGAGCTGGGAGACGGTCCCGGGGCTCGCCCACGCCCTGATGATCGAGCCGGGCTGGCAGCAGGCCGCCGATGCCCTTATTGGCTGGCTGGATCAGCAGCAGCTGGGTTGATGGGCTACCAGCGGTATCGGTCCCAGAGCTCGGGATTGGCCCAGTGCCGGGGATTGAGCCAGTCCGGTGTGACCTTGTAATCGGCCAGACTGAATTCGTACCAACGGCGTCGCCGGTCGCCTTCCCCGGTGGCCGCCCAGCGTCGGAACCCCAGGCCGATCAATTGCTGGCGACCGAGCAGCGTCGGCGCCTGACGTGCGCCGATGACGAGCACTTGCGCAGCATGCACGTCACGCAGACGGCTGACCAGCTGCACGGCACTGGCCTCGTCGGCGAAACCCGCCTCGGCATCGACCATGGCCAATTCCACCTGTGGAAGCTCATCCCGGCGCTCGTTTGCCCGCCGGGCGGTGAGCACGAGCGGGTCGGCGGCGGCAACCGCCGATGCCAACGCGTCGTTATCGGTGATAACGAGCGCGCCGCTGGCGAAATCGCCGCTCATCATTGACTGGACCTGCTCGAGGGTAGCGTCGCGGGATGCGCTCATTGCGCCTCCAGTCGGTCGTGGAGTTCATCGAACGCCGCTGTCAGTTTGTGTCGCGGAGCCAGGTCGGCGAGTGGGCGCCGGGCCTGGTGGGATTCGCGCACCTTGACCGAGGCGGGCAGGAATGGCTCGACCACCGGATGGCCCTGGGCGCGAAGCTCGTCGACCAGCTCCATGGGCAGGCGGGCACGCGCCTGGAACTGATTGATGATGATGGCCTCGATCGCAAGCTCGGGGTTATGGTCCATTCTGAGTTCGTCCACCGTTGCGACCAGCTCATCGAGCGCCTGACGGGCGAAGGCGTCGCAGTCGAAGGGCACCAGACAGCGATCGGCGGCAATCAACGCCGAGCGGGTGTAGAAATTGAGTGCCGGTGGGGTGTCGATGTAGATGCGATCGTAATCGGCCAGTGCCGCCAGCGACTCGCGCAGTTTGTAGATCTTGTAGCGCGACTCGAGCCTGCCCTGCAGGGTTTCAAGGCTGGGGTGGGCGGGTACGACCGCCAGATTGTCGTACTGCGTTGGACGGGAAACCTGACTAATATCGCGCGGATAGATTCGAAAGCTCAACGTATCTTCGAAGTAGCCCGCGATCGTATCGTCGCCATTCGCCGGCTGCTCGCCCAGCAGGTAGTGCGTGGCATTCGCCTGCGTGTCCAGATCGACGACCAACGTCCGCAACCCGCGGCGAGCCGCCATGGCGGCGAGATTGCAGGTGATGGTCGACTTCCCGACACCGCCTTTCTGGTTGAAGATCACCCGACGCATGCAAGCACTCCTGCTATGATTGACGCTCTGTGGTGCCAGTCTAGGCACGTCCATCACCGGGGTCGAGGGTCATTATGTTCACTGCCGTGAGACGTCTGCTTTTTATGCTCCCGCCCGAGCGCGCCCACGACCTGACCTTTGGTTCACTGGATCAGCTATACCGCATTGGCGGGGGGCGCCTGTTTCCGGCGCGCGTCGAGGCGCCGCAGTCGTTGATGGGGCTGGAGTTTGCCAATGGCGTGGGACTGTCCGCCGGGCTTGATAAAAACGGGGATCACATTCGCAGCCTGGTGGGACTCGGTTTCGGATTTATCGAGCTGGGCACGGTCACTCCGGTCGGACAGCCCGGCAACCCGGCGCCCCGGGTGTTTCGCCTCCCAGCGTATCAGGCGCTGATCAACCGGTTGGGATTCAATAACGAGGGGCTGGCGGCATTGACCCGACACCTGCAGGATGCGGCCCCGCAGGTCGATGTACCGATCGGGGTGAACATTGGCAAAAACCGGGATACCCCCCTCGAGCGCGCTGCCGACGATTATCTGGCCTGCCTCGAGGCGGTGCACGGGCTTGCCGACTACGTGGTCGTCAATCTTTCATCCCCCAACACCCCCGGCCTGCGCTCGTTACAGGCGGGCGATAATCTGAACGGACTGGTGCGCCTGTTGCGCGAGCGCGCTGACGCCCTGGACGCGGCCAATGGCCGGCGGGTGCCGCTGGTGGTCAAAATTGCTCCGGACCTGGATGACGATGCCCTGCGATGGCTGGTTGATACGCTACTCGCCGCCGGAGTGGACGGCGTAACCGCTACCAACACGACCATCGACCATACCGCCGTCGCGGGGGCACGACATGCTGCCGAAACCGGTGGTTTGAGTGGCGCGCCACTGCGCGAACGCGCCACCGAGGTCATCGCGACGGTGCGGGCCCATGCGGGGCCAGAGCTGCCGATTATCGGAGTCGGCGGGATCATGTCCGGTGAGGATGCCGTCGAAAAGATTCAGGCCGGTGCCAATCTGGTCCAGCTCTACACGGGCCTGATCTATCGGGGCCCGGCGCTGATTCGCGAGGCGGCCGAAGCAATCCGCGACAGCGACTTGTCCGCCCAGGGACTTGCCCTTGGCCGTTAGCCAATGGACAATTCAACCCGATGGAGAGGTGGCAGAGTGGTCGATTGCGGCGGACTTGAAATCCGCTGAGTCCTAACGGGCTCCGGGGGTTCGAATCCCTCCCTCTCCGCCAGATACGTAAGCGGGCCCCTTGGGCCCGTTTTCGTATCTGACCAAGCATGGGCTTCGAACCCCCCGTCAGAAGCGGTATTCGAGTCCTGCCGATACGCTCGGCGTGTAGCGAAGGCTCTCAAACATGCTGCCAAGCCCGGTCTGCCCGGACAGGTTCCGGCTGCTGTCGCTGTCCGCCGCGCCCGGGTCCCGAACGCTCTCAAAGGCAAGCCCCATATCCAGGGAAAGGCCGAAGCGATCATCGCCACTCAGGTTGCTGTCCCAGCCTACTCCGAGGTACGTCTGGATATTCTCGCGCTCGATGGCCGAGAACTGCCAGCTGTCCCGGGCCGAATCCTGATCGTCGTAACGGGCACCGCCGCGCATGCGCAGCCCCTCGTCGCTGAACGACCAGTCCACGAGCGCCGAGAAGGCAAACTCGTCACCAACCGCCCCCAGACCGATGGGGCCGTCGCTGTCCGATGGCCTACCGGCGTTGGGGACTCCGAATCGGATATCGAGTCGCTCGTTCAGATGCGCGGTCAACTCCTGACCGGCCGACGGCATGACCTGCCAGTCGGCGGGTTGAGCATAGGCCGGGGAGGCCATGGCAATGCACAGCGCCAACGCCCCGAACCCTCGCTTTGTCATGCACTTGACCGTCATGTCTCCATTATTACTCAATCATGGCGGAAAGCGAAGCCCCGGAGGCCGGCTTACTGCGGTAGACTGCGGCTGAATTAACTGAGGATAACCGCAATGAGGCGAGTGCGCTCGATCGTCAAGGCAGGCTGGTTAGCCGGATGGCTGATGCTTTCCCCCGCGGCGATGGGCTTGACCTTCCCGCTGCCGCCGACCGGTGTCGATGTTGTCGGGGATGTCGAGCGCATCGAGGCCAAGGCCGGCGATACGCTGCTCTCGCTTGGGCGGGAGTATGGCATCGGCTATGAGGAAATGCGTCGCGCCAACCCATCGGTCGATGTCTGGCTGCCCGGTGAAGGCACCGAGGTGGTTATCCCCAGTCGCTACATCCTGCCTCGGGGCGAACGCGACGGTGTCGTGGTGAACGTCGCCGAAATGCGGCTTTATTACTATCCTGATGCCGATGACCCGGATCAGGCGGTTGTCGAAACCTATCCCATCAGTGTGGGCCGGATGGACTGGGGCACGCCGCTCGGTGAATCCCGGATTACCGAAAAGACCGAGGACCCTTACTGGTTTCCACCGCAGTCGATTCTCACCGAGCGCGCCGAGCAGGGCCGACCACTGCCGGATGCCGTCCCACCCGGGCCGGATAATCCGCTCGGTCGTCATAAGATGCGTCTCGATATCCCCGGGGGGGCGTACCTCATCCACGGCACCAATGAGCCCCGCGGCATTGGCATGCGGGTCACCCATGGCTGCATACGGATGTTTCCCGAGGATGTCGAATCGCTTTTCAATCGGCTGCCATCGGGGGCAGCCGTGCGCATCGTCAATCAGCCGGTCAAAGCCGGGTGGTCGGCCAGCGGGCTGCTGATTGAAGCGCACCCGGTCCTGCCTGCCGAGGCCGAAAACGCCTACGATCCCATGAAACCGCCACCGATGAGCAAGGCCGTGGATGCGATCGCGCCGGTGCTCGATCGGCGCCCCGATCGCGTTGATCATCAGCGACTGGCGCGTGCCATCGAATCGGCGGACGGGATGCCGGCGCGGATCTCGCGACGCGATGACATGGCCGGTTCAATCGGCGATGAGTCATAAAAAAACCCCGCCATAGCGGGGTTTGCATCAGTCCGTTAAAACCGGACTTACTTGTACATCGACTCTTCGAACATGCGATCGATCTTCTCGCTGTTCTCGTCGGCCTTGCGGTTGGCGTTGGCGGCAGAGGTTTCGGCACCCTCGGCGGTCATCATCGCCGTGCTCGCCTCATCCATCGCCGAATCGGCGAGTCCGCGAACGTCGTCGATCTCGGCCTGCAGATCCTGAATTGAGGTCTGCGACGCACAGCCCACCAGCAGCCCCATCGATGCAGCAGCGGCACTGAGTTTGAGCATGGTTTTTAAAGTCTGGGTCATTGAAAACTCCTTGATTGTTATACAGCGGTCACTCCCGACGCGACATCCCGCGATCTCGCGCCTTGGATGTCCTCCGCATGATTGCGCGCCGGTCGCCTAGTTTCAACCCCCGGCGATTTACTCGATTATGACCGGTGTGCCCACGCGCACCCAATCTATGAGTGTTTCGATCTGCGTATTCGTCATGGCAATGCAGCCCTGGGTCCAATGGAATGCCCGGTGCACACGGTGATCGCCATCGCCGATTCCATGAAAGCCAATATGCCCGCCGAGTGGCCCATCCTGCGGGAAACGTCCCATACGCAGACCGGCGTCGAGGGTGTCCCAGTAGGTCTGATTGCTGATTTTGCCATCGGCACGGGCCCGATCCAGGTGATGCAACGTGGGGTAGTTGATGCCGATAAATCGGTGGAATCGGCTTTCGGGATTGAAGTGGGTGATGCGGTATTCGCCGCGGGGTGTTGTTCCATCGCCATTCAAATGCAGATCCGAGACACCGCCGCGACCAAACGCAATCTGCTCGAGCCGCAGGACAGACTCACCACCGCGGCGAATCTCGGTGACTTCGGCGCGGGTATCCACGTGGACCCAGATCCCTGAATGGGGCGCGGACGAAGCATCGGCAACACCCCAGGACGCGATCCCGAACACGAGTGTCAGAACCAGGGCCATGCGGTGCAGGTGGCTCGGTGTCATGGCAGATACCGGTAGAGCGAGGCCGTGTCGAAGGGCCACTGCAGCACGCGGTCACGCGAGTCGGATGCCACCACCGGAATGGACTCGGCGTAGGCGGCCTCGGCGGCCGGGTCGTCCATGATGTCAATGCACTCAATGCGCAGGCCGCGGCGTTGAGCGACTCGATCGAGGAGCGCCCAGGCCTGGTCGCAGAGATGACAGCCGGAAGTCGTGTAAAATCGCACCAATGACATCGAAGATCCGCAATCCTGAGTGTATGCCAGATCATAGCGCGTTGCGCCCGGCGCTGCGTACCACGCCGGGTCGATTGCTCAGCGTGGCGCCCATGATGGATTGGACCGACCCCGCCTGCCGCTACCTGCTCCGCCTGATCACGCGTCGCACGCTTTTGTATACCGAGATGGTGCCCGCTCAGGCGCTCTGGTACGGCCGTGCCGAGCGCTTTCTCAAGGGGCATCCGGCAGAGGCCCCGGTGGCCCTGCAGCTGGGCGGCAGCGACCCCGCCCAGCTCGCCTACGGCGCGGAACTGGCCGGCCAGTGGGGCTATGACGAGGTCAACCTGAACGTGGGCTGCCCGAGTGATCGTGTCCAGTCGGGCCGTTTCGGGGCGTGTCTGATGCGTGAGCCTCAGCTGGTCGGCGAGCTGGTCGCCGCCATGCGTGAGGTCACGCACTTACCCGTGACGGTCAAATCCCGTATCGGCGTTGACGATCAGGATGACTATGCGTCGCTGCAGGCCTTTGTCTCGGCGATTGTCGCGGCGGGTTGCGACGGGCTCACGGTGCATGCCCGCAAGGCCTGGTTGCAGGGCCTGTCGCCCAAGCAGAATCGCGAGGTGCCGCCGTTGCGCTATGACCGGGTGAGCGCGCTCAAGGACGATTTCCCGGAGCTGCCCATTGTGCTCAACGGGGGGATTCGTGATCTGGATGCGGCGGTCTCGTGGCTTGATCGTCTGGATGGGGTCATGATCGGGCGTGAGGCCTATCACAATCCCTGGCTGCTGGCGGCGGCCGACGCCCAGGTGTTTGACGAGGCGGAGGCCAGACCGCCCGAGCGCGAGGCAGTGGCCCGGGCCTACCGTGACTATGTGGCCCAACACTGGCGCCCGGGGGTACCGGTCACGCGCTTTACCCGTCACCTGTCAGGACTGTTCCAGGGCCTGCCCGGGGCGCGTATCTGGCGGCGCGCGCTCAGCGAGGGGGGCGCGGTGACCGGGGCAGGGCCCGAGGTTATTGATCAGGCGCTGGCCGCACGGCACCAGGCTGTGGGGGCCGCGCGGGTGTCGGCAGACTGAAAAACCGGCGGCTGTTCTCGCGGGTCCAGGCCGCCAGGCTGGCGCCCGATTCGTCGCGAAGGGCCGCCAGGGTGTCGATGATGTGCGGCAGATAGGCCGGCTCGTTGCGGCGCTTGACCGCGGGTTGTGTCACCGGCCGCGGCAGTAGAAAGGGCGCGTCGGTCTCGATCATCAGCCGATTGGCCGGGATCAGCGGCACCCCCTGGCGTAGGGCGGCGCCGCGCCGCTCGTCGCTGACCCAGCCGGTGATGCCGAAATACAGATCCAGCTCGCGACAGGCCTCGATCATGGCCGGGTCACCGGTAAAGCAGTGCAGAACCGCGCCGGGCAGTCCGGCGCGGTAGTCACTCAGAATGGCAAGAAAGTCGGCCTCGGCCTCGCGCTGATGCAAAAACACCGGGCGCTGGTGGTCGACCGCAAGGCGCAGCTGGGCTTCGAAGGCGGCGCGCTGATCGGCGCGGGGCGAGAAGTCGCGGTTATAATCCAGACCGGTTTCACCCACGGCCACGGTGGCCGGGTTGCCCAGCAGCGTAGCGAGCGCCTCGGCGCTGGCGCCGGACCACTCCCGCGCATGGTGGGGGTGGACACCGGCGGTCGCGGCCATCAAGCCCGGATAGCGGGCGGCCAGGGTGGTCGCGGCGCGGGACTCTTCCACACTCACGCCGGTGACGATCATGCCGGCCACGCCCGCCGCGATGGCACGGTCAATCACTGCATCGCGATCGGCATCGAAGCGCGCATGGGTGAGGTTGACGCCAATATCAATCAGGTCACTGTACTGCATGCCCGCATTCTGCTGGAATTTCAGGGGATGATGAACATGGATGAAGCGATGGATCACCGGCCGATGGACTGGGTGGGGGACTGGAGCGGGCGACGCCGCGCCCTGACCCCCGCACGGACTGCGCTGATCGACCCCGGCAGCGGCCGTGAGCTGAGTTATCAGCAGCTCGACGATCGCGCTCGGCGGTGGGCGCACTGGATGATCGACGAGGCCGGGCTGGATGCCGGCGACACAATGGCACTGATCACCCGCAACCGGCTTGAGGCGGTCGAGCTGTTTCTTGCGGCGGGCAAGGTCGGAGTGATCATTGCCCCGGTCAGCCATCGCCTGGCCGCCGATGAGGCGAGTGCCCTCATCGCCCGGCTCGACCCCGCCTGGCTGGCGATTGACGAGGCGCTGGAGGGCTTTGCCGACACGCTGACGGGATGCGCCCGCGAGCGTCCCCGGATTGGCTTCGGATCAGCCAGCGCGCCGGCCGAGCAGGCCCTTGCACGGCAGCGACTCGAGCCCGTCAATCGACCGCTTGCGTTGTCTGAGCCCTGCCTGTTGGTGCATACCGGAGGTAGCACGGGGTTGCCCAAAATCTGCCAGGTCAGCCATCGGCAGATGGTCTGGAACGCCGTGGAACTGTTGGTGGCCGCCGATGGTGCGCTGCCGCGGCGCCGCGAACTGGCGCTGTTTCCGCTTTTTCATATCGGCGGCTGGAATACCGTGTTGCCCATCCTCTACGCCGGTGGCTGCGTCGTCATGCCGGATGCCTTTGATCCACCGGCGGTGCTACGCACCATCGACGAGCAGCGCATCAACCATTTCGGCGCGGTTGAGGCCATGCTTCAGGCGATCGCGGCCAGCCCCGGCTTTGCCGAACAACCCCTCGCCTGCCTTGAGGCCATTACCACGGCGGGGGCGCCCTGTGCGGAATCCAGCATGGCGCCGTTTCTCGAGCGCGGCATTGCGGTCCGTCAGTCCTATGGCCTGACCGAGGCGGGGCCCTCGAATTTTGTCAACGCCGATAGCAGCGGCGGTGCCAGGACGGCCACCGACCGCGCCAGTGTCGGGACCAGCTTTTTTCATACCGACTACCGGATTGTCGACCCGGAGCATCTCACGCCAGTGTCGCTGGATACCCCCGGTGAGCTGCAGATGCGCAGCCCCCACGACTTTGATGGTTACCTTGATGATCCCGCTGCCACGACGGCGCGCTGGACATCGGATGGCTGGATGCGTAGCGGTGATCTGGCGCGTGAGGATGCCGAAGGTCGCGTGTTCATCGTGGGCAGAATGGATCATGTGATTGTCAGTGGTGGCGAGAACATCGCCGCCGAAGAGGTAGAGAATACCTTGCTGGAGCACCCTTCAGTCACCGCGGCGTTGGTGTTTGGGGTCCCGGATGCGCGCTGGGGCGCACGTCCGGTGGCGTGGGTGAGCGGCCCTGAGGGCGTTCCCACTGACGAAGTCGGGGAATGGCTGCATGGGCGGCTGGCCCGGTTCAAGCACCCGGCGCTGATCCAGGCGGTCGCTGAACTGCCGCGGACCGGCACCGGCAAACCTGATCGCCAGGCGGCGCGGCGCTGTTACGATGAACAAACACCGGGAGCCCAGTCATGACCCCATCGCGAATCCTGATCATTGCCGGCTCGGATGCCGGCGGAGGGGCCGGCATCCAGGCCGATATCAAGACGGTTACGGCACTGGGCGGCTATGCGATGACCGCCGTCACGGCACTGACGGCGCAGAACACCTGTGGTGTCCAGGGCGTGGTCGGTGTTGATCCCGACTTTATCCGCGAGCAGATCCGGTCGGTGGTGTCGGACCTGGGCGTTGATTGCGTCAAAACCGGCATGCTCCATGATAATGCCGTGATTGATGCGGTGGCCGAAGAGCTGCAAAGCAGTGCGACGCATGTCCCCTGGGTGATCGATCCGGTGATGGTCGCGCAGAGCGGTGCGCGGCTGGTGGGTGAGGGCGCCATGGCGCGCCTGCGCGCTGCGATCGTGCCGCAGGCGCGGCTGATCACCCCGAATCTGCCCGAAGCCGGCGCACTGCTGGGACGTCCCATTGGCAGCGTCGACGAAATGGAGGATGCGGCGCGGGCGCTGCTGGACCTCGGCCCGGATGCCGTGCTGCTCAAGGGCGGGCATCTTGGCGCTGAGCGCCTGACCGACGTGCTTGCCACCGCCGATGGTTGCGAGCGTCTGGAACATGCCCGCATCGA
The DNA here is from genome assembly GCA_937884605.1 of uncultured Spiribacter sp. Lineage (GTDB taxonomy): Bacteria > Pseudomonadota > Gammaproteobacteria > Nitrococcales > Nitrococcaceae > Spiribacter. Next base: position 415,932 of record CALGDM010000006.1, read on the forward strand.
CACCCGCAGCGACCATGGCACGGGCTGCACGCTGGCATCGGCCATTGCCGAAGGGCTGGGGCGGGAACTCCCGCTGGCCCATGCCGTCCATCGGGGCAGGGATTACCTGCAACAGGCTCTGGCCACCGCCGCGCCCCTGGGAGCGGGGCATGGACCGGTCAACCACGCCCATACGGTGAGGCCCTTCGGGCTGACGCCCATCGGACAACAGCAGTTACCATGACGCCATGATCAGACTCTCCGCAAAAAGCCGTTATGCCGTCAGTGCCTTGCTGCATCTGGCGGTTCACAACCAGGCAGGCGCGGTCCCGCTCGCCGAAATCTCGGTGTGCCAGGGGATTTCAATGTCCTATATCGACCAGATCTTCTGGAAGCTTCGCCGGGCGGGACTGGTTCGCGGAACACCCGGGCCGGGGGGTGGCTATCGTCTGGGCCGCTCACCCGATGCGATTGCCATGGGCGAGATCATTACGCTAATGGATGGCCAGGGCGGCCCGCGTCGGGCTACTTCCGCGCTTGACCAGCGCCTGTGGGCAGGATTGGCCGAGCGCATCGAGACATTCCTCAATGGCATTACCCTGGCGGATTTTGCGGCCCGGCCGGATGTTCGTGAGGCGCTGCTCGACCAGTACGCGGGCGGGAACTGGCGCTGTGATGTCTGTGGCGCGCTCTCGAGCCGCCAGCAGCCGGCCGGAGGCTCGCAGGCATGACCTATGTAGTAACCGAATCCTGCGTGCGTTGTCGCTACACCGACTGCGTCGAAGTCTGCCCGGTGGATTGCTTTCATGGCGGACCGACCATGCTGGTCATCGATCCGCAGGAATGCATTGACTGCGCCGTCTGCGTTGCCGAGTGCCCGGTGGATGCGATCTACCCCGATGACGAGGTGCCGGCGGACCAGCAGGACTTCATTGCCCTGAATGCGCGACTGGCCCAGCAGTGGCCTGTCATCAGTCGCCGCCAGGAAGCCCCGGCCGACGCCGAGTATTGGGAATCGGTCACCGATAAACGGGATCAGATCGAGGAGTAAGTCGCCGGGCGGGGCCTAGGAGTCAGTCGCGGTGCGACCGTAACGCCGCTCGACATAATCCTCGACAATATTCTTGAACTCGTCCGCGATCCCATCGCCTTTGAGCGTGACGGTCTTCTCGCCATCGATATAGACCGGTGCCACCGGTTTTTCGCCGGTGCCGGGCAGGCTGATGCCAATGTCCGCCTGGCGGCTTTCGCCGGGCCCGTTCACCACGCAACCCATCACCGCCAGGCTCATCGACTCCACGCCCGGGTAGCGGTCGCGCCATTCCGGCATGCGATTGCGGACGTGGGTCTGGATTTCATCCGCCAGCTCCTGGAAGTACGTGCTCGTGGTGCGGCCACAACCGGGGCAGGCGGCCACCAGCGGCGTGAAGCTGCGCAGCCCCATGGTCTGGAGGATCTCCTGCGCGACCACCACCTCCTGGGTCCGGTCGCCGCCCGGCTCGGGGGTGAGGGAAATGCGGATGGTATCGCCAATGCCCTGCTGCAGGAGCACCGACAGCGCCGCCGTGGACGCAACGATGCCCTTCGAGCCCATCCCGGCCTCGGTGAGCCCCAGGTGCAGCGGGTAGTCGCAGCGCGCCCCCAGGTCCTGATAGACGCTGATCAGATCCTGCACCCGACTCATCTTGCAGGAGATGATGATGGCGTCATGGGGCAGGCCGATGGCCTCGGCGCGCTCGGCGCTTTCCAGCGAGGACACCACCACCGCTTCGCGGGTGACCGTCTCGGGCGGCTTCGGCGCGTCGCGGCGGGCGTTTTCGTCCATCAATCGCGAGAGCAGATCCTGATCGAGGCTGCCCCAGTTGACGCCGATACGCACCGGCCGATTCATGTCGCGGGCCAGCTCGATGATTTCGGTAAACTGTGGGTCCCGACGGCTGCCCTTGCCGACGTTGCCGGGGTTGATGCGCCACTTGCCAAGCGCTTCGCCGCAGGCCGGGACGGCGCGCAGCAGACGATGGCCGTTGAAGTGGAAATCCCCCACCAGGGGCACATCGATGCCCATGTCGTCGAGGCGCTCGCGAATCCGCGGCACAGCGCGGGCGGCGTCCTCGTTGTTAACCGTAATGCGCACCAGCTCGGAGCCTGCCCGTGCCAGGTCCGCGACCTGAATGGCCGTGCGAATTTCGTCCACGGTGTCGGTATTGGTCATGGACTGCACCACCACCGGGGCATCGCCACCCACCGTGACGTTGCCCACCTTGACCGGCACACTGTGGCGTCTGTGATATCCGGGTATCTCGTTCATATCTCCATCATAAAGGAAGGAAACCGCATGATCGACGTCTACAGCTGGCCGACACCGAATGGTCACAAAGTCCATATCGCCCTCGAGGAGATGGGCCTCGATTACACGGTCCACGGGATCAATATTGGCCAGGGCGATCAGTTTGCGGAGGATTTTCTGGCCATCAGCCCCAACAACAAGATCCCCGCCATTGTTGACGCGCAGGGTCCGGATGGGCATCCGATTTCGATCTTCGAGTCCGGGGCGATTCTGATGTACCTGGCCGAAAAGACCGGCACACTCCTGCCGAGCGAGCCAAGAGCCCGGTATAACACCCTGGAATGGCTGATGTTCCAGATGGGTGGCCTGGGACCGATGCTGGGTCAGGCCCATCACTTCCGCCAGTACGCGCCGGAGCCGATCGACTACGGCATCAACCGCTATACCCAGGAAGCGAGCCGTCTGTATGCGGTCATGGACCGCCGCCTGGCCGATCACGAGTGGCTGGCCGCGGATACCTACACCATTGCCGATATTGCGAGCTATCCGTGGATCCGCCCGCACGACAACCAGGGTCAGTCACTGACCGACTATCCTCACCTCAAGCGCTGGTATGACGCGATTACCGAGCGCCCGGCGGTGCAGCGTGGCGTGGCGGTGCTGGCCGATTCCCGGCCTGCTCAGCTTGATGATGCCGCCAGGGAGCAGCTGTTCGGCGCCAGCCAGTATCAGCGTCGATGAGCGGCATCGATGATCTGCTCGCGGTGATGGCGCGCCTGCGCGATCCGGTGGCGGGCTGCCCCTGGGATCGTGAACAGGATCTGCGCAGCCTCGTGCCGCATACCCTCGAGGAGGCCTATGAGGTGGCCGACGCCATCGAGCGGGATGATCAGGCGGCGATCCCTGATGAACTGGGGGATCTGCTGTTCCAGGTGGTTTTCTATGCGGAAATCGGCCGCGAGACGGGGCAGTTCGACCTGGATGCGATTGCCCGGGGCATGACCGACAAACTCGTGCGGCGGCATCCGCATGTCTTTGCCGAGCGTCAGGAGACCACCGCCGCCGGGCAGCGTGCCACCTGGGAGTCGATCAAGGCCGGCGAGCGGGCGGCGCGTGCCGGTCCGGCGGCCCGCCCGGGGGCGCTTGACGATGTTCCACTGGCATTGCCGGCGCTGGTGCGCAGTCGCAAGCTCCAGTCCCGGGCCGCGCGGGTGGGGTTTGACTGGCCCGAGGCGCATCACGTCATCGATAAAGTACGCGAGGAACTCGCCGAGCTGGAGGAGGCGCTTGCCCACAAGCCGCTGGATCAGGCCCATGTCCACGAGGAAATGGGCGATCTGCTGCTCGCCTGTGTCAATCTCTCGCGCCGGATCGGTGTCGATGCCGAGCAGGCCCTGCGGGATGGCAACGCCAAGTTCGAGCGCCGCTTTCGCGGGCTTGAAGCGATTCTGGCAATGGCGGACGAGCGACCAGAGGATGTCGACTTCAATCGGCTGGAGTCTGCCTATCAGCAGGCCAAGGCGCAGGATGGCCGCGGTACGGGCCATTCGGATGCCGACTGAACAGTCCCCGACCCGTTGTTGTCATGGTTGATAGCCGGGTCGGATCGATGATCCGCTGAATACGAGCACGACAAAGGAGTCACCAATGAGTTTGACCGATCAACACTGCACACCCTGCCAGGGGGGTATCGACCCCATGACCCGCGAGACCGCGGAGCGCTATCTGGCGGATGTGCCGGGCTGGACGCTCAACGACGATGCCACGCGGATCAGCCGGCTATTCAAGACCGGCGATTTTGCCAAGGCGCAGGCCGTTGCCAACAAGGCGGGTGATGTGGCCGAGCAGGAAGACCATCATTCCGATATCCGTTTCGGCTATGGCTGGTGCGAGGTCGAAATCCACACCCATGCCATTGGCGGGTTGCATGAAAACGACTTCATCTACGCCGCCAAGGTCAACCAGGCCGTCGACGGCTAGCGCGACCCGTCGCCGGACCGGCCACCGCTCTTGTGGATGAGCCGGACGCCCTCGATCGTCATGGTGCGGTCGAGGGCCTTGCACATATCGTAAATCGCCAGCAGTGCCACCTGGACCGCCGTCAGCGCTTCCATTTCGACCCCGGTGGCCCCACGCGTGGCGGTAGTCGCCTCGACCCGGACTGCGTTTGCTTCGGTGTCGACCTCAAAGGCGATCGCCACCCGCGACAGCGACAACGGATGGCACAGCGGAATCAGGTCCGCCGTGCGCTTCGCCGCCATGATGCCGGCGATCCTTGCGCTGGTCAGTGCATCCCCCTTGGCCAGGTCGCCGCGTTCGAGGGCGGCAAGTGCCGCGGCCTCCATCCGGATCCAGCCCTCGGCAATGGCCAGGCGATCGCTCGCGGCCTTCTCGCCGATATCCACCATATGGGCCTCACCGCGGGCATTGAGATGCGGCAGCTCGCTCACGCCGGTTCTCTCAGCGAGTACTTGCGCGCCACGCTCAGGTCATCGTCCAGTTCGTAGACGAGCGGGTCGCCGGTGGCGATTTCAACGCCGGTGATGGCTTCGTCCGAAATCCCTTCCAGGTGCTTGACCAGGGCGCGCAGGCTGTTGCCATGCGCGGCGATCAGCAATGTCGGATACTGCTGCAGGGCCGGTACCAGATCACTGCGCCAGTAGGGCAGCACCCGGGCGAGGGTGTCCTTGAGCGACTCGGTGGCGGGCAGCTCGGCCGGATCCAGATCCGCATAGCGGGGGTCGTGGCTGGGATGGCGCTCGTCGTCGGCCGCCAGCGCCGGCGGTGGCGTGGCAAAGCTGCGACGCCACACATGGACCTGCTCATCGCCGTACTGGTCGGCGGTTTCCGCCTTGTCGAGGCCGGTGAGCGCGCCATAGTGGCGCTCATTAAGACGCCAGTCCTTGATCATCGGGATCCACAGCCGATCGAGCACATCCAGGCTCATAAAGCCGGTCCGAATGGCGCGGGTGAGTACCGAGGTGTAGACCGCATCGGGCAGGATGCCGGCGTCCCGCATCAAGGCGCCGGCGGTGGTGGCCTCGTCGCGGCCCTTCTCACTCAGGTCGACATCATGCCAGCCGGTGAAGCGGTTCTCGAGATTCCAGACACTCTGGCCGTGACGCAGCAGAATCAGACGTCGCATGGTCGGTTTACCCCCGTTCGTCGTTGTCGTTGGCCGGGTAGGGTAGCATTGCAGGCATGGCAGATGAGGGATCCGCGATGCGCGAGGGGATAGCGATTTCGGTGCCGCAGCAGCAACTCGTGGTACAGCGCAATGGCCAGACTCGGCTGACTCTGCCCGTTTCAACGGCGGCGGCCGGTACCGATGAGCGCGAGGGCAGCGGCGGCACACCGCGGGGCTCGCATCGGATAAGGGCAATGATCGGCGCCAATGCCAGGCCGGGGACCGTGTTCGTCGGCCGGCGCCCCACCGGCGAGCGCTACAGTGAGGCGCTGGGCCGCGCCCACCCGCAGCGCGACTGGATACTGACACGCATTATCTGGCTGTGTGGTGAGGAGCCCGGACGCAATCGCGGGGGCAACGTCGACACCCAGCGCCGCTTGATCTACATCCATGGCACGCCGGATTCCGAGCCCATGGGAGTGCCTCGCTCGCACGGCTGTATCCGGCTGCACAGCCCGGCGCTGGTGACACTATTCGATCTCTGTTACCCCGGCATGCCGGTGTGGATCGGGGCGCAGTGATGCGCGGGCCGCTGATGCTCGGCGTCGAGGGCCTCGAGCTGCTGGGTGAGGAGCGCGAGCGACTGCGGCATCCGGCGGTGGGGGGCGTTATCCTCTTTAGCCGTAACTTTGATAACCCTGCGCAACTGGCTGATTTAACAGGATCTATTCGGGCGCTCCGCAACCCACCGCTGCTCATTGCCGCCGATCAGGAAGGCGGTCGGGTACAGCGATTTCGGCAGGGATTGACGCGGTTGCCGGCCATCGGCCGTTTGGGTCAGGTCGCCCTGGATGCGCCGGCACTGGCACGCGAGACGGCGCGTGCGGCGGGCTGGGTGATGGCGAGTGAGCTGCGGGCGCTGGGCGTTGACTTCAGTTTTGCCCCGGTACTGGATCTGGATCGGGGTATTAGTCAGGTCATTGGTGATCGAGCCTTCGCTGGGGATCCGGCCACAGTGGCAACCCTCGGCCTTGCCTGGCAGCGCGGTGTTCGCGCGGCGGGCGCGGTGTGCGTGGGCAAGCACTTCCCCGGCCACGGCGGAACCGCGCCCGACTCCCACGAACAGACGGTGGACGACCCGCGCGCGCTGCCCGATCTGATCCACGCCGATCTGCTGCCGTTTCGTCGCCTGATCGATAATGGACTGGCGGCGGTGATGATGGCGCATGTGCGGTTTCAAGCCTTTGACGCTCAGCCGGCGGGCTTTTCCGCGGCGTGGATTGACTACCTGCGGCGCTCACTGGGATTTCAGGGCGCGGTCTTCACGGATGATCTCGAAATGGCGGCGGCGACGGCGATCGGTGATCGTCTCGAGCGGGCCCGCCGGGCGATGGCCGCCGGCTGTGACATGGTGATATTCGGCAATGCCGGCCGACACATCGACCCGATACTCGAGCGCTTGCCCCGTCCCGACCCGTTAACGGCGCTTCGTCTGGCGCGCCTGCATGGCCGGGACGGCTCGGATCTGGCGCGATTCCATGCCAGCGCGGCGTACCGTCAGGCCCGCTCGTTGCTGGCTGCGCTGTAGGGGGATCGCTATACTGGCGCGCTACCAATCAACGGAGCGATGACTATGACCCAAGGCGTGGAACTGACAGCCGAGCAGCTGGCCGGTGTGCTCGAGCGAGCGGAATGCCTGCATGATGCCGCCGCCATCGAGACCGCACTGGATCATCTGGGCGAGCAGATCAGCGCCGATCTGGCGGATTCCCGCCCGCTGGTACTGGGAGTAATGACCGGCGCCATCGTACCGATGGGGCGTCTTCTCAATCGTCTCGACTTTCCGCTGGAAATCGATTACATCCACGCAACCCGTTATCACAAGACCACGACCGGGCGGGAACTGGTCTGGCTGGCGCGCCCGCAGACGCCGCTGCGCGATCGCCATGTCCTGCTGGTGGACGACATACTCGACGAGGGCCACACCTTTCGCGGGCTGATTGACGAGTGCCGCGAGCATGGGGCGGCGTCGGTCCACACGGCGGTCCTGGCGGACAAGCCGAACGCCGCCCGGGTGCCCGGCCTGGCGGCGGATTATATCGGACTCACCGTGCCCGAGCGTTATGTGTTTGGCTCGGGGATGGATTACAAGGGTTATCTGCGCAACATCGATGCCATTTACGCCGCCCACCCCGACGACGAGGACTAGTCGGTGTCGATGCGCTCGACGCGGACGATCACCCCAAGCCTGGGGTGGTCGAAGTAGTGAGGGCTGTCCCCGCGCAGACGCCGGCTCTGGCTGAGGGTCCAGTGCGACTCGGAGTCAGTGGTCTGGCGCAGCTCCACCCGGGCGTGCAGATAGCGCTCGCGATAGACCTGAATGATGCCATCAAGCCCCGGCATTGACGCCATCGAGGGGAGCGCCACCCATTGCGCTGCCGCCTCACCAACGCCGGGCTGATCCCAGCCGGCATGCCAGTGGACCTGATAGCCGGGCGTTTCGGCAATGCGCCGCGCGGCTGCGCCGAGGCCCTCTTGCGCCGCGGGCAGACGCGGATAGCCAAGGCGGTCAGCATCGGCATCACGCAGTGGCCACGCCAACTGCGAGGGCAGGGGTGTTGGCTCGCTGGCGGGCTCCTCGACCCGTCCCTCGCCCACCGGCGGCTGGCTGAACACGATCACCTCCACGGCGTAGCGGGGCGGTGCCTCGGGGTCCTCTGCCGACGCTGACGACTGCGACAGCACCACCGGGCTCGGAACAGCCAGTGCAGTCGCCAGGGCCAGCGCACGCAGCGATCGTTTCATGCCGCTTCCTTCATGGCCATCGATTGTAGCAGCCAGTCCACCAGCTCGATCCGCGCCTGGGCGGTCTCCGTTTCGCGCTTGAAGCGCAGCCGCTCCTGGCCCTCGAGCCGGTAGACGGCGGGCTGCTCCTGGACCAGTCGCACCAGCGCTCCGGCATCGACCTGCGGCGAGGCGCCAAACTGCACGATTCCGCCGCCCGGGCCCACTTCGAAGCGGCTGATACCCATCGCCTGGACCTGCTGGCGGATCCGGGCAATCTCCAGCAGATTGCGCGCCGGTTCGGGCAGCAGCCCGAACCGATCGATCATTTCCACCTGCAATTCGCGCAGTGCCTCGCCGTTTGCGGCATTGGCAATGCGCTTGTACATCACCAGCCGGGTGTGGACATCGGGGAGGTAGTCCTCGGGTAACAGGGCGGGGATGTGCAGCTCGACGTCGGCGCTCTGCTCGAGGGGCGCCTCGAGTGCAGGCTCCTTGCCGGCCTTGAGTGACTGCACGGCGCGGTCCAGCAGATCACTGTAGAGATTGAAACCCACCTCATGGATCTGTCCGCTCTGGCCTTCACCGAGCAGTTCGCCCGCGCCGCGAATCTCGAGATCGTGGCTGGCGAGGGCAAAGCCGATGCCCAGGTCCTCCAGCGAGGCAATGGCGTCGAGGCGCTTGACCGCATCCGCGGTCTGGCTGCGTCGCGGCGGCGCGATCAGATAGGCATAGGCGCGATGATGGGATCGGCCGACGCGGCCGCGCAGCTGATGCAGCTGAGCCAGTCCCAGGCGATCGGCGCGGTTGATGATGATGGTGTTGGCAGTGGGCACATCGATGCCGCTTTCGATGATCGTGCTGCACACCAGAATATTGAAGCGCTGGTGATAGAAATCGAGCATGACCCGCTCGAGGTCGCGCTCGGGCATCTGACCGTGGGCAATCCCGACACGCGCCTCGGGCAGCAGCTCACCGAGGGTCTCGGCGGCACGCTGAATACTCTCGACGTCGTTATGCAGAAAATAGACCTGGCCGCCACGGTGGAGCTCGCGCAGGCAGGCCTCGCGGACGGTGGTGTCATCCCATTCGTTGACGAAGGTCTTTACCGCCAGTCGGCGCGCCGGCGGCGTGGCAATGATCGACAGATCCCGCAATCCCGCCAGCGACATGTTCAGGGTGCGAGGGATCGGTGTCGCCGTCAGGGTGAGGACGTCGACATTGGCGCGCAGTCGCTTGAGCGCCTCCTTCTGGCGGACGCCGAAGCGGTGCTCTTCGTCGATGATCATCAGCCCCAGGCGTTTGAAGCGCACCGACTGCTGGAGCAGTTTATGGGTGCCGATCACCACATCCACCTTGCCCTCGTTGAGCGCCTCGAGGGTTCTGGCTTGTTCCTTTGCGGACTGAAAGCGCGAGAGCTGCTCGATGCGGACCGGCCAGTCCGCGAATCGGTCAATGAAGTTCTGGTAATGCTGCTGGCAGAGCAGGGTGGTGGGGACCAGCACCGCCACCTGGCGGCCCGACTGGATGCCTGCAAACGCCGCGCGCATCGCGACTTCGGTCTTGCCAAAGCCCACATCACCGCAGACCACGCGATCCATGGGTCGGCTCTGCTGCAGATCCTGGAGGACTGCATGAATCGCGGTCTGCTGGTCGGGGGTTTCCTCGAAGGGGAACTGAGCGGCGAAATGCGCGTAATCGTCGGCCGGCACGATATGCGGCTCGCCCTGCTGGGCCTCGCGCCGGGCGTAGATATCGAGCAGCTCGGCGGCCACGTCGCGGGCCTTCTGCGCCGCACGCTTGCGGGCCTTTTCCCACTGCCCGCTGCCCAGTCGATGGACGGGCGCCGCGTCGTCATCGGCGCCGGTGTAGCGGCTGATCAGGTGCAGCGACGCCACTGGCACATAGAGTTTATCGCCACCCGAATACTCGAGGGTAAGGAATTCGGTCTGCACGCCATCCACGGCCAGTGTCTGGAGGCCCTGATAGCGGCCAATCCCGTGCTGCTCGTGGACCACCGGTGCGCCAATGGACAGATCCGTCAAGTCGCGGATGATGGCGTCGGGATCCCGATCCGGGGAATGCTGGCGACGCCGGCGCTGTTCGGCGCGCTCGCCGAGGAGGGCCGATTCGGGGACCACCGCGAGGCCCGCTTCGGGCAGGCAGAAGCCCCTGTCCAGCGGCGCGGCGGTCAATGCCAGAGCGGGCTGCTCGGCGACAAAGGTCGACCAGTCGCCGACCTCCCGGGGCTGCAGGCCAGCGGCCTGAAGCCGTTCGCGGAAGGCCTCGCGCCGCCCGGCCGTTTCGGCGGTGAGCAGCACCGCCCCGTCGAAGCGCTCGATAAACGCCTGCAACGAGGCAATGCCGGTCTCGTCCCCGGGCGCGCTGTGCAGATCCGGCAGCGCCTGTGCCGAAAGCACGCGATCACGGCCTCGCGCGGCCCCCCGATCGGTGTCCATCGGCAGCGTCACCTGCGCACGCTGGTTCAGGCCCTCACGCACCGTGTCTGGCGACAGATAGAGCTCGTCCGGCGTAAGCAACGGGCGTTCGCGGTCATGCCGGCGCTGCTCGTAGCGCTCGCCAATCTGGGACCACTCCGCCTCGAGCTGGTCATCCACCGAGCCCACGCGCATCGCCAATGTGCTCGCAGGCAGGTAATCAAAAAGTGTCGCCGTCGAGTCGAAGAACAGCGGCAGGTAGGCCTCGATGCCATTGGGGATGTGCCCGTCACTGACCGACTGATAGATGGGGCTTGTGGTCGGGTCGCCTTCGAAGCGCGCCCGGTACTCGCGCCGGAAATGCCGAATGCCCGCCTCATCGGTGGGAAATTCATGGGCAGGCAGCAGCTCGACGCTCTCGAGCCGATCGATGCTGCGCTGGGTTTCGGGATCGAAGCGGCGGATCGTATCAATCTCGTCATCGAACAGATCGATCCGATAGGGGGCTTCGGCGCCCATCGGGTAGAGATCGAGGATCGCCCCGCGAACCGCAAACTCGCCGTGCTCGAGCACCTCGGAGACACAGCGATAGCCACTTGCCTGCAGCGATGTGCGCATGGACTCGAGGTTCAGGGACTGGCCCGTGGCGAGCCGGATCACGGTGCCCTCGAGAAAGGCCGGTGGCGCAATCCGCTGCATGAGGGTGGCCGCGGGCACGATGACCACGCCCTGGGTTTTGCGCGGCAGTCGGTGCAGGGCACGCAGGCGCTCGGAGGTGATGTCCTGATGGGGTGAGAAAATGTCGTAGGGCAGCACTTCCCAGTCAGGCATCAGTTCGATGTCATCGACACCGAAAAACCGCAGTCCGCGACGCAGGGCCTCGGCCTCGACCATGCCGGGCGTGATCAGGAGCAGGGCACCGTCATGGCGCTGAGCGGTCTCGGCGATGGCAAGCGCGCCGGCATCACCGGCCAGCCCCAGCCAGTCCTGGCGGTCGCCAGCACGGACGGGGCGGTCGTTGTGGATAAGCAGGGGATCGGTTGAGACCATGAATACGAAGATCACTGACGATTAAACGCGAAGTCTACCCAATGCGGCGATCGCGGGAAACGGGATGATTGCCGGTGGCGCAGGGGTTAGACTGCCGCCATGGATTATCAAGCGCCGCTTATCGCCGGCACCCTGCAGCGACGCTACAAGCGGTTTCTGGCCGATGTCACCCTCGAGACCGGCGAGTCGATCACCGCGCATTGCCCAAACACCGGCTCGATGCTCGGCTGTGCCGAGCCGGGCATGCGGGTATGGCTGTCACACACGGATCGACGCGGTCGAAAGTACGCCCATACCTGGGAGCAGGTCGAACTGAGCGGAGGGCTGCGTGTGGGCATCCACACCGGGCGCACCAATCGCCTCGTCGCCGAAGCGCTGCTCGACCCGACGCTGGTCCCCGAGGTGGTCAACGGCGGATCCCCCCGTGCCGAGGTGAATGTGCCCGATGAACCCATGCGGGCCGATTTTCAGCTCGAAGGGGACGGCCGGTTCATTGAGGTCAAAAATGTGACCGCCGCTGTCGAGGCGGGGATCGCGGTGTTCCCGGATGCGCCCAGCAGCCGTGGCGTACGCCATCTCGAGGTGCTGCAACGCCTGGCCGAACGCGGTAATGCTGGCATGCTCGTGTTCTGCGCGCAGCGCACCGATGTCCGCGAGATTCGGCCCGCTGATGCCATCGATCCCGCCTATGGCCGCGCCCTGCGGTCGGCGCGCCAGGCCGGTGTTGACGTGATCGGTGTCGGCGCGAGCCCTGAAGCCACGGGGATCCGCGTCGACCGCCGCATCCCGGTGATCACGTGATCCGGCCGCTACCGCTATTCATCGGCGTCCGCTACACCCGGGCCCGACGGCGCAACGGATTTGTCTCGTTCATTTCCGCCAGCTCCATGCTGGGCATTGCCGTTGGGGTGATGGCGCTGATCACGGTGTTATCGGTAATGAACGGGTTTGAGAAGGAGCTGCGCGAGCGCATCCTCGGCATGGTTTCCCATGCGACGGTCCAGGGTGGCGCCGACGGTCTCGAGGACTGGCAGGCGCTGCTGCCCACGCTCGACCAGCGCCCGGCGGTCATCGGCGCGGCGCCGTTCGTTAACGGCGAAGTCATGCTCACCCGCGGCTCGGCGGTTACCGGCGCACTGGCACGTGGCATTGACCCCGAGCGCGAGCCCGCCGTCTCGCGGATCGCCAATAATCTGGTGAGCGGTCAGTTGAGCGATCTTTCCGATGGGGCGTATCACATTATTCTCGGCAATCGGCTGGCGGCCGAGCTGGGCGTCGGCCGCGGCGACGCCGTCAACCTCATCACCCCCGAGGTGCGGGTATCCGCGGCCGGGATTCTGCCGCGTCTTCGACGGTTTGAGGTGGTCGGCACCTTCGAAGTGGACATGGCGCAGTACGACAGCTCGCTGGCACTGATCCATCTGGCTGACGCTCAGCGCCTGCAGCGTCTCGGCGATGCGGTGACCGGGATCCGGCTCGAGTTTGATGACCTGATGGCGGCGCCGCAGCGCGTGCGCACCATTGCCGGGGAGCTGCCGGGACGCTACCGGGTGAGCGACTGGACCATGCAGCATCGCAACTTCTTTCGCGCCGTGGCGATGGAGAAGACGGTGATGTTCATCATTCTGATGCTGATTGTCGGGGTTGCCGCATTCAACATCGTCTCAACGCTGGTCATGGCGGTGCAGGACAAGCGCTCCGATATCGCGATCCTGCGCACCCTGGGCGCGCGACCGGCAACGGTAATGGGCATTTTCATCATTCAGGGCAGCCTGCTCGGCATTGTCGGTACGCTGATCGGCACCGGCGCGGGGGTGGCGCTTGCGCTCAATGTGGAGACCATCGTCCCGGCCATCGAGCAGCTCTTCAATGTCCAGTTCCTGTCGGGGGATATCTACCTGATCAGCGATTTGCCCTCGGATCTACGCGGCGGCGATGTCTGGCGGATCAGCCTTTCGGCGATCGGGCTGAGCCTGCTGGCAACCCTGTATCCGGCCTGGCGCGCCGCGCGCACAGCCCCGGCGGAGGCACTGCGGCATGAGTGAGCAGTCGGTGGTGCTGGAGTGCCGGGCGGTGGGCAAGGGCTTTCACGAAGGCGGGCTCGATGTCGAGGTGTTACGCGAGCTCGACTTTCGGGTCGCCGCTGGCGAACAGATCGCGATTCTCGGGCGCTCGGGATCGGGCAAGAGCACGCTCCTGCAACTGCTGGGCGGGCTCGAGGACCCGGATGCCGGCGAGGTGCGAATCGGTGAGCAGCCCGTGCATCGTCTGCGGGCCGCGGCGCGCGGACGTCTGCGCAACCGGATGCTGGGCTTTGTCTATCAGTTTCATCACCTGCTCGGTGAATTCACCGCGCTCGAGAATGTGGCCATGCCGTTGCTCATTCGCGGCGCCGCGCTTGGCGAGGCGCGTGAGTCGGCAGCGGCCATGCTCCAGTCGGTGGGGCTTGGCCACCGCCTCGATCACAAGCCGGGTGAGCTCTCCGGCGGCGAGCGCCAGCGCGTGGCCATTGCCCGGGCGCTGGTTACCCAGCCGGCCTGTCTGCTTGCCGACGAGCCCACCGGCAACCTCGACCATCAGACCGCCGAGTCGGTCCTTGAACTCTTTCAGTCCTTGAACCGTGCCCATGGGACCAGTGTCGTGCTGGTCACGCACGATCAGGATGTGGCGGCGCGAATGGACCGGCGGATGAACCTCGCCGATGGCCGGCTCCAGCAGGTCTGAACGGCGCTGATAATCTGGCGTCTGGCCCTGACAGGGAGACAGGCGCATGCCGCGCAGCGTTGGCGACGGTCTGGGAGCGCTGCTCGCGGGATTGATTCTGGCGGTGATGCTGCCGGTGGGGCTGTCCCCGGGGCTCGTCATGCTGGCGGTGCTGTTGCCCTGCCTGGCGCTGCCGGGTCGGGGCCAGTTACCTGGCTGGGTGGCGCTGGGCGTGGTGGTGGCGCTGATCGGCCAGGCCTCGGCGCTCGAGCGGCGCCCCAGCGTAGACACCGCCGATTCAGTTGCTGCGGTGGGTCGGGTCATGGACCTCCCGGATGTCAGTGACGGTCGTCAGCGTTTTGTCCTGCGGCCTGAATCCATCGCGGGTGTGTCGCAGGGATTGCCGCGACGCATCCGCATCAGCCTGTATGCCGACGAGCCCCGCATCGGCGCCGGCGAGCGCTGGCGCCTGCCACTTCGTCTGCGCCGGCCGCGCGGGTTCATGAACCCAGTTCGTTTCGACTACGAGCAGTGGCTTGCCAGCGAGCATATCGACGCCACCGCCTATGTCACCGAGCCGGATCGTGCCCAGCGATTGTCTCCGGGGCGCGGTCTGGCGTTCTGGCGTGCCCGGATGGCGGCCCACCTGAGCGAGCGGGCGGCCACGTCGGGGCCCGGCGAGGCGCTTTTGCGTGGGCTGATCGTGGGCGATCGGCGCGGATTCAGCGATGCCACCTGGGAGGTCCTTCGAGCCACCGGGACGAGTCATCTGATGGCCATTTCCGGCCTGCACATCGGTCTGGTGGCCGGCTTTGGCTATTGGCTCGGGCGCTGGCTCTGGGCGATTGCCCGACTCCCCGGTCAGCGCCGCGTGACCGCCTCGCTGGCGGCGGTGGGCGCGGCGCTTGGCTATGCCGCCATGGCGGGCTTCGCCCTGCCCACCCAGCGCGCCCTGATCATGCTTGCCGTGTTGACGCTGGCGGCGCTGTTGGGCCGTCGCGTGGCGGCGGGGCGCGTGCTGCTGATTGCCGCCACTGGCGTGGTGCTCTTTGATCCCGCGGCGGTGCTGGCGGCGGGGTTCTGGCTGTCATTCGTTGCCGTCGCCGTGATCATTCTGGTGGTCCGGGGGCAACGGCAGGGCCCGGTGGCCGGATTATGGCGTATCCAGTTGGCACTGCTGATTGGCCTCGCACCCTTATCGGGGCTGTTCTTTGGCAGTTGGAGTCCGGCGGGGCTCATCGTCAACCTGCTGATACTGCCGATTTTCTCGCTGGTCATCGTGCCGCTGGCACTGCCTGCGGCCGTCATCAGCATTGCCCTGCCGGGTCCGGCTGGCGAGGTCCTGCAGTGGCTGGCCCGGCTGCTGGATGCCTTGATGGTGGCCGGTGAGTGGCTGTTGAGCGCTGGCGTGACCGCCTGGCCGCTGAATCCGGTGGATCCCCTGACCGGACTGGGTCTGGGCGTCGGTCTTGCGCTGTGGATGCTGCCCGCGGGCCGATTGCCACGCCTGCTGGGCATTGCCCTGATTGCCGGGTTTTTCCTCTCAGGTCCTGAACGGCTTGATCGCGGTGCCGCCACGGTGACGTGGCTGGAGGTGGGGCAGGGGAATGCGGCGGTCATCCAAACTCGGGGGCAGACACTGGTGGTGGATACCGGGCCGGGCTGGTCCGGGGGTCGCAATGCGGCCGCGTTCTCGCTGATTCCGTTTCTCGAACAACGCGGCGTCGAGCGCATTGATCGGCTGATTGTCACTCATGCCGATCGTGATCACCGCGGCGGTGTTGCCGCGCTCAAACGGGCGTTCCATATCGCCCGGGTGGACGCGGGCGAACCGCTGGCGGCCTTTGCCGACGCGCGGCGCTGCCGTACCGGACAGTCGTGGCAGCGCGATGGCGTGCATTTCGACTACCTCTGGCCCGATACACCGGAGCGCGTTAGCGGGAATGACGCTTCGTGCGTGCTGCGCATGCGTTCCGCCGGCGGGGATGTGCTGTTCACCGGTGACATCGATCAGGCCATTGAGCGACCGGTCGCCGCGCGCATCGATCGACCGGTCGTAGCGCTCGAGGCGCCCCACCACGGCAGTCGAACCGGCAGCAGTGCAACCCTGCTCGAGCGGGCGGCGCCGCAGCGTGCCATCATTGCCGCGGGCTATCGCAACGCCTACGGCATGCCTCACCCGGCGGTCATCCGCCGCCTGCGCTGTCGCGATATTGCGCCGCATGATACGGGCCGGCGGGGGGCGCTGGTGCTTGAACTGCATCCGCAGCGGCCGCCGCGCTGGCGGGCCGAGCGAGGTCCGGGACGGCGCCTGCTCCATGAGTCACCGCAGCGGCGTCGCTTTCCGGATGACCCGTCAATCCATTACCATCAACTTCCTTATCCCTTGTTACCGATGGAGTCGCGCCAACCAACGTGTGGGAACTGATGCGTATCGGTGGTTGGGTGATGGTGCCAATCGTGGGCTGCTCCATCCTGGCCATCGCCATTCTGCTCGAGCGGGCCTGGATCCTGCGCGAGCCGCGGGTTGCACCGGCTGATCTGGTCCCCGAGGTCTGGCGGCTGGTGGCCACCGACTCGCTCGGACCGGTCAATCTGCGGCGTCTGCGGGCCGGATCACCGCTGGGTCGGGTGATTGCGGCGGGGCTTGGTCATGCCGGCCTGTCGCGGGCCGAGCGGCTGGAGCGGATCGAGGAGACCGGCCGAGTCGAGGCCCTGCAGCTCGAGCGCCATCTCACCACCCTTGGCACCATCGCCGCGGTAACGCCGTTACTGGGTCTGCTGGGCACCGTGATTGGCATGATTGACGTATTCGCCGGCATCGATGCCGAAGGCCTCAACGACCACCGGGCTCTGGCCGGCGGCATTGGTGAGGCGCTGATCACCACCGGGGCCGGGCTCAGTGTCGCTATCCCCACCGTTGCTGCCCACCGCTATTTGCGGGCCCGTGCCAATCGCCTGATCGTGGCCATTGAGCGCGAGGCCCTCAAGCTGGCCGATGTGCTTGCCCGCAATCCGACGCCGGCGGGTCGGGCATGAGGCTGCGCACCCACGAGCCTGATGCCCCCGAAATCAATCTCACGCCGCTGATTGATGTCGTGTTTCTGATGCTCGTGTTTTTCATCATCACCACCACGTTCAGCGATCGCGAGGCACTGGACGTGACCCTGCCGGCCGCGCAGACCGCCGAGGCCGTCGACCGGGATCCCCTCGAAATCGTCATTGATGCCGAGGGGGCAATCCAGGTGGACGGGCATGCCGTTGCCAGCGGTTCGGGAGCCCTCAGGCAGGCCCTGGCCGGTGCGCGCCGCGAGCGCCCTGCGGAGGCCGATCAGGTACTGATCCGTGCCGACCAGCGCGTGCCCCACGGACAGGTCCTGCAAGTGATGGATCAGGCCGGGCAGAGCGGCTTTACCCAGGTCGGTATTGCGACAACCGGCACGGACGACGCGTTATGAGCACCGCAAGCCCCGACACCCAGACCGCCAGCGGCATCCAGATCTACCGCCGTCTGATCGGTTATGTGCTCGTGCACTGGCGGGTTGCCGCTCTGGCCGTCGTCGGCATGCTGATCACCGGCGCCAGCGAGGCCGGTTTTGCCTGGCTGATCAAGCCCATGCTTGATTCCGGCTTCGTCGAGCGCGATCCCGCCACACTGCGGCTGATCCCATTGGGAGTGCTGGGGATCTTTCTGGTGCGAGGGGTCAGCAGCTTTGCGGCCCAGTACGGCACGGCATGGGTGAGTCGCCGGGTCATCGCGCAGTTGCGTGGCGAGGTGTTTGCCCGGCTGCTGACGCTGCCACGCCGGTACTTTGATGACGTGTCCTCGGGCATGCTGCTGTCGCGTCTGACGTACAACGTCGAGCAGGTGGCCCAGGCGGGCACCAATGCCATGGTCATTATCATCCGCGACAGCGCCACGGTGGTGTTTCTGCTGGCGTATATGGCCTGGCTGAGCGTCTCGTTGACCCTCACGTTCATGCTGCTCGGCCCGGTGGTCATCGGTGTGGTGCTCTACGTGAGCAAGCGCTTTCGGCGGCTCAGCCATACCATTCAGCAGTCGGTGGGGAGCATTGCCTATGTGGCCGAGGAGGCCATCGAGGGCAGTGACGAGGTCCGCATGCACGGGGCCCAGGCGGTGGAGCGCGAGCGCTTCGAGGCGGCCAACCGCCGGAACACCGAACAGTTCATGAAATTTGCCAGCACTCAGGCGCTGAGCACCCCGGTGGTGCAGTTCTGCGCGGCGCTGGCGCTGTCGATCGTCGTGTGGCTGGCGACGCTGCAGGGCAGCGTTACCACGGTCAGCGTGGGGACTTTCGTCTCGTTCATCACCGCCATGATGCTGTTGCTCCAGCCGCTCAAGCGCCTGACCCGCGTCCATGCCGAGATCCAGCGCGGAATCGCCGCCGGTGAGAGCATTTTCGAGATTATCGATGAGCCGCCGGAGCCGGATAACGGCGGCTACGCGCCGGATCGAGTGGACGGCAGTCTGCGTTTTGCCGATGTGAGCTTTACCTACGCGAACGGCGGCGAGCGGGTCCTTGATGCCATCGATCTGGATATTCCCGCCGGCGAGACCGTGGCCATCGTGGGGCGTTCGGGCAGCGGCAAGACCACGCTGGTCAATCTGCTGCCACGTTTCTATCAGCCGTCGGCCGGCGAGGTTCTGCTCGATGGTGTCCCACTGGGGGATTATCGACTGGCTGCACTGCGTCGTCAGTTGGCGCTGGTGGGTCAGCAAGTGGTGCTTTTCAACACCAGCGTTGCCGAGAATATCGCCTATGGACAGGATCCCATGCCGTCACGGGCTTCGATTGAGGCAGCGGCGGAGGCGGCCAATGCGCGGGGGTTCATCGAAGCGCTGCCGGCAGGGTTTGACACCCTGATCGGCGCGGACGGCGTGCAGCTCTCGGGGGGCCAGCGCCAGCGCCTTGCCATTGCCCGTGCGCTGCTCAAGGATGCCCCGGTGCTGATTCTCGACGAGGCCACCTCGGCGCTTGACTCGGAGTCGGAGCAGCATATCCAGTCGGCCCTCGAGCGCCTTATCCGCGGTCGTACCACGCTGGTGATCGCCCATCGTCTCTCGACCATCGAGCGTGCCGATCGGATCGTCGTGCTCGACGGCGGGCGAGTGGTCGAGCAGGGCACTCATCGCGAGCTGATCGCCCAGGGTGGGCATTACGCCGCCCTGCATCGGCTGCAGTTTCGCAACGAGACAACGCCGTCCGCCGATGCCTAGGCAATGGCCGGCGTTCTGGTCGCGGACCGGGGGGCTGGCCGCGCTGCTGTGGCCGCTGGAGTCGCTATTCAAACGGGCAGTGGACCGGCGCCGTCGCCGGCTGGAGCGCGACCCGCCCGCCATTGCGGCGCCGGTACTGGTGGTGGGCAACCTTGTGGTGGGCGGCAGTGGCAAGACGCCGTTGGTGATGTGGCTCACGGCTGCGGCTGCGGCCCGCGGCTGGCGGCCCGGAGTGGTGCTGCGCGGGTATGGGGGATGCGTGAAGGGGGTTGAGCGGGTCGGTGTCGATGCTGATCCCGAGCGGGTTGGTGACGAAGCCGTCCTGATCGCCCGACGCACGGGTGTGCCGGTGGTGGTGGGCCGGGATCGTGCCGCCGCGGCCCAGCGACTGGTGGGCGACGGCAACGTCGATCTGGTGATCAGCGATGACGGGCTGCAACATTATCGGCTGGTGCGCGATGCCGAAGTGGTCGTGGTGGATGTCCGACGCGGGCAGGGCAATGGTCATTGCCTTCCGGCAGGACCGCTGCGGGAACCGCTCAGCCGCCTGAGCGAGGTCGATTGCGTGATCGGCAAGGGCGGCGCTGCCGGCCTGCACGGCGATCGTTTTGATCTGATTGCCGATTCACTGGTGCCTTTGGGCGGGACAACTGACGCCCCGCCCGTGGCCGGAGACCGGGTCCATGCCGTCGCCGGGATTGGCGAGCCCGAGCGGTTTTTCGAGACCCTGCGTGAGTGCGGATTCAGGGTTATCCCCCATGCGTTTGGTGATCACCACCGCTATCGTGCCGACGACTTGCCCGCGAGCGCCGGCGATCCGCTGGTGGTCACGGAAAAGGATGCGGTCAAACTGACCGGGCTCGCCCCGGCAAACAGCTGGCAGCTGCCGGTGAGCGCCCGACCCGATGTCAGCAGCGCAGAGCGCCTGGAAGGCTTGCTCGAGATCGCCCGGCAGCGCTTTGAACAACGCAGGAGAGCGCCATGAACGATTTTACGGTGGTTATTCCGGCGCGCTATTCGTCCACCCGCCTGCCGGGCAAGCCACTGCTACCGCTGGCCGGCCGACCGGTGATCGAGCACGTCTGGCGGCGCGCCACGGAGAGCGGCGCACGCCGCGTGATCATTGCCACTGACCACAGCGAGATCGCCGAGCATGCCGGGGCACTGGGTGCCGAGTGCTGCATGACGGATCCCGGGCATACCAGTGGCACCGAGCGCATCGCCGAGGTTGTTACCGCCTGCGATCTCAGGGCCACCGAGATCGTGGTCAACCTGCAGGGGGACGAGCCTTTGATGCCGCCCGCTCTGCTGGCCCAGGTCGCACGGACGCTGGCGGCAACACCGGCGGCGTCCATGGCGACGCTGGCGACGCCGATTCATGACAGCGATGAACTGCATGACCCGCACGCCGTCAAGCTGGTGGCGGATCACGGCGGTCGGGCGCTCTATTTTAGCCGCGCGGCCATCCCCTGGGACCGCGAGGGCCAGGGCGAGTGGCTGCGCCGGGTCGCGCGCCGGCATCTGGGGATCTATGCCTACCGCGCTGGGTTTCTGCGCGAATACGCCGCGCTCCCGGTGAGTGCGCTGGAGGGTATCGAACAGCTTGAGCAATTGCGGGCGCTCGAAGCCGGCGTCCATATTCAGGTTGCCGACGCCGATGAGCGACCGGGACCGGGGATCGATACCGCGGCCGATCTGGCAATGGCCGAGGCCGCCTTTGGCACGACAACAACCGAGGTTCGCGAATGACACGACTGCTGTTTGTCTGCATGGGCAACATCTGCCGCTCGCCCATTGCCGAGGGAATCGTCCGGGAGCGCCTCCGCGCGCGCCGTCTTTCGGATTGGATCACCACGGATTCTGCGGGGACCCACGACTATCACGTTGGCAAGGCGCCGGACCGTCGGGCCCAGCGCCTGATGGCCGGGGAGGGGATCGATATCAGTGACCTGCGCGCCCGCCAGGTGGATGGGTTCGATTTCGAATTTTTCGACGCGATTCTCGCCATGGACGAGGGCAATTACGAGTGGCTGCGGGCTGAGGCGCCAAGCGCCCAGCGCCACCGGATACGGCCAATGCTGAGCTACGCTCGGACGCCGGGCGTGGACTGGGTGCCCGATCCTTATTTTGGCGGTGAATCAGGCTTTCGCCGCGTCCATGAACTCATCGATGACGCGGCGAATGGTCTGATCGACGCCGTGCAGACCCGCTCGACCGGCGATTAGTCCCCGGTCGCGTCGGTGTCCGAAGCGTTCGCCGACTCATCGGCGGGCAAGCGCGGACGTCCGGACCAGCGGCGCGGATCCTCTTTGCCCCGCGCGCGGGGGGACGCGGCGGCCTGGTCACTGGCCGATTCCGATTGAGCCTCCTGTGCCTTTGCCGGCGCCTTGTCGGCTTTCCTGGGCTTTGACTGCGCTTTGGCCTTGGGTTTAGGCGCAGGCGTTTCCTCACTCGAAGGGGCGGATTCTGCCGGCTCGGCGGCGGTTTCGGCGTTTGCCTCGGCGGTCGAGGCATGGTCTTCGCCGCTCCCGCCGTTCGCGCCCCCCCGACGCCGACGGCGGCCGCCACGACGCCCCCGGCGGCTGCGGGAGCCACCACTCCCGGTGTCACTGCCGTGGCTCTCACCGGCGTTGTCGGTTGGCTCGTCGCTCGGCTCAGCGCTGGCTGCGGTGGCCGATTCCGCGCTGGGCGGCTCGTCCTTACTGGCCGATTTGGCCGCGGGTTTGGCAGCCGGCTTTTTCGCGGCCGGCTTGTCCTCGGCGGATTTCTTCTTGCGCGGGTTGCGGGGGGCCTCGGAGGCGTTCGAATCGGTCGCCTCATCACTGGTCTCGGCGGTGCGAGGGCTGGGGGTGTCTTCACTGCTGTTTGCGCTGCTGCGACTGCGGCGCTGCCCGCCACGGCGATTGCCGCCGGAGGAGCTGCCGCTGCCACCGCTGCGACGGCGGCGGCCATTGCCGCTGCGATTGCGCTGCCCCGATTCGTCGGTGGTCTCGCCCTGGCCCGAGTCGGCGTTACGTGACGCGGTCTCGGTTTGCTTCGCATCGGTCATGGGCGAATGGCGGGTGCCATCATCATCTCCGCTGACCAGTCGTTTGAGCCAGCCGATGAGGCCCGGCGCGCGAGGCGTGCCGGGTTCGGCACCGGCCGTAGAGGCAGCGGCGGGCAGCGTCGACTCGGCGGCCGCCGTCGCTGCGGGCGGCGCTTCGGCGGCCGACTGCCGCGGCGTTGGTGCCGGACGCCCGGCACTCACGCCGCTGACCACCGGCCGCTCGGCGCGGGGCCGTTCGGCAGTCAGCAGCTCCTCGGCCCGGCTTGGAGCGGTGTCGCCGTTACCCAGGTCATAGCTGTTTTCCGCGGCCAGATCCTCATCAGTGCGAACGCGCTGGAGCTCGTAGTGCGGGGTCTCGAGTGTGCGGTTGGGGATGAGGATGATACCAATCCCGTTGCGCGTCTCGATGGTCTCGAGGATGCCGCGCTTTTCATTGAGCAGGAATGTCGCGACATCCACCGGCAACTGGGCGACGACCTTGCCGGTCTTGTCCTTCATCGCCTCTTCTTCGATGATTCGCAGCACCGAAAGCGCGAGTGACTCGACGCTGCGCACGGTACCCTGGCCGCTGCAGCGACTGCAGACCTCGAGCGCCGCTTCGCCCAGCGATGAGCGCAGCCGCTGGCGCGACATCTCCAGCAGGCCAAAACGCGAGATGCGGCCGAGCTGGACCCGGGCGCGATCCTGCTTGACCGCGTCGCGGACGCGGTTTTCCACCTCGCGCTGATTGCGGTTGGGGCCCATATCGATGAAATCGATCACGATCAGCCCGCCCAGATCCCGCAGCCGCAGCTGCCGGGCGATCTCGTCGGCGGCCTCGAGATTGGTCTTGAGGGCTGTCTCCTCAATGTCCGCGCCTTTGGTGGCCCGTGCCGAGTTGATGTCAATCGAGATCAACGCTTCGGTGTGATCGATGACAATCACGCCGCCGCTGGGGAGGCGTACTTCGCGCTGGAAGGCCGATTCGATCTGGCTCTCGATCTGATAGCGGCTGAACAACGGCACCCGGTCGTCGTAGAATTTAAGCTTTTGCAGGTTGTGCGGCATGACCTGCTCGACAAACTCGCGGGCCCGTTCGTAGACATCCCGGTCGTCGATGAGGATCTCGCCGATATCAGCGCGCAGATAATCGCGCAGGGCGCGGATGATGACGTTACTTTCCTGGTAGATCAGAAACGGCGCCGCTCGCGTTTCCGCGGCCTTGCCCACCGCCGACCAGAGATTGCGCAGATAATCCAGATCCCACTGCAGCTCTTCGGCACTGCGACCGACGCCGGCGGTGCGCACGATCACGCCCATGCTCTCCGGCACCTCGAGCGCTTTCAGGGCATCCCGGATCTCGTTGCGCTCGTTGCCTTCAATGCGCCGCGATACACCACCCGCTCGGGGGTTGTTGGGCATCAGCACCAGGTAACGCCCGGCGAGGCTGACAAAGGTGGTCAGTGCGGCGCCCTTGGTGCCACGCTCTTCCTTTTCCACCTGAACCACAACTTCAAGGCCCTCGGTGATCACATCGGCGATCGACACCTTGGCGGGATCAACGTCGCTGTCACCCGAGAAATACTCGCGGGCAATCTCCTTGAACGGCAAAAAGCCGTGGCGCTCGGCGCCGTACTGGACAAAGGCGGCTTCGAGGCTAGGCTCGACGCGGGTGATCCGGCCTTTGTAGATGTTGGCTTTTTTACGCTCTCGCGCCGGGGTCTCGATATCGAGGTCGTAGAGGGACTGGCCGTCCACCAGCGCAACCCGCAACTCTTCGGGCTGGGTTGCATTGACGAGCATTCTTTTCATGCGGTCTTAGTCTCCGGCGCCGGTCCGTGGCGTCCGCACACGCGTCACGCTGGCCGGCGCACCGCCAGAAATATCTGGCGAGCGTCAACGGCAGACAGCGGATTCGCAGGATCAAGAGACCCATCATGGGGTGTCCATATTGCGGGCGCCCGGGCAGGCGCGTTATCAGGTTGATTGTTGGTTCCATCGGGCGCCAGTCAGGGACTCGCACCCACTCAGCATTCGTTTCCGGCCGGCGGGGAGCGCACCATTCCGCGCCTCTCTCACCCGTCACAGCGACTGCACTATAGCAACCGCGCGCCAAGGCGTCCAAAAACCCCCGGGATCTGTGGCAATCTTGCAGCCTTACCCCACACCGGAGACGCCGATTGGCGGGAGCAACCATCCATACCGTGGCGGCGGAACTTGCCGGCCAGCGCATCGACAATTTCCTCCTGCGCGAGCTCAAGGGTGTCCCCCGCACCCGGGTCTACCGACTGCTGCGCCGCGGTGAGGTGCGCGTCAACGGCGGCCGTATCCGACCGACCTATCGGCTCGCCGAAGGCGATCGGGTGCGACTGCCTCCGGTGCGCCAGGCAACGGCGGGCGAGGCCATGGCGCCGTCGGCGGCGGTCATGGCGCGACTGGAGTCGGCGATTGTCCACGAAGACGACCGATTGCTGGTTCTCGACAAGCCCTCGGGCATGGCCGTGCATGGGGGGTCGGGGATTGCTTATGGGGTGATCGAGGCGCTGCGGCTGATGCGCCCGCGCGCTCCGTTTCTCGATCTGGCCCACCGGCTGGATCGCGACACCAGCGGCTGCCTGGTTGTGGCAAAGCGGCGCTCGACCCTGCGTGCCCTACATACCGAATTTCGGGATAACCGCGTCGACAAGCACTATCTGGCATTGATGCGAGGTGCACCGTCGCCGTCACAACAGCGCATCGAGGCACCGCTGCGGGCCGAAGCGGGCAAGGGTGGCGAGCGGGTGATGCGGGCTCATCCGGCCGGGCAATCGGCGCGAACTGACATCGCCTTGTTGACGTCCTATCCGGGGTGGAGCCTGGTTCGAGCCACGCTGCATACGGGGCGTACCCATCAGATCCGTGCCCACGCGGCCTCCATCGGCCACCCGGTGGCCATGGATGCGCGCTACGGTGATGGCCGGGCGGATCGGGCGCTGCGGGCCCTTGGGCTCAAGCGGCTGTTTCTGCATGCCGAGCACCTGGGCTTTGAGCTGCCCGGTCACGGCCGGGTCGATGTCACTGCGCCGTTACCCGACGATCTGCAGGCGCTGCTGGCGCGCCTCGAGCACCAATAACCGGCCGAAGGGTCGATTGAGAATGGGAGAAACCGATGAGTGATGACGAATCCTGGGCGCGGGACACCCTCCGCGAGGTCGCCCTCGAGAGCGTTCGGGAGCGGCGGCGCTCCCGGCGCTGGGGGATTTTTCTGCGCATTGTCTTTTTGCTGATCATCGGCACCGCCGTTTTCTCGACCCTGGGACCGCTTCTGGCGTTGGGGGACTCTCAGCCCACCGGGCCGCATACCGCCGTGGTGCAGGTTAACGGACCCATTCTGGCCAGTCGCCCGGCGAATGCCGAGCGCCTGATCGAAGGCCTCGAGCGCGCCTTCAAGGCGGACAATGCCAACGGTGTCCTGTTGCAGATCAACAGCCCCGGCGGCTCCCCGGTGGCCTCGAGTCGGGTCTACCAGGCCATCGAGCGGCTGCAGGCGCAGCACCCTGACATGCCCG
Source organism: uncultured Spiribacter sp. (assembly GCA_937884605.1). Classification (GTDB taxonomy): domain Bacteria; phylum Pseudomonadota; class Gammaproteobacteria; order Nitrococcales; family Nitrococcaceae; genus Spiribacter. The sequence continues at coordinate 442,115 of CALGDM010000006.1, forward strand.
TGCATGCGGTGGCGGGTGACGTGATGGCCTCGGGCGCCTACTACATCGCCGCGGCCGCTGACCAGATCCACGTCAATGGCGCTTCGCTGATCGGCTCGATCGGGGTGATCAATCGCGGTTTCGGCTTCTCGGAGGCCATCGATCGGCTGGGCATCGAGCGCCGCGTCTATACAGCCGGCGACCAGAAGGCTGGGCTGGATCCGTTCATGCCGCCGGCCTCAGACCAGATCGAGGAAATGCAGGGCATGCTCGACGCCATTCACGAACAGTTCATCGAGGCGGTCGAGGCCGGTCGTGGCGATCGGCTGAGCGGCGATCCGGAATCACTCTACTCGGGCCGTATCTGGACCGGCGGTGAGGGCATCGAGATTGGTCTTGCGGATGCCTACGGCAGCCCGGAGAGCGTGGCCCGCTCGGTCATTGGTGCGCCTCGGCGGGTCGATTACACGCCGCGTCGGCGCTTGCTCGATCGGGCGCTCGAGCAGGTCGGCAGTGCCATGGCGACGACCTGGAGTCGTCTCCAGGGACCCATGCTGCGTCAGTGATTCAGGGGCGGATGATACCGATTCGCCCGAGCAAGCGGTTCAGCGCAATTAAAGGCAGGCCGATCAGGGCGTTGGGGTCATCGGTGCGGATTGACTCGAACAGGCTGATTCCCAGCCCTTCGGCGCGAAATGCCCCGGCGCAGTCCAGGGGCTGGTCGCTGTGCACATAGCGCTCGACAGCACTACGCGCCAGGCGGCGAAAGTGCACCTCCGTGGCCACGGCGTCCACCTCGATATGGCCGCTGGCGGGGTCGTGGACCGCCACCGCGGTGGTCAGTGTCACTCGCTGCCCGGAGGCGTTCAGCAACTGATCGATGGCCCGCTCCACGGTGCCTGGCTTGCCAAGGATCTCGCCCTGGCATTCGCTGCATTGATCCGAGCCGATGACAACCGCTTCGGGATGCTGGGCGGCGATGGCAGCGGCTTTTTCCCGGGCCAGGCGCCGCACATAGCCTTCGGGGGCTTCCTCGGGGCGACGAGTCTCGTCGATATCGGGGGCAATTGCCGTGAAATCGATCTGGAGCCGGCGGAGGAGGTCGGCGCGGTAGGGCGAGCTTGAGGCAAGGATGATGGAAGCCATGCAAAATTCCCGAATCGACGCGACGCCACCCATGGTCGACGACGGCGGCGTTGGACGCAATCGGTCAGCGTGATGGTCAATGCCTTTTTGACAGCTTTCTTATGGCCCCTTAACATTCGACGGTTATGCACGGGAATGGCTTACCGCATCGCATCGACATGACCCGTCTGGGCGAGGGCGAGCACTCGTGGAGCGGGGCGCTTGTGGATTGTCCGCTGCCTCGCATGGACGCCCTGAGGGCCCATGTGGGTGCAGTCAGCGCAACGCTTACGCTGGTGCTCGATCGTGGACGGCCGCGCCTGTACGGCGAGTGTGCGGGCACGGTCACGCTCGTCTGCGAACGTTGTCTGGCACCGGTTGCCGTGGATGCGGCCGGGTCGTTTGATCTGGTCGTTGTCGATCGGATCGAAGAGGCGGATGGCTACGGCGCCGATCAGCCAGTGGTGGTGGCCGCCAAGGGGCAGCTGGACATCGCTGCCCTGGTGGAGGACGAGCTGATTCTGGCGCTGCCGGTCATCCCCACCCATGACAATACGGACTGTGACGGCGGACAGCGCCAGTTCGGACCGGCGGGCGAAGCCGCTCCCGCGCGCGACAACCCATTTCAGGCACTTGAATCACTCAAGCGGGATGGTTCGGGTGAGGTACACTGACCGACTCAGCAACAGGCAGGATCAATAATGGCCGTACAGAAATCCAAGAAATCTCCTTCGCGTCGTGGCATGCGCCGCAGTCATCACGCCCTCGATAACCCCACGCTCAGTGTGGAGCCGACCACCGGGGAAACCCATCGCCGCCATCACATCTCCGCGGACGGCTACTACCGTGGCCGCAAGGTGACCACCGGCAAGGACGACTAGCCGGCTGCGAAGCGGCACCAATGAGTGACACCTGTACGCTGGCCATTGACGCCATGGGCGGCGATCACGGCCCGGCGGTGACCCTCCCGGCGGCCGCTGCCATGCTGGCGCGCCATCCATCGCTGTCGTTGATTCTGGTCGGTGATCGCGAACGCCTCGAATCGGCGGTGGCCTCGCTGGATCCGCCAATCCGCCAGCGCCTGACGCTGCATGCGGCGAGTCAGGTGGTGGACATGGACGAATCACCCTCCCAGGCGTTGCGCTTCAAGCGTGATTCGTCCATGCGCGTCGCCATTGACCTGGTGCGCAACGGTCAGGCCGATGCCTGCGTCAGCGCGGGCAACACCGGTGCTCTTATGGCCACCGCGCGCTACCGGCTCAAGACGCTGCCGGGCATCGATCGCCCGGCGATCTGCACCACCATCCCCTGCCGAGGCGGGCGATTCCGGATGCTCGATCTGGGCGCCAACGTCGATTGCACCGCCGAGCACCTGTTCCAGTTTGCCGTGATGGGCTCGGTGCTTGTCGAAGCCGCCGGTGACAGCGATCATCCGCGTATCGGGTTGCTCAACCTGGGCGAGGAGGAGATCAAGGGCAATGATCAGGTCAAGCAGGCGGCTCAATTACTGCAGTCGAGTGACCTCAACTACATCGGTTACGTCGAGGGTGATCGGATGTTCCACAACGTCGCCGATCTGGTGGTCTGTGACGGATTCACCGGCAACGTGGCGCTAAAGAGCAGTGAAGGGGTGGCGGCCATGATCTCGCAGTATCTGCGCGACGAGTTCCGGCGCAACACGCTCACCCGGCTGGCGGGGCTCGTGGCCCTGCCCGTGCTCAAGGCCCTGCGCCGGCGTCTCGACCATCGCCAGTACAACGGGGCCAGCCTGCTGGGACTGCGCGGTGTTGTGGTCAAAAGCCACGGCAGTGCCGATGCCTGGGCCTTCGAGCAGGCCATTGAAACCGGATTTGTCGAAGCCTCCGAGGCGATTCCCCAGCGGATTGATGCGCGACTGGGCGAGATCTTTGGCGCGGGGCCGTCGCAGTGAGTCATTCGCGGGTCAGCGGCACCGGTGGCTACCTGCCCGAGCGCGTGGTAACCAACGCTGAGCTCGAGACACTGGTCGAGACATCCGACCGCTGGATTGTCGAACGCACGGGTATCGCTCAACGCCATGTGGCCGCCCCCGATCAGATCTGCTCGGATCTGGCCGAGGCGGCCGCCGTGGAGGCGCTTGCCAATGCCGGCGTCGAGCCCGACGCCATTGATCTGGTGCTGGTGGCCACCTCAACACCCGATCATGTCTTTCCCAGCACTGCCTGCCGCCTGATCGAGCGCCTCGGCATTGCGCCCGGCGCTATTGCCTTTGATCTGGGGGCGGCCTGCTCCGGGTTTGTCTATGGCCTGGATGTGGCGGATCGCTTTATCCGCACCGGTGGCGCCCGGCGTGCCCTGGTCATTGGTGCCGAGGTGTTCTCGCGCATCCTCGACTGGGAGGATCGCAGCACCTGCGTGCTGTTTGGGGACGGCGCCGGGGCGGTCGTACTCGAGGCGGGCGAGGCCCCCGGTATCCTTTCGACCCATCTGCATGCCGACGGCCGGCAGACGCCGCTGCTCAATGTGCCCTGGGGCGTGTCCCAGGGCTATGAGTGCCTGCAGGGCAGTCACGGCAAGGTCAGCATGCGGGGTAACGAGGTCTTTCGGGTGGCCGTGCGCACCCTCGGCGCCCTGGTTGATGAAACCCTCGAGGCCAATGGGCTCGAGCGCGGTGACGTCGACTGGCTGGTGCCGCATCAGGCGAACATTCGCATCATGACGGCGACGGCCCGCAAGCTGGGGCTGTCCACCGACCGGATGGTGAGCACCGTCGCCGAGCAGGGGAACACCTCGGCGGCGTCGATCCCGCTGGCGTTGCACACGGCGGTCAGCGATGGGCGCATTCAGCGCGGTGATCTGTTGCTGCTCGAGGCCTTCGGGGCCGGTTTTACCTGGGGCTCTGCCCTGATCCGCTACTGAACGGAAACGACTATGCCGACGCGTACCGATCTAGCCTTCGTGTTTCCCGGTCAGGGCTCCCAATCCCTGGGTATGCTCGCTGAACTGGCCGAGCGCCACGCGGTGGTTCAGAAGACCTTTATCGAGGCGTCCTCAGCCATGGGCGAAGACCTCTGGGCGCTCGCCAGTGAGGGGCCCGAGGCGCTGCTCAATCGCACCGACCACACTCAGCCGCTGATGCTGACTGCCGGCGTCGCGGTCTGGCGCGCCTGGCGCGAGGGGGGTGGGGCATTACCGGCGCTGATGGCCGGGCATAGCCTGGGCGAATACACCGCGCTGGTGGCCGCCGGCGCGCTGGACTTTCCCACTGCCGTTGAACTGGTGCGCGATCGGGGCCGCTACATGCAGGACGCCGTGCCAGAGGGCGAAGGCGCGATGGCGGCGGTCCTGGGACTGGACGCGGCGACACTGGCCGAGCTTTGCGGGCAAGTCACCGATGCCGTTGTCGAGCCCGTCAACTACAATGCGCCGGGTCAGATCGTCATTGCGGGTCATCGCGCCGCCGTCGACCATACCCTCGAAGCCGCCCGCAACGCGGGGGCCAAGCGTGCGGTGATGCTGCCGATGAGCGTGCCGGCGCACTGCTCGTTAATGGCGCCCGCCGCCCAGCGACTTGCCGAGCGGTTGGCGGATGTACCGGTGCAGGCACCGGCGATCCCGGTGGTCCATAATGTCGACCTGAGTCTGGGGACGGCGCCCGACGCGATCCGCGAGCGCCTTGTCGAGCAGGTCCGCTCGCCGGTGCGCTGGACCGAATGCATCGAGACACTGGCCGGTCAGGGCATCGAGCAGGTGGTCGAGTGCGGGCCGGGGCGGGTCCTCGCCGGGCTCAACCGCCGGATCAACCGCCGTATGGGCATTCAGGCGATCCACGATCCGGATTCGCTGGCCAAGGCACTGAATACACTGGAGCTGACATGAATCTGCTACTCGACGGGGAGATCGCCCTGGTGACGGGCGCGAGCCGCGGCATCGGCGCCGCCATTGCCGAACAGCTCGGCCGCAGTGGCGCAACGGTGATCGGCACCGCGACCCGCGAGGTGGGGGCCGATCGGATCAGCGCGCATCTCGAGACACTGGGCATCGCCGGCCGCGGCATCACGCTCGACGTGCAGGATCGCGCCGCCATTGATGCCAGCGTGCGTGATATCGCCGCCAACGAGGGGATGCCCAGCATCCTGGTCAACAACGCCGGCATTACCCGGGATAACCTCGCCATGCGCATGACCGACGACGACTGGGACCGGGTGATTGATACCAATCTCAATGCCGTCTTCCGTGTGTCGCGGGCGGTGCTGCGGGGGATGATGAAGGCGCGCCGCGGCCGCATCATCAACATCGGCTCGGTGGTGGGGCTGATGGGCAATGCCGGTCAGACCAACTACGCGGCTGCCAAGGCCGGATTGCTGGGCATGACCCGCTCGCTGGCGCGTGAGGTGGGGGCCCGCAACATCACGGTCAACGCCATCGCGCCGGGATTCATTGAGACCGACATGACCGACGCGCTGGATGATGATCAGCGGGCGGCACTGACGGCGCAGACACCGCTGCAGCGGCTGGGTCAGCCCGCGGATATCGCGGCGGCGGCCTGTTTTCTGGCATCCCCCGCCGGTGGCTACATCACCGGTGAAACCCTTAACGTCAACGGCGGGCTGTTAATGCCGTAGCCGATTGCTGGCGCATTGTCACCGTATTCCATAGAATACGCCCCGGTTCGGGCCACATAGCCCCACAATTGCAATCCGAGAGGTAGGAGCGAGATGAGTAGTATCGAGGAAAGAGTCAAAAAGATCGTGGTCGAGCAGCTCGGCGTCAAGGAGGACGAGGTGACCGCTGAGGCGTCGTTTGTCGATGACCTGGGCGCGGATTCGCTCGACACGGTCGAGCTGGTGATGGCGCTCGAGGAAGAGTTCGAGTGCGAGATCCCGGACGAGGAAGCCGAGAAGATCACGACGGTTCGGCACGCGTTCGACTACATCAACCGTCACCTCGAAGAGTAACGACAGGGGGTCGCGGGTGATTGGACGCAGGGTCGTAGTCACCGGGCTGGGGATCGTGTCGCCGGTGGGCAACACCATCGACACGGCCTGGCAGAGCATTCGCGAAGGGCGCAGCGGCATTCAGCCGATCCAGCGTTTTGATACGACGCCTTTCGCGGTGCGCTTCGGTGGTGAGGTGCGTGATTTTGATGTCACGGAATACCTCAGTCGCAAGGAATCCCGCAAGATGGACCCCTTTATCCATTACGGAATCGCTGCGGCGGTCGATGCGCTGCGGGATTCCGGCCTCACAATCGATTCGGAGAATGCCGATCGGGTCGGCGTCTCCGTTGGGTCCGGCATCGGTGGCATTCATTCCATCGAGGAAGGCCACAAGACTTACCTGGAATCGGGCCCACGGCGGATATCGCCGTTTTTCATTCCCAGCGCGATCATCAACATGGTCTCAGGCAATCTGTCGATCCTGCTCGGGGCCAAGGGCCCTAATGTGGCAACGGTGACCGCCTGCACGAGTGCCACGCACAACATCGGTCAGAGTGCGCGCATGATCGCCTATGGTGATGCCGATGCCATGATCGCCGGCGGCGCGGAGTTTTCGACCACACCGACAGGGCTCGGCGGGTTTGCAGCGGCTCGGGCGCTGTCCACCCGCAATGACGATCCCCAGGGGGCGAGTCGCCCCTGGGATCAGGGCCGGGACGGCTTTGTGCTCGGCGACGGGGCGGCGGTGCTGATCCTCGAGGAGTATGAGCAGGCGCGGCGTCGGGGTGCGCCCATTTACGCCGAAATCGCCGGCTTTGGCATGAGTGGGGATGCCCATCACATGACCCTGCCCGCGGAAACCGGCGAGGGGGCGAAGCGCTGCATGGATCGGGCGCTGGAAGACGCCGGCATGAATCCGGATGAAATCGACTACGTTAACGCCCATGGCACGTCCACCCAGGCGGGTGATCGCGCCGAGCTGCGGGCCGTGCAGGGCACATTTGGCGAGCACGCACGGCGTCTGCCGGTCAGCTCGACCAAATCCATGACCGGGCATCTGCTGGGTGCCGCCGGTGGTGTCGAGGCGGTGTTCACCCTGCTTGCCATGCGCGACGGGATCCTGCCGCCTACGATCAATCTCGAGACACCGGATGAGGATCTCGACATGGACCTCGTCCCCAATGTCGCGCGCGACCAGCCGATCCGGGCCGCCCTGTCCAATTCATTCGGTTTTGGTGGCACCAACGGAACGGTGATCTTTCGCGCGCTTGACGCGTGAGCGCATCCCGCGACGCGTGCCGGGTCAACGGCCAGCCCGCCGACCTCGTCGGCATCAATGATCGTGGCCTGCGCTACGGCGATGGGGTGTTCGAGACCCTTGCCGTCGTCAACCACGAGCCACAGCTGTGGACGCGCCATCTCGAGCGGCTCGAAACCGGTTGTCGCCGTCTGGGGCTGCCCGCTCCGCCGCGTGATCACTGGCACGCCGACGTGGCAGCGCTATCGCTACCGCGATTTGCGACTCTGCGGTTGACCGCCACCCGGGGCGAGGGCGGTCGCGGCTACGCGCCGCCCGCCGCGCCGCAGATAACCACAATTACCCAGTCTGGGGCCATGCCCGACCGCCCCCGCGAGTGGTGGCATTCGGGCGTTGCCGTGCGATTCTGCGAGACGCGGCTTGCGGTTCAGCCCGCGCTTGCCGGGATCAAGCATCTCAACCGGCTCGAGCAGGTCCTGGCGCGCGGTGAATGGACCGACCCGGTCGTCGCCGAGGGGCTCATGGAATCGATGGATGGACGAGTGATGGAGGCCACCAGCAGCAATCTCCTCATCGATCGCGGCGATCGCCTCTGCGCCCCCGCCACCAATGACTGCGGTGTAGAGGGGATAATGCAGGGCTGGCTGCTTGACCGGGCTGCCACCCTCGGCGCCGTTGTCGAGCGGACGCCAATCCGTCGGGAGGATTTGTGGCAGGCGAAGGGGGTCATGCTGGTGAATAGCCTGATCGGCCTGTGGCCGGTGCACTCCCTGGCCGGGCACCCATTGCCACGCAGCCCCTGGGTGAATCGCCTCCAGGACGAGATCGTTCAGACGGGGGCGGCTTTGATGCCGGCGGTGGTCGAGCCATGAATCGGCGTCGCGGATGGATCGTTACAGCGGCAGTGACGGCGATCGCAGGCCTCGCCCTTGCGCTTGTTGTTAACAGCGGCCTTCGCCAAATCGAGACAGCGCCGCTGGTCAGCACCGACGCCGCGCCGCTCGAGGTTGAACCGGGCAGCAGCTTTGCGCGGGTGGCCGACCGGCTTGCCGAGCGCGGGCTGATTGACCATCCACTGGCGTTGCGGCTTTACGCGCGCTGGGAGGGCGTTGCTCATCGGATTCAGGCCGGCGAGTACGCCATCAACGCGGGACTGACCGCGGCGGGTCTGATTCAGCGCATGGTCAGCGGCGAGGTCATCGAGTACGAATTGACCCTGATTGAGGGCTGGCGCGTCGACGAGATGCTCGCCGCGATCCGGACCCATCCACACATTCGCCAGACCCTGCCGGCGGGCGTCAGCCACGCCGCGTTAATGGCCGCCATCGGTCGCGCCGGCGAGGCCGCGGAAGGGCGTTTTCTGCCCGAGACCTATCGCTTTCCACGGGGCGAGACCGACGTCGAGGTACTGCGCCGCGCCAACCGCGATCTGGAATCGACACTGGCGTCGATCTGGGCCGAACGGGCCCAGCCGCTGCCCCTCGACGGTCCCGATGAGCTGCTGACGCTTGCCTCGATTATCGAAAAGGAGACCGGGCAGGCCGCCGAGCGACGTCGCATCGCCGGTGTGTTCGTGCGGCGACTGCGGCAGGGCATGCGCCTGCAGACCGATCCCACGGTGATTTATGGACTGGGCGAGCGTTTTGATGGCGATCTGCTGCGCCGGCACCTGCGCACCGATAACCCCTACAACACCTACACCCGCCACGGCCTGCCACCGACACCCATTGCCCTGGCGGGCCGGGCAGCCATCGAGGCAGCGGCCGATCCCGCCGATGGCGACAGCCTCTACTTTGTCAGCCGCGGCGACGGCAGCCATGTCTTTTCCGAGACACTCGAGGCCCATAATCGGGCGGTACGACGCTATCAGCTGGGGGAGGGCGACTAGCCCATGGACACGGCCCGCCTGATCACCGTTGAGGGAACCGAGGGCGCCGGCAAAAGCTCGGCGCTTGCCACCATCCGCGATTGGGTGATCGCGCACGGCGGCGTACCGGTTGTCACGCGCGAACCCGGGGGGACGGGGCTGGGCGAGGAGCTCCGCGACGTACTGCTGGGGCACCGTGATGCCGGCATGAGCGCCGAGGCCGAGGTGTTGCTGATGTTTGCCGCCCGCGCCGAACACTTACAAACGGTCATCGCGCCGGCCCTGCAGGCAGGGCAATGGGTGATCTGCGATCGATTCACCGATGCCAGTCTGGCCTATCAGGGCGGCGGCCGCGGGCTGGGTATCGAGCGCGTCAGGGCCCTGGCCGATTGGCTGCTGGGCGACCTGCAGCCGGGACTGACGCTATGGCTGGATCTGCCGGTGGCAACGGGACTGGCACGGGCAGCCGGGCGCAGCGCACCGGATCGGTTCGAGTCCGAGCGGGAACGGTTTTTCGAGGCGGTTCGCGCGGCCTATGCCGAGCTCGCGCGGGCCGATCCCGCGCGGATCGTTCGGGTGGATGCCACGGCGCCATTGGCCCGGGTTGGAACGGCCATCGAGACCATCCTCGACGAGCGCTACGATGGTTGACGACACTGGCGTGGACACCCCAACCCCGCATCCCATGCCCTGGCAGAGCCACGCCTGGGAGCGCTTCGCGGCAAGCATTGCCGCCAACCGCGTGCCCCATGCCCTGCTGCTGGGTGGGCCGGCGGGAACCGGCAAGCGCGCGCTGGCCGAGGCCATGGCAGCCCGACTGCTCTGCCGGCAGCCGGTGGATACGCGGGCCTGTGATCACTGCCGGGACTGTCGTTTACGGCGGGCTGGCAGTCATCCCGACTATCAGATCGTCGAGCCCGCCGCCGGTGGCAGCGGCATCCTCAAGATCGAAGCCACCCGCGAACTGACCGAATTCAGTCATCACACCAGCCAGCAGAATCATCGCCGGGTGGTGATTCTGAACCCGGCGGAGGCGATGAACCGGCATGCCGCCAACGCGCTGCTCAAGACGTTGGAGGAACCGCCGGACGGCATGGTGCTTATCCTGGTCAGCCACCAGCCCGGGCGCTTGAGTGCGACCCTCCGCAGCCGCTGCCAGTACGAGCGCCTTGGCATTCCGTCACCGGTGCAGGCCCGGACTTGGCTACAGTCGCAGGGGGTGGAGGCCCCCGAGGCATTGCTCGCGTTGGCCGGTGGCAGCCCGTTGACTGCCCGTCAGCTGGCCGCTGAGGATGGCATGGAGCGCTTCGAGGCGCTGGCGGCTGCGCTGGGCGGAGTTATTCGGCAACGCCAGAGTGCGGTGGCCGCGGCCACTGAATGGCGACCGGTGGGAGCCCTCGAGACCACCCGCCTCATGCAGCAGCTTGCGATTCAGTTGATGCGCGCGGCGACTGATCCACGCCAGCGGCTGACCGGCTATCCAGCGTTCGAACAGCTTCAGTCGCTGCTCGACGGCGAGCGGCTGGCGCGCATCCAGGCCGATCTTCTGCCGCTGCGCGAGGCGGCCGAACAACCGCTCAGCCGCGAACTGTCCATCGAGGCCCTGTTTTTGATCTGGAGGCGACCATGATCGTGGACTCTCACTGTCATTTCCACTTACTCGAGCGCCCGGACAGCGCCGATGCGGCGTTGGCCGAGGCCCGTGCAGCGGGTGTGGATGCGTTCCTGAACGTGGCGGTCGCGGTGGAGGAGCGCGAGCGATTGACCGCCTTCAGCGAGCGCCACGCTGACGTACACACGTCGGTGGGTGTCCATCCGTGCGGCACCGGCGAGGATCCGGACGCGACCGCGCTGGCCGCCATGGCCGATCACCCCCGAGTGGTCGCGATTGGCGAGACCGGTCTTGACTATGGCGATGGCCCCGGGGACTACACCTGGCAGCAGGATCGGTTTCGGCGGCATATCGAGGCGGCGCGCCTGTCGCAACGGCCGATCATCGTCCACAGTCGGATGGCGCCGGTGGATACTCTGGCGATTCTGCGCGCGAGCAACGCCGAGACGGTGGGCGGTGTCATCCACTGCTTTGTCGAGGATCAGGCCACCGCGCGCGGGCTGCTCGATCTGGGGTTCTATCTCTCGCTCTCGGGGATTCTGACCTTCCGGCGTGCCGAAGCGCTGCGCGAGACGGCGAAGGCATTACCCATGGACCGACTGCTGGTCGAAACCGACTGCCCCTATCTGGCACCGGTGCCGCATCGCGGCCAGGAAAACCGGCCCGGCTGGGTGCACTCGGTGATTGATTGCCTGGCCGAGCTCAAGGGCATGACCCCGGCGGCGGTGGCCGAGCAGACGGCCGACAATTTCTTTGCCTGCTTTACACGAGCTGCCCGATGATCCGAAACCCGGCCAGGTAGGTCCCCGCCGCCGAGCCGAGGGTTGCGAACAGGAACACCAGCAGGGTTCGCGCCACGCGGTTGCGCCACCAGCCACGCCAGTCCGCCACCGCCTCGCGCAGACCCCGAAAATCCTCCACCCGCGGCCGGCGGCTCATCAACTCAATGGCCGCGGCCACAAATCCGGCGCCGATGGTGGGGTTGAGCGATGTCAGCGGCGCCGCGACAAACGAGCCGATCACGGTTAACGGGTGACCGCGGGCGAGGGCGGCGCCCAGCGCGCAGAGACTGCCGTTGATCAGCACCCAGTCACCCACCAGTTGCCAGCCCAGCTCGCTGCTGCGGCTGAAACCAATGGCAAACCCGGTGAGAATAATCGCCACCACTACCCACGGCAGCACCTTCGGCCAGCGTGACCGAGGGGGTACCTGCTCGAGCCGCGCGGATTCCGCGGCCGGCTCGTCGATGCCTTCAGTGAGCGCCTGCTCAACGCCGCTCAGATGACCCGCGCCCACCACCGCCAGCACCGATCGCGGCGTCGTATCGGCCGCACTGGTATGCGCCAGCAGCTGCGCGGCCATGTATCGGTCGCGCTCGCTGATCAACGGCTCGAACAGGCGCGCCGACCCGGCAGCAAACTCGCTGAAGGTCGACTCCAGCATGTCCCCCTGCTTGAGTCGTTCGATGTCATCCGCGCTGACCTGATCGCGCGAGAGCAGGCTGCCGATCAGACCGGTGAACAGCGATGGCCGCTGCCACCAGGGGACATTGCGATAGACCCGCTTCAAAGTAGTCCCGATGTCTCGGTCAATGCGCCAGACCGGCAGTTGCCGTCGGCGCCCGCCGTGGATGGCGGCCTCGAGCTCGGCTCCGGGTCGGATGTCGAACTGCTCGGCAAGGCGCTGCTGATAAGCCCCCAGGGCCAGACTCGCAATCACCATACCGGCCTTGCCGCTGCGCAGGATCTGGAACAGATCGAGCTGCTCGACGGCCTGAGGGTCCATGAGGTTCTGGTAGCGGCTGTCGCAGAGCTCGACAGCGATGGTGTCGTAGTCGCCGTTATCCACCTCGCGGCGCACATCCGCGACACTCTGCGGCGAGACATGGGCAGTCCCGAGCAGGGTGAAGGTCGTGCTGCCGACGCGAATGGTGCGGATCAGGGTGGTGTCGTCGTTACTGGCCATGGGCATCTTCAGGCTGCATCAGCGGGCATTATCGCGGGGTCGGCGGCCGTTGGAAAGCCACGTCGGTCGGCCGTGCGGCGTTTGCGGTTCCAACGCCTGAGCGCTTACACTTATCCGGACATACGCATACCAGCATATAAGGACGCATTGGGCATGAGTGCTGATCCGCAGGCGGCGCCGTCGGCGCCCGACATTCGCGAGGGCATGGGCTTTTTCGAGCGCTACCTGTCGGTCTGGGTGGTGCTGGCGATCGCCGCCGGTGTGGCCCTTGGCCAGCTGGCACCGGCAGTGCCGGCCACACTGTCGCAGTTTGAATACGCTCAGGTCTCGATCCCCATCGCGGTTCTCATCTGGGCCATGATTTTCCCGATGATGGTCCAGATCGATTTCTCGTCGATCCTGGGCGTCAGGCGCCAACCGCGCGGGCTGATCATCACCACAACCGTCAACTGGCTGATCAAACCGTTCAGCATGTTCCTGATTGCCGGTCTTTTTCTGTTGGTGATCTTCGAGCCGCTCATCGCCGCCGAGCGCGCCCGCGAGTATCTGGCCGGGGCCATTCTGCTGGGGGCCGCGCCGTGTACGGCGATGGTGTTTGTGTGGAGTTATCTGACCCGCGGGGACCCGGCTTACACGCTGGTGCAGGTGTCGCTCAATGATCTGATCATGCTGGTGGCTTTTGCGCCTATCGTGATGCTGCTGCTGGGGCTCTCGAGTATTGAGGTGCCCTGGGCGACGATGCTGCTGTCGGTGCTCATGTACATTGTCATCCCGCTCGGCGCCGGCTATCTGACGCGGGTTCTGGTGATCCGGCGTCGGGGACAGACCTGGTTCGATGAGACATTCATGCGCCGGCTCGGCCCGGTGACGCCCATCGGCCTGATCGCCACGCTGGTGCTGCTGTTCGCCTTTCAGGGCGAGGTCATTCTTGAAAATCCGCTGCATATTGCACTGATTGCCGTGCCGCTGATCGTCCAGACCGTGCTGATCTTTGCGATTGCCTACCTGTGGGCGCAGCGCTGGGGCGTGCCGCATTCCATCGCCGCCCCGGGGGCAATGATCGGTGCAAGCAATTTTTTTGAGCTGGCGGTGGCCGCCGCCATTGGTCTGTTCGGTGTCCATTCGGGGGCGGCGCTCGCCACCGTGGTCGGCGTGCTCGTCGAGGTCCCGCTGATGCTCGCACTGGTCAAGGTCGCCAACCGCACCCGGGGACCGTTTCGGTCTGCGGCACCGGTCGCCGCCGGCGAGCCGACCACCGATCAATCGATATAGAAGTCGGGGAGGCTCGCGCTGATCCGCGCGATCACCTCGTTGCGTCGCGCATTGTCCCGAAACGCTGCATTCAGCGATGACCATTCCGGATGGCGTCGGGCCTGGCGCAACAGCTCGACCCGCTCGGTGTTCTCGAACAGCGCCGACTGCGCGCCGGCAAGCGTGTCGGTGTTGGCATGGCCACGGTGGTTGAGCGCGCTGATCAGATGCAGCTGCCGGGCGGTAAGCCGCTCCAGGGTCTCGTCGCTCACACAGACCGGTTGCTGGCCGTAGGAGCGCCGCCATAACGGCGGCCCGAACGCCACGGCCGCGCCGATCCCGGTGCCCACCAGCAGGCCCAGCAGCAGACCGGTCTGAGCGCCCATCAGGCCCGTGGCAAGACCAATGATGCCGCCCAGCGCCACACCGACGCCGGCGCCTACCGCCGTCTGGCGGGCGTAGCGCTTGAGCGAATCGGCGTTGAAGACATCATCCGGCCAGTAGCCGCTTGCCAGGGGCCAGTCCTGGTCCTCGTAGTCCTCATCGGCAAATGCATAGAGGCCCAGCAAGGTCTCGCTGCAAACCTGTTCGCGCTCACGGATGGCCTCGCGGAGGGCCTCCAGGGATGGGTCCGGGCCGTTGCGATCGGTGGGTTTGATGGCGCGCTGGGCCGCAGCGGCGTCCACGAGCAGTGTCGCAATGGTCGCGCGCGCGGCCTCGCGGCAATGCGCTTCTTCGCCCTGACGATGGTCGATCCATGCCTCGATTGTTGATTCAAAATCATTCAGTTGGCTGGCAATCTTCCGGTAGAGCTGGATCTCGGTTTCAAAGCTGCGCACCCGGGCATCAAAGGCGACGACGGTATGCAACGTGACGCGGGCGAGGGCGTCGCGCCATTCCGACTCGCGACTGTCGTCGGCGGCGACGAAGTTGAGCACCGCGATAATCGGTCGGGCGCTCGCGGCCAGTACGGCCAGCTCGTCCTTGTACTTCTCGAGCACCGGCTCCCGGACGTCGATGACGTAGAGCAGACCGTCACAGCTCAAGGTCAGCTCGAGCACCCGGGTTTCCTCGGGAAACTGCCGGGCGATCTCGGCGTCGTCGAGCAACCGGCGCAGCGCCGCCAGCCCGTCGTGGCGCTCGGTGCTGGATTCGTCCAGATGCTCAAGCAGGGCCGGGGCATTCTCCAGCCCCGGCGAATCCCAGAGCCGCAGGCGCGTGACCTCGCCATCCGCCAGCGTCGCGGCCGAAACCCGGCGCGTGGTGCCGCCGCGATCCTCGACCTCGCCAAAGTTGCGATTGCGGGTGAGCGTGCGCACCAATGAGGTCTTGCCGGCATTCGTGTGCCCGACGATTCCAATGTCCAGTGGAGCGGCGTCGGTCATGAGGCCTCCGCGTCTTGGGTCCATTGGCGAATGGATGCAATCGCCGCCGGATCCGGTTGGTGATGATCAAAAATGACATGATCGGCGCCGATGGAATCGGCCATCCGACCCCAGTCGGCGATGCGTGCGCACGGGTCGCCGCCCCGCTCGGCGAGTGCGCGGGTGTCGTGCAGGACGACAATGAGGGGCGCACCGGCGGTCTCGGCCATGTCCCCCAGGATCTGCGCCGTGCCAGTGTCGGGGGTGCGCAGCACCGAGCAGGTGGCGAGCAGCCCCGGCGGCGGATGAGGGCGCTCGCGCAATGCGTGCGTCAGGGCACGCCGGTCCTGGCGCGTGTCCACCGCACCCAGCAGTGACGCGTTCAACGCCGGGATGGCGGTCAGCAGATCGTCGGCACTGCGCTCGGCGGCAATGATCAGGACCGGACCGGCGGCGGCCTCATCGGCCTGGCGGGGCGCCCGTGGCAACGTCGCCATGGGGGCCTCGGACTGATTGGCCGGCACCGAGGCGGCATGCACCCGATCGCGCAGCTGCAGATAACCCGGCAGTGTGACATCCAGCATCATGCGCTGGCTGCGAAAAACCGCGAGCCCGGTATAGATCAGCGTCAGTAACAGCCGCGGCGTTGCTGCGTAGAGTGCCACCGGGGTGGTCAGTGCAACTGCGGATCCCGCGGCGATGTAAGTCACGACCGCAGCGCCCGTGTAGGCAAGCCACATCCCATGCACCGCCGCTGCGAGGCAAGACTGACCGCCAGGGGTTCGCAGCAGATAGACACCGGCCCGCGCGACATCTGCCGCGAGAAGACCGCGCAGCCACCGAGGGCCGAAGGTTTCAAGGGCGATACGCACGAATTGCCCGGCGAGGCCGCCGGAGCCACCCCGCAGACGGCGAACGCCCGCCATCACAACCCAACCCAGCAGGGCAGCCGCTGGAAGCCCCACAAGCGCCAGCTGGGCCGTTATGGCGTCGATGCCCCTGGCGCCAAGACTTGATTGGGCCACCAGCGTGCCGGCAAGGGCGGCCCCGATCAGGATCAGGCCCAGGATTGCCGTCGCGCCATATTGCAGACGGCGGATATCGGCAGCGGCTGCACCGGCCATCGGCAGTGTCGATGCCCGGGCGGCCAGCTGGTCGGTCATCGAGCCGTGCGTCGAGCGCGCCACGGCGTTAGCGGTCGCGTCATCGCGGCTTCGACCGTGCTGTTGCTCATGCAATCGGATCGATTCGGTGAGCAGCCATTGGTGAAAGTTGAGCGCCATGGTCGGACAGGTTAGCAAGGTCGAGGCCGGCCCAGAAGCGGGCAGGCCTTCTGCAGACCCATCTTTTAATGCGCATAATATATATTATGTTAAATAATGGATCTCGAGGATGCGGGCAGAACCCGCACTGTCCGGCGCTGCTACTGCCCGACAACCTCATCCCAGTGCTCGCGGATGTCCCACTCCTGCTCGCTGAAACGCTCACCGGGCAACGCCAGCACGGCGGCCATGAACGTCGCCACCTGCGCCGGTGACGTCAGTGCATCGTTGGCCTTGAGCGCGCGAAAGTTCTCCACCGCGGGAAAGTCCGCGACCGTTTGTGAACGGATCAGCGCCTGCATCGGAGTATCCACCACGCCCGGGCGCAGACTGCCAATGTGAATCGCCTGGCCGGCCAACTCGGTCTTCAGCACCTGGTACGCCATGTGCAGCGCGGCCTTGCTGATGCAGTATGCCCCCCAGCCCGGCATTGCTCGATGCGCCGCACCGGATGAGACATGCAGAACCCGCCCGTCGGTGTCCATGCGCGGCCGCAGCGCCCGGCTGAGCGCAATCGGTGCTTCCAGGTTAATGGCCAGGTGGCTGCGGAATGCTTCGGCTGACTGATCCAGCAGCGGGCCGACGGGCTCAAGGACGCCCGCATTGTGGACCAGCGCGGCGACCGACCGATCGTCCAGCGCCTCGATAATGGCGGATTGGCCCGCGTCAGTGGCAACATCCGCCGGCACGGCCCGCACCATCGGATAGTTGTCGGCCAGTTCGCGCAGCGGTGCCTCGCGACGACCGATCGCCATCACCGGCTGATCGCGGCTGGCGTAATGGCTCGCCAGCGCCTGACCAATCCCCGATCCGGCACCGGTTATCACGACAACACTTTGCGGCATGGTGTATCCCTCTTTGTTCATGTGACGCAGCGGATCGGTGCACCCTCGATCCACGCGTGCAGGTTTTCGACGCTCTGCTCGACAATGCGCTGGCGGGCGCGACGACTGCCCCACGCGCTGTGCGGCGTGACGATCAGGTTGGGCAGCCCCGGCGCAAGCAGAGGATTGCCATTGACCGGCGGCTCGACAGACAGGCCGTCCAGCCCTGCCCCCGCGATTTCGCCAGTCCGCAAGGCGCGCGCCAGCGCCGCCTCGTCAATCAGACCGCCGCGAGCGGTGTTGATTAAAAGCGCGGTGGACTTCATGCGCTTGAGTATCCCCGCGTCGATCATCTGGTGGGTGGAATCGGTCAGCGGACAATGCAGCGTGAGGACGTCGGCACATTCGACGCCCGCTTCGAACGTCAAACGGCCCGCTCGGGGCGTCTCGACTCCCGGGCGCTCGGCGAGCTGGACATTCATGCCCAACGCTTCGGCTTTGTGGGCCACCGCAGCGCCCAGGTCGCCATAACCCACCACCACCAGCGTCTGTCCGGCGAGCTCGCGGATCGGATAGTCGAGCAGGCAAAAGTCCGGTGACTGCTCCCAGCGCCCGCGCTGAACCGCCTGGTGGTAATCGATGAGCCGCGTTGAGAGTGCCAGCATCAGCGCAATGGCATGCTGGCTTACCGCTTCGGTGCCATAGCCCCGGCAGTGGGTCACGGTGACACCGCGGGCACGAGCGGCATCCACGTCGATGTTATTGACGCCGGTCGCCACCACGTTGATCAGTTCAAGCCGTGGACAGGCATCCAGCACGCCGGCATCAATGACACATTTGTTGGTGATGACGATGCGCGCCTCGCCAATGGTCAGCGCGACCTCGCCCGGTGCCGTGCGACCCACTGACCGCCAGTCTTTGCTGATTGCCGCCAGGGTGCTCAGATCGAGGTCGCCGCCGTCCAGCGTCTCCCGGTCAAGGAAGACCGTTTCGCTCATGAGCGCCCCACCCCGCCGGCGGTTATGCACAGATCCCCCGCGCGGTCAAAGGCAATTGCCAACCACTGGCTAACACGGGAGGTTGGAGTAATATGACGAGATGAATTCATAGGTTACGGCGATAAGACGCTGTTAATGAACGAAAAACTGTTTCTGGTGAATATTCAATCAATTTGTCCCGACACCGCATCGTAAAAGGGGTTCCGGCCGTTTATCGAGAAATCATCCACAGTCTTATCCACAGGTACTGTGGACAACCGACCCGGGTTCAGCGCATGAGGCGTCGCTGCGGTTTGATGGGCAGCCGCCCCCGCCAGTAACTGATCATCAGAAAGCCGAACGCCATGCCGCCAAGATGGGCGAAATGGGCCACGCCCGACATGGATCCGGTGACACCGGCGTAGAGTTCGAACGCGCCATAGAACAGCACGAAATACTTCGCCTTGATGGGGATCGGCGGGAACAGCAGCATCAGCTGCTGATTGGGGAACATCATCGCAAACCCGAGCAGAATGCCGAACACCGCACCCGAGGCGCCGATGGTGGGATAGAGGTTGCCCGCGTCGGCCGCCATTGTGGCCACGACCAACTGAATCAGACCGGCTCCCACCAGGCACACCAGATAGAACCAGAGGAAAGGGCGCGAGCCCCAGAAGCGCTCGAGGCTGGTCCCGAAGATCCACAACGCGAACATGTTCACAAATAGATGCAGCAGCCCGCCGTGCAAAAAGCCGTACGTCAGCAGCTGCCAGATCTGAAAGCTCGGCACGCCACCCACGTACTGCGCACTCAGCGCCTCGGTGCCAAGCGGCCACAACCCCAGCCCGGCAATCATCCCCGGGCCAAACAGCATCATTGCGAGAAACCCGACGCCATTCGCGACGAGCATCGACAGCACAACCGGGTTATCATTGAAGTTTGTTGGTCCCATGGCGCAAGGATACGTCGTGCGCCGGGGCCGACGCCACTTGCTTGTGACGCCGCTCAGCGCTAGCGTGCGCGCAGCTGCAGAAAAGGCCTCGGTCGAGCATGGTCAGTCAAACCGGCATCACGACGCATACCCTTCGGGATACGCTGCTCAAAGAAGCGCATGCACGGCCGTTTGAGAGCCTGGAAACACCACTGCGTGTCTCGCATCTGCTGATGCACACGGGCACCAGCGGCCGCAGTGAAGAAATCGCCCACATGACGGCGCTTTGCCAGCGCCTGCAGGTGGATCCGCCGGACGCCGAGGCCGGTCATTTCACCCTCGAGGCCCGGGGCTTTCGGCTGCGCTGGGAGCGCCATACCGAGTTCTCCACCTACACCATCTTCGTCAATGGCGCTGAGTCGACTCCGTTTGCCGACCCGGCCAGCGCTCATCTACCCACCCAGTGGCTGCCGCAACTGCCCGGGGAATTGCTCGCGGCAATGCATGTCACCCTGATCGGCGCCGATGGGGTGGCAACGGACACCGACTCCCTGGGCCGCTACTTCCAGGCCGATAGCCTCGCCGGCAGCTACTGCAGCGGCGGCGCCGCGTCGGTATGGACGGACTTCATGGCCGACAAGGACGGGTTTCTGCGCTTTCTGGTGGTCGATGAAAGCCTCAACCCCATGCAGGCCGGGCGCCTGGTCCAGCGCCTGCTCGAGCTCGAAACCTACCGCTTCATGGCGCTGCTCGGCTTCCCGCTGGCCCGCGAGCTCTCCCCCGAGATCACCGAAATGGAAACCCAGCTCGGGACACTGATGGACCAGCTCTCGGACGTCTCGGATCTGGCCGACGAGCGTGACCTGTTGACAGCCCTCTCCGATCTGTCTGCCCGAGTCGAGCGGCTCATGGCGCGCACCAACTTCCGTTTTAGCGCGACAGCCGCCTACGGCACCCTGGTGCGGCGCCGCCTGCATGTCCTGCGCGAGCAGCGTATCGAGGGTGTCAGCACCCTTGACGAGTTCATGGAGCGCCGCCTGGCGCCCGCGCTCGATACCTGTGTCCACATCGGTGACCGCCTCGAGCGTATCTCCAAGCGGGTCAGCCGGGGCGCTAATCTGCTGCGCACGCGGGTGGATGTGGCGCTGGAGGCGCAGAACCGCGACCTGCTCGAATCAATGAACCGGCGCGCCCGGCTGCAACTCCGGCTCCAGGAAACGGTTGAGGGGCTCTCCGTGGTCATCCTCAGCTATTACACCGTGTCATTGATCAGTTATGCGTTCGACGGGCTTGCCGGGGCGGGCATCCTTGCCAACGGGCGTATCGCCACCGCGGTTGCCATCCCCATCGTCATCGCCCTGGTGGCGTTCGGGATCCGCCGCTCCCGGGGTCGTATCCTGCGCGATGATGCCGACGCGGGCTGAATGGCGGGCCGCCATCCGGCGCCGCTGGCCCCTGCTGTGGCGGGCGACGGTGGCCATCACAATCCTTGTCGGCGTCGTGTTGGTCTGGCAGATCGACAACCTCAACGCCTATACCGAACTCGATCAACTGCTGCGCCTGGGCGCGCAGCTACGCGCCCAGCCCTGGGCCGTGCCGGCCATTGTCCTGCTGTATATCGCCGCGGGCATCGCCTTTGTCCCGCTGACCGTGATGGTGGTCGCGACAATCCTGGTCTACGGCCCCTGGGGCGGGTTTGGCCTGGCCACCGCAGGCACTTTGTCCACTGCCCTTTTCAGCTATCTGCTGGGCCATCTGCTGGGCGCCGAGCCCATGCGCCGCCTGGGCGGGCGCACACTCCAGCGCCTCAATGCTCAGGCCAGCCAGCACGGGACCATGATCGTGACCGCCCTGCGCGTGTTGCCGGTGGCCCATTTCCATGCCGTCAGCCTGGTGGCGGGTGCCTCATCGATCCGTTTCGGGTCGTACCTCAATGGCACATTGATTGGTACAGTCCCGGGCATCGCGGCCATTGCGGCGGTGGGCAACCAGACCAAGCGTTTTCTGATCGATCCGGATATCACCGGTTTGGTGGTGCTGGCAGCGCTCGGTGCGCTCACACTTATTATGTTTGTATTCATCCGCCGGTGGGTGCGCCGGTACGCCGAAACAAGTGATAATCACGACAACCTGTAGACCTGCCCCGAAGGAGGATTGAGACCATGGATCGAATCGGACAGATGCAACACACCATCGAGCGGCTGACCCGTCCTGGACGCGGCATCCTGGCGGCCGATGAAAGCTATCCCACCATCACCAAGCGACTGTCCGATTTCGGGATCGAGTCCACCGAGGAGACACGGCGGTTTTACCGAAGCCTGCTCGCCACCACCCCGGGCATCGGCGACTACGTCGGCGGCATCATCTTTTTCGAGGAAACCCTGGGGCAGCGCACCGACAGCGGTCAGCTGATCCCGGCTGCCTGCGAAGCCCAGGACATCGTGCCCGGGATCAAGGTCGACAAGGGCGCTGTGGAACTTGCCGGCAGCGATGGCGAAAAAGTGACCCAGGGACTGGATAACCTGGGTGACCGCCTGGACGGCTATGTCGAACAGGGCGCGCTGTTCACCAAGTGGCGCAACCTCTACCAGATCACCCCCGCGCTGCCGAGCCGCCAGGCGCTCGAGGCCAATGCCGAGGTGCTGGCCCGTTATGCGGCCATCGCCCAATCGCGCGGCATGGTGCCGATTGTCGAACCCGAGGTGCTGATGGACGGCGATCATGACCTGGATCGCTGCGCAGCGGTCACCGAGGCGGCCCAGGCCAGCCTGTTCGAGGCGCTGCGTCGCCATCGGGTGCTGCTCGAGGCCATTATCCTCAAGCCCAACATGGTCCTGCCGGGCAAGGGCCAGCCGCGTCCCTCGGTCGAGACCTGCGCCGAGGCGACGCTCCAGGTGCTGCGGCGGACAGTCCCGGCAGCCGTGCCGAGTATCAACTTCCTCTCGGGGGGTCAGACCAGCGAAGAGGCGACGGCGCATCTTAATGCGATCAACCAGGCCGAGGGTGCCAAACCCTGGGTGCTGAGCTTTTCGTTCAGTCGGGCCCTGCAGAACCCGGTCCAGGCGGCCTGGGCAGGCGTTGCGGAGAACGCAGACGCGGCTCAGCAGGCCTTCCTGCAACGCGCAAAGCTCAATTCACTGGCGCGGGAGGGGCGTTATTCCGCCTCGATGGAAACCGATAACGCCTAGGCCCAGGCACCCTCGGTGCCCACAAAAAAGGCGGGTGCCCCGCGGGGCCCCGCCCTTTTTTATCGGCGATGAGCCACTGGGTCAGCGGACCAGCACGAAGAAAGCCCCGTTATCCCGGCGGATATTAAGCAGCAACCGCTCGCTGCCCTCGACCCGTGTGCGGAATGTCGCCATCGAATCCACCGCCTGGCGATTGACCGATGTGATCACGTCGCCGGGCTGCAGGTACTCCGCCGCGCGGCTGCCTTCGGCCACTCCGGTCACCAGAACGCCTTCCACCTGACCGAACAGCGGCGAGCGCTCGTCAAGCTCGCTGAACGTGGCGCCGGCCAGGGCCGGATGCAGCGCATCGGCATTCACCTGCCCTGTCTGGGGGTCGGCCACCGTTGCCGTGGCGGTCTGTGTTTCACCGTCGCGCACATAGGTCATGCTGACCTCATCGCCGATCTTGAGCAGACCGATCGCATTGGCCATGGCATTGGCATCGGCAATGCTTGTGCCATTGATCTCAATGACAATGTCGCCGGCCTCAAGCCCGGCCTCGGCGGCGGGCGAATTCGGCGTCACCTGGCTGATCAGGGCCCCGTCGTTGCGATCGATGTCAAAGGCCTCGGCCATCTCGCCGGTCAGGTCCTGAACGCGCACACCCAGAACGCCACGACGCACTTCGCCGTACTCGATGATCTGATCCATGACCTGGCGGGCCATGTTCATGGGCACGGCAAAGCCGATGCCAATGTTGCCGCCACTGCGCGAGAGGATCGCGGTGTTGATGCCGACCAGTTCGCCGCGCAGGTTGATCAGCGCCCCGCCGGAGTTGCCCGGATTGATCGAGGCATCGGTCTGGATAAAGCTCTGCAGGCGCGCTCCGTTATTGCCCGGCAGTGTTCGATCAAGCCCGCTCACGACCCCGGTGGTCACGGTATGATCAAGACCGAACGGGTTACCGATGGCCATGGTGTAGTCGCCCACCCGCAGGTTGTCGGAGTCGGCCATGGGCAGCGCCGTCAGTTGCTCCGCTTCAACCTGAAGCACGGCAATGTCGGTCTCCGGGTCGGATCCGACGATTTCCGCCGACAGTTCGCGGCCATCGTTGAACGCCACCGTAATCTCATCGGCCTGGGCAATCACGTGATGGTTGGTGAGCACGTAGCCCTGCTCGGCATTGACCACCACGCCCGAGCCGAGGGACTGCACCTCGCGCTGGCGCGGCTGCTCGGGGACGTCGAAAAATCGCCGAAAGAACGGGTCATTGAGAAGCGGATTGGATTCGGCCTCGACGGTGCCGGAGGTGGCGATATTCACAACCGCCGGCGAGACCTGTTCAACCAAAGGCGCGAGGCTTGGGGTATTGCCGTTTTCATCAACGATCTGAGGCTGGGCGGCCATTGGCAGCGCCAGCAGCAACAAGATCAGCACTAGGCGTCGCATGACGTTCTCCCTGTTTAAGGTAACGCCCTAGACATGGCGGCAACATACCGGGATTTTCAAGGTCTTAGTGCTCGCGGGTGGCGCGGAACTCGATATCCGGCCAGCGCTCCTCGGTCAGCTGCAGGTTGACCCGCGACGGCGCAATGTAGGCCAGCGCCCCTGAGACATCCTCGGCCAGGTTCTCCTGCTGGCGCTCCTGAAAGCGCGTCAGCTGGCGGGGGTCGTCACTATAGACCCAGCGTGCAGTGGATACATTCACCGGCTCGAACTGGCAATCAACGCCATATTCGGTGCGCAGCCGGTGGGCCACGACGTCGAACTGCAGGGCGCCCACCGCGCCAACGATCAGGTCATTGCCCATCAGCGGACGGAAGAGCTGCGAAGCCCCCTCCTCGCAGAGCTCGACCAGGCCTTTCTGCAGCGCCTTCATGCGCATGGGGTCCTTGAGCACCGCCCGTCGGAAGAGCTCCGGCGCAAAGTTGGGGATGCCCTCGAACTTGAGCGACTCGCCCTGGGTAAAGGTATCGCCGATGCGGATGGTGCCGTGGTTGTGCAGGCCGATGATATCGCCCGGGTAGGCGGTTTCGACATGCTCACGGTCCGACGCCAGAAAGGTGATGGCGTTGGCGATTTTAACGTCCTTACCAATCCGCGCATGTCGGACTTTCATGCCCCGCTCGAACGCCCCGGAGCAGACACGCATGAAGGCGATGCGGTCGCGATGGTTGGGATCCATATTGGCCTGGATCTTGAACACAAACCCGGTCAGCGGTGTTTCTTCCGGGGCGACCGTACGGGTTTCAGCGGCACGGGGCTGTGGCGGCGGGGCATGCTCGACAAACCGGTCGAGCAGCTCCTGGAGCCCGAAATTATTGACCGCCGAGCCAAAGAACACCGGTGTCAGCTCGCCGGCAAGGTAGGCCTCGCGATCAAAGCCATTGCCGGCGGCCCGGACCAACTCCACCTCGTCGCGTAGTTCCTCGGCCTGCTCACCCAGCGCTTCATCGAGGCGCGGATTGTCGATGCCCTCGATGGTCTCGCCGGCCTCGATGCCGCCGGAATGCTGGGCGCCAAACAGGTGCACGCGGTCATCAAGCAGATTGAAGACGCCACGAAAGCGCTTCCCCATGCCGATGGGCCAGGTAACCGGCGCACAGCGCATGCCCAGAATCCGCTCCACCTCGTCCATCAGGTCCATGGGGTCTCGGCCCTCACGGTCGAGCTTGTTCATGAACGTCATGATCGGCGTCGTCCGCAGCCGGCAGACCTCCATGAGTTTGATGGTGCGCTCCTCAACGCCCTTGGCCGCATCGATTACCATCAATGCGGAATCCACTGCCGTCAGCGTCCGGTAGGTGTCTTCGGAAAAGTCGGCATGGCCCGGCGTGTCGAGCAGATTGACCATGCGATCACGGTAGGCGAACTGCATGACCGACGAGGTCACCGAAATACCGCGCTCCTTTTCCATCTCCATCCAGTCCGAGGTCGCGTGGCGACTGGACTTGCGGCCCTTGACGGTGCCCGCAAGCTGAATGGCACCGCCAAACAGCAGCAGCTTTTCAGTGACCGTGGTCTTGCCCGCATCGGGATGCGAGATGATGGCGAAGGTGCGGCGGCGGGCCGCCTCGGCGGCGATGGTCTTGTCTGGCATTCGAATCCGCGTTGTCTGAATTGAAAAGGCGCACGGGGAGCCATCTCCGCCGTGCGCCCTGGGGATTGGGTTTGCGGGCGCCTAGTCGAGCGAGCGAATCTCCAGACCGCCCGATGGGGCTCGATTAACCGCCTCGACTGGCCCCACGGTGCTCGAGAGGACCGTGCCGGTATTACCGAATTCATCCACCACATTGGCACGGGCCCGGATCTGGTGACCCGCCAGCTCGCGATCAAGTGCCAGCGAGCGTGTCGCCGACTCCGCGGCCTGGCGCCAGGTGCGACCATCATCTGAAGCTTCCCAGATCAGAGAGATGTTGGCGATGCCATCGCGATCACTGATGCGGGTGGTATCCGCGCGCAGCGTGTCCCCCACCCGGGTGGAGCCATCGATCAGCAACTCGCCCTGTACCGGGTCGTTGACGTTGCGAATCGGGTCTGTCGCCGCGCTTTCAATACGCTCATCCGCCCCAAAGCCGTCGATGTAGCTGATCACCGCGCGCAGGTATCGACCGACCTCATCCTGCGTCAGCGTAATGGTGTCGCCCCGCCACTCGTTGCCGCGATAGCGCTGCCAGGTGCTGCCATCGTCAGAGATCTCCCAGCGATAAGTCAGTGGGCCAATCCCATCCACGTCACGAATTTCGCTGATATCGGCCCGCAGGGTCTCATCCTGCGCCTGTATGCCCCGTAGACGCAGTTGGCCCGTCGGCGCATCATTGACATTGCGCACGGGCGCAGTCGCCTCGGTGGTGATGGATTCTAACGTGCCGCCGCCATCGACATACTCAATCGCAACGCGCAGGCGGCTGCCCACATGGGGTTGGCGGGGAGTGAAAGTCTGACGGGTAGCGCCATCGATTTTCCGCCAGCTCCCGCGCTCGGCATCAAACGCCTGCCACTGAATAGAAGGCGTGCCGAGACCATCCGGATCACTTAAATTCGACAGGTCGATCACTAGCGGCACGTTCTGAAGTGGCCCGTCGGACCGAGAGGAAACGGCTTCCGGGTCGTTAGTGCGCGACTGAGTGGCTTCCGAAGCGCCAGAGGCTGCTTGGGTATCGGTTGGCGTACCGGGCGCATTCCCGCTCTCAGTCCTGGTCCCGGTTGTCATCCCTGACGACGGCTCGGTCACATCATCCGGGTTACCGCCCGCAAACGTGACACACGCCGTCAATAGTGGAACCACGGCCAGTGCCCGGCCCACCTTCGTCATCGTTCTCATAGTTCCCACCCAATCGGCCAAATGCAGACATCCGCTCATTGCTGCCTTTGTACGGAGCATAATCACATTACGGTGGTGCCGCCACCCCCGGACCGGCATTGCCGCAGCGCCTGGCATCGTCGCGCCCCGCCCGGTCGCGGTATACTCACGCTATGTCAAAGACTGCGACACCGTTCTGGAAGCGCAAGAGCCTGGCTGAACTCTCATGGCCCGAGTGGGAAGCCCTCTGCGATGGTTGTGGCCAGTGCTGCCGGCACAAACTCGAGGATGCCGAGTCCGGCAGAGTCTATCCGACCCGCGTGGCCTGTCAGCTGCTCGACATTGACGGTGGCCAATGTAGTGACTATGCCAACCGCCACGCGACGGTTCCGGATTGTATTCAATTGACGGTCGCCAAAGTGGCCGCCTATGACTGGCTGCCGACAAGCTGCGCCTATCGCCGGCTCTACGAGGGGCGCGGACTTGCCTGGTGGCATCCACTGGTCTCGGGCGACCCGGAAACGGTGCATACCGCCGGGATCTCTGTCCGCGGTAGACTGGTCAATGAACAGGAACTGCCTGCCAGCGCCGAGCTGGAAGACTATCTCGAGGAGAGCCCATGGACATGAGTGCCTACCCGCTGCTGGAAGGGATCGATGAGCCGGCCCACCTGCGCGAGCTGCCGCAGACGCAGCTGCCGCGGCTGACCGAGCAGTTACGTGACTTCCTGCTCAACAGCGTGGCGCGCTCGGGCGGCCACCTCGCCGCCGGGCTGGGAGCGGTGGAGCTGACCGTTGCCCTGCACTATGTGCTCAATACGCCCTACGACCGACTGGTCTGGGATGTCGGCCACCAGTGCTATCCCCACAAGATCCTTACCGGTCGGCGCCAGGAGATCAGCCGCGTTCGCAAGCTCGACGGGCCGGCGGGTTTTCCGGTGCGCGATGAAAGCCCCTACGACACTTTTGGCGTCGGCCACTCGAGCACCGCCATCAGTGCGGCGCTGGGCATGGCGCTTGGCAGTCGCAACCGCGAGGACAACCGCAAGACCTGTGCAGTGATTGGCGACGGCGGCCTGACCGCGGGCGAGGCTTTCGAGGCGCTCAACCACGCCGGCGACGTGCGCCCCGATCTGCTGGTGGTCCTCAACGACAATGAAATGTCCATCTCGGAGAACGTGGGCGCACTCAACAAGACCTTCGCCCGGCTGCTCGCCGGCGGTGTCTACGGCAACATGCGCGCCGAGGCCAAGAACGTCCTCGAGCGCATGCCCGGGCCCATGCGCGACTTCGCCAAACTGGCCGAGGAACACGTCAAGGGGATGCTCGTCCCGGGGACCTTCTTTGAGGAGCTGGGCTTTCAGTATTTCGGCCCCGTCGACGGTCATGACGTCGACGAGCTGGTGACCGTGCTCGAGCGGCTTCGCGAAATGGATGGCCCACGCATCCTTCACTGCGTGACCCGCAAGGGCAAGGGCTACGCCAAGGCCGAGGCCAATCCCATTGCCTATCATGGCGTGAAGGCGTTCGACCCGGCGGCGGGGCTCAAGGCGTCCACCGGCAGCGCGCCCCTGACCTACACCGACGTGTTCAGCCAGTGGCTCTGCGACATGGCCGAACAGGAGCCCCGGCTGTGGGGTGTCACACCCGCCATGCGCGAGGGATCCGGCCTGGTGGCGTTTGCCGAGCGTTTCCCCGACCGCTATCTGGACACGGCCATCGCCGAGCAGCACGCCGTGACGCTCTGTGGCGGACTGGCCTGCGAGGGCGAAAAGCCGGTACTGGCCATCTATTCCACCTTTCTGCAGCGCGGTTACGATCAGCTCATCCACGATATCGCGTTGCAGAATCTGCCCGTGGTCTTTGCTCTGGATCGGGCCGGACTGGTGGGCGCCGACGGTGCCACCCATCACGGGATGTTCGACTTCAGCTACATGCGCTGCCTGCCCAACGTGACGGTGATGGCGCCTGCGGACGAGCGCGAGTGCCGCCAGATGCTCTCCACCGCCGTTGCCATCGAGGGGCCGGCGTCGGTGCGCTATCCCCGCGGTGGCGGGCCGGGCACCGTGCCGGAAACCACCCTCGATACCCTGCCCGTGGGGCAGGCGCAGATCCGGCGTCGCGGCCAGGGCATTGCCCTGCTCGCCTTCGGGACCATGGTGGCGCCCGCCGAGACGGTGGGTGAAGAGCTCGATGCCAGCGTGGTCAACATGCGCTTTGTCAAACCCCTCGATGAGGCGTGCATCCGCGAAATGGCCGAGACCCATGAGGCCATCGTCACCCTCGAGGAAAACATGGTGGCCGGCGGCGCCGGATCGGCCGTCGCAGAGGCGCTGGCGCGGCAGGGACTCAAGCCAGCGCTGCTGCAGATCGGTCTGGGCGATCATTTCGTCGATCACGGCGAGCGGGATGAGCAGCTTGAGCTCGTGGGTCTGGATACCGCCGGCATTCGCCAGCGGATTAACGATTGGCGCAATCGCACGGTTGCGAGTCCGGCCACCAGTGAGTAGTGTCAGGCGGCTGGAACAGCCCTTTCCCCAACGCCGCCGCGCTTCGACATGTCAGGGCCATGTCACGGAAGCTGCGGCTTGCGGATATTCATGAATCAGAAATCCAGTTACACCTACGACGAACTCCTGGCCTGCGGTCATGGCGAGCTCTTTGGCCCAGGCAACCCACAGTTGCCCGTCCCGAACATGCTCATGTTCGATGCGATTACCCAGATCGATGATCACGGTGGCGGCTACGGAAAAGGCCAGGTCGAGGCCGAACTCGCCGTCAAGCCCGATCTGTGGTTTTTTGGCTGTCATTTCCCGGGGGATCCGGTCATGCCCGGCTGTCTCGGTCTGGATGCACTCTGGCAGCTGCTGGGCTTTTATCTGGGCTGGATCGGCGGCGAGGGCAAGGGCCGCGCCCTGGGCTGTGGCGAGGTCAAGTTCACCGGCCAGATCCTTCCGGACAACGCACGGGTCCACTACCACCTCGACGTCAAACGGATCATCCGGCGGCGCCTCAACATGGGCATTGCCGACGGCCTTGTCACCGTCGATGGCGAGGAGATCTATCGCGCCATGGACCTGCGCGTCGGTCTGTTCCAGAATCCCCAAAGCAACCTCTAAGGGAGTCGAAACGTGCGGCGAGTGGTAGTCACCGGCATGGGCATCGTCTCTTGCCTGGGCAACGATGCGGCAACAGTCACCCAGGCCCTGCGACACGGGCGCTCGGGGATCCGCTTCAGTGATGAGTACGCCGAGCGCGGTCTGCGCAGCCGGATCGCGGGGCAGCCGGATATCGACCTGGATGCCGCCATCCCGCGTCGCGCCCGCCGTTTCATGGGCGACGCCGCCGGCTATGCCTATGTGGCCATGCAGCAGGCCATTGATCAGGCGGAGCTGCCAGACTCGGTCGTCTCGGATCCGCGCACCGGGTTGATTGTCGGTTCAGGCGGTGCATCCACGGAAAACGTCGTTCGCGCCGCGGATATCCTCCGCGAGCGCGGCGTGCGCAAGATCGGCGCGTTTGCGGTGCCCAAGGTCATGGGCAGCACCACTTCGGCCTGTCTGGCGACGCCGTTCGCGATCAAGGGCATCAACTACAGCATTTCCTCGGCCTGCGCGACCAGCGCCCACTGCATCGGCGCCGCCATGGAGCAGATCCAGCTCGGCAAGCAGGACGTCATGTTCGCCGGCGGCGGCGAGGAAGAGCACTGGAGTCTGACCATGCTGTTCGACGCCATGGGCGCGCTGTCCACCGGCTACAACGACACCCCCGAGCGGGCATCGCGGCCTTTTGACCGTGACCGTGACGGGTTTGTCATCGCCGGCGGCGGCGGCATGCTGGTGCTCGAATCCCTCGAACATGCCGAGGCGCGGGGCGCCACGATTCTTGCCGAGCTGGTGGGCTATGCCGCCACCTCGGATGGCTACGACATGGTGGCGCCCTCGGGCGAAGGCGCCGAGCGCTGCCTGAGCCAGACACTGGAGATGGCCGGCATCAATGCCGAACGGCCCGTGGACTACGTCAACGCCCACGGCACCAGCACCCCCGCCGGTGATATCACCGAGCTGCGGGCGCTGGAAGCGGTGTTCGGCGATCAGCGCCCGCCGGTCAGTTCCACCAAGTCCCTGACCGGCCATTCTCTGGGCGCCGCTGGCGTGCAGGAGGCGATCTACTCGCTGTTGATGATGCAGGAAGGCTTCATCGCCGGGACGCTCAACGTCGATCATCTCGACACCGACGCCGGCGATTACCCCATCGTGACCGAGACGGCTGAGGACCGTCGCCTCGATCGCGTCGTCAGCAACAGCTTCGGCTTTGGTGGCACCAATGCCAGCCTCGCCTTCGAGCGCTTTTCATGACGCACCCGACAGCCGTCGCCAGAGCGTACTGCGGCTGATTCCGAGCTGACGGCAGGCGGCGGTGCGATTGCCGCCGCACTGCTCGAGAACCCGATGAATTGACGCCATGTCGTCCACCGCTGCCCCGGGTGGGGCTGAGTCGCTGAAAAGCTCGGGGACCAGCCCCTCGAGTCGCGCCTGATCCATGGACCCCGATTCGAACGCCGGGGCAAAGATGGCGAGCCGCTCGATCAGATTCTCGAGTTCGCGGATATTGCCCGGCCAGTGATAGCGCCGGCAGGCCGGCATGACCTGCTCAAGCAGTGCCGGCATGGCGCCCGCCCGACCCTGGCGCTCAAGCGCTCGAGCGGCGATGCTGCCAGCGAGCGCCGGCAGATCATCAAGGCGATCCCGCAACGGCGGCACATCAAGGCGCAGGATATTGATGCGGTAGTAGAGATCCTGCCGGAATGCCCCCTCTGCCACCGCCGCCGCCAGATCCCGATGAGTGGCGGCAATGACCCGCACGTCCACCGGTGTCGGCTGGGTGGCACCCAATCGAATCACTTCATGCTCCTGGAGAACCCGCAACAGTCGGGTCTGAAGCGTCAGCGGCATTTCGCCGATTTCATCGAGAAAGATCGTGCCGGTATGGGCCGACTCGAAAAGCCCCGGCTTGCCGCCCCGCCGCGAGCCGGTAAAGGCGCCCTCCTCAAAACCGAACAGCTCGCTCTCAAGCAGCGTCTCGGGGAAGGCACCGCAGTTGAGGGCGACAAAGGCATGCCCGCGCCGGGCGCTTGCATTATGGATGCCCTGGGCCAGCAACTCCTTGCCGGTGCCGCTTTCGCCCAGTATCAGCACAGTGGTGTCGGTGCCCGCATACTGCTCGGCTAGCGTGCGCGCCTCGCGCAACGGTCGTGACTCGCCAATCATCCCCTCCAGCTCGTAGCGCGCGGCAAACTGCCGCGGCTTGTTGGTTGAGCGCAGGCTCCGATCCACCCGTTGGATGGTCGCTGAGTCCTGGACCGTCACCACTGCGCCGGTCTGTACGCCTTGCTCGCGGATCGGGATGCGATTGGTGACCACCGTCCGGTTGCCGATGCGCTGGACGCCGCCCAACTCGGTGACTCCGTGCTCGAGGGTGTCCTGCAAGGCGAGCTGGCTTGCCACCTGACTCAGCCGCCGGCCCTCAACGTCGCCGGCGTCCACGCCCAGCAGTCGCGCCATGGCGGGATTAAACGACTGCACCCGCTCATCCATGTCGACCGCTGCCACGCCCTCCTCCAACTGCTGGAGGATGGTATCGAGACGCTCCCGGCGGGCCGCCTCAATGCGCCCGATGCGGCTGATCTCGATGGCACTGTCGAGCGCCTGTTCCACGGAACCCCGCGAGTACACGAACACCCCTGCCAGTCCGGCCTGTTCGGCAAGATCCGTGACCAGCCCCGGCCCGATGATCGCGCCCACGCCGCGGCTTGCCAGCTCGCTCACCCGGCGCTGGGCGTCGGCGGCGGTCTCATAGGCGTAATGGGTCAGCTCCAGACCAAAATGCTGATTGAATTCAATCAGTTCAGGATAAGTCGTACCATGCGTGATCAAGGCGATGCGCCGCGATGATCGGCGTGCCGTTGCCAGTGCACTGAGCACATCAAAACCGGTCAGGGTGACAAGGATCACCGGCAGCGACAGATGTCGGCGCAGAAACGCGCCGTTGGAGCCGGCGGCCACCACCGCATCCACGCCCCGAGTCTGTTGATAGCGACGGATCTCCGCCAGCGCATCATCAAAGCCGCGGTCGACGATATGCACATCGGCCTGCGCCGCATAACTCGGAACGATGACGCGGAACACTTCCTTGAGGCGGCTGAAGCCGACCGCCAGGATGACCGGCCGGCTCTGCCCGCGGACAGGCTGATCTGTCATTGCTCCTCCACGCTCGTTCCGGCGGGAACGTTTCATGATTCGTTTCAGAGTATTTCAGTCGAACAGCAATTGAAACACCTCGACACGGGCGCCAACGCGCCGATCATCGATAAAAACCTGCGGAAACCGCCGCTTACAGACGATGGCCGATGCTTCTGAAACGACTGGCATGCGCCTTGCAAACGTAACCATTAACACAAAGGAGGAGTCCCGCCATGTCGACAGCATCCGATTCGCCCGGTCGCCGCTTTCGCGCCGCCGTCGAGAACGAAAGTCCCCTGCAGGTGATCGGCGCCATCAATGCCTATCACGCCGTTATGGCCACTCAGGTCGGCTATAACGCGTTGTATGTCTCTGGCGGCGGCGTTGCGGCAGGCTCCATGGGTCTACCCGATCTGGGGATCACCACCCTTGATGACGTGGTCACCGACGTCAATCGCATCACCGATGCCGTCGACACGCCGCTGCTGGTGGACGCCGATACGGGCTTTGGTGGCGCGTTCAATATCGCCCGCACCGTGCGCTCGCTGATCAAGGCCCGGGCCGCGGCCTGCCACATCGAGGATCAGGTCCAGACCAAGCGCTGCGGCCATCGGCCCGGCAAGGCGATCGTCTCGAAACAGGAGATGGTGGATCGCATCAAGGCGGCGGTGGACGCCCGGACCGATCCCGATTTTGTCATTATGGCGCGCACCGATGCCCTGGCGGTGGAGGGCCTGGACGCGGCCATCGACCGCGCCGGCGCCTATATCGAGGCCGGGGCCGATATGCTGTTCCCCGAGGCCATTACCGAGCTCGACATGTATCGCGCCTTCAGTCAGGCGGTGGATGTGCCGGTGCTCGCAAATATCACCGAATTTGGTTCGACGCCCTTGTTTGACCGCGAGGCCCTGGGTGGTGCCGGCGTCGGTCTGGTGCTCTACCCGCTCTCGGCGTTTCGGGCGATGAACGCCGCCGCGCTTGATGTCTACCGGCAGGTCCGCGCCGACGGCACCCAGGCCGGGGTGGTCGACAAAATGCAGACCCGCGCCGAGCTGTATGAATTTCTCGACTATCACGCCTACGAGGCAAAGCTCGATCAACTGTTCAGCCTGGAGAATGGCCATGAGTGAGACACCGTCAGCCCCCAAGCCCAAGAAATCCGTCGCCCTTTCCGGCGTGACCGCCGGTAACACGGCGCTGTGCACCGTCGGCCTGACCGGCAACGACCTGCACTATCGCGGCTACGACATCCTCGATCTGGCCGAGGGCTGTGATTTCGAGGAAACCGCCTATCTGCTGGTCCACGGGCATTTGCCCAATGCCGGCGAATTGCGCCGCTACAAGGCCGAGCTCAAGCGCCTGCGCGGCCTGCCCGCGCCGGTGCGCACCGCCCTCGAAGCGCTGCCCGCCGCCACGCATCCCATGGACGTCATGCGCACCGGCGTGTCGGTGCTCGGCTGCTGCCTGCCCGAGAAGGACGACCACAACGAGGCGGGCGCGCGCGCCATCGCCGATCGGCTGCTCGCCTCGCTCGGTTCGGTGCTGCTCTACTGGTATCACTTCAGCCACAACGGCCGGCGCATTGATGTCGAGACCGATGACGATTCGATTGGCGCCCATTTCCTGCACCTGCTGCATGGCGAAGCGCCGTCGGCGGTCTGGGAGCGCTCGATGCACACAGCGCTCACACTCTACGCCGAGCACGAGTTCAACGCCTCGACATTTACGGCGCGGGTGGTCACCGGCACCGGCTCGGACATGTACTCGGCAGTGACCGGGGCCATCGGCGCACTGCGTGGCCCCAAGCATGGCGGCGCCAACGAGGTGGCCTTCGACATCCAGCAGCGTTACCGCAGCGCCGATGAGGCCGAGGCGGATATTCGCGAGCGAATCGCCAACAAGGAAGTGGTGATCGGCTTTGGCCACCCGGTCTACACCCTCAGCGATCCGCGCAACGAGGTGATCAAGCGCACCGCCCGCGAGCTGACCGAGCGCAATGGCAACACCCGGCTTTTTCAGGTCGCCGAGCGCATCGAATCGGTCATGGCCGACGCCAAGAAGATGTTCCCCAACCTGGACTGGTTTTCGGCCGTTGCCTTTAACGCCATGGACATCCCGACGGCGCTTTTCACCCCGCTGTTCGTGATCGCGCGCACCAGCGGCTGGGCGGCGCATGTCATTGAACAGCGTCAGGACAACAAGATCATCCGGCCGAGCGCGAATTACATCGGCCCCGACAATCTGACGTTCGTGCCGCTTGCCGCGCGCGACTGATCCATGAACCACGGAGATCACCCCATGACCCATGCCGACTCGGTAATGACCGACATCGTTGACTACGTCAAGGACTATCCCATCGATCGCGATGTGGCCCTTGAGACCGCCCGCAACTGCCTGATCGACACCCTGGGTTGCGGTCTCGAGGCGCTGGAATATCCGGCCTGCACCAAGCTGCTGGGCCCGATGGTGCTCGGCACCACGGTGCCCAATGGCACCCGGGTGCCGGGCACGCAGTTCCAGCTCGATCCGGTCCAGGGCGCCTTCAATATCGGCGCCATCATTCGCTGGCTGGATTTTAACGATACCTGGCTGGCCGCCGAGTGGGGCCATCCCTCGGACAATCTGGGCGGCATCCTGGCCACCGCCGACTGGCTGTCGCGCACGGCCGTTGCCGAGGGTCGGCCACCATTGACCATGCGCGAGGTGCTCATCGCCATGGTCAAGGCCCACGAGATCCAGGGCGTCATCGCGCTCGAGAATTCCTTCAACCGCGTTGGTCTGGATCATGTGGTGCTGGTCAAGGTGGCCACCACCGCCGTGGTCGCCGATATGCTCGGTCTCTCGCGCGAAGAGACCCTGAACGCCGTCTCCCTGGCCTGGGTGGATGGGCAGTCGCTGCGGACCTATCGACATTATCCCAATGCCGGCAGCCGCAAATCGTGGGCAGCCGGTGATGCAACGGCGCGTGGTGTGCGCCTGGCGCTGATGGCAAAGACCGGCGAGATGGGCTATCCCACGGCGCTGAGCGCGCCGACCTGGGGCTTTTATGATGTGCTGTTCAACGGGCAGCCGTTCTCGTTTCAGCGCGGCTATGGCAGCTATGTCATGGAAAACGTGCTCTTCAAGATCAGTTTTCCCGCCGAGTTCCACGCCCAGACCGCCGTGGAAGCGGCCGTCACGCTGCATCGCCGGCTGGCCGAGATGGGCCGCTCGGCGGCGGATATCAAGCGCATCAGCATCCGCACCCACGAGGCCTGCATCCGCATCATCGACAAGCAGGGACCGCTCAACAATCCCGCGGATCGCGATCACTGCGTGCAGTACATGGTGGCCGTGCCGCTGATCTTTGGTCATCTGACCGCCCGCGACTACGAGGACAGCGCCGCCGCTGATCCGCGCATCGATGCCCTGCGCGAGAAGATCGTCTGTGTCGAGGACGCCGGCTTTACGGCGGACTATCACGACCCGGCCAAGCGCTCGATCCCGAACGCCCTGACCATCGAGCTCAACGACGGCACGCGGCTCGACGAGGCCGTTGTGGAGTATCCCATTGGCCACAAGCGGCGTCGCGAGGAGGGGATCCCCCTGCTTGAGGACAAGTTCCGGACCAATCTGGCGCGGCGTTTTCCGGCCCGCCAGCAGCGCGCCATCCTGGATGTTTCGCTGGATCAGGAACGCCTCGAGTCAATGGCCGTGCACGAGTATGTCGATCTCTATGTGATCTGACAGCGACACAATAAAAGCGGGAGGAGAGTCCCCATGCATTATCAGGACGTCTATGCGCAGTCCGTGAACGACCCGGAACGGTTCTGGCGCCAGGAGGCCGCGC
Organism: uncultured Spiribacter sp.; assembly: GCA_937884605.1. Classification (GTDB taxonomy): domain Bacteria; phylum Pseudomonadota; class Gammaproteobacteria; order Nitrococcales; family Nitrococcaceae; genus Spiribacter. The sequence goes on from CALGDM010000006.1 coordinate 479,052, forward strand.
GGCTTGACTGGTTCAAGCCGCCCGAGACCATTCTCAGCCGCGATGAGCAGGGTCATGACCGCTGGTTTGCCGGCGGCGAGCTCAACATGGCGCATCTGGCGCTCGATCATCACGTCAACGCCGGACGCGGCGGGCAGACCGCCGTGATTCACGACTCGCCGGTGACCGGGCAGAAACGCCACATCAGCTATGCGCAGCTGCGCGACGAGGTGGCCCGCTTTGCCGGTGGCTTGCGCGAACTGGGGGTTGAAAAAGGCGACCGGGTGGTCATCTATATGCCCATGATCCCCGAGGCGCTGGTGGCAATGCTCGCCTGTGCCCGGCTGGGCGCCATTCACTCGGTGGTCTTCGGCGGGTTTCAGCCCCACGAGCTGGCGCTTCGCATTGATGACGCCAAACCGCGGGTACTGGTCACGGCCAGTTGCGGGATCGAGGTTGCGCGGGTTCTGGCCTACAAGCCGCTGGTGGACGCGGCGCTCCAGGCCTGTCAGCACCCGCCCACAAGCACGGTGGTGTTCCAGCGCCCCGAGTGCGAGGCGGCGATGCAGACCACGGGATCACCCACCCGGGACGTCGACTGGAATACGCTGATGCGCGACGCGCACGCTGCCGATCCCGTCCCCGTGGATGCCACCCACCCGCTGTATGTCCTCTATACCTCGGGCACCACCGGCAAGCCCAAGGGCGTTGTCCGCGATACCGGCGGCTACGCCGTGGCGCTCAACTTCAGCATGAAGGCGATCTACGACCTCGACCCCGGCGATGTCTTCTGGACGGCCTCGGACGTGGGCTGGGTCGTGGGCCATTCCTACATCGTCTATGCCCCGCTGATCCGCGGCTGCACCACGGTGGTCTACGAAGGCAAGCCCGTTCGCACCCCCGATGCCGGGGCGTTCTGGCGGGTCATTGCCGAGCATCGCGTCAAGGCATTCTTTACTGCCCCCACCGCGTTTCGCGCGGTCCGCAAGGAAGACCCGGACGCCCGCCTGATGGCCGGGCATGACCTGTCCTCCCTCAAGGCCATCTACCTGGCCGGCGAGCGGCTCGATCCGCCCACCTACGGCTGGATCAAGGCCATCGCCGAGCGCCCGGTCATCGACCCCTGGTGGCAGACCGAGACGGGCTGGGCGATTGCCGCCAATCCCATGGGC
>CALGDM010000007.1 GCA_937884605.1 uncultured Spiribacter sp.
GAGATCAGACCCCGGGCACGGGCCGACTGATTGGTGCAGACCGCCACCGCAATGCCGGCCCGGGTGAGCCGGGCGATGGCCGCGAGGCTGCCGGGTAAGGGCTCCCAGTCATCAACGCTCCGGATGTAGGCGTCGGAATCCCTGTTGATGACGCCGTCCCGATCCAGCAGCACGCAGCGCGGGCGCACGGCTCAAGCCGACTCCGGCAGGGCCGAGACATCGGCAATCGCCAGAAACTGATCCTGCAGACGCTGTAGCAAGGCCAATCGGTTGGCCTGGATAGCGGGGTCATCGCTCATGACCATGACTTCGTCAAAAAACCGGTCGACGGGTTCGCGCAGTTCGGCCAGCTGGGCCAGCGCTTCGCTGTAAGCGCCGCGCTGGATCAGGGCTTCCACCGCTGGGGTGCGCGACGCCAGGGCGTCGTTGAGTGCCTGTTCAGCAGGCTCGCCAAGGCGCGTCGCATCCACTGTCTCAGGGATCGCAGACCCGGCCTTACGCAGAATATTGCGGATCCGTTTGTTGGCCGCCGCCAGACTGCCGGCCGCAGGCAGTCGGGCAAAGTCGTGACAGGCCCGCAGGCGACGATCGAAATCCACGGGCGTCAGTGTCCCGGGGGCGCGGACCGAGCGGACCGCTTCAAAGAGTTCGGCGCCGTAGCCCGCCTCCTGATAGACCCCGCGCAGCCGCTCGAGACAGAACTCCACCAGCGGCTCCACCTGATCGGCCGCATTGAGCGCGGCGGGTTGCTGGGCCGCCGCGGCCTGGAAAAGCGCGGCGAGGTCGATGCCATGCTCGCCCTCGATCAGGCTGCGTAGCAGGCCCACCGCGGCGCGACGCAGGGCGAAGGGATCCTTGGCGCCCGTGGGGGCCTTGCCGATGGCAAAGATGCCCACCAGCGTATCGGCGCGCTCCGCTACCGCCAGTAGCCGTCCCAGCGCCGACGCGGCCACGGCGTCGGCGGCAAACCGGGGCTGATAGATCTCGTTGAGTGCCGCTGCCACCACCGGCGCCTCCCCGTCTTCGCCGGCGTAGTAGCTTCCCATTACGCCCTGCAGTTCGGGGAATTCGTCGACCATCTCGGTCAGTAGATCGGCCTTGGCCAGGCGCGCGGCCCGCTGCGCCTGATGGGCATCGGTCTCAAAGCGCTCGGCGTAACGGGCGGCCAGCGCTGCCACCCGGGCGGACTTTTCCGCCAGACTGCCCAGCTGCTTTTGAAACACCACCTGTTCCAGCGCCGGCAGACGCGACTCCAGGGATCGGGCCCGGTCCTGATCCCAGAAAAACGCCGCATCCGCCAGCCGTGGCCGAATCACCCGCTCATTGCCGGCGATGACCCGTGCCGGATCGCGACTCTCGATATTGGCGACGGTGATGAACCGCGGCAGCAGATGGCCGTCGGCGTCGCGCACCGGAAAATAACGCTGATGGCCCTGCATGCTCGAGATCAGCGCCTCGGGCGGGACCCGCAGGAAGGCCTCGTCAAAGCTGCCGGATAGCACCACCGGCCACTCCACCAGCGCATTCACCTCGTCGAGCAGCGCGGTGTCGATGACCGCATGGCCGCCAATGGCCTCGCCCTCGGCGCGGACGCCTTCGAGGATATGATCGCGCCGGTCGGTGCGGTCGACCAGTACGTGGGCCGCGCGCATGGCGGCGGTGTAGTCACCCGCATCGGTCAGGGTGACTGGCTCGGGGTGATGAAAGCGATGGCCGCGGCTCTCGCGCCCGCTGGCGACGCCGAATACGCGGGTCGGGACAACCGCTTCATCGAGCATCAGCACCACCCAGTGCACCGGGCGGACGAATTCGCTGCTCTGATCACCCCAGCGCATGCGCTTGGGGATGGGCAGCTGGGTGAGGGCATGGTCGATGATCGCCGGCAGCAGGGCCTCGGTGTCGCGACCCGTTTCGGTGCCGCGGTGGACCAGCCAGGCGCCCTCGTCGGTCTCGAGGCTATCGAGCTGATCGACATCGACTCCGCAGGATCGGGCAAAACCCTCGGCGGCGCGGGTTGGCGCACCGGCCTCGTCAAAGGCCACGGACCGAGCCGGGCCGCGGCGTTCAAAGTCGCGATCGGGCTGCCGCCGGGCGACCGCCTCGATCTGCACCGCCAGGCGCCGCGGCGCACCCAGGGCGCGCACCCGGCCGTGGCTGATACCGGCCCGATCCAGACCCCCGGCCACCGCTTCGGCCAGCCGCTCGCTCAGCGTGTCCAGAGCGCCGGGCGGGAGTTCTTCCATGCCCAGCTCAAAGAGCAGTGTTGCCGTCTTGTCGGTCATGCCACGCTCCGGTCATGACCGCTGTCCCGGCACAGGGGAAAGCCGAGGGCTTCGCGGGAATCGTAGTAGGCCTGCGCCGATGCGCGGGCAAGTGTGCGAACGCGCAGGATGTAGCCCTGGCGCTCGGTCACCGATATGGCGTGGCGGGCGTCGAGCAGGTTGAAGGCATGCGAGGCCTTCATGGTCATCTCGTAGGCCGGCAGCGCCAGGCCACGCTCGACCAGCCGCAGGGCCTCGCGCTCGCAGGTGTCGAAGGCATGGAAGAGGCTCTCGACGTCGGCCTCTTCGAAGTTGTATCGCGATTGCTCGCGCTCGTTCTGCAGATAGACATCACCATAGGTGACCGGGCCGTCGACGCCCTCGCTCCAGACCAGATCGAAGACGCTTTCCACCTCCTGGAGGTACATGGCGATGCGCTCCAGCCCGTAGGTGATCTCGCCCATCACCGGGCGACAGTCGAGACCGCCGGCCTGCTGGAAGTAAGTGAACTGGGTGATTTCCATGCCGTTGAGCCACACCTCCCAGCCCAGGCCCCACGCACCCAGCGTGGGCGACTCCCAGTTGTCCTCGACAAAGCGGATGTCGTGGACCAGCGGGTCGATGCCCAGCGCCTCGAGCGAGCCCAGGTACTGCTCCTGGATATCCTTGGGCGAGGGTTTGAGCACCACCTGGAACTGGTAGTAGTGCTGCAGGCGGTTGGGGTTTTCGCCGTAGCGGCCGTCGGTGGGTCGTCGCGAGGGCTGGACGTAGGCGGCGCGCCACGGCTCGGGGCCGATCGAGCGCAGGAAGGTCGCGGGGTGGAAGGTGCCCGCGCCGACTTCCATGTCGAGCGGCTGCATGAGCACGCAGCCACGCTCAGCCCAGTACTTCTGCAGCGCGAGGATCAGCGCCTGAAAGGTCATCGATGCTCTCCAGCAAACCGGCGAAAGGGCAAAGTATAGCCCGCGCGCGCCTCCCCTGTCAGGCAGCCCACCCGCGCTCGATGCACGGAATTGGTGCGTTTGCGCGGCGAAACGCGTTAAGGTGGTGCATGCACCCCGATGATGCCCGAAATCGGTCACGACAGGGCCCGTTTTGGTGCGCTCCGGTGGGTTGGCATGGAAAATGCTTATCCACGAGGGACTTTTCAATGAACATGACTGGAGGCCGAACGATGGCTCATACCGCCGACGACGTTCTTGCGATGATCAAGGACAACGAGGTCCGTTTCGTGGATCTGCGTTTCACCGACCCCAAGGGCAAGCAGCAGCACGTGACGCTGCCCGCGCACGCCGTGGATGCCGATCTTTTCACCGAGGGGAAGATGTTCGACGGCTCCTCGATCGATGGCTGGAAGGGCATCAACGAGTCGGACATGATCCTCATGCCCGATGCCGATACCGCCATGCTCGACCCGTTCTTCGACGACATGACCCTGACGCTGGTCTGCCAGATCATCGAGCCCAACACCATGCAGGGCTATGGCCGTGATCCGCGCTCCATCGCCCAGCGCGCCGAGGCCTATCTGCAGTCCACCGGTGTCGGCGATGTCGCCTACTTCGGCCCCGAGAACGAGTTCTTCGTGTTTGATGACGTCCGGTTTGCCACGGACATGAGCGGTTCGTTCTACAAGATCGACTCCTCGGAAGCCGACTGGAACACCGAAAAGGTCTATCCCGACGGCAACATGGGCCATCGCCCCGGCGTGAAGGGCGGCTATTTTCCGGTGCCGCCGGTGGACAGCCTCCACGACATGCGCTCGGCCATGCTCGAGTGCCTCACCGAGGTGGGCATGACCACCGAGGTGCATCACCACGAGGTGGCCACCGCCGGTCAGTGCGAGCTGGGCGTCGGCTTCAACACCCTGGTCAAAAAGGCCGACGAGGTGCAGACCCTGAAATACGTGGTGCACAACGTCGCCGCCGCTTACGGCAAAACCGCCACCTTCATGCCCAAGCCCGTGGTGGGTGACAACGGCAGCGGCATGCATGTCCATCAGTCCATCGGCAAGACCGGCGAGATGCTGTTTGCCGGCGACCAGTACGGCGGTCTGTCCGAGACGGCGCTCTACTACATCGGCGGTCTGATCAAGCATGCCAAGGCCATCAACGCCTTCGCCAACGCCTCCACCAACAGCTACAAGCGGCTGGTCCCCGGCTTTGAGGCGCCGGTACTGCTTGCCTACTCGGCCCGCAACCGCTCGGCGTCGGTGCGCATCCCCTGGGTGGCCAATCCCAAGGCCCGGCGTATCGAGCTGCGCTTCCCGGACAGCACCGCCAACCCGTACCTGTGCTTTGCCGCCATGCTGATGGCCGGCCTCGACGGCATCCAGAACAAGATCCACCCCGGCGATGCCATGGACAAGGATCTCTACGATCTGCCGCCCGAGGAAGAGGCCGAGATCGACAAGGTTGCGTTCTCGCTGGAAGAGGCACTGGACGCCCTCGACCAGGATCGCGAGTTCCTGAAGGTCGGCGGCGTGTTCACCGACGATTCCATCGACGGCTACATCGAGCTCAAGCGCGAGGACGTGCAGCAGCTGCGGATGACGACGCACCCGATCGAGTTCGATCTCTACTACAGCGTCTGATACGCATCGATCGCGGAGACGGTCGCACAAAGACCCCCGCCTCCGCGGGGGTTTTTTCTTCAATCGAGGCCGATGATGACGGATGCGATGCCAATCGATGCGCGCGAGATTCTCGATAACCTCACCCGGGCGGTGGTGGCGATCGATGACGAGCGCCGTATCGTACGCATGAACGCCGCGGCGGAATCGCTTCTGCATGTCAGCAGTCGCCAGGCACTGGGCGAGCCGTTGATGCAATTCGTGCCGGCGTTGCAGGTCCTCGACCAGGCCATCGATCAGGCCTTCTCGCAGGCGGCCAGTTATACCGAGCGCGAGATGCGGCTGACCCTGGCCCCGGATCGCACCATCACCGTTGATTGCGCGATTACCCCGCTCGAGACGGTGAGTGTCCTGTTGCTGGAATTTGAACAGCTTGACCGGCATCTGCGCATTTCCCGCGAGAACCGGCTGATTGCCCAGAATCAGGCGATCCGCGAGTTGATCCGCGGCCTTGCCCACGAGATCAAGAACCCGCTCGGAGGCCTGCGTGGCGCCGCGCAGTTGCTTGAATCCGAGCTCTCCGACGAGGATCAGCGCGAGTACACACGCATCATCATCAGCGAGGCGGATCGCCTGCGGACCCTGGTGAACGGTCTGCTGGGCCCGGATTCGCGGATCGAGCACGCTCCCACCAATCTTCACGAAGTGCTCGAGCACGTGCGCAGCCTGGCCGTGGTGGAGGCACCGTCGGGCGTGGCGATCCGGCGCGATTACGACCCCAGCATTCCCGTGATGCGGGCAGCCAGCGATCAGCTGATTCAGGCGCTGCTCAATCTTGTCCGCAACGCCCTGCAGGCGCTGGGTGAGACGGGGACGATCACCTTGCAGACCCGCACACAGCGGCGCTTTACGATCGGCGATCGGCAGCATCGGCTGGTGGCGCGTATTGATGTCGTGGATGACGGGCCGGGCATTACCCCGGCCATGCAGGATCAGATTTTCTACCCGATGGTGACGGGACGCGCCGAGGGCAGCGGCATTGGTTTGCCGATCGCCCAGAATCTGGTCAATCAGCACGGCGGGCTGATTGAGTGCACCAGCGAGCCGGGCCGCACCGTTTTCACCGTCTGGTTACCGCTGGAGGACGCCTGATGGCTGACGCGATCAATGTATGGATCATCGATGATGACCGCTCCATTCGCTGGGTCCTGAAAAAGGCCCTCGAGCGGGATGGCATGCAGGCCGTGGACTTTGAGACCGGCGAGGCAGCGCTGGCCGCCATCGAGTCCGATCCCCCGGACGTACTGATCACCGACATCCGCATGCCGCGCCTCGACGGCCTGACGCTGATGAAGCGGGTGCACGGGGTTGATCCCGACCTGCCGGTGATTGTGATGACTGCCCATTCCGACCTGGATGCGGCGGTATCGGCCTACGAGGGCGGGGCGTTTGAATATCTGCCAAAGCCCTTCGATGTCGAGGAGGCCATTGACCTGGTGCGCCGCGCCGCCGCCGCGGTTCGCAGCAGTGCGCCGGTGGACGAGCCGGGTGGGCGGATGCCCGAGATCATCGGCGAGGCACCCGCCATGCAGGAGGTGTTTCGTGCCATCGGGCGACTGTCGCGCTCCAACATCACGGTGCTGATCAACGGCGAATCGGGGACCGGCAAAGAGCTGGTGGCCGGTTCGCTGCACCGCCATAGTCCGCGGGCCGACAAGCCCTTCATTGCCCTGAACATGGCCGCCATCCCCCGCGATCTGATGGAGTCGGAACTGTTCGGCCACGAAAAGGGCGCTTTCACCGGGGCCCATCAGGTACGCCGGGGGCGCTTCGAGCAGGCCAATGGTGGGACGCTGTTTCTGGACGAGATCGGCGACATGCCCGCCGAGCTGCAGACCCGGCTGCTGCGGGTGCTCGCCGACGGCGAGTTCTATCGGGTGGGCGCACACACCCCCATGCAGGTGGATGTGCGCATCATCGCCGCCACCCACCAGAACCTGGATGAGCTGGTCGCCGACGGCCGGTTCCGCGAGGATCTGTTTCATCGGCTCAATGTGATTCGCATTCATTGCCCGGCGCTGCGCGAGCGTCAGGCGGATATCCCCGGCCTGGCGGATCACTTCCTGCGCCGGGCCGCGCGCGAGCTCAACGTCGAGCCCAAGCAGCTCGCTCCCGAGGTGGAGCGCCGACTGCAGTCGCTGCCCTGGCCCGGTAACGTGCGCGAGCTTGAAAACACCTGCCGCTGGCTGACGGTCATGGCCAGCGGCCGCCGGGTGGAGATGGAGGATCTGCCCCCGGAACTTGCCGGGGTGGACGACCCAGCGCCGGCCAGCGGCCCGGCCGATTGGGAAAGCGCCCTGGCGCGCTGGGCGGATCAGCAGGCGGCCGGGCAGGATGACGGCGCACTGGCCGCCGCCCATGGCCGGCTCGAGCGAGTGCTGATCGAAGCGGCGCTGCGCCGCACCGGCGGGCGGCGCCAGGACGCCGCGCGCCTGCTCGGCTGGGGCCGCAATACCCTGACACGCAAGATCCGGGATCTGCAGATGCGGGTATAATCCCGCCCATGCTGCCCCATGTCGTATTGCACGCCCCCGAGATCCCGCCCAATGCCGGCAATGTCATTCGGCTCTGCGCCAACAGCGGCGCGCGCCTGCACCTGATCCGCCCGCTCGGGTTTGTGCTCGATGACCGGCGGATGCGCCGGGCCGGGCTGGACTATCACGAATTCGCTCGCCTGCAGGTGCACGCTGACTACCCGGCATTTCTCGAGGCGGTGGCGCCGGCGCGGGTCTGGGCGCTGACCACGGGCGGGCGGGTGCGATTTGACCGCCCTGACTATCGCCCCGATGACGCCCTGCTCTTTGGCAGCGAGACCGCGGGCCTGCCCGATGCGGTGATGGCGCGCATTCCCCACCCGCAGCGGCTGCGATTGCCGATGCAGCCGGGCAACCGCAGCCTCAATCTGTCCAACAGTGTGGCGGTTACGGTCTACGAGGCATGGCGTCAGCAGGATTTTGCCGGCAGCGTCGGGCCGGACTGATTCAGGTCCCGAGGTCGTCGAACTCGGGGCCGCGGCGGCGCTCCATCAAGGCCGTGGCGGCATCGATGGGCGAGCGTGTCCCGTCAACGACGGACTCGACGGCGCTGCAGATCGGCAGTTCCACCGCCAGCCGGCGCGCCATCTGACCGAGCTCGGCGGCGGTCCGCACGCCCTCAACCACTTCGCCAATGCGCGTGGTGGCGGCGTCGATGGACTCGCCGCGTCCCAGCGCCAGGCCCATGCGGCGGTTGCGCGACTGATCATCGGTGCAGGTCAGCATCAGGTCGCCGAGGCCGGCAAGCCCGGTAAGGGTGCGATCGTCCGCGCCCAGAACGGCCCCCAGCCGGCGGACTTCAGCGAGCCCCCGGGTGACCAGTCCGCTGCGGGCGTTGGCGCCAAACCCCAGACCATCGGCAATACCGGTGGCGATGGCCAGGATATTCTTGACCGCGCCACCCAGTCCCACACCGATCCGGTCGTCGCTGCGATAGACCCGAAAACGCGGATCATGGAAGTCGGCGCAGAGGCGCTCGGTGACGGCCCGATCGCGGCCGGCCAGGACCACGGCGGTGGGCAGACCGGCGGCGACCTCAGCGGCAAAGCTCGGGCCGGAGAGCGCCGCCAGCGGCTGCCTGGGCAGGGCGGCCGCGGCCACGTCATGGAGCAGTCCGCCGCTGGTGTTGTCGAGGCCCTTGGTCGCCCACAGGACCGGTGTATCGGCGGCGACGACCGGCGCCAGAGCCTGCACCGTGGCGGCAAAGGCATGGCTTGGCACGGCAATCAGCACCGCGTCGGCGCCGGCCACCGCGGCGCTTTGCTCGACGGTCGGCCGGATCCCTGCCGGTAGCGGGTGATCGCTCAGGTGACGCGGGTTGTGCCGGGTATCGGCCATGGCCCGGACCGTGGCCGGATCATGCGCCCAGAGTCGGACCGCGTGGCCGTTGCGTGCCAGCACGAGGGCCAGTGCCGTGCCCCACGAGCCAGCGCCCAGCACCGCGTAATCCGCCACCGTTCTACTCCGTGGTGCCGGCTTCCTGGCCACCGGTCTGCGCCTCGGCGCCGGCGTTCTGCTGGCGCTGGCGGGCGTAGAGCGCATCGAAATTGACCGGCGACAGCGTCATGGGCGGAAACCCGGCCTTGCCGGTCAGGTCACTCACCGCCTCGCGGGCGTAGGCAAACAGCACACCGGGGCAGTAGGCCCCCAGCAGCTGATCGGTGGCGTTGTCCTCGAAGCCGGCGACGGTGAACAGCCCCGCCTGATGGACCTCGCAGAGATAGGCGGTGGTGTCGTTGACCGTGGCGGTCACGGTGACCGTCAGCACCACCTCGTAGAGGCCTTCGCTGACGGTGTTGCGACGGGTGTTGAGCTCGACCCGCGCCTCGGGCTTCCACGACTGGGTAAAGACCTCGGGCGCGCCGGGAGTTTCCAGCGAGCTGTCCTTGAGATAGATCTTCTGGATGGTGAACTGCTGGGGGTTGGCATTCTCGCTGGCGGCCTGGCCATTGCCCGCGCCGGCGGTGCCGTTGTCTGTCTCGGCCATGGTGTCTCCTGGATCCTGTTCGATGGTGATTGGTTGGCTCAGCCCCGGCCCTCGGTGGGCAGGCTTGCGTCGCGCCAGGCGTTGATCCCGCCGCGCAGCTGGCGTACGTCCGACCAGCCCTGGGCCTCGAGGGCCTGAATGGCCTTGAGGGTGCGCTGACCATTGTCGCAGTACACCACGAGCGTACGCTGCTTGAAGCGCTTGAGCCGATCCTGGCGCTGATCGATGTAGGCCATGGGCACATTGATGGCCCCGGGCAGATGACTCGCCTGGAAGGCGTTCTCGTTGCGCACGTCGATGAACACCGCGGCGTCCTGATTGTAGAGCCGCGTCGCGTCGGTGGCATCGATGGCCTGACGGCTGCGCCGGTAGTTCAGGTACTCGTTGGCCACCAGGGCGGCCAGCACCGCGAGCAGCGATGCAATGAGCAGCGGATGATTGGTGCTGAATTCTATGACTCTATCCATGACCCGGCGCTGTTAGGATGCGTATTGAGCCGAATAGTATACCAGCCGAGACGCCACGCCGATGAACCGATGCCTTCTGATCGCCTGTCTGTTGCTGCCTGTCGCCACGGCCAGCGGTCAGAGCGACGAATTGGCGTCGCGCGAGGCGCGGCTGGAGGCGCTGCGCGAGCAGATCGGCGACCTGCAGGATGAGCTGGCCCGCGATCGCGAGCGCGCCGGCGGCCTCGAGGCGGAACTGGGCCGCCTCGAGCGGCGCATCGGCGAAACCCGCGAGGGCCTGCGCGACCTCGAGGCGGGCATCCGGCAGCGGCGCGAACGGATTGGCGACCTGGAAGCCGACATCGCCCGCCGCGCCGAGCAGAGCGAGGCGCATCGCCGGCAACTCGCCGAGAGCCTGCGTGCCACCTACCGCCAGGGCCGGACGCCGGCCCTGCGGCTGCTGCTGAATGCCGGTGAACCGGCCCGCATGCAGCGGCTGCTGGTGTATCAGTCACGGCTTGCCGGTGCCCGCACCGAGGCCGTGCAGGCCGCGGAATCGGCGATCCGCGAGCTGCGTGAACAGCGCGCCGAGCGCGAAGATGCCCTCGCGGCCCAGCAGGCCGATCGCGCTCGACGCGAGCGCCAGCTCGAGGCCTTGCAGGACAAGGTCGACGAGCGCGACGCCCTGCTGGCATCGACCCGCGAGCGGATCCGCGAGCAGGACGACCAACTGGCCCGCCGCCGCGACGAGGCGGAATCCCTCAACCAGCTGATCGAGGATCTGCGCGAGCGACTGGCCGCCACGGGGCCGGGCGCGGAGGGCACGGTGGAAATCTCGGCGGGCGGGTTGATCTGGCCCCATCAAGGGCCGCTGCTGGCACGTTATGGCAGCCAGCGTGCGGCGGATCTGGACTGGACCGGCCTGCTGATCGGCGGCCAGGCGGGCGATCCGGTCAATCCGGTGGCGGCCGGGCAGGTGGTGTTCGCCGACTGGTTGCGCGGGCTCGGTTTGCTGCTCATCATTGATCACGGCAATGGGTATCTGAGTCTCTACGGACGCAACCAGGCCCTTTACGCCGACGTGGGTGACCGGGTGACAACACGCGACGTGATCGCCACCGTCGGCCGCAGTGGTGGACGGGCCGAGACGGCGCTTTATTTCGAATTGCGCGCGGAAGGTGAGCCGGTGGATCCGATGAGCTGGCTGCAATCGCGCGATAACCAGAATTGAGGATGGAATGATGCGCATATCCGGACTGCTGCAGGGCCTGACGGTCGGGGTGCTGGTGGCCCTGCTGATCGCCAACGTCCAGACGGTCACCGCGCAGTCGCCGGCCACGCCCGATGACGACCTGCCGCTCGAGGAAATCCAGCGCTTTACCGAAGTCTACGAGCGCATCCAGCGCGATTATGTTGAGTCGGTGGATGATGATGAGCTCATCCGCAATGCCATTCGCGGCATGCTTTCGGGCCTTGATCCGCATTCCGCCTACCTCGATCGCGACGCCTATCAGCGCCTTCAGGAGGGCACGCGCGGCGAGTTCGGTGGTCTGGGCATCGAGGTGGGCACCGAGGATGGCCTGATCAAGGTGATCGCCCCCATCGACGGCACACCGGCGGATGCCGCCGACATCCGCCCCGGCGACCTGATCATGCGGGTCAATGGCGAATCGGTGAAAGGCATGGGGCTGCAGGCGGCGGTGGAGCGCATGCGCGGCGAGCCCGGCAGCGAGGTCACGCTGGGGATTCTGCGCGACGACGCCGAAACCACCATCGAGGTCACCCTCGAGCGCGCCGTCATCCAGGTCGACAGTGTCCGGGCCCGGGTGCTCGAGTCGGCATTCGGCTATGTGCGGGTCAGCCAGTTCCAGTCACGCACCGGCGAGGATGTGCTCGAGGCCATCGATGGGCTGCGTGACCAGGCCGGGCCCCTCGAGGGGCTGGTGCTGGATCTGCGCAATAACCCCGGCGGTGTCCTGGACGCTGCGGTGGCGGTCAGCGATGCCTTTCTCAGCCGGGGCGAGATTGTCTCGACCAGCGGCCGGGTGGAGCGGTCCCGCGATGCCTTTACCGCCACGCCCAACGATGCCCTCAATGGCGCGCCGCTGGTCGTGCTGGTGAACGCCGGTTCGGCATCCGCGGCGGAAATCGTCGCCGGCGCCCTGCAGGATCACGGGCGCGCGGTAATCATGGGCGAAGCCACCTTTGGCAAGGGCTCGGTCCAGACCATTTTGCCGCTGCGCAACGGTGCGGCGGTCAAATTGACCACGGCGCGCTACTACACCCCCGACGGGCGCTCGATTCAGGCCGAAGGGATCCGGCCTGACGTCAAGGTGGCCAATCTGCAGGTGAGCGACGCCGAGGTCCGTTCCGGCCCGCTGCGCGAATCCGATCTGCCGCGGCACTTGCGCGGCGATGGTGAGGCGGACGGGACCGGCGATGCGAACCCGCCGGCGTCAGCGCTGGCGACCCGCGACTATGCCCTGGCCGAGGCGCTCAATCTGCTCAAGGGCCTGACCATCCTCAGGGACTAGTCGCGCGGCCAGGCCGCGACCCAGATCACCACACCAAGGCTGCCGATGACCCAGCTGACCAGCGGTGCTTCGCCCAGCATGGTGGGGCTGCGCCCATCCAGGCCGGCAACGATGAATGCCGAGACCACCAGCGCGCCGCCCACCCCGGTGGCAAAGCCGCGCCGCCCGCTCTGACGGATTTCGTGGCGCAGGGCGGTCAGCTGGTGCTGCTGCTCGACGATCTGCTCGCGGGTGCGGCTGACCTCGCCCAGGGCCTCGTCCACCCGCCGGGGCAGGGTCGGCAGGGTTTCCGCCAGGTGGGGGAGCTCCTGCCGGGCCTTTTTCAGGAACGCCGTCGGGCCGACCTGCTCGCGCATCCAGCGCTCCAGATAGGGCTTGCCGGTGTCCCACAGATCCAGCTCGGGATAGAGCTGGCGGCCCAGTCCCTCGATGGCCAGCAGCGTTTTCTGCAGCAGCACCAGTTGGGGCTGGATTTCCATGTCGAACCGCCGTCCGGTCTGGAACAGCCGCATGAGGAGCGCGCCCAACGAGATCTCGCCCAGCGGCCGCTCGAAGATGGGCTCGCAGACGGTGCGCATGGCGCTTTCGAAGGCATCGATGCGGGTGTCCGCCGGGACCCAGCCGGATTCGACATGCAGCTCGGCCACGCGCCGGTAATCGCGGTTGAAAAAGGCCATGAAGTTATCGGCCAGATACCGGTGGTCCACCGGGTTGAGCGAGCCCATGATGCCAAAGTCCACCGCCACGTAGCGCGGATTGGCAGGGTCGCGCACGTCGACAAAGACATTGCCCGGGTGCATGTCGGCATGAAAGAAACTGTCACGGAACACCTGGGTAAAAAAGATCTCGGTGCCGCGCTCGGCGAGGGCCTTCATGTCAACGCCGGCGCGGTGCAATCCCTCGATGTCGCTGATCTGGACGCCGTGGATGCGCTCCATGACCATCACCCGGCGATGGGTGCCCGACCAGTGCACTTCGGGCACATAGAGCAGATCGGAGTCACGGAAGTTGCGCTTGAGCTGGGTGGCGTTGGCCGCCTCGCGCATCAGATCGAGCTCGTCGTGCAGCGTCGTGTCGAACTCGCGGATCACCTCCACCGGGCGCAGGCGAAACCCCTCGGCCCAGTAGCGCTGGGCCAGCCGGGCAAACAGGTAGAGCACGCCCAGATCGCGGCCGATGGCCTGCTCGATGCCCGGGCGCACGACCTTGACGATGACATCCTCGCCACTGTGCAGACGGGCGGCATGAACCTGGGCGATGGAGGCCGAGGCCATGGGCTCGGTGTCGAAATGCGCGAACCAGGCATCCACCGGCTGCTGGTATTCATCCTCGATGATCGCGCGCGCCTCCTCGCCGGGAAACGGCGGGACGCGATCCTGCAGACGGGCCAGTTCGGCGGCGATGTCCGGCGGCAGCAGGTCGCGCCGGGTGGAGATGATCTGGCCGAATTTGACAAAGATCGGGCCCAGCTCCTCGAGCGCCAGGCGGATCCGCTCACCCCGCGGCCGCTGACGACGCGTGAACCAGGTCCAGGGCATGAACACCCGCAGAAAGCGGAACGGCCGGAACCAGCGGGTGGCAAACAGGACCTCATCGAGGCCGTGGCGCAGCAGGACGATGTTGATCTGCGCGAGGCGCAGCAGCAGGCGGATACGGCGGATCATTGCGTCCCCCCGCGGCGCTCGAGCCGCCGCAGCCGGGCTTCGAGGCGGTCAACGCCCTCGCGGATCCGGTCAACGTCATCGAGAAAATGCCGGGTTTCGGCGGCGGTGGGCAGCCAGCGGCGCTCTTCAGTGGCCAGTTCGACGGCATTGCGCAGCAGCGTATCGGCGCTCTCGCGGCCCCAGCGGCCGCCCTCGCGCAGCCCGGTGGCCATGCGGGCGGCGCTGGCCTCGCCCACCAGACGCGCCAGCTGGGCCTCGATATCCACATCAAGCTCGCTGAAAAGGGTGCGGACCTCCTGGATTGTGCCGATATCGCCGCGAAAGGAGACCTCGCGACTGCGCTGCCCGCGGGACAGGACCAGGCCGGTGAGCCCGGCCAGCGAGGCCTCCAGGACCACATCGCAGTCGTTCATGTCGGTGCCATCGTTGATCAGCGTTACGCCGGTGTCGCTGAAGGTGACCCGCAGGGCCACCGCCGGGTCGGTCAGACGCAGCCCCATTTCGCGACCGTCCAGCGGTGCCAGGCGTGCGGGCGTGCCGGGATCGAGGGTCAGAATGCGGTTGATGCCCGCCTCAATGGGGCCCAGTGGCAGCCACTCAGTAGACATGGCCATGGTGGAGCGCGACCACCCCCCCGCTCAGGTTGATGTAACCGACATCCTCGAAGCCAGCGGCCTCCATCATCATTTTCAGTGTCTCCTGATCGGGATGCTGGCGGATCGACTCGGCCAGATAGCGATAGCTTTCGGCGTCCTGCGCCACCAGCCGGCCCATGAGCGGCAGCATGCGAAACGAGTAGAGGTCGTAGACCGGCTGCAGCGGCGTCAGGTAGAGCGATGAGAACTCGAGGATGACGAGTTGCCCGCCGGGCCGCAGGGCCTCGCGCATGGCCTGCAGAGCCTCGGGAATGCGGGTGACGTTGCGCAGGCCGAAGCCGATGCTGATCCGATCGAACTGGCGCGGCTGAAACGGCAGCTGCTCGGCGTTGGCGAGCACGTAGTCCAGATTGCCGGTGACGCCTTCGTCGAGCAGCCGGTCGCGGCCCGTCTCGAGCATGGCGGCATTGATGTCCGAGACGATCACCTCGCCCTCGGGGCCCACCTGAGCCGCGAGTCCCCGGGCGAGATCGCCGGTGCCGGCGGCCAGGTCCAGCACCCGCTGACCGGGCCGGGCATTGATCAGCCGCAGGGCCTGACGCTTCCAGAGCCGGTGCAGGCCGGCCGACATCAGGTCGTTCATGACGTCGTAGCGGCTTGCCACCGAGCTGAACACCTCGCCCACACGCCGGGCCTTTTCCGCCACCGGCACGCGCTGATAGCCGAAGTGGGTTTCGTCGTTCTGATCCGAATCAAAGCCTGTCATGCGCTGCCTCCCGCGTCCCGCTGATAGCCGGCGGCCGCCAGTGAATCGAGATAGTCCTGCCAGTAGTCCAGGGCGTTTTCGCCCAGATCGTAGAGCAGGTCCCAGGAATAGAGTCCGGTGTTGTGGCCGTCATCAAAGTGAATGCGCAGGGCGTACTGGCCCACGGGCTCGATGCGCTCGATGCCCACCGACTCCTTGCCCACCTGGAGGATTGCCTGCCCCGGGCCATGGCCCCGTACCTCGGCGGACGGCGAGTGGACGCGCAGATACTCGGCGCCCAGATCAAAGTGGCAGCCATCGTCAAAGCTCACCGCCAGGGTGCGGGACTGGCGGTGGAGATGGATCTGCGTGGGCACACGGCCGGTGTTGCGGCGCTCGGGGCGTTTCATGGCGACCTCAGAGGATGTAGCGACTCAGGTCTTCGTTGCCGGCGAGATCCGCAAGCTGAGCGTCCACATAGTCGGCGTCGATGCTCACGGTCTGGCCGCTGTGATCGGCGGCGCTGTAGGAGATGGTCTCGAGCAGGCGCTCCATGATGGTGTGCAGCCGCCGCGCGCCGATGTTTTCGGTGTGGGCGTTGACCTGCCAGGCCATCCGGGCGATGCGATCCACGCCATCGGCGGTGAATGCCAGTTCAACCCCCTCGGTGCGCAGCAACGCCTGGTACTGGCGGACCAGCGAGGCATCGGGGTCGGTAAGGATGGCGACAAAGTCCTCCACCGCCAGCGATGACAGCTCGACACGGATCGGCAGCCGACCCTGCAGTTCGGGGATCAGATCCGAGGGCTTGGAGACGTGGAACGCCCCCGAGGCAATGAACAGGATATGGTCGGTGTTGACCATCCCCGACCGGGTCGACACGGTACTGCCCTCGATCAGCGGCAGCAGATCGCGCTGGACGCCCTCGCGGGAGATGTCGCCGCCGCCACTGGCGCCGCTCTGCTCGGTCTGCCGGGCCACCTTGTCGATTTCGTCGAGGAACACGATGCCGCTCTGCTCGACGGATTCGATGGCCTTCTGCTTGATCTCTTCCTCGTTGACCAGCCGCGCGGCCTCTTCCTCGCGCAGCACCCGCCAGGCTTCGGCGATGGTCAGCCGCTGCCGCTCGCTGCGCTGATTGCCCAGGTTCTGGAACATGCCCTGGAGCTGGCTGGTGAGCTGCTCCATGCCCGGCGGCGCCATGATGTCCATGCCCGACTGCTGGCCGCGGACATCGATCTCGATCTCGCGCTCGTCGAGCTCGCCCTCGCGCAGCTTCTTGCGCATTTTCTGGCGCGTGCTGTCCTGGCTGCGATCCTCGTTTTCGCTGCCTCGGGCCTGGGGCAGCAGGGCGTCGAGGATGCGTTCCTCGGCGGCGTCATCGGCGCGACTCGACTGACGTTGCATCTCCTGCTCGCGGATCATCCGCAGGGCATTGTCGGTGAGGTCGCGAATCACCGATTCGACGTCGCGGCCGACATAACCCACCTCGGTAAACTTCGAGGCCTCGATCTTGATGAACGGCGCGTTGGCGAGCCGCGCCAGCCGCCGCGCGATTTCGGTCTTGCCGACACCGGTGGGGCCGATCATGAGGATGTTCTTGGGCGTGATCTCGGGGCGCAGTGCCGGGTCCACCTGCAGCCGCCGCCAGCGGTTGCGCAGCGCATTGGCGACCGCGCGCTTGGCGTCGCCCTGTCCGACGATGTGCTTGTCCAGCTCCTGGACGATTTCGCGGGGGGTCATCTCGCTCATCAGGCCTTCCCGTCACCGAGGGTTTCGATGGTCAGCGTGTGATTGGTGTAAATGCAGATATCCGCGGCGATGCCGAGTGCCCGTTGGACAACCGTGGCGGCATCCAGATCCGTTTCGGCCACCAGCGCCTGGGCGGCGGCCTGGGCATAGCCCGACCCCGAGCCGATGGCCATCAGCTCGCGCTCGGGCTCGACCACATCGCCGTTGCCGGAGATCATCAGCAGGCTTTCGGCGTCGGCCACCATGAGTAACGCCTCGAGCCGCCGCAACGCCCGGTCCGCGCGCCAGTCCTTGGCCATTTCCACCGCCGCGCGGGTGAGTCGCCCGCCGTGGCGCTCGAGCTGGCCCTCGAAGCGCTCGAACAGCGTGAAGGCGTCGGCCGTGCCGCCGGCAAACCCGGCCAGCACCTGATCGTGATAGAGGCGTCGGACCTTGCGGGCATTGCCCTTCATGACCGTGTTGCCCAGGGTGACCTGGCCATCGCCGCCGACGGCGATCTGCCCGCCGCGACGGACCGCCAGAATGGTGGTGCCATCAAACTGCTGCAAGACTGCTCTCCGGAGGTTGCTGGATACGGGTCTTTCGACCCTCAATGTTAACGCAGCCGGGCGCCCGGGGGTTATTTTCGTCGTGCCCGCGGATGCGCCCGGTCATAGACCTCGGCCAGATGCTGGAAGTCGAGGTGGGTGTAGATCTGCGTGGTGCCGATGTCGGCATGCCCGAGCAGCTCCTGGACGGCGCGCAGATCACCGCTGGACTCAAGCAGGTGGGTGGCAAACGCGTGCCGCAGCATGTGCGGGTTCACTGGCCGGTCCAGGCCCTGGCGGCGCGCCCGGTCATTGAGCCGGGCCTGGATGGCGCGATGCGACAGCCGCCGGCCGCGGCGACTGACGAACAGGCCGGTCTCTTCGGCATCGGCCAGGGTATGCCGGACCGCGACCCAATCGGCGATGGCCTCGCGGGCCTTGCGCCCCACCGGCACGATCCGGGTGCGCGCGCCCTTGCCCAGCACCCGCAGTTCGCGGGGTTGGGGGCCGGTATCGTCGAGGTTGAGGGCGGCCACCTCGGCAAGCCGCAGGCCGGCCCCGTAAATCAGTTCGAACAGCGCCCGGTCGCGGCGCTCCAGCGGATCGGCGGTCTGCGTGGCCGTCGCCGTCGCCGGCGGGTCGAGCAGCTGCGCGGTGGTGTCCACATCCAGTGTCGCCGGCAGGCTGCGCGCCGCCCGTGGCGCCTGGATGTCGGCCCCGGGGTCGGTATCGACGCGCCCTTCGCGCTGCAGATAGCGGAACAGTCCGCGCGCGGCGGAGAGCTGGCGCTGCAGGGAGCGAGGCGACAGGCCCCGGCGATGGCCGCGACTGATCCAGGCCCGGATGTGATGGCTGCGTACCGATTCCCAGGTATCAATGCCGGCCTGCTCGAGAGACCTCGCCAGCCCGGTCAGGTCACGGCCGTAGTGCTGGCGGGTCAGAGGGGCCAGGCGGCGTTCATCGCGCAGATGGGCCTGAAAGCCGTCGATGTCCGCCCACAGACGCGCATCGCCGGCCATGGCTAGGTGCCGGCGCTGGCCCGGCGCAGGACCCGGGCGGCCAGTGCGCCCAGCTGACCGAGAAAGACCGTGCCCTGATCGGCGTGATAGCGATCGGCATCGCGACTGCCAATGGCGATGAAGCCGCGGATGGGCGGCTCGTCCATGGGGATGACGGCCACCGAGCCGAGCCCGTCGGTCTGAGGGTCAAAAATCAGTGACAGATGCTCGGCATCAAGCCCGCCCAGCACCGGCTGGTTGCCGGGGAAGGCCGCTTCCAGCTGCAGCGCCCGCGAGTCATCGGTGCCGATGATGGGGGCGCTGGCGGTGGTCAGCTGGTCGTTGATCAGCAGGACCTGAACGACATCCGCCTTGAAGTCGTGGCGCAGCCCGTCGCGAATGGCCATCAGCACGCCATCGAGATCGTCCGCAGCCAGCAACTCGAGGGTAAAGCGATGGATCTGCTCGACCAGTCGGTCGTTGTCGCGGGCCACCTGCAGGAGCTGATCGAGGCGTTCGGCCAGGGCATGGTTTTCTTCGCGCAGGATCGCGACCTGGTATTCGATCAGCGAGCGGTCGGCGCTGGTCGCGTGGGGGACATCGAGGGTTTTCAGTACTTCCGGGTGGCGCCGTAGCAGACCCGGATCGGCGCGCAGGTAATCAAGCACCTGTGCCTCGTCGATGGGCTCCGCCGGCATCGCTGATTCGCCCGTCTGACCGCTCATATCGCTCCCGTTGTCAGTCTGCCCTCGAACACATGCTGCGCCGGCCCGGTCATCCAGACCGGATGGCCCTCGCCGCGCCAGTGTATCACCAGCTCGCCGCCGGTCAGCGCCAGTCGGACCGTGGCGTCGAACCAGTCGTTGAGGATACCGGCCACCACCGCCGCACAGGCGCCAGTGCCGCAGGCCGGCGTCTCGCCCACGCCACGTTCATAGACCCGCAGCGCGCCGGCAGCGCGCCCATTGACCGCCAGAAAGCCCGCATTGACGCGGTTGGGAAAGCGCGGATGCGACTCCAGCGCCGGGCCCAGGGTGGCCACCGGCGCCGTCCGGATGTCGTCAACACGCAGCACCACATGGGGATTGCCCATGGAGACCGCCGCCACCGACAGGGTCTGGCCGGCGGCCTCCAGCGCGTAGCGAGGCTGCCGGGTGGTGGCAGTGAACGGGATGGCGGCCGGCTCGAGGATCGGTGCGCCCATATCGACCCGCACCTGATCGGCATCGACCCGCTCGACGCGGGTCAGGCCGGCATCGGTCTCAAGGCACAGATGATCGCCGTCATGCAGCCCCTGGTCGCGCAGAAAGCGGGCCATGCAGCGCACCCCGTTGCCGCAGTGCTCCACCTCGGTGCCGTCGGCATTCCAGATCCGGTAACGAAAGTCGGCATCCGGCCGGCGTGCCGGCGCGGCCATCAGCACCTGGTCGCAGCCAATTCCATAGCGCCGGTCGGCGATCCGGCGGATCCACTCCGGCGTGGGCTGGATGGACTGACGGATGGCATCGAGCACGACAAAGTCGTTGCCGAGCCCCTGCAGCTTGGAAAACGCCAGGGTCATGGCGATGCCAGCAGGTGCTCGCCCTGCCAGAGTGCTTCGAGCGGCTCGCGCTCGCGGATCAGATGCGCCTGATCGCCATCCACCAGCACTTCGGCGGGGCGCGGCCGGGCGTTGTATTGCGAGGCCATGACAAAGCCATAGGCGCCGGTGGCATGGATGGCCAGCAGGCTGCCCGGGCGCAGTGCCAGGGAGCGCTCGCTGCCGAGGGTATCGGCGCTTTCGCAGACCGGCCCGACGATGTCGTAGAGGCGCGGGTCGGCGTCCACCGGCTCGGCCGTCTCGATGCGCTGCCAGGCGTTGTAGAGCGCCGGGCGCAGCAGGTCGGTCATCGCCGCATCGACAATCGCGAAGTCGCGGTGGCCGGGCTTGAGGTACTCCACCCGGGTCAGCAGCAGGCCCGCTTCGCCCACCAGCGCCCGGCCCGGTTCCATGAGCAGGGTCTGGCGCCGGCCGGCGAGCAGCGGGCCAAGTCGCTCGGCCAGCGCGGCGGGCGTGGGCGGTGTTTCGTCCTCGTAGCGGATCCCCAGACCACCGCCGATATCGAGATGGGTCAGGGGGATGCCGTCGGCCTCCAGCCGATCCACCAGCGCCAGGCTGCGTGACAGGGCATCCACCAGTGGCTCGAGCTCGGTGAGCTGCGAGCCGATGTGGAAATCCATCCCGGTCACGTCAATGCCCGGCAGCGAGGCGGCATGGTGATAGAGCGCCTCGGCGGCCTGGATGTCGATGCCGAACTTGTTTTCCTTGAGCCCCGTGGAGATGTACGGATGGGTGCGCGCATCGACATCGGGATTGACCCGCAGCGACACCGGCGCGCGCTGACCGCTGCGACCTGCCACTGCGTTGATGCGCTCGAGCTCGGCCGCCGATTCGATGTTGAACGCCAGGATACCCGCCGCCAGCGCCTGCTCGATCTCGGCCTCGGTTTTGCCCACGCCCGAGAACACCACCCGGGCCGGATCGCCGCCGGCGCGCAGCACCCGTGCCAGCTCGCCGCCCGAGACAATGTCGAAACCGCTGCCAAGCCGCGCCAGCAGCTGCAGGATCGCCAGACTGCCGTTGGCCTTCACCGCATAGCAGATCTGGTGGTCAAAGCCGGCAAACGCCTGGTCGTAGGCCCGCCAGGCCGACTCGATGGCGGCGCGGGAGTAGACGTAGAGCGGCGTCCCGAAGCGCTCGGCGAGGGCCGGGGCCGGGCAGCCCTCGATATGCAGGATCTCGTCTGACCGGTGGATCACGATGCGGTCTCCGCACTGGAGGCAGCGGTTTCGGCCTCGGGCATGTAGAGATCGCCCTTGACGCCACAGCCGGTGAGCAGGATTAGCGTGATCAGGGCCAGACAAGGCAGGATACGTAGCGACATGCAGACTCGGGGTTTCATGTGGAACACCAGTATAGGGGGACACAGGCAATGGCGGAACAGCCGTTGGAGACAGTGGAAACGGGCGGCCCGGCGCCGCAATGCAGTGTCATCTGGCTGCACGGGCTGGGTGCCAGCGGCCATGACTTTGAACCCATCGTCCCGCAGCTGGGACTGCCGTCACCGGAGGCCGTTCGGTTTGTGTTTCCGCATGCGCCGTCCCGACCCGTGACGCTCAATGGCGGGTTGTCGATGCCGGCCTGGTACGACGTCTATGGCCTGTCCGCGGGGACGCCGCAGGATGAGCGCGGTCTGGACGAGGCCGCCGGCTGGATCGAGACCCTGATCGAGCGCGAGACCGCCCGCGGCATCCCGCCCCATCGCCAAGTACTGGCCGGATTCTCGCAGGGCGGCGCGCTGGCGCTGCATACCGGCCTGCGCTATGCCGAGGGACTGGCGGGCATCATGGGGCTGTCCACCTATCTGCCGCTGGCGGATCACCTGGGCCAGGCCCGGGCCGCGGCCAATCGCGACACATCGGTCTTTCTGGCCCACGGTCATCACGACCCGGTGCTGGCGTATCGCCTGGGCACCGACTCGCGCGACGCCCTCGAGGCGCTGGGCTATCCGGTGGAGTGGCGCGACTATCCCATGGAGCACCAGGTCTGCATGGAAGAGATTGCCGATATCGGCGCCTGGCTGCGCCGGGTGCTGGCCCTCTAGCCGTCGCCTTTGTGATCCAGCCGCCGGCGCGCCGCGGCCACCTGACGGCGGACCTGCGCCGGGGCGGTCCCGCCGATATGGTCGCGGGCCGCCAGGGAGCCCTCCAGGGTGAGCACGCCAAACACATCCTCGCCGATGGCCACTGAAAAGCGCTGCAGTTCGGCCAGGGACAGATCGGCCAGATCGCGGCCCTCGGCCACGCCATAGGCCACCGCCTTGCCCACGATCTCGTGGGCATCGCGAAAGGCCACGCCCTGCCGGACCAGATAGTCGGCCAGGTCGGTGGCGGTCGCGAACCCCTCGCGGGCGGCGGCCCGGGTGCGCTCGCGATTGACGGTCAGCGCCGGGACCATGTCGGCGAACGCCCGCAGGCTGTCGCGCAGGGCATCGGCCGCATCGAACAGCGGTTCCTTGTCTTCCTGGTTGTCGCGGTTGTAGGCGAGCGGCTGACCTTTCATCAGGGTCAGCAGGGTATGGAGGGCGCCGTGCACCCGCGCGCTCTTGCCGCGAACCAGTTCGGCCACATCGGGGTTCTTTTTCTGCGGCATGATCGAGCTGCCGGTGCAGAAGCGGTCGGGCAGATCGATGAAGCCGGTCAGCGGTGATGCCCAGATCACCAGCTCTTCGGCCATCCGCGACAGGTGGGTCATGGTCAGCGCCGCCGCCGAGACGAACTCGATGGCAAAGTCGCGATCCGAGACCGCATCCAGGGAGTTGCGGGTGGGCGCGTCAAAGCCCAGTGCCGCACAGGTCTGATCGCGGTCGATGGGGAACGTCGTCCCCGCCAGTGCCGCCGAGCCCAGGGGCATTTCGTTGGCGCGCCGCCGAACATCGTGCAGACGCGATTCGTCGCGGACCAGCATTTCGTACCAGGCCAGCATGTGGTGGCCAAAGCTCACGGGCTGCGCCACCTGCAGATGGGTAAAGCCGGGCATCACGGTATCCGCCTCGCGCTCGGCCAGATCCACCAGGCCGGCCTGAAACCGTCGCAGCAGGGCGAGGTTGCCATCGATGACCGTGCGCAGCCACAGGCGGATGTCGGTGGCGATCTGGTCGTTGCGCGAACGCCCGGTGTGCAGCCGCTTGCCCGCCTCGCCGATGCGCTCGGTGAGGCGGGCCTCGATGTTCATGTGGACATCCTCGAGGGCGGGATCCCAGGGAAACCCGCCGGCCTCGATCTCGGCCTCGATGGCTTGTAGCCCGGCGTCGATGGCCGCGCCGTCGTCGGCGCTGATGATGCCGCAGTCCGCGAGCATCCTGGCGTGGGCGCGGGAGCCGCGGATGTCCTCGCGATAGAGGCGTCGATCGTAGTGTTCCGAGGCGCTGAAGGCCGCCACGAAGGCATCGGTTGCCTCGCTGAAACGGCCACTCCAGAGACCCTTGGCGTCTGACTCGCTCATGCCCATCCATTCCTGTCGACTGAGCGCCGCAGTATAGCAGCCGACCGGCCGACTGCAGCGGATGTCCGGTCTGTGAACCGGTTGGCGATATCCGTCGACGCGCTTTTCCATGCTCGAGCCTCCACTTGATGAGCGCCCGGGAGGGACCGACATGATGAAGATTGTGATTGCCTGCGAGCAGGCCGCCCTGCGTGAGCGTCTGGCGCGACTCGCTGCCAACCGGACCGGCTGCCGTATTGCCGGTGTTTTCGAGACGCCGGCGGAGGCGCCGGCCAGCCATCGCCGCGATCCGGTGGACGCCGTGGTGCTGGGGGTGCGCGATGCCCGGCACCTGGCCGCGGCGGTGGCGTTGGCCAATGCCACGCCGGCCCCGGCGATCCTGCTGGCCTGCGAGATGACGGATCCCATCGTCCCGCAGCTCGAGGCGAGCGGCATCGACTATGTCCTCGACAGTGTCCACCCGGCGCGTTTCGAGGCCGCCCTCGAGGCCGCCCGCCCCCTGAGCGCGGGCCAGATCATCCGGCTTCAGGCCCCCGGCGCCGGTGACGAGCGTCGCCATATCCTGTGTCGCCGCCGCAACGGCCTGAGCCTGATTCCGGTGGATGACGTGCGCTGCTTTGTGGCCGATCACAAGTACGTCAGCGTCCAGCACGATGCCGGTGAGGATCTGATCGAGGAGTCGCTGTGCGGTCTCGAGGCGGAGTTCGGGCAGCGCTTCCTGCGGGTGCATCGCAATGCCCTGGTGGCCCGGGATGCCCTGCGGGGGCTGGAAAAGGATCTCGATGGTCGCACCCGCGCCCGCGTCGATGGCAGCGACGATCCACTGCCGGTCAGCCGGCGCCGTCTGCCCACGGTTCGACGCTGGATAAGGAGCGCGGCTGCACCGGGCTGACGCTTTGCGTGGGGGCGATCAGGCGGTATTGTTGCGCATTATCGCAACTGATCGCCCGGCTCGCCCCGGGCCCATGCATTCATGTCCACGACGCATCTGCGCATCGCCACCCGCCGTAGTCCACTGGCCATCTGGCAGGCCGAGCATGTCGCCGAGCGGCTGCGGGCCCGCCACCCCGGGCTCGAGGTCGAGCTGGTCCGCCTGTCCACCCGCGGCGACGAGATCACCGATCGCCCGCTGATGGCGGTGGGCGGCAAGGCATTGTTCGTCAAGGCGCTCGAGGAGGGCATGCTGGCGGGCAAGGCCGACATCGCCGTTCACTCGATGAAGGATATCCCCGCCGAGGTCCCGGATGAATTCCGGGTGCCGGTGATCCTGGCCCGCGATGATCCCTTCGATGCCTTTGTCTCGCGTCACTACACCGATCTGCAGGCCCTGCCCGTGGGCGGTTGCGTGGGCACGGCGAGTCTGCGCCGCGAGTGCCAGATCCGCGCCCGGCGCCCCGATCTGACCGTGGAGTCGCTGCGCGGCAACGTCCAGACCCGGCTTGGCAAGCTGGAGGCCGGGGATTTTGATGCCATCGTGCTGGCGGCGTCCGGTCTGCGGCGATTGGGCATGGCGGATCAGATCACCCGCGCGATGCCCGCCGAGGAGAGCCTGCCGGCGGTGGGTCAGGGGGCCCTGGCCATCGAGTGCCGCGCCGATGATCCCCGGGTGGAGTCGCTGATCCGCGACCTCGATGACCCCGACAGCCATGATCGGGTGGCCGCGGAGCGGGCAGTCAATGCCCGGCTCGAGGGCAGCTGCCATGTCCCGCTGGCCGCCTACGCGGTGCTGGAGGGCGATGACCTGTGGCTGCGCGCCCTGGTGGCGCGTCGTGATGGCCGTCAGGTGCTGCGTGCCGAGGGCCGCGCGCCCCGCCGTGAGGGCGAGGCCCTGGGCAACAAGGTGGCCGGGGACCTGCTGGCGCAGGGAGCCGGCGAGATCCTCGCCGATATTCAGTGACCGCCGGGGACGCCCTGGCCGGCCGCCGGATTCTGGTGACCCGGCCGCAGGGCCAGGCCGACGGGCTGATCCACTGCCTTGAAACCGCCGGCGCGACGGTCCTGCACCGTCCCACTCTGCAGATTGTTGGCCTTGCCCCGCCGCCCCTGACAAACCCCCGCGCCGACTGGATCGTCTTTACCAGTCCCAACGCCGTCCGGCATGGCGTCGGCCGGCTGCCACCGGCGGTGAGTGGGCACGCCCGGGTGGCCGCGGTGGGGCCGGGTACCGCGGCCGCCGCACGGCGACAGGGCCTGACGGTGACTGCCGCACCGCGGGTCGGGGGCGGCGCGGATGACCTGTTGCGCGAGTCGGCCTTTGACGCCGGCGCCGATGCCCGGGTGCTGATCATTCGCGGCGAGGCCGGCCGTCGCCAATTGTCGGAGGCCCTGCGCGAGCGCGGTGCGGTGGTGGACGAATGGGTGGTCTACCGGCGCGTGGTACCGACCGGTGGACTGGCGATTCCCCGGGAGTGGCAGGCCCGGCCGCTTGACTGCACAATTGTGACCAGTACCAGTGGCCTGTCGGGTCTGCTCGGCATGGCGGGGTCAGGCGCGCTAGAGTGGGTCCGCAAAAGCCGACTGGTCACCGTGAGCGAGCGCATCGCGATGGCCGCCGTACGCGCCGGATGGGACGCGCCCGCCGTCGCCAGTGGCGCGGACGACGAGGCAATAACACGGGCGGTGTGTGCCGCGCTGCAGAGAGAGAGCGATGAGCAAGACAGACAAGGACGCGCAGAAGGCCCTCGAGACGACCCCGGGCGATAATGGTTCGGCGCCGGATGATGCCTCGACGGCGGCCCCTGCCGAATCCGCGGCTCCGGCGACAGGACGAGCGCCCGGGCGCCTTGCCCTTTTCGTGGCCCTGCTGGTCGCCCTGCTGACGGCCGCGGGCGGGGGGTATCTCGTCTGGCAGATGCAGCAACTCGCCGACGCCCAGGCCCAACTGGCCACCCGCAGCGCCCTCGAGACCCTGCGCAGCGACCAGCAGAGCGACCTGGGTGAGCTCAACGGCCGCATCACCAACCTCAACGAACAGCTCGAATCGCGCCTGCAGTCGCTGGCCCAGCTCGAAAACCGCATGGCCGATCAGGTCAGTGCCCGTCGTGAACTCGCCGACCGGGTGGATCAGCTCTACCGCCGCATGAACTCCGAGACCGATGACTGGCGCATCGCCGAGGCCGGTTATCTGGCCCGTATGGCCGTGCATCGCGTGCGCTTCAACGGCGATATCGCCGGTGCCCTCGAGGCCCTGGAGGCCGCCGATGTCCTGCTCTCGGGCCTGGGCGGCGTGGGCATCGACCGGCGCGAGGCCATTGGCCGCGCCGTCGATCAGCTGCTGGACGTTGATCGCATTGATCCGGTGGCCATCAACCGGGGGCTCGACCGGGTGGCCGATCAGCTGGGCTCGCTGCCACTGGCCGCCGGCATCCAGCGTTTCGAGACGCCTGACACCACGGCCGGGGCGCAGAGTGATGCCCCGGACGGCGGCTGGCAGGCACGGCTCGATCGTGCCGGGGATCGGCTCATGGCGGGGCTCAACGAGCTGGTCACGGTCAGCCGCGATCGCCAGGTCGAACCGCTGCCCGAGCCGGAATCCCGATTCCTGCTGCAGCAGAACCTGCGGCTGCAGATCGAGTCGGCGCGACTGGCCGCTCTGCGGGGCGAGCCAGCCACCTATGACAACGCCCTGCAGCGGATCGATGACTGGGTGGGCGCCTATTTTGATTCCAGCGCCGAGAGCGTGACCGCGGTTCGCGACCGCCTGGCCGATCTGATGGACCAGCCGGTGGAGGTCGAACGGCCCGCCATTGGCGAGACGCTGGCGCCGGTACTCAATGACGGTGGTCAGTCATGATCCGCCGGCTCATCTTGCTGGTCCTGCTGCTGCTGGCGAGTGTGTCGGCGGCGCAGTGGTTTGCCAACGAAGGCGGCTTTCTGCTGGTTCGGGTGGGCGAATGGACCCTTCAGACCAGCCTGTTCGTGGCGGTGCTGGCGTTCATTGCTCTGTGGGCGGCGGTCACCCTGGCGGTGGGGCTGCTGCGACGCACGCTCAAGGCCCCCGGCCAGGTGCGCGAACGGCTTGCCAGCCGGCGCACCCAGCGCGCCCAGCGCGAGCTGATCGACGGGCTGATCGAGCTGGCCGAGGGGCGCTACGCCCAGGCCGAGCGTCATCTCGAAGGCACCAGCGGGATTTCGGAACAGCCGCTCATGCACCATCTGCTGGCGGCGATCGCCGCTCAGCGTCGCGGCGAATGGCAACGTCGGGATGACCTGCTGGTGGCGGCGGATTCCGCCAACCCGCGGGCGCGACTGGCGGTGGGGCTGCTCCAGGCCCAGCTGCAGGTCGACGCCGAACAGTGGGAGCAGGCCCTTGCCACCCTGGGCTGGCTGCGCGAGAAAGCGCCCCGCAATCACCGCGTGCTGATGCTGCTGGCACGGGCCATGCGGGCGGTGGAGGATTACGCCGGGTTGATGGACCTGCTGCCGGACCTGCGCCGCGAGCAGTCCCTGCCCAGTGCCGAGCTCACCAGCATTGAGCAGCGCGCCCTGGACGAGCGCATCAATGCCCTGGGCGCCTCGGCCAATGCCGACAGTCTGGGCCGCATCTGGAAGTCGCTACCCAAGAGCCGGCGCCGCGATCCGGCGCTGCAGGCGCGTTACGCCCGGGCGCTGATCGACGCCGACTGCCCGGTCACTGCCGAGCGCCAGCTGCGCCGCTGGTTGCGCCAGCGCTGGGAGCCTGCCCTGGTGGAGGTCTATGGCGAGTTGCCCCTGGCCCCGGAGCGGGTCTACAACCGCCTCACGTCCTGGCTCAATGAACGCCCCGACGACCCGGCGCTACTCTACGCCGCGGCCCGGCAGGCCGCCCGCTGCGAGCGCTGGGGGCCGGCCCGCAGCCACCTCGAGGCGGCGGTGGCCCGGGATGACAATCCCACCACGGCGCGTCTGCTTGCCGAGCTCTACGAGCGCCTCGGCGAACATGACCGCGCCCGCCAGACCTATCGTCAGGCCCTGGGCCTGGACCCCATCGGCAACAGCCTGCCGCGGATGGACGCCCCGGCCGACTAGGGCCGCAGGATGATCGAGCCGCTGCTCTGGCGCGACTCCAGACGCTGATGGGCGGCGGCCGCCTCGGCCAGCGGCCATTCGCTGTCGATGCGGATCTGCAGATCACCGGCGGCGACACGGGCGAACAGGGCATCGGCCGCCGCCTGCAGTTCGGTGGGGGTGCCGATGTAGTCGAACAGCGACGGCCGGGTCAGAAACAGCGATCCCCCCGCCGCCAGCTGACCCACTTCGATGGCCGGCGGCGCGCCGGATGACTGGCCAAAGCTGACCAGCAGCCCGCGTTTGGCCAGACAGGCCAGCGACGCCGTCAGGGTGTCCGCGCCCACCGAGTCATAGACCACCTGCACGCCCTCGCCGCCGGTAAGGCTGTGGACCCGCTCGCTGACCGACTCCTCGCGGTAGAGCACCGGGTGGTGGCAGCCATGGGCGCGCGCCTGTTCGGCCTTCTCGGGGCTGCCGACGGTGCCGATCACGGTGGCCCCCAGGGAATGGGCCCACTGACAGAGCAGCAGCCCGACGCCCCCCGCCGCGGCGTGGATCAGTACCCGATCCCCCGGTCCCACGGCATGCACCCGCTCGAGCAGCATGTGCGCGGTCATGCCTTTCAGCATCATGGCCGCGGCCTGATCACCGGCGATGGCCGCCGGCAGCGCCACCACCCGATCGGCGCTGATCACCCGATCGCGGGCGTAGGCACCCGGCGGACCGCCGACATAGGCGACACGCTGGCCGGGAGCCAGCGCGGTGACACCGTCGCCCACGGCCAGCACCTCGCCGGCGGCCTCGAGCCCCGGCGTAAACGGCATCTGCGCGGGTCGGTAGAGCCCGGTGCGAAAGTAGACATCGATGTAGTTGACGCCGACATGGGTCTGGCGGATGTGGACCTCGCCGGGACCCGGCGTGGCATCGGCAACCTCGGCGAGGCGCAGCTCGCCGGGGCCACCAAAGGTTGCGACGCGAATGGCCTGATTCATGAGGGACTCCCGTCCTTGCCGCCCGCGATACCGGCTTCGACGCCGGCGAGGGCCGTGAGGTTGACGACGCCTCGTACCGTCACCGACGGCGTGAGGATATGGGCGGGCTTGGCCATGCCCAGCACGATGGGACCGATCGACACGGCGTCGGTAACGGTCTTGAGCAGATTGAAGGCGATATTGGCGGCATCCAGCGTGGGCATGATCAGCAGGTTGGCCTCGCCCTCGAGCTGCGAGTTGGGAAAGATCCGCCGGCGGATCTCCTCGTTGAGCGCTGCATCGCCGTGCATCTCGCCCTCGACCTCCAGCGAGGGGTCGCGGGCCTTAACCTGATGGAGGGCCTCGCGCATCTTGCTGGCTTCGGTATCGTCCGAGGTGCCGAAGTTGCTGTGCGAGAGCATGGCCACCTTGGGCACCATGCCGAAGCGGCGGATTTCATCGGCGGCGAGGGTGGTCATCTCGGCGAGCTGATCGGCGCTGGGGTGGTGGTTGACATAGGTGTCACACAGAAACAGCGTGCCCTTGGGGGTGATGATGGCGTTCATCGCCGCCAGATTGGCGACCCCGTCGCGCCGGCCGATGACCTCGGTGACATAGTCGAGCTGGCGGTGATACTTGCCCACCGCGCCCGAGAGCATGGCGTCGGCCTCGCCCCGGTGCACCATCAGCGAGGCGATCACGGTGTTGCGCGTGCGCACGATCTGGCGGGCCCGGTCGGGGGTTACGCCACGACGCTCCATGAGCGAGTGATAGAGCTGCCAGTAGGCCTTGAAGCGCGGATCATCCTCGGGATCCACCAGCTCGAAGTCGTCGTCGATGGCCAGCCGCAGGCCCAGGCGCTGGATGCGCATTTTGACCACCCGGCGCCGGCCGATGACGATGGGCCTGGCCAGCCCGTCGTCCACCACCAGCTGTACCGCCTGGAGGATGCGCTCGTCCTCGCCGTCGCCGTAGGCCACCCGCCGCGGGTTCTGGCTGGCGCGCTCGAAGATCGGCTTCATGAGCAGGCCCGACTGGAAGACATAATTCGACAGCCGGCGCCGGTAGGCGGCGAAATCGTCGATGGGACGGGTTGCCACGCCGCTGTCCATGGCGGCGCGGGCCACCTCGGGGGCGATACGCGTGATCAGGCGCGGGTCGAAGGGCTTGGGGATGAGGTATTCGGGCCCGAATGACAGCGGTTTGCCGCCATAGGCCGCGCGCACCACATCCGAGGATTCCATGGTGGCCAGATCGGCGATGGCGCGCACGCAGGCCTTTTTCATTTCGTCGTTAATGGTGGTGGCGCCCACATCCAGCGCGCCGCGAAAGATGAACGGAAAGCACAGGACGTTGTTGACCTGGTTGGGGTAATCCGACCGGCCGGTGGAGATGATGGCATCGGGGCGCGCGGCCAGGGCGTCCTCGGGCAGGATCTCGGGGGTGGGGTTGGCCAGCGCCATGATCATGGGCTTGTCGGCCATGCGCTTGACCATTGCCGGGGTCAGCACGCCCGGGGCGGACAGTCCCAGAAAGATATCCGCGCCGTCGATGGCCTCGCCCAGGGTGCGGGCATCGGTGTCACTGGCATACACCCCCTTGCGCGGATCCATGTACTCGGTCCGGCCCTGATAGATCACGCCCTGGCGGTCGGTGGCGATGACATTGGCGGGGTTGAGCCCCATCGAGACCAGCAGATCCAGGCAGGCCACCGCCGAGGCGCCGGCGCCGGAGGTCACCAGTTTGATGTCCTCGAAGCGCTTGCCCACCAGGCGCAGACCGTTGTAGATCGCGGCGGCGGCGGTGATGGCCGTGCCGTGCTGGTCGTCGTGGAAGACCGGGATGTTCATGCGCTCGCGCAGCTGGGCTTCAACCTCGAAGCATTCCGGGGCCTTGATGTCCTCGAGATTGATGGCGCCAAAGGTCGGCTCGAGTCGGGCGATGGTCTCCACCAGTTTATCGGCGTCGGTCTCGTCGATTTCGATGTCAAAGACGTCGATGCCGGCGAACTTCTTGAACAGGACGCCTTTGCCCTCCATCACCGGCTTGGAGGCGAGGGGACCGATCGCCCCCAGCCCCAGCACCGCCGTGCCGTTGGTGATCACGCCCACCAGGTTGCCGCGGGCGGTGACATTGGCGGCTTCACGCTCGTTCTCGACAATCGCCTCGCAGGCGGCGGCCACGCCGGGGCTGTAGGCCAGGGCCAGATCGCGCTGGTTGGCCAGCGGCTTGGTGGGCGAGACCGTAATTTTGCCCGGCGTCGGGTTGCGGTGGTAGTCGAGCGCGTTCTGTTTAAAGTCCTCAGCCATGGCGGTCTCTCTGCGTGGTCAGGGGTGGGGTTGCGTCACGAAATCGTTCAGCTCGGCGATGAATCGTTGCGGCGCCTCGGCATGCAGCCAGTGGCCGACGCCGGGATAGCTCACCACCTCGGCGTGCGGAAAGTGTCGGGCAATGGCGGCGCGTCCCGCGGTGTCGACGTAGTCCGATGCCCCGCCGTGGACAAAGCGCGCCGGCCGGTCGGTCAGCTGGCCCAGGCCCTCCGGCCAGCCCTGGATGACCGGCAGCTGATCAGCGAGGGTGGCCAGCGGAATGCGCCACATCCAGCCCTCGCCCCGACGCTGCAGGTTGGTGAGCAGAAACTGCCGGATCATGGGATGAGCGACCGCGGTGGCCAGTTGCGCATCCACCGCGTCGCGGTTGGGTGCCGCCGCCAGATCGATGGACTGCATGGCACGGATCAGCCCGCCGTGCTCGTGTTCGTGGTCGTAGGCCATGGGCGCGATATCCACCACCATCAGGCGGCGCAGCCGTTCCGGCTGGGTCAGCGCCAGCGCCATCGCCACCTTGCCGCCCATGCTGTGGCCCATGACATCGGCCTGTTCAATGCCTTTGGCATCCAGCAGGGCGATGACATCGGCGGCCATGGCGCGATAATCCATGTCGGGACAATGCGGCGACTGGCCATGGTTGCGCAGGTCGGGGCGCAGTACCCGGTGGCTCGGCTCGAACGATCGGGCGATGCCGCGCCAGTTGTTTCCCGAGCCGTACAGGCCATGGAGCATGACCAGTGCGGGACCATCGCCGCCGTCGGTGCAGTGCAGTGCCACCGGATCAGTCATTGCAGGCGTTCCTGGGCATTCGACGCGACATGCCGCAGCGCCTGCAGTGCGACGCCGAACATGGCGCTATCGGGCTGGGCGCTGGCCTGGATCTGGTCGGTGATCTGGCGCAGGTAGCCGACCCGGTTGCCCTCGCCGGCCAGCCCGTCCTCGACCCGGGTGGCCGCCGGGCCGTCGGTGGTATGCCGCAGGACGGCTTCGGTGACACGGCGGTGTTCCTCGTGCAGCGACTCCATCAGCCCGATCCGGTAGCGCGTCTGCCAGTCGTCCTCGGGCTGGAAACGATCGATGGCCGCCCGCAGATCATTGAGCGCCAGATAGTCGCCGGCCTGGAAATGCACGCCGGCGGCATCGGTCAGTTCGGCGTCGGCCACGCAGGCTGCGGCGTGGATATCGAGCGCGGGATAGAGCCGCGGCAGACGGCTCAGGCGCTCGGCCAGGGGCGCCGGCACGCCGGCCGCGATATGCTCGTCGCGCGCCGCGGCCAGCTGTTCGGCGGCGGTTTCGGTAAGCAATGTCGGCAGCGCCTCGTCCAGGCGGGCCACCGCCTGCTGCATGGGCCCGATGCCTGCCTCGGCATCGCCGCCAGCGCCGCCCGGATGCCGCAGCAGCCAGCGCGTGGCCTGCTCCTGCAGTGCCCGGATGCTATGCAGCAGCGACTGCTGATGCTGGATGGCCACCGCGTGATCGAGCCCGTTCACTTCGTGCCACAGTCCGCGCAGGCCATAAATGTCACGGGCCGCCAGATACGCGCGGACCGCCTCGGCGGTATCGGCGCCGGTCGCTTCGGTCATGCGCATCAAAAACGTCGCACCCATGCGATTGAGGACATGATTGGCCAGATGCGTGGCGATGATCTCGCGGCGCAGCGGGTGCTGATCGATGCGCGTCGGAAAGCGCTCGCGCAGGGGCGCGGGAAAATAGCCCACCAGCTCGTGGAGGTTTTCCTCACCCTCCACCAGCGGCGAGTCGAGCAGCTCCTCGAAGCCGCGAATCTTGGTGTAGGACAGCAGGATCGCCAGCTCGGGGCGGGTCAGCCCACGCCCCTGCTGGGCCCGTTCGGCGAGGGTTTCGTCATCGGGCAGCTGCTCCACCGCCCGGTCGAGGCGGCCCTCGCGCTCGAGCCGGCGCATGCAGCGATCCTGCTCGGCCAGCCGGGCCGCGGCGCGGTCCTGCATCAGGCTGATGGCCTGGGTCTGGCGATCGTTGTTGGCCAGCACATGCTCGGCCACGGCATCGGTCATTTCCACCAGCAGCTGGTTGCGCTGCTTGACGGTCAGGTCGCCATCATCGACGCCGCCGTTCATGAGGATCTTGATGTTGACCTCGTGGTCGGAGCAGTCCACCCCGCCGGAGTTGTCGATGGCGTCATTGTTGATCTGCCCGCCGGCCAGGGCAAACGCGACCCGCCCCAGTGGCGTTACGCCCAGGTTGCCGCCTTCGCCGATCACCCGACAGCGCAGGTCTTCGGCATCCACCCGCAGCGAATCATTGGCTTTGTCGCCCACCTCGGCGTGGCTCTCGGCGCGGGCCTTGACGTAGGTGCCGATCCCGCCGTTCCAGAGCAGGTCCACCGGCGCGCAGAGGATGGCGGCGATCAGGTCGTTGGGCGTCAGGCGCGGCTGCTCGATCCCCAGGGCCTGGCGGGCCGGTTCCGACAGGGTGATGGACTTGGCGCTGCGGGGCCAGACGCCCCCGCCCTCGGAAATCAGCGCGGTGTCGTAGTCGGCCCAGCTGGAGGGGCCAAGGGCAAACAGCCGCTCGCGTTCGGCATAACTGCGCTCAGGGTCCGGCTCGGGGTCGATGAACACATGGCGATGGTCAAAGGCGGCAATCAGGCGCGTGGTGCGCGACTGCAGCATGCCATTGCCAAACACGTCCCCCGACATGTCACCCACACCCACGGCGCTGAAGGGCTCGGTCTGAATATCGCGGCCGGCCTCGCGAAAATGCCGCTGGACCGCCACCCAGGCGCCGCGTGCGGTAATGCCCATGGCCTTGTGGTCGTAGCCGCTGGAGCCGCCCGAGGCAAAGGCGTCATGCAGCCAGAAGCCGTATTCCTCGGCGATGGCGTTGGCGTCATCCGAGAAGGTCGCGGTGCCCTTGTCAGCGGCCACCACCAGGTAGGGGTCGTCATCGTCGTGGCGGACCACGTGCGCGGGCGGCCGGACGGCGTCGTCGACGATATTATCGGTCACATCCAGCAGCGCGCGGATGAACAGCCGGTAGCAGGCCAGCACCTCGTCGCGCTGGGCCTGGCGGTCGCGCGGCAGGCGCTTGCAGACAAAACCGCCCTTGGCGCCCACCGGCACGATCAGGGCGTTTTTGACCATCTGCGCTTTCATCAGCCCGAGGATCTCGGTGCGGTAGTCCTCGCGGCGTTCCGACCAGCGCAACCCGCCCCGGGCCACCTTGCCGCCGCGCAGATGCACGCCTTCGACCCGCGGCGAGCTGACGAAGATCTCGAACGCCGGGACCGGCTTGGGGACGCCGGGGATCTGCTCGGGCCGAAGCTTGAGGGCCAGACTGGGGTGGGGCTGGCCCTGGGCATCGCGCCGGAAGAAGCTGGTCCGCAGCGTCGCGAGCATGGCATCGCGCAGGCGCCGCAGGATGCGGTCGTCATCCAGGCTTTCCACCGCCTCGAGGCGTGCGTCCAGATCGTCGGCCAGGCGGCCGGCCTGGTCGGCGTCGGCATGCTCCGGGTCGAACCGCGCCTTGAACAGCTGGATCAGCCCGCTGGCGATGGCCGGATGATCGGCGAGGGTGCATTCCATGTAGGGCTGGCTGTAGGCCATCCCCGCCTGGCGCAGATACTGGGCGTAGGCCCGCAGGACAACAATGTCCCGCCAGGTCAGGCCGGCCAGCAGGATCAGTCGGTTGAAGCCGTCATCGTCGGTCTCGCGTCGCCAGATGGCGGCAAATCCGGACTGGAAGGCGTCCCGCAGCCGGCCTGTGTCCAGCTCGAGCTGAGGGTCGTGGCTGAGGCCGAAGTCATGGATCCAGCATGGCGCCTCGCCGGCCGGGTGAATGCCGTAGGGACGCTCGTCGATGACCCGCACGCCCATGTTTTCGAGCACCGGCAGCACGTCGGAAAGGCTCATCGGCTGGCCGGCGTGGTAGAGCTTGAGCCGCAGGCTGCCCACCGGCGCCTCGAGTGGGCGATACAGGCTGATCACCAGGCCGTTGTTGGCACTCAGGGTCTCGAGGCGTTCGATGTCCTGGGTGGCGGTGCCGGGCGGGGTGTCCTCGCGATAGGCGGCGCTGAAGGCGTCGCGATAGCGGTGATGCAGCGGGTTGCCGCGGGCCTCGCCGCAGTGTTCGAGCAGTGTCTGTGCCAGATCGTCCGACCATGACCGGGTGGTGGCCGCAAGGCGGGCCTCGAGGGCGTCGGTGTCCACCGTCTGGGCCTCGGGGCCGCGGAAGTGGATGATGAAGTGGATGCGCGCAAGCACCGCCTCGGAGAGCTGGACGGTGAACTCGGAATGCGCGCCGTCGAACGCCTCCATCAGGATCTGCTGCATGCGCTGCCGCGTGGCCGTGTCGTAGCGGTCGCGCGGGGCGTAGATCAGACACGAGACGAAGCGGCCAAAGCGGTCATGACGCGTGAACAGGCGCACCCGCTGGCGCTCCTGCAGCTGCAGAATGCCCAGGGCGGTCTCGTGGAGCGTCTGCGAGTCGATCTCGAAGAGCTCGTCGCGGGGATAGGTCTCGAGGATGTGCACCAGTGCCTTGCCGGCATGGCTGTTGGCGCGCAGCCCGGCGCGCTCGAGCACGGCCGCCACCTTGCGTCGCAGCAGCGGGATATGGCGCGGATTGCGGCTGTAGGCGCCCGAGGTGTAGAGCCCCAGAAAGCGGTGTTCGCCGATCACCTCGCCGCGGGTATTGAAGCGCTTGATGCCAATGGTGTCCATGTAGCCGTGGCGGTGGACCGTGGCGCGATGACTGGATTTGGTAAGGACCAGCGGGTCGGGATCGCTGGCCTGTTCGCGCATCGCCGGCGGCAGCGCCTCGAAGCTGCTCGACAGCCGCTCGGCGTTGCGGGTGGGACGCAGCAGTCCCAGGCCGGTGTCCTGGACGGCCTCCAGCCGCAGGGTGTCATGGCCACGCTTGAGGTCGTAGCGGCGATAGCCGAGGAACGTGAAATGGTCATCGAGCACCCATTCCAGAAACGCATCGATCTCGGCCGGATAGTCATCATCGGCGGCGGGGGCGCGGCGTTTCAGCGACTGCCGGGCCTGCTCCGCCTGATGGCGCATCGCCTGCCAGTCGGCCACCGCGACGTCGACATCGCGCAGGGTGTCGCGCACGGCGGCCTCGAGGGCGTCGAGGGGGGCGTCGCCGGCCTGGCGATCCACTTCGAAATGGATCCACGCCTCGGGCTCGCCGTCGCTGGTGGAGCGGTCGCTGACCGCGTTGACATGGCCACCGGCGTTGCGCACGACCTCGAGCACCGGATGACTGATCAGGTGGATCATCAGGCCCTGCTCGTTCATCGCCATGGACAGCGAGTCGACCAGAAAGGGCTGATCATCGGCGACGATCTGGATCACGCTGTGGGTGGACTCCCAGCCGTCCTGCTCGGGGTCGGGGTTGTAGACGCGCAGCGCCACCTCGCCGCGGGGCCGCCGGTAGCCCAGTCGCCAGTGCGACAGCGCCATGCCGTAGAGGCTGCCGGCCGTGCGCGCGGTCAGATCCTCGGTGGCCATGCCCGCGTAGTAGCAATCGATGAAACGGTGGATGAGTGCCTGATCCGCCTCGGACCAGCGTTGATCCGCCAGTTGCTCCAGCGCGTCCAGCTGACGCTGGCGTGTCTTGTTGGCCGCGTGGTTCATCGGCTTGCGCACTCCTCCAGTCTCAGGGCAACTCCTGCCATGTTGTAACCTACGCCCGAACCCACCAGCGTGACCAGATCCCCCGGCCCGGTCAGGCCGTTTTCGATGGCGTGATCGAGGGCGATGGGGATGCAGGCCGAGCCGGTATAGCCGTAGCGATCCATCAGCGTGGGGGCCCTTTGGGGGGCGATACCCAGTGTTTGGCAGGCCTCGTGAATGCTGGCGGCGTTGATCTGGGTAAAGATCGCCTGATCGATGGTGGTCAGGGCAAACCCGCCCTGGCGGGCGAGCCGATGCATTACCAGCGGCCAGCCGACGGCGTTGATGGCCGGGGGATAGCGGCGATGGACCTGCACCCGAGTGCGCCCGGCCGCCACCGCGTCGTGACTGGCGGGCTCGGCGGTGCCGCCGGCGGCAATGTCCCAGTGATCGGCATAGCGCCCGTCGGCGTGGAAGGCGCTGGTGATCACGCCGTCGCCGTCGGTGGGCGCGAGCAGTGCGGCGCCGGCCCCGTCGCCATAGAAAAACACCATGGGGTCGGCGGGATCGGCGAGCCGCTGCATCATGTAGGCGCCGATCACCAGGATCCGCTGCAGCGATGGGTTGGTGGCCATGAGGCCGGTGGCGGTGGCGAGCGCGGTGGGAAACGACGCGCAGGCGCAGCCGATGTCGAGGGTGCCGGCGTGGTGGGCGCCCAGCTTGGCCTGGACAATCACGCTGGTGGCAGGGGTAATGCGATCGGGGGTGTCGGTGCCGAGGATGATCAGATCAAGCCCGTCGGCGCGCCAGCCGGCCCGCTCCAGGGCCTGTTGGGCCGCGGCCACGGCCAGATCCGAGGTGACCTGCTCGGGCGCCGCCCGGTAGCGCTGGCGGATGCCCGAGCTGGCCTCGAAGCGGTCGACGGTGTCGGCCTGGCCCGTCGCCGCCAGATCCGCCCGCAGCTCGTCGTTGCTCACGAGGCGCTCGGGGAGGTAGCGCCCGGTGGCAACGACGGCGGCGGACCGGCTCATCGCGGGTCAGCGTTTCTTTTTGGGTATGTACAGATCCGTGAGCGTGCCGGCGGCCGCCTCGGCGGCCATGCCCACCGTCTCGGAGATGGTCGGGTGGGGATGGATGGTCAGGCCAATGTCGTGCATGTCGGCGCCCATCTCGATGGCAAGGCCCACCTCGGCGATCAGGTCACCGGCGTTGGGCCCGACGATACCGGCGCCGACCACGCGCTCGGTGTCGCGCTCGAAGATCAGCTTGGTAATGCCCTCGTCCCGGCCCAGTGACAGCGAACGGCCATTGGCGGCCCAGGGAAAGCTGCCCACCTCGACATCCATGCCCTCGGCCTTGGCCTGTTCCTGGGTGACGCCCACCCAGGCCACCTCGGGATCGGTGTAGGCCACCGACGGGATGACCCGAGCGTCGAAGGCGCTCTTCTCGCCGGCGGCCACTTCGGCGGCCACCTTGCCCTCGTGAACCGCCTTGTGGGCGAGCATCGGCTGACCGATCAGATCCCCGATGGCAAAGATGTGATCGACCCGGGTGCGCATCTGGTCGTCCGCCGGGATGCAACCGTTGTCCATCAGCTCGAGGCTGGTGGCCTCGAGGTTGAGCAGATCGGTATTAGGCCGCCGGCCCACCGAAACCAGCACCCGGTCGAAACGGTCCTCGGCCGGCGCCTTGCCACCCTCGAACTCGACGCTGACCCCGTCATCGTCGGGCTTGAGCGCGCTGACTTTGGTATTGAGGAAGATGTTCGCGTAGCGCTTGTCGATGATCTTGCGAAACGGCTTGACGATGTCCGGATCGGCGCCCGCCATCAGGCGGTCGGCGAGCTCGACAACGGTGATTTCACTGCCGAGGGCATGGTAGACCGAGGCCATTTCCAGGCCGATGATGCCGCCGCCCACCACCAGCATGCGCTTGGGGACTTCCTCGAGCTTGAGGGCATCGGTGGAGTCCATGATGCGTGGGTGGTCCAGATCGAAACCCGGCGGTGCGATGGGCCGTGAGCCCGCGGCGATGATCACGTTGCGATAGCTGATGCGGCGCTCGCCGTCGGCGGTCTCGACGCTGACGTGATAGTCATCGACGAACTGCGCCGGTCCGTGGACGGTCTCGACATTGCGCTGCTTGGCCAGGCCCACCAGACCGCCGGTGAGCTTGCCGACCACGCTCGACTTCCATGACTCGAGCTTTTTCAGGTCGATCTTCGGCTCACCGAACTCGATGCCGTTATCGGCAAAGAATGCCGCATCGTCGATGACCTTGGCGGCGTGCAGGAGCGCCTTCGAGGGGATGCAGCCCACGTTCAGGCAGACCCCGCCGATGGTCGGGTAGCGCTCGATCATGATGGTCTTCAGCCCCAGATCGGCGGCGCGGAAGGCGGCGCTATAGCCCCCGGGCCCGGCCCCCACCACCAGCACGTCACAATCCGGTGCGTCCGGCGCGGCCTGGTTGGCGGCCGTGGGCGCCGCAGCGGCGGCCGGTGCCGGTGCCTCGGCAGGGGCTTCGGCGGGGGCCTCGGCCGCCGGCTCGGCGGCAGCGGTGGCGCCGTCGTCCCCGGCATCGCCCGCGCCGTCGGCGGGCACCGCCATGGCAATCACGTCGCCCTCGGCCACCTTGTCGCCGACGCTGACCGACACCGACTCGATCTGCCCGTCGAACGGCGCCGGTACTTCCATGGTGGCCTTGTCGCTCTCGAGGGTGATGAGCGAGCTCTCGGCCTCCACCGTATCGCCCGGGCCGACCAGCACCTCAATGATCTCGACCGCGTCGAAGTCGCCGATATCCGGGACGCGAACTTCCTTGGCTTGTGACATGAATCGCGATCCTTTCCGGTTTACAGGATGAGGCGGCGCAGATCGCCGAGCACACCCGTCAGGTAAGTGGTAAAGCGGGCGGCCGCGGCGCCGTCGATGACCCGATGGTCATAGGACAGGCTCAGCGGCAGCATGAGTCGGGGGACGAACTGGCTGCCGTCCCAGACCGGCTTGGTGGCGGTCTTGGACACGCCCAGGAT
Source organism: uncultured Spiribacter sp. (assembly GCA_937884605.1). GTDB lineage: Bacteria > Pseudomonadota > Gammaproteobacteria > Nitrococcales > Nitrococcaceae > Spiribacter. Next base: position 40,639 of record CALGDM010000007.1, read on the forward strand.
CGCCACCTCGGGGGCGTTGACGATGGGCGTGAAGGCCGTGCCGCCCAGACCGCCCAGGCTTGAGACGCTGAACGTGCCGCCCTGCATGTCGCCGGCGCCGAGCTTGCCGTCCCGCGCCTTGCCCGAGAGTTCGGCGAGGTCTGCGGCGATCGCGTAGATGCCCTTCTTGTCGGCATCCTTGATCACCGGCACCACCAGGCCCTGGGGGGTGTCCACCGCCACGCCGATATTGATGTAGTGCTTGCGGATCAGTGCGGCGCCGTCGCTGCGCAGCGAGCTGTTGAAATCAGGAAACGCCTGCAGTGCCCGGGCCGAGGCCTTGACCATGAAGGCAAGCGGCGTGAGCTTGACGCCGGCCTGCTCGGCCGCTGCCTTTTCGGCCTTGCGAAAGGCATCGAGCTCGGTGATGTCGGCCTCATCGAACTGGGTGACATGCGGGATGTTGAGCCAGCTGCGATGCAGATGCGGGCCCGAGAGCCGCTTGATGCGGGGCAGATCGACTTCTTCGACTTCGCCGAACTTGCTGAAGTCGACAGCCGGGATGGGCGGGATGCCGGCGCCCTCGGCGGCCGGTGCCGCGGCCGCTGGAGCCGCCGCGGCGCCCCCTTCCAGCGCCGATTTCACATAGGCCTGCACGTCTTCGCGGCTGATGCGGCCCTTGCGACCGGTCCCGCTGACCTGATCCAGCGGCACGCCCAGCTCGCGGGCAAAGCGCCGCACCGACGGTCCGGCATGGGCCATGCGCTGGGTCTCGGCGCTGAGTGCAGGAGCGGCGGCGGCTGGTGCCGGCGCCGGCTCGGGCGCAGGCTTTTCGGCCGGGGCCGGGGCCGGGGCCGGGGCCTCGGCAGCCGGCGCCGGCTCGGGGGCCGGTGCGGCGGGCTCGGCTGCCGGTGCCTCGGCCGCCGCCGCGTCATCCCCGGCATCGCCGCCGCTATCGCCACTGACCTCGACCTTGGCCACCGGTGTGCCCTCGGCCACCTTGTCGCCGGGCTGGATCAGCATCTCGGTGACGGTGCCGTCCACCGGACAGGGGACCTCCATGGTCGCCTTGTCGCTCTCCAGGGTGATGATCGAGTCCTCGGCGGCGACCGTGTCGCCCGGGCCGACCAGTACCTCGATGACGTCCACCGCATCGAAGTCGCCGATGTCGGGGACGGTGATTTCCTTGACCTCTGCCACGCAAATTCCTCCTGCGCCGTGATTCGCCGCTAGACCGTGACCGGGTTAGGGGCGTCGGTGTCGATGTTGTAGTGGGCGATCGCCTTGCTGACGGTCTCGGCACTGATCGTGCCTTCGTCGGCCAGCGCCTTGAGGGCCGCCACGGTGACGTAGTAGCGATCCACCTCGAAGAAGCGGCGCAGGTTTTCGCGCGTGTCCGAGCGGCCGTAGCCGTCGGTGCCCAGCACCACGTAGTGACGGTCGATGTAGGGCCGGATCTGATCGGCGAAGGCCCGCATGTAGTCGGTGGAGGCAATCGCCGGGCCCTGATGATCGGCCAGGCACTGCTGCACGTAGGGCACGCGCGGCGTGTCCTCGGGGTGCAGCATGTTGTGGCGCTCGCAGTCGATACCGTCACGACGCAGCTCGGTGAACGACGGGCAGCTCCAGATATCGCTGTCGACGCCCCAGTCCTGCTTGAGCAGATCGGCGGCGGCGATGACTTCCATGAGGATGCTGCCCGATCCCAGCAGCTGAACCCGCTGCTTGCCGGCGGCTCCTTTCTGGAACCGATACATGCCGCGGCGGATGCCGTCCTCGGCGCCCTCCGGCATGGCCGGCTGGTGGTAGTTCTCGTTCATCATGGTGATGTAGTAGAAGACCGATTCCTGCTCCGCGTACATCCGCTTCATCCCGTCCTGGATGATCACTGCCATCTCATAGGCAAAGGTCGGATCGAACGAGCGGCAGTTGGGCAGCGCCGCGGTCATCAGGTGACTGTGGCCGTCCTCGTGCTGCAGGCCCTCGCCGTTGAGCGTGGTGCGCCCGGCGGTACCCCCCATGAGAAAGCCCTTGGCCTGCATGTCGCCGGCCGCCCACCACAGATCACCGACACGCTGGTAGCCGAACATGGAGTAGTAGGCAAAGAACGGGATCATCTCGACGCCATGATTGGCGTAGGCGGTGGCCGCGGCGATCCAGCTCGACATGGCGCCGGCCTCGTTGATGCCCTCCTGGAGGATCTGGCCTTTCTGATCCTCGCGGTAGTACATCAGCTGATCGGCATCCTGCGGCTCGTAGAGCTGGCCCTGCGGGGCATAGATGCCCAGCTGGCGGAACAGGCCTTCCATGCCGAAGGTGCGGGCCTCGTCGGGCACGATCGGCACCAGACGCGAGGCCAGGCCCTTGTCGCGGGCGATGATCGACAGCGCGCGGACGAACGCCATGGTGGTCGACATCTCGCGCTCGCCGCTGTCCTTGAGCAGCACCTGGAAGGCGGACAGGTCGGGCACCTCCACCGGCTCGGCGGTGATGCGACGCTCCGGCAGGTAGCCGCCCAGCGCCTCGCGACGCTCGTGCAGGTACTTGATCTCGGGCGAGTCCTCGGCGGGCTTGTAGAACGGCGCGTCGGCGACCTTCTCGTCGGGCACCGGGATGTGGAAACGGTCGCGGAACTCCTTGAGGGCGTTCTCGGCCATTTTCTTCTGCTGATGGGTGATGTTCTGGCCTTCGCCGGCTTCGCCCATGCCATAGCCCTTGACCGTCTTGGCCAGGATGACCGTGGGCTGACCCTCGTGCTCGGTGGCGGCCCGGTAGGCGTTGTAGACCTTGGCGGAGTCGTGGCCGCCGCGCTTGAGCTGCCAGATGTCCTCGTCGGACATGTTCGCGACCATGGCCTTGAGGTCGGGGTATTTGCCAAAGAAATGCTCGCGGGTATAGGCGCCGCCCTTGGCCTTGAAGTTCTGGTACTCGCCGTCCACGGCCTCGTCCATGCGCCGCCGCAGCAGGCCCTGGGAGTCCTTGGCCAGGAGCGGGTCCCAGGCCGATCCCCAGAGCACCTTGAGCACGTTCCAGCCGGCGCCACGGAACTCGCCCTCGAGCTCCTGGATGATCTTGCCATTGCCGCGCACCGGTCCGTCCAGGCGCTGGAGGTTGCAATTGACCACAAAGATCAGGTTGTCGAGCCCCTCGCGGGCGGCGACGCCGATGGCGCCGAGACTCTCGGGCTCGTCCATCTCGCCGTCACCGCAGAACACCCAGACCTTGCGGTCGGCCGTATCGGCGATGCCGCGGTTATGCAGGTACTTGAGGAAGCGGGCCTGGTAGACGCCCATGATCGGGCCGAGCCCCATGGACACGGTGGGCAGCTGCCAGAAGTCGGGCATCAGCCAGGGATGCGGATACGACGACAGCGGCTTGCCGGTCTTGGCGAGGTCGGCGCGAAAGTTGTGCAGATCGTCGTCGTCGAGCCGGCCCTCGAGGTAGGCGCGGGCGTAGATGCCCGGGGCGGAATGGCCCTGGATGAACACCAGGTCGCCGCCGTGATCCTCGCTTGGCGCGCGCCAGAAGTGGTTGAAGCCCACCTCGTAGAGCGTCGCCGACGAGGCGAACGAGGCGATATGCCCGCCAATGCCGTCGCGGTCGCGGTTGGCCTGAACCACCATTGCCATGGCATTCCAGCGAATGATCGAGCGGATGCGCGATTCCAGTGCGCGATCACCCGGAAAGGGCTGCTCGTGCTGGGTGGGGATGGTGTTCTGATAGGCCGTGGTCGCCTTGAAGGGCAACTGACCACCGCTGCGGCGGGCCTTGTCCACGAGCTGTTCGAGCAGAAACTGTGCCCGCTCCGGGCCCTCGTACTCGAGGACCGACTCAATGGCCTCGAGCCACTCCTGGGTCTCCTGCGGATCCAGGTCGTCCGGCGTCGGCATGGGCGTCATTTTTGCTGCCATCTCTGACCTCGTCTTTGTTCACTTGGGACACAGCCTAGCGGGCAGACCGTCCGGTGGCCACACCCCTGATCGCTGTAGGTTATTGTTGCGCTGCGGAAAAATGCCATCACAACGGTGCCCGACAACCTAACCCAATGGCCGGGGGTTGTCGCCCCATGATTTGTGAGTGCCAAGCACAGGTCGTATGAACCGACTGGCTGTCGCGCTACAGCCAGTCGCGGGGCTGCAGGTAGCACCGGGTCAATTCCGCCTCGGGCGTGGCCTCGCCCACCTGGTAGTCATATTCCCAACGCGCCAGCGGCGGCATCGACATGAGGATCGACTCGGTTCGACCCCCGGACTGGATGCCAAACTTGGTGCCGCGATCGTAGAGCAGGTTGAACTCGACATAGCGGCCGCGCCGATAGAGCTGGAAGTCGCGTTCGCGCTCGGTGTAGGGGGTGCCCTGGCGGGCCTCGACGATGGGGGTGTAGGCGCGCATGTAGCCGTCGCCCACCGAGCGCATCATGGCAAAGGCCGATTCGAAGCCGCCGCGCTCGAAGTCATCGAAGAACAGCCCGCCGATGCCCCGGGTTTCGCCGCGATGGGGCAGATAGAAATAGTCGTCGCACCAGGTCTTGAAGCGCGGATACAGATCCTCGCCCCAGGGCGCCACGGCGTCATGGGCCACCTGATGCCAGTGCCGGCAGTCGTCGTCAAAGGGATAGAATGGCGTCAGGTCGAAACCGCCACCAAACCACCAGACTGGCTCGGCGTCCTCGGCCTCGGCCACAAAGAAGCGGACATTGGCGTGCGAGGTGGGTACGTAAGGGTTGCGCGGATGCACCACCAGCGACACGCCAAGGGCCTGAAAGCTGCGGCCGGCCAGTTCGGGGCGGCGTTCGCTGGCGGTGGCGGGCAGGTTGGCGCCGAACACGTGCGAGAAGTTGACGCCGGCCTGCTCGAACACCGGCCCGCCGCTGAGCACGCGGGTGCGCCCGCCGCCCCCGGCGTCGCGATCCCAGGCGTCTTCATGAAAGGCGTTGCCATCCAGGGCCGAGAGCCCGTCGCAGATGCGATCCTGCAGATCCAGCAGATAGGATCGGACGGCGGTTGCATCGATCTGTGTCATACGTGCAAGGATACGCAACAGAAAATCTCGGAGCGAATGCAATGAACGACCATGTTGATGGCGATGCCATCGATCTGGATGCGCTGATCGAGGAGACCGCCTCGCCGGATGCCGGCGCCGTGGTGGTGTTCGGCGGCACGGTGCGTCGTCACCACGCTGGCCAGACGGTTACCGATATCGAGTACTCCGCCTATGTCCCGCTGGCCGAGCGGGCGCTGGCCGCCGTCGAGGCCGAGGCGCTGGCAGGGCATGACATCCTCGCGTGCCGGATCCGGCATCGCACCGGCCGGTTGCGGGTCGGTGAACTGAGCGTGGTGGTCGTGGTGCGTGCTGCCCACCGGGCCGAGGCATTCGAGGCGGCGCGGTTTGCCATCGATCGGCTCAAGGTCACCGCGCCGGTGTGGAAGCGCGAGACCTATGCCGATGGCTCTCAGGTCTATCAGCAGGGCGAGGCGCTGCCGGGCGCCGGGGAGTAAAGTCGTGACGGATGGACTGACCGACCGGCGCGATCGGCCGCTGCGGGATCTGCGGATTTCGCTGACCGATCGCTGCAATTTCCGCTGCAGTTACTGCATGCCCAAGGCCCTGTTTGGTGCCGATCACACGTTTCTGCCGCGTCATCAGTTGCTGTCTTTTGAGGAAATCGCCCGGCTTGCCCGGGTGTTCGCGTCGCTGGGCGTGCGCAAACTGCGCCTGACCGGGGGTGAGCCACTGCTGCGGCGCGAGCTGGAGACGCTGATCGGTCTGCTGCACGAGATCGACGGCATCGAAGACATCAGTCTGACCACCAATGCCTCGCTGCTGACCCGGGACAAGGCCCGGGCGCTGCGGGCGGCGGGTCTGGATCGGCTGACGGTCAGTCTGGATGGCATCGATGATGCGACTTTCCGGGCGATGAATGACGTGGGATTTCCGGTGGCAAAGGTGCTGGCGGGGATCGATCACGCCGAGGCCGCCGGACTGGGGCCGATCAAGATCAACATGGTGGTGCGCAAAGGCGTCAACGATGGCGATATTCTGCCCATGGCCGGGCATTTTCGCGGGACGGCGCACATCGTGCGGTTTATCGAGTACATGGATGTCGGCAACAGCAATGGCTGGCGGCTCGATCAGGTCGTCCCGTCCCGCGACGTGGTGGATCGGATCAACGCCCGGTGGCCGATCGAGCCGGTGGCACCCAATTATCGTGGCGAGGTGGCCGAGCGCTATCGCTATCGGGACGGCGCCGGCGAGCTCGGCCTGATCAGTTCCGTGACCCAGCCCTTCTGCGGTACCTGCCAGCGTGCGCGCCTGTCCGCCGAGGGCCAGCTATTTACCTGCCTGTTCGCCAGTGATGGCCATGATCTGCGCGACCGGCTGCGTCGCGGTGACAGTGACGCCGCGGTCCAGGAGGCGCTGACGGCGATCTGGTCGCAGCGCGATGATCGCTACTCCGAGCTCCGTACCGCCGGTGTACAACCCATCGACAGCCGCCGCATCGAGATGTCCTACATCGGGGGCTAGGCGCCTGCTCGTAGCACCCGGCCGCTGTCGGCGTCGCGGATTTCCGAGGGGCCGCGCTGGCCGCCCAGCGGCCCGGGCACAAACCAGTCTAGCTGCCGGCCAAAGCAGCGCTGCACCTGCCAGCCGCGCCGGCAGGCGGGTTTGCCGCTGCGATTGGCGCTGGTGGACACCAGCGCCGAGCCGGCGGCATGACACAGGTTGATGACCGGGGGGTGGCGCGTGATCCGCACTGCAATGGTCCGGCGCCCCCCGGTCAGCAGGTCGGGGAGGCCCTCGGCGGCCCGCATGACCCAGGTGACCGGACCCGGCCAGGTGGCCAGTATTGCCGCGCGCCGCGAATCGCTGGCGGGCCACTGCACCAGCCCCTGGATCTGGTCGATGCCCGCCGCGATCACGATCAGGCCCTTGTCCGCGCCCCGGCCCTTGAGCCGGATCAGGCGGGCGATGGCATCGCTGTCGAGTGGGTCGCAGCCCAGTCCCCAGACACCTTCGGTGGGATAGGCCCCGACGCCGCCGGCATGGATCTGAGCGCGGACCCGGCGCAGGGCCGGCGAGGGGCTGCGCATATCAGCTGCTCGAGGACTGCTTCTTGCGGCTGGTGCGGGCCTTGCCGGTGCCGCTGGCGGACTTCTTGCGACCGCCGCCCCGGCCCTTGGGCTCGGGCGCCTCGTCGATCAATGCCTGACACTCATCGCGGGTCAGCGATTCGGCCTCGCGGTCCTTGGGGACCCGGGCCCGCTTGCGGCCGTCGGTGATGTACGGCCCGAAGCGACCCTTCATGACCGTCAGTGCGCCGTCGTCAAAGCTCTGGATGGTACGCCGGGCGATGTTTTCCTTTTTTTCCTCGACCAGTTCCAGGGCACGCTCACGGTCGATGGTGTAGGGGTCATCGTCCTTTTTGAGCGACGCAAACTGGTCGCCGAAGCGGACATACGGGCCGAATCGGCCGATGTTGGCGCTCAGGGGCAGGCCATCCGGCGTCTCGCCGAGATCCCGCGGCAGCGTAAACAGTGCCAGGGCCTCGTCGAGACCAATGGTATCGATGCTCTGGCCCGGGCGCAGGCTGGCAAAGCGGGGCTTTTCCTCGTCCTCGCGGGTGCCGATCTGGGCGAAGGGCCCATAGCGGCCGAGCCGCGCCGAGACCGGTCGGCCGCTCTCGGGATCGGTACCCAGCTCGCGGGCCTTCATCACCTCGCTGCGCGACACCTGCTGCTTTTCTTCGATGCGCTCGTGGAAGGGATCCCAGAACTGGCGCAGCACCGGCACCCAGTCGGTCTCGCCCCGCGAGATGGCATCCAGCCGGTCTTCCAGGCGCGCGGTGAATTCGTAGTCGACGTAGCGATCGAAATGCTCGGTCAGGAACTTGGTGACCACCCGGCCGGTGTCGGTGGGCTTGAAGCGCCGATTCTCCAGCGTCACGTAGTTGCGCGCCTGCAGCGTGGCGATGATCGAGGCATAGGTTGACGGCCGGCCGATGCCGTATTCCTCGAGGGCGCGCACCAGGGTGGCCTCGGAGTAGCGCGGCGGCGGCTCCGTGAAGTGCTGTTCCGGCCGCAGGGCCGTCAGCGTGATCCGCTCGCCCTCGGCGAGGGGCGGCAGGATGCGGTCATTGGCATCGGCGCCGGCGTCGTCGGCCCCCTCCTGATACACCGCCATGAAGCCGGGATCGCGCACCGTCGAACCGGTGGCCCGAAAGCTCGCCACGTCGCCGGCGGCCAGGTCCACCGACACCGTGTCGATGGTGGCGTGGATCATCTGGCAGGCGACGGTGCGCTTCCAGATCAGGTCATAGAGCCGGTACTGATCGTCGCTGAGATGTCCCTTGAGCGATTCCGGCACCCAGCTGGCATCCGTTGGCCGGATCCCCTCATGCGCTTCCTGGGCGTTCTTGGCGCGGGTCCGGTACTGATTGGGCTTGGCGGGCAGCTTGGCGGCGCCGAAGCGCTTCTCGATCACCTCGCGCAGGCCCTGGATGGCCTCCTGCGAGAGGTTGACCGAGTCGGTGCGCATGTAGGTGATCAGGCCCACCGTGCCGCTGCCGGTATCCACCCCTTCGTAGAGCTGCTGGGCAATGCGCATCGTCTGCTGCGCGGAAAAGCGCAGTTTGCGCGAGGCCTCCTGCTGAAGGGTGGAGGTGATGAAAGGCGCGGCGGGGTTGCGCCGGCGTTGTTTTTTCTCGACCCGGGTGACGGTCAGCTCGCCCTCGCCCTGGTCGGCGCCGGTGGCCGCGAGGATGCGCTGCGTGGCGTCGTCGGCGGTTTCGGCGTTGTTGATGGTGAACTGCTCGACCTTGCCGCCATCGAGCTGCTGCAGGCGCCCGACAAACGGGGTATCGGCCTGGACCAGGTCGGCCTCGACGCTCCAGTACTCCTGGGGGACGAACGCCTCGATCTCCTTCTCGCGCTCGACGATCATGCGCAGCGCCGGCGATTGCACGCGGCCGGCAGAGAGACCGCTGGTGATCTTGCGCCACAGCAGCGGCGAGAGGTTGAACCCGACCAGGTAGTCCAGCGCCCGGCGTGCCTGCTGGGCATCCACCAGGTGATCGGACAGGCCGCGCGGGTGCTGGATGGCCTCGCGGATCGCATCCCGGGTGATCTCGTAGAAAACCACCCGATGGACGGGCTTGTCGGCAATCACGCCGCGCTCGCGCAGCAGCTCCAGCAGGTGCCAGGAAATGGCCTCCCCTTCGCGGTCGGGGTCAGTGGCCAGGTAGACCGCATCGGCCTTGCGGGTGGCCTTGGCAATGGCGTCGACCTGTTTGGCGTTGCGCTCGACCACGCTGTAGTGCATGGCAAAGTCATGCGTCGGATCGACGGCACCCTCCTTGGCGATCAGGTCACGGACATGACCGTACGACGCCATCACCTCGAAGTCCTTGCCCAGGTACTTCTTGATGGTGCCCGCCTTGGCCGGGGATTCGACGATTACCAGTGAATGCGACATGGATGCTTAGTGTTTTGTGGGATAGGGAGGTTCAAAAAGCAGGCTCTCCATGGAGGCGCAGGCCTCTTCCTGACCCGGTTGGCTGAACAGGACCATCAGGACCACCCACTTGAGCTCATCCAGCCCGATGGGATCGTCATCCAGGTCCATCAGACGATCGATGACCAGTTCGCGGCTGCCCGCGCCGAGAATCCCGGCCTGTTCGAGAAACAGCAGAAAGCCCCGGCACTCGACATCGAGCCGGGCCGCCTCGGCCGTCGTGTAAATCCGGATCGCCGCGGGTCCGTGGGCCGAAACCGGCAGGTCGCGGCGTTCGGCGAGCGCGTCGATCCATGCCAGCGCCTTGAAAATCTGCGGATCGGAAAACCCCGCATCACGCAGGTCCGACTCGATCTGGGTCCGATTGGGGTCGAGGTCGACGGCGTCCTGAAAATAGTGCTCAAACAGGTACATCAGGATCTCGAAGACGTTTTCTTTCATCCGCCCGCTCGATTGCTGGTTCGCATGTAATAACCGCTACTGCAGGGCGCAACGTCGCCCGAGAGTTCGAGCTTCAGGAGAATGGATGAAAGGATATCGGGCGTCAATGAAGCCCGCTGGAGCAGGGTATCGAAGGCAATGGGGTCGTGATCCATGGCCTCGAGCACCGCGATTTCCCGTGCATCCAGGGCCGTCCAGTCGGCCTGCTCAGCCGTTGACTCGACCGGCGGAGCGGTGGCCGCCGGCCCGTCGATGGCATGGCTCACTTCTTCGATGACCTGCTGCGCCGATTCCACCAGACGCGCCCCGTTGCGAATGAGTGCGTGGCAGCCCTTGACCCGCGGATTATGGATGGAGCCGGGAATGGCCATGGCCTCGCGGCCGGCATCGATCGCCCGGTAAGCGGTCTCCAGCGAGCCGCTGTGGCGACCGGCCTCGACCACCAGCGTGCCCACCGACAGCCCGGCGATCAGGCGGTTGCGGCGCGGAAACAGTCCCCGGCTCACCGGTGTGCCGGTGGGCATTTCGGTGACGATTGCCCCGTGGCGGGCGATCTGGCGGGCCAGCGCCTCATTGTCCCGCGGATAAAGCCGGTCCGGGCCCGTGGCCATGACCGCCACGGTGCGGCCCTGCACCGCCAGTGCCCCTTCGTGGGCGGCGGTATCGATGCCCAGGGCCAGCCCGCTGGTGACGGTCAGTCCGGTGGCGGCCAGATAGGCGGCAAACTCTTCGGCGATGCGAATGGCGTTGTCCGAGGCATTGCGTGCCCCGACCATGGCCACCTGGGGCTCGAGCAGGGCGTTGGGATCACCACGCAGGTACAGCATGGGCGGCGGGTCGGCGATTTGCGTCAGCAGGGCCGGATAGCGCGCATCGTCGCGGGCGATCAGGTGGCGATCCTCGGCATCGGCCCAGCGCAGGTCGGCATCAATGCCCGACTGCAGGCTGGCGGCGTCATGCGGTGCGCGGACCGCAGCCCGGGGCAGCCCATGGGCGGCGCGATCGGCCTGGGACGCGGCCCGAAACGCCTCGGGGTGGTCATAGGCGTCGATGATCAGGGTGCTGGTCCGCGGGCCGACACCCGGCAGGCGCGCCAGCCACAGCCAGCTCTCGAGCGCGCGGTCAGTCATGGGCCTCGCTCCGCTCGGGGTCGATGGCCAGCAGGTAGTCGCCGGGGCGGATTTCGCGCCGCGCCTTCAGGATACGCAGCAGTGCCGGCTGTCCGGCGCTGATCAGTGCCGCTTTGCCCAGGGCGATGCTGCTGCGGCCGAGGCGCTCGCCGCTGTGGCCGGTGAGCGCCGGCCCGGGCCGAAGCAGATAGTAATGACGGGCGGCCCGACCGCTCAGCCCTTCGGCATAGACCCGGTCGCCGGCCGCATTCAGACGTCGCCCTTCCTCGCCCAGGACAACCTGCGGCAGGGCCTGGCTGGACGGGAACAGGGCCGGCGGCGAGGCCGGTACCGACAGGGTGGTCAGCAGAGCAATGGTGGCGAGCAGGGCGCGCAGGCTCCACGCGGGCATGATGTCTCCTTGTCACACCGCGTCTGACTGGTCGCGAGTGGCGGCGGTTCGCTACACTGAGCGGTAGTGCTTTAAACGGATAGTCTCATGGCCATACGCGAAATCCTCCAGTACCCCGATGAAAGGCTGCGCCGCCGGGCCGCGCCCGTCGAGCAGATCGATGCCGAGGTGCATGCCCTGGTGCGCGACATGATCGAGACCATGTACGACGCCTCGGGGATCGGTCTGGCGGCCACGCAGATCAATGTCCACCAGCGCCTTGTCGTGGTTGATGTCAGCGAAAATGGCGACGCGCCGCAGGTGTTCATCAACCCCGAGATCATCGCGCGCGGCGAGACGCGGGATATTGTCGAAGAGGGCTGTCTGTCCATCGCCGGCTATACCGACAACGTCGAACGGGTCGATGCCGTGACCGTGCGCGCCCAGGGTCTGGACGGCGAACCCTTCGAGCTGCAGGCCGAAGGCATGATGGCGCGTTGCCTGCAGCACGAGATCGATCATATCGACGGCCGGCTTTTTATTGACCATCTCTCCGAGCTCAAGCGCAAGCGCCTGCGCCGGCGGTTCGAGAAAGCGGCCCGGCAGCGCGGTGATGCGTCGGCCCGAACGGGATCGGTCTGATCGGCGCCAGCGACAATACGCCGCCCCGCATCGTCTATGCGGGGACGCCCGAGTTTGCCGTGCCCGCCCTCGAGGCCCTGGTGGCGGCGGGGCACTCCATCGCCGCGGTTTACACCCAGCCCGACCGGCCGGCCGGCCGCGGGCGCCGGCTCCGGCCATCACCGGTCAAGACAGCCGCCCTCGAGCACGGCCTGAGCGTCGAACAGCCCGAGCGCCTGGGCAACGCCGAGGCCCGGGACCGGCTGGCCGGCTATCGGCCCGACGTCATGATCGTGGCGGCTTATGGCCTGATCCTGCCGGCATCCGTGCTGAACATTCCCACCCATGGTTGCGTCAACATCCATGCCTCGCTGCTGCCGCGCTGGCGCGGGGCGGCCCCCATTCAGCGGGCCATCGAGGCCGGCGATCCGGAAACCGGCGTCTGTCTGATGGAAATGGCGGCGGGCCTGGATACCGGGCCGGTCATCGCAGCGCGGTCCACGCCCATCACCCCCGACGATAATGCCGCGCAGTTGCATGACCGGCTGGCCGATCTGGGGGCGCAATTGCTGGTGGATTGCCTGGATGGCTGGCTGCATGGCCGGCAACCCGCCCGTCCGCAGCCGTCCGACGGCGTGACCTATGCCGCCAAGATCAACGCCGACGAGGCCTGGATCGATTGGCAGCGTCCGGCGCCCGAGCTGGCGCGCCGGGTGCGCGCGTTCAATGCCTGGCCGGTGGCCCGCTGCGCGTGGGGCGATGATCGGTTGCGGGTCTGGCAGGCGGTGGCGCTGCCGGCCGGCGACGCGGCGGCGCCACCCGGCACCATTATTGCCGTCGGGTCCGACGGGATTGATGTGCAGACCGGCGAGGGCCTGCTGCGCCTGCAGCGGGTACAGGCGGCCGGTGGACGGGCCCAGCCAGTGGCGGAATTCCTGCGGGGGCACACAGTGCATGTCGGCGAAATCCTCCACTGATCCGCGCGGGGCCGCGGTCGAGGTCCTGCTGGCGGTGCTGCACCGAGGCCGATCACTGGATCGCGCCCTCGCCGAGCACGGTCCGCGCGGCGATGATCCCCGGGATGTCGCGTTATGCCGGGCCATCGCCTACGGGGTGCTGCGTTATCACCGCCGCCTGGGCGCCATTCGGGATCATTTCCTGCGCAGCCGGCTCAAGTCGCGGGACCAGGACATGGCGCTGCTCCTCGAGATCGGCTTTTTCCAGCTCACCGAAATGGACATTCCGGCCCATGCGGCGGTCTCCGAGACGGTTGCCGTCGCGCGCCGGCGCGGCAAGCCCTGGGCTGCCAAGCTGATCAACGCCGTCCTGCGACGTTTTCAGCGCGACAGCGCGGCCTGCCTGCAGGCGGTAGACGCCGACCCGGCCCGCCAGGCCTCGGTGCCGGACTGGCTGCTCGCCCACCTGCGCCGGGACTGGCCCGACGACTGGCAGGCGCTGCTGGCCGCGCAGAATACGCGGGCGCCCATGACGCTGCGGGTCAATCGCCGTCGCACGTCCCGTGATGCCTATCTCGAGCGGCTTGCCGCTGAGGGCATTGGCGCCCGGGCGCTGGCGGGGTTCGAGGACGCCCTGGTGCTCGACAACGCGGTGGCGGTCAGCGCACTGCCGGGCTTTGCCGCCGGCGATTGCTCGGTGCAGGACGCCGTCGCCCAGTGGGCTGCCCCGCTGCTGGCGGCGACGGAGGGCGATCGGGTGCTCGATGCCTGCGCCGCACCCGGGGGTAAGGCCGCCCACGTGCTTGAACATGCGCAGGTGTCGCTGCTGGCGGCGGATATTGATGCCGAGCGGCTGCAGCGGGTCGAGGAAACCTTCGCCCGCCTCGGCCTGAGCGCCACGGTGCGGGTGGCGGATGCCTCAGACCCCGGGCAGTGGCCAGCGCAAGAGCGCTTCGATCGCATCCTCATTGATGCGCCGTGTTCGGGCACCGGGGTCATCCGTCGGCACCCCGACATCAAATGGCTGCGGCGCGAGGCCGATATCGCGCATCTGGCGGTGCGCCAGCGCGCGCTTCTCGACACCCTCTGGCCGCGACTGGCACCGGGCGGGCGTCTTGTCTACTGCACCTGCTCGGTGCTTCGCGCCGAGAATGAATCAGTGATCGAGGCCTTCGTCGGGGATCAAGCCGATGTCAAAGTGGTCCCACCTGCACCGCCGGTCGGTCGGCCGGTGGGCCACGGACATCAGGTTCTGACCGGTGAGGCCGGCGTCGATGGCTTCTACTATGCCTGTCTGGACAAGCGCTAGCCCCCGAGCCGCCCTGCTGGTGGCGCTGCTGTGTCTGGCCGCGGTCGGCATCAGCCCCCCGGCGGCGGGTTTCAGTGTTGCCTCGCTTGAACAGCGATTCGCCAACGGGCTGTTGGTGGTGGATGGGCGTATCGACTATTCGCTGACGGCGACGGCAACCGAGGCACTGGAGAGCGGCGTCGATCTGGTGATCAGCCAACGGCTGAGCCTCGATCGACCGCGCTGGTGGTGGCGCGACGTGGAAGTGGTCGGTCAGGAGCGCCGGTACCGGCTTGCCTATCACGCGATGAGCCGTCGCTACGTGCTCAATCGCCTTGCCAGTGGCGAGAGTCGCAGTTATCGCAGCCTCGATGCCCTGCTGACGCGGCTTGGCACCATTGAGGCCTGGCCCGTGATCGGCCGCGACCGGCTGGATGACCAGCAGACCTATCGGCTGCGTTTCGAGACCGAGCTGGATGTGGACGCGCTGCCCCGGCTGTTGCGCACGGTGGCCTGGGCCAGCGCCGACTGGCAGCTGCGCAGCGAGCCCCAGACCCTTGAGGTGCGGCCATGAGCGGGCTGCCGCGCCAGGCCATTGTCCGCATCCTGCTCAGCGTGCTGCTGATCCTGTCGCTGTATCTGCTCAGCGCCGCCACTGAAAACTCCTCGCGCTTCGGGCGCCTGTATCTGTGGCTGCTGCTGATCAACGGCGTGGTGCTGGTGGTGCTCTCGGGGCTGATCATCAACAACCTGCAGCGGCTGGTGCGCTCGCTGCGGGCGCGCGAAACCGGCAGTCGCCTGACCCTGCGGTTGATGGCCCTGTTTGTGGTCCTGGCGGTGCTGCCCGGACTGGTGGTGTACGGTTTTTCGATGCAGTTTTTGCAGCGCGGCGTGGACAGTTGGTTTGATGTGCGCGTCGAAAATGCCCTCGAAGACGCGCTGGCGCTCTCCCAGGCGTCGCTGGATCAGCGCATGCGTGACATGCAGCAGCGCCTCGAAGAGGCCGCCCGGGATCTGGCCGATGTCAGCCAGGAGATGGCGCCCATCACTCTGGGCGACCTACGCGCCCGCACGGGTGCCTCGGAGTTGACGCTGATCGGCGAGAACGGGCGCATCATTGCCGCCAGCAGCATGGATACTGACAGCATCCTGCCCAATCGGCCCGAGGAGAGCATTCTTCTGCAGCTGCGCCAGGGCCGGCCCTATGTGGGGCTCGACCCCATCGAGAACGCCGGCCTGCATATCCGCGCCCTGGTGCGTGCACCGGGCCCGGATGGGCCCGGCAATACGCGCATCCTGCAGGGGCTTTTCCAGGTCTCGCCGCGCATCAACGATCTGGCCGACGAGGTGGAAACCGCGTTCAGCGAGTATCGCGAGCTCGCCTATCTGCGCGGACCGCTCAAGGACAGCTTCATCCTGACGCTGTCGCTGGTGCTGCTGGTGTCGCTGCTGTTCGCCGTCTGGTCGGCATTCTATCTGGCCCGCCGACTGGTGGCGCCGGTGAGTCGTCTGGCCGAGGGCACCCGGGCGATGGCCGCCGGCGAGTACGGTACCCAGCTGCCCCCGGCGGGCAACGACGAGCTGGGCTTTCTGGTGCGATCGTTCAATGACATGAGCCGTCGCGTGGCCGATGTCCGGGATGCCGCACGGCAGAGCCAGACGCTGGTGGAATCCCAGCGCGCCTATCTGGAAACGGTGCTGGGGCGTCTGTCCTCGGGGGTGTTGGCACTGGGCCCGGACGGCACCCTGCGCACCTATAACCAGGCGGCGGTGGATATCCTCTCGGTGCCGCTGCATGAAGGCACCGGCCAGCCGCTGTCGGCCCTTGTCCAGCGGTTTCCTGACTTCAGTCCGTTTGTCGAGCAGATTGATGCCCATCAGCACGAGGCCGAGGGCGAATGGCGTGCCGAGCTCAGTCTGGACACCCGCGAGGGGCGCCGGTCGCTGATCTGCAGCGGGGCGCTGCTGCCGGGCGAGGGCGAAGGTGGCGGCGAGGTGATCGTCTTTGATGATGTGACCACACTCATTCAGGCCCAGCGCGACGCCGCCTGGGGTGAAGTCGCCCGGCGGCTGGCCCATGAGATCCGCAATCCGCTGACACCCATCCAGCTGTCCGCCGAGCGCCTCCAGCACAAGGTGGGCAACCGCCTGAGCGGCGACGAGGCGGCCCTGCTGCAACGGGCCACCGAGACCATCATCCACCAGGTCGAGGCAATGAAGGAGATGGTCCAGGCGTTTTCCGAGTACGCGCGACCGCCGGTGCTGCAGCTCCAGCGGGTCGACTTCAATGCCCTGGTGCAGGAGGTGGTTGAGCTCTACCGGGGGCAGGCGGCGCAGGCCTCGATCCGCACGGACCTGGACGATCAGCTGCCCTGGCTGGAGGCCGATCCCGGGCGCCTGCGTCAGCTGCTCAACAACCTGATCCGCAATGCCCTCGAAGCCGACGCCGGCGGCGCCTGCGAGATCGTGGTCTCGACCCGCCGCCGCAGCGGGCGCCATGCCGGGGGCGTGGAACTGGACATCGAGGATAACGGGCCCGGGTTTGCCGATGCCATGCTCGATCAGCTCTTCGAGCCCTATGTCAGCACCAAGCCCCGGGGCTCGGGGCTGGGCCTGGCGATCGTTAAAAAGATTGTCGAAGAGCACAATGGCAGTATCAGTGCCCGCAATGTCGAGGGCGGCGCGCGTCTGTCGGTGCGCCTGCCGACCGGGGAGAATGGACAATGAGCAAGGCCTACGTGCTGGTCGTCGACGACGAGCCGGACATCCGCGAGCTGGTCCGCGAGATCCTCGAGGATGAGGGCTACGCGGTGGCAACGGCGGAAAGCGCCAGCCAGGCACGCTCGCTGCTGCGCGAGCGCACGCCGCAACTGGTGCTGCTGGATATCTGGATGCCCGGCGATGACGGGATTTCGTTGCTCAAGGAGTGGGCGCAGGGCGGTGTCTGTCCGTTCCCGGTGGTCATGATCTCGGGACACGGCACGGTGGAAACCGCTGTCGAGGCCACCCGTCACGGGGCGATGGACTTTGTTGAAAAGCCGCTGTCCATGGGCAAGCTGCTGGCAACGGTGGAGCAGGCGCTGGCCGCCCCCGGCGCCGTCGGCACCCCCGGCGATGCACCCGCCCCGGTCATCGAACCGGTGGGACGCAGCAGCGCCATGCGTGATCTGCGCGAACAGGCCGAACGGCTGGCCGGCACCGACAGCTGGGTGCTCATCAGTGGTGAGCCCGGCAGCGGCCGCAAATGCCTGGGGCGCTATATTCACAGTCTCAGCGAGCGCCGTTCGGGGCCGCTGGTGGAGGTGGCGGCCGGCACCATCGCCGGGCAATCGGCGGCTCAGGAGCTGTTCGGCCAGGTCCGACGCAGTCAGGTCATCCCCGGCCGGCTCGAGGCCGCCGCCGGTGGCACGGTGATCCTCGACGGTGCCGCCGACCTGGACGCCGAGGCGCAGACCCGGCTGGCCTCGGCGATCGATGCCGGCAGTTTTCAGCGGGTTGGCGGCTCGGAGCGCATTCCGCTCGACGTGCGCATGATTGCCATCAGCCGTCGCGATCTGACCGCCGAGGCCCAGGCCGGGCGCTTTCGACCGGATCTGGCCTATGCACTGAGCGTGATTCCGCTGACGGTCCCGCCCCTGCGCGAGCATGCCGAGGACATCCCCGAGCTGGTGGCCTTTCAGGTCGACCGGCTGGTCGAGCGCGAACAGCTCGGTTACCGTCGCTTTACAGTGGCGGCCCAGAACCGGCTGCGCAATCATGGCTGGCATGGCAATGTCCAGGAGCTGCACAACCTGGTGCAGCGGCTGCTGGTGCTGGGCGACGGCATCGACATTGAGGTCGAGGAGGTCGAAGCGGCGCTGAGCCAGCGCCCGGCGGTGACCGGCGGTGAGAGCGACTGGCCGCAGGCACTGGCACTGCCACTGCGGGAGGCCCGCGAGCGTTTCGAGCGCGATTACCTGCAAAGGCAACTGCAGCGGGCCGACGGCAGTGTCGCGCAGCTGGCGCGACTGGCCGGCATGGAGCGCACCCATCTGTACCGCAAGCTGCGCGCTCTGGGCATTGACCCGCGCGAGGGCGGCGAATCCGGCGGAGGCCGTGCATGAAGATCATCATTCTGGGAGCCGGCCAGGTCGGGGGCACCGTGGCGGCCAACCTGACCAGCGAAGACAACGACATTACCGTGGTCGATCGCGACGGCCAGATCCTGCAGGCGCTCCAGGACCGGCTGGATCTGCGCACGGTCGCGGGTAACGCCACCTATCCGGCGGTGCTCGAGCGCGCCGGCGTCGATGACGCCGACATGGTGATCGCGGTCACCAACTCGGACGAGGCCAACATGGTGGCCTGCCAGATCTGCGCCACCCTGTTCCGCACTCCCAGCAAGATCGCCCGCGTGCGCGCCGTGGAGTACCTCTCGCACCCCCAGATCTTTGCCCCCGATGCCTTGCCCATCGACGTGCTCATCAGCCCCGAGCAATTGGTCACCCAGTACGTGCGACGCCTCATCGAGCACCCCGGCGCGCTGCAGGTGATGGATTTTGCCGATGGCAAGGTCCGCCTGGTGGGCGTACGCGCCTACTATGGTGGCCCCCTGGTGGGCCAGGAGCTGCGCACCCTGCGCGAACATGTCCCGGGCGTGCAGACCCGCGTGGCGGCCATCTATCGCCGCGGCAGCGCCATCATCCCCGAGGGTGAGACGGTGATCGAAGCCGGTGACGAGGTGTTCTTCGTGGCGGCGCGCAAAAACATCCGTGCCGTGATGAGCGAGCTGCGCCGGCTCGACAAGCCGGTCAAGCGCATCACCCTGGCCGGCGGCGGCAACATTGGGATGCGCCTGGCCCAGTCACTCGAGACGCAGTACCAGGTCAAGATCATCGAGCACAATCCGCAGCGCTGTCGGGCGATTGCCGACGAGCTCAAAAAGACCATCGTGCTGCGCGGCGATGCCGCCGACGAAGACCTGCTGCTTGAGGAGAACATCGAGAACACCGACGTGTTCTGTGCCCTGACCAACGATGACGAGGCCAACATCCTGGCGGCAATGCTGGCCAAGCGCCGCGGCGCGCGGACGGTCATGGCATTGATCAACCGCGCCGCCTACGTCGATCTGATCCAGTCCAGCGACGACATCGATGTGGCGATTTCGCCGCAGCAGGCGACCATCGGCAGCCTGCTCGCGCATATCCGTCGCGGTGACGTGGCGACGGTGCATAGCCTGCGCCGCGGCGCCGCCGAGGCCATCGAGGCGATCGCCCACGGCGATGCCGGCAGCTCGGAGGTGGTGGGCCGCCGCATCGATCAGATCCGCCTGCCGCGGGGCACCACCATCGGCGCCATCGTCCGTGGCGAAGAAGTGGTCATGGCCCATCACGACACGGTGATCGAACCCGAAGACCACGTCATTCTCTTCCTCGTCGACAAGAGCCGGCTGCGAGACGTCGAAAAGCTCTTCTCGGTGGGCGTGACCTTTCTCTAGGGACCCGAGCGCTCATGCATCCCGATGCCGTCCAACGCGTGCTGGGTGTCCTGCTGATGGTGTTCAGCATGACGATGCTGCCGCCGGCCCTGGTGAGCGTGATCGTGGCCGACGGGGTGGCCGAGGCGTTCTTTGTGACCTTCGGCCTGCTGCTGGCGGTGGGCGGGCTGCTCTGGGCGCCGGTCCGCCAGTCGCGTCGCGAGCTGCGCATCCGGGACGGGTTTTTCGTGGTGGCGATGTTCTGGGTGGTGCTGGGGGCCGCCGGCTCGCTGCCGCTGGCCCTCCAGAGCGTGGTGCCGCTTGCCTTCGTCGATGCCCTGTTCGAGAGCGTCTCGGGTCTGACCACCACCGGCGCCACGGCGTTGACCGGGCTCGATGACCTGCCCCTGTCGATCCTCTACTACCGCCAGCAGCTGCAGTGGCTGGGCGGCATGGGCATTATCGTGCTGGCCGTGGCGATCCTGCCGATGCTCGGCATCGGCGGCATGCAGCTGTATCGCGCCGAGCTGCCCGGCCCGGTCAAGGATGCCAAGCTGACCCCACGCATTGCCGAGACCGCCAAGGCGCTGTGGTATATCTATCTGGGCCTGACGGTGGCCTGTGCCCTGGCCTACTGGGCGGCCGGCATGGGGGCGTTTGACGCGGTCATGCACGCCTTCACTACCATTGCCACCGGTGGTTTCTCGACCCATGACGCCAGCATGGGGTATTTCGACAGCGCCCTGATCGAGATGATCGCGGTGGTGTTCATGATCATCTCGGCGCTCAACTATTCCCTGCACTTCATGGCCTGGCGGCGCCGCAGCACCGAGCCGTGGCGCAGCGACCCCGAGCTGGTGACCTTTCTGACCGTGCTGGCCCTGGTGACGGTGCTGGTGCTGGGCGGGCTGCTGATCTATCAGGCCGCGCACAGCCTGGTGCTGGACGAGACCTGGCATCACGCCATCTTTCAGGTGGTCTCGTTTGCCACCACCACCGGCTACACCACCGCCTCGTATTATGTCTGGCCGGCCTTCCTGCCGGTGCTGCTGCTGTTCGTGGCGGTGGTCGGCGGCTGTGCGAATTCCACCTCGGGCGGGCTCAAGGTGGTGCGCATCCTGCTGCTCTGGCGCCAGGGCGGGCGCGAGATCCTGCGCCTGATCCATCCCCAGGCCCAGATCCCCGTCAAGGTCGGCGACCGGCCGGTCAGCGAGCGGGTCATCGATGCGGTGTGGGGCTTCTTTGCCGCCTATGTGCTGCTGTTCGTGCTGCTGATGCTGCTGATGCTGGCCATGGGCCTGGACCAGATCACGGCGTTCTCGGCGGTCGCTTCGGGGCTTGCCAACCTGGGCCCGGCGCTGGGGGATGTCGCCGCCAACTTTGCCGGCGTGGGGGCGGGGCCCAAGCTGGTCATGTGCGTGGCAATGATCATGGGCCGGCTCGAGATCTTCACCCTGCTGGTGCTTTTTACGCCGGCCTTCTGGCGGCGTTGATGCCCGGCTTGATAGCCTGCTCGGCATGGATATCGAAGCACTGAAAAAGATGATCGATGGTGGGCGCGATGGCGCCATGCCGCGCCTGACGCTGGGCGAGGCGCTGGCCCGAGAGGGTGACACCGAGGCGGCGCAGGCGCATCTGCGTCGCGCCATCGAATTTGATCCCGATTACTCGGCCGCCTGGCGGGCGCTGGGACGGCTGCAGCTGAAGGCCGGTGAGCGCGAAGCCGCCACCGAGACCTTCCGCAGTGGTCTGGAGGCGGCGCGCCGGCGCGGCGACATGCAGATCGTCAAAGAGCTCGAGGTGCGCCTCAAACGCCTGGACGGGCAGTGATCGGTCTGCTCCAGCGCGTTACCCGGGCCGAGGTCCGGGTTGACGGTGACTCAGTGGGGGTCATCGATGCCGGTCTGCTGGTGCTGGTGGGTGTCGAGCAGGGCGATACGGCGGCGGGCGGCACGCGTCTGCTCGAGCGGTTGCTGGGCTATCGGGTGTTCGCTGACGATAACGGCCGCATGAACCGCAGCCTGAGCGACACCGGCGGCGGTCTTCTGCTGGTCCCGCAGTTCACCCTGGTGGCGGAGACCCACAAGGGCACGCGGCCGGGGTTTTCCGCCGCCGCGCCGCCCGCCACCGCCGCCCGGCGCTTTGATCAGCTGGTGGCCGAGGCCCATCGCCGGCATCCCCGGGTGCAGGCCGGCGTGTTCGGCGCCGATATGCAGGTCAGCCTGTGCAACGACGGGCCGGTGACCTTCTGGCTGAGCGTACCGCCCGACTCAAAGTAACCGCGGCGGCGTGCTATCCTTCGGCGCATTCATTGCAAGGCGCCACACGCATGAGCGAACGCAAGGCAACCATTGAGCGGGACACCCTTGAGACGCGCATCCGGATCGGTCTCGATCTGGACGGATCCGGGGCGGGCACGCGCCAGACCGGCGTGGGGTTTTTTGACCACATGCTCGACCAGCTGGCCCGTCACGGACTGTTCGATCTGGACGTCAGCGCCGCCGGCGATCTGCACATCGACGCCCATCACACCGTTGAGGATGTCGGCATTGCGCTGGGTCAGGCGTTTGCGGCCGCCGTGGGCGACAAGCGCGGCATCGTCCGCTACGGCCACGCCTTCTGTCCCCTCGACGAGGCGCTGTCGCGGGTGGTTGTCGACCTTTCGGGCCGGCCCGGGCTGTATTACCGGGTGACATTCCCCGCCGCCCGGGTTGGCGATTTCGACACCGAGCTGGTGCGCGAATTCTGGCAGGGCTTTGCCAGCCAGGCGGCGGTGACGCTGCACATGGACAGCCTGCAGGGGGACAACGCCCACCATGTCGCCGAGACCCTGTTCAAGGCCGGCGGCCGGGCCCTGCGCATGGCCTGCAGCACTGATCCGCGCGGCACCCACGCGCTGCCGTCGACAAAGGGCACGCTGTGATCGCGATCATCGACTATGGCATGGGCAACCTGCGCTCGGTGGAGCGCGCGCTGACCCACGTGGGTGCCGCCGAGGTGCGTGTCACTGACGACCCCACGGTCATCGAGGCCGCCGACCGGGTGGTGTTTCCCGGCCAGGGCGCAGTGCGCGATTGCATGAGTGCCCTGCATCGCTATGAGCTGGTGGATGTGCTGGGCCGGGTGATGCGCGATCGCCCGTTTCTGGGGATCTGCATGGGGATGCAGGCGCTGATGAGCCGCAGCGAAGAAAACGACGGCGTGCAGGCGCTGGGGTATTTCGATGGCACCGTGCGGCATTTCCGGCACCTGACCGGGGGTGATCCGCAGCTCAAGATTCCGCACATGGGCTGGAACCGGCTTGAACAGACGCGGCCGCATCCGCTGTTTGCGGGCATCGAGCCGGGGACGCGCTTTTACTTTGTGCACAGCTACTACGTTGAGCCGGCCGATGCATCCATCATCCAGGGCCGCAGCGACTATGGCGCGCCGTTTGCCGCGGCGATCGGCGCCGACAATGTCTTTGCGACCCAGTTTCACCCCGAAAAAAGCCAGGCCCCCGGCCTGCGGCTGCTCGAGAACTTTCTTGCCTGGGATGGAGAACCATGCAGCTGATACCCGCCATTGATCTCAAGGATGGCAAATGCGTGCGCCTGCGCCAGGGGCGCATGGTGGATGAGACGGTCTTCTCCGATGACCCGCTTGCGGTGGCCGATCGCTGGGTCGAGGCCGGCGCCCGGCGCCTGCACCTGGTGGATCTGGACGGGGCGCTGGCGGGGTTCCCCGTCAATGCCGATCTGATCGGCCGCATCGCCGAGGCCCATCCGGGCATCGAGGTGCAGGTCGGCGGCGGTCTGCGCAGCTTCGAGGTCATTCAGACCTATCTCGACGTGGGTGTGAACTACGTGATCATCGGCACCCAGGCGGTGCGCACGCCGAGCTTTGTCGACGATGCCTGCCTGGAGTTTCCGGGCCGCATCATGGTTGGCCTCGACGCCCGCGAAGGCCGCGTCGCCACTGATGGCTGGGAGAGCGTCTCGACCCTCACCGCCAGCGATCTGGCGCGGCGCTTTGAAGACGCGGGTGTCGATTCCATCGTGTTCACCGACATCGGCCGCGACGGCATGATGCGCGGCAGCAATGTCGAGGCCACCGCGGAGCTGGCCCGGGCCATCGATATCCCGGTGATCGCCTCGGGCGGGGTCACCGGTCTGGATGATGTCCGCGAGCTCTGCCAGGTGGCCGATTCGGGGATCAGTGGCGCCATCGTGGGCCGCGCGCTCTATGAGGGCAGCATCGATCTGGCCGAGGCCCAGCGCCTGGCCGACGAGACGGTGGGCGGGCGCTGAGCATGGGCGTCGCGCGCCGCATCATCCCCTGCCTTGATATCAACGCCGGCCGCGTCGTGAAGGGCGTCCAGTTTGTGGACATCCGCGATGCCGGTGATCCGGTGGAAATCGCCCGGCGCTATGACCGTGCCGGCGCGGATGAGCTGACCTTTCTGGACATCACCGCCAGCCACGAGCAGCGCGATACCCTGGTGCATACCGTCGAGGCAGTCGCCTCGGAGGTGTTCATCCCGCTGACCGTGGGCGGTGGGATCCGCTCGGTGGCGGATGTGCGCCGCATGCTTAATGCCGGGGCCGACAAGGTCTCGATCAACACCGCGGCGATCCATGATCCGGACCTGGTGAGCGAGGCCGCGGCCCGTTTCGGCTCGCAGTGCATTGTCGTGGCGGTGGACGCAAAACGCCGGGGCGGTACCGACGATGATCCGCGCTGGGAGGTGTTCACCCACGGCGGACGCCATCCCACCGGTCTGGATGCCATCGACTGGGCGCAACGCATGGCCGAGGCCGGCGCCGGCGAGCTGCTGGTGACCAGCATGGATCGTGACGGCACCCGGACGGGATTTGACAATGCGCTCAACCGCGCCATCTCCGAGCAGGCCGGCGTGCCGCTGATCGCCTCGGGTGGGGTCGGCAATCTCCAGCATCTGGTGGACGGCGTGATTGAGGGACGGGCCGATGCGGTGCTGGCCGCCAGCATCTTTCATTTCGGCGAATACACCATCGCCGAGGCAAAGATCTGCATGGCCGAGGCGGGGATCGAGGTGCGCTGATGGATTGGCTGGATGCGATTGCCTGGAACGCCGACGGCCTGGTGCCGGTGATTGCCCAGGATGCCGATGACGGCCGCGTGCTGATGATGGCCTGGATGAGCCCGCAGACCCTCGAGACCACCCGCCGGCTCGGCGAAGCGGTCTACTGGTCGCGCTCCCGCCAGCGGCCGTGGCACAAGGGCGAGTCCTCGGGCAATGTCCAGCGGGTGCGGGCGATCAGCCTTGACTGCGATGGCGACGCCCTGCTGCTGCAGGTCGAGCAGCGCGGCGGCGTGGCCTGTCACACCGGGCGGCGGAGCTGCTTCTATCGTCGACTCGCGGCGGATGGCTGGCAGATCACCGATCGCGTGCGGCGCGATCCCGCCGCTATGTATGGAGAAGGCACCGATGAGTGACGAGATTCTGCGCCGCCTGGACGCGGTTCTGGCGGCGCGACGCGAGGCCGATCCGGAAAGCTCCTACGTGGCGGGGCTGCATGCGGCGGGCATTGATCGCATCCTCCGCAAGCTTGGCGAGGAATGCACCGAAACCGTGGTTGCGTCGAAGAACGGCGAGCGTGACGATATCGTTTATGAAACCGCGGATCTGTGGTTCCATAGCCTTGTCATGCTCTCGCATCACGGGCTTGATTCCGAGTCGGTGCTTGCCGAGCTTGAGCGCCGTTTCGGGCTCTCCGGAGTCGCCGAAAAGGCGGCCCGGAACAAACAGGGGCAGTAATGCCCATTGGCACGCGCTGGAGGTAATCCGTTATGGGTCCTGGTGGAATCAGTCCCTGGTCTCTTTTATTGATACTGGTCATTGTGCTGTTGCTGTTCGGCACCAAGAAGCTGCGCAACGTGGGCACTGATCTGGGTGGTGCGCTCAAGGGATTCAAGAGCGCCATGAGTGACGGCGAAAAAGCGGCAAAGGACGGCGAGAACAGTCAGCAAGACCCGGAAAGCCTCGAGGAGAACGACGCCGACAGCGACGCCGCGTCCTCGACGGCCCGACGCGAGCAGGTCAAGGAAAAGGACTCGTCCGGCGGCAACGCCTGACCGCCGGAGGAACGCGTTCATGCTGGATGTCAGCTTCTGGGAGTTGCTGATCATCGGGGCGATCGCCCTGGTGGTCGTCGGCCCCGAGCGTCTGCCCCGCCTTATGCGCACCCTGGGATTGTGGGCGGGACGCGCGCGCGCGTCGTTTCAGTCGATCCGCGATGAGGTCGAGCGCGAGGTCAACATCGATGGCGTCCAGCAGACCCGCCGCGCGGTGGATCGCGAGGCCAATGAGGCCAAGCGCAAGGTCACCGATGCGGTGGGCCAGGTCGACCCCGCCCGTGAGTCCGGCGAATCCCGCGAGTCCGGCGAGCCCCCGGCGTCGAAAGACACGGGAGATGAATCCCGGTGAGTGATCCCGCCAGCGACTCCAACGCAGCGGATCCCGACCGCCCGCTGCTGACGCACCTGCTCGAGCTTCGCACCCGGCTGCTGTACGCCGGCGGCTGCGTGCTGGTGCTGTTCCTGGCGGTCTACCCGTTCCGCGAGCCGCTCTATACCGCGCTCGCCGATCCGCTGATGGCGGTGCTGCCGCCGGGCACCTCGATGATCGCTACCCAGGTGGCGACGCCGTTTCTGATCCCGCTCAAGGTCGCGCTGGCCGGCGCGTTTTTCCTGAGTGTGCCGTTTCTGCTCTACCAGCTCTGGGCGTTTGTGGCGCCCGGGCTCTACCGCCACGAAAAGCGCCTGATCTGGCCGCTGGTGATCTCCAGCGTGCTGCTGTTCTATCTGGGCATGGCCTTCGCCTACTTTGTGGTCTTTCCGCTGGTGTTCCAGTTCTTTGCCTCGGCGACACCGGATGGCGTGTCGATGATGACCGATATCGGCGAGTATCTGTCGTTCATCATGACGCTGTTCTTTGCCTTTGGGGCGTCCTTCGAGGTGCCCGTCGCCACCATCCTGATGGTGCGCAGCGGCGCCACGACGCGTCAGGCACTGGCCGCGAAGCGCCCGTTCGTGATCGTGGCGGCGTTTACCGTGGGCATGCTGCTGACGCCCCCCGACATCATCTCGCAGGTGCTGCTGGCGGTGCCGGTGTGGCTGCTGTTCGAGCTGGGGATCTTTTTCTCGCGCTGGTTCGAGGCACCGGCGGATGGTCGCCCGGTTTCTGAAGACGAAGAGTCATGATGCCCCGTGTCCCGCCCCGCAATTACCTGACTTCAAGGTCAGTTCTGGCGGCACCCGCAGGGGGTAACGGTTTTTCGGTCGCCTGCTGGCGCTCGTAAATGCCCATTGGCGTTGCGTTTAAGGGGGCTGCGGGTTAACTTGCACATACGCCAGAAACAGGCCTCCCCACCGCAGATGCCAGGTAAACTGCCATGAGTGGTCCTTTCGAACAGTCGCTCAGTCACTCCTATCTCAACGGTGCCAACGCCAACTTCATCGAAGCACTGTACGAGAAATACCTCGAGGACGCCGACGCGGTCGAACCGCGCTGGCGGGATTACTTCCGCGATCTCGAGGCGCTGGATCCCGACGGCCGCCGCGACGTGCCCCATACCCCGATCCGCGAAGCCTTCGAGGAAATCGGCCGCAGCAGCCGCCGGGGCCGCGCGCGCATCGCCAGCGAGGGCATGGATGCCGTGGCCGCGCAAAAGCAGGCGGCGGTTCTGCGCCTGATCAATGCCTATCGCGTGCGCGGGCATCAGCATGCCGATACCGATCCGCTGCACCTGCGCGAACATCCGCAGGTCCCGGATCTGGATCCGGAATTTCACGGCCTCACCGACGCCGATCTCGATACGGAATTCAACACCGGTTCGCTGGCGGCACCCGACCGGCTGACCCTGCGCGAGATTCTCGATCTGGTGCAGCGCGTCTACTCGGGCAAGATCGGCTCGGAGTACATGCACATCACGGATACCGCGCAGAAGCGCTGGATCCAGGAGCGGCTCGAGAAGCCGCAGGCACGCCCCCATCTCAGTGCCGATGAGAAAAAGGCCCTGCTCAACCGTCTGACCGCCGCCGAAGGCATCGAGAAGTACCTCAACAGCAAGTATGTCGGTCAGAAGCGGTTTTCGCTGGAAGGCGGCGAGGCGACGCTGCCCATCCTCGATGAAATCGTTCAGCGCGGCGGTCGCGACGGGGTCGAGGAAATGGTGCTGGGCATGGCCCATCGCGGCCGCCTGAATGTGCTCATCAACCTGATGGGCAAGTCCCCGGCCGAGCTGTTTGCCGAGTTCGAGGGCGAGCACGCCCCGGAACATGCCAGCGCCGGCGATGTGAAATACCACATGGGTTATTCCTCGGACATCGACACGCCCGGTGGCCCGCTGCATCTGGCGCTGGCCTTCAACCCCTCCCACCTCGAGATCGTCAATCCGGTGGTCGAGGGATCGGCCCGCGCCCGTATGCACCGCCACGATGACGAGGACGGCCGCTCGGTACTGCCGGTGCTCATCCACGGTGACGCGGCCATGGCCGGCCAGGGCGTGGTCATGGAGACCCTGCAGCTGTCCCAGGCGCGGGGCTTTTACACCGGCGGCACGGTCCATCTGGTGATCAACAACCAGATCGGCTTTACCACCTCGAACCCGCTGGATACGCGCTCGACGTTCTACTGCACTGAAGTGGCCAAGATGGTTCAGGCGCCGATCTTTCACGTCAACGGCGACGACCCCGAAGCGGTGCTGTTCGTCACTCAGCTGGCGATGGACTACCGGCGTGAGTTTCACTCCGACGTGGTCATCGACCTGATCTGCTACCGCCGCCATGGCCATAACGAGGCCGACGAGCCCTCGGCGACCCAGCCGATGATGTATCAGAAGATCAAGGCGCGGCCGTCGGTGCGCAAGCTCTACGCCGATCAGCTGACCGACGAGGGCGTCATCGACCGTGACGGGGCCCGCGCCATGGAGCGCGAATACCGGGACGCCCTGGACGCCGCCCAGGTGGTGGCGCCGGGCGCGCTCGAGGAGCAGGACAACGAGTTCACCGTCGACTGGTCGCCCTACTTTGACGCGCGCTGG
Source organism: uncultured Spiribacter sp. (assembly GCA_937884605.1). Classification (GTDB taxonomy): domain Bacteria; phylum Pseudomonadota; class Gammaproteobacteria; order Nitrococcales; family Nitrococcaceae; genus Spiribacter. The sequence goes on from CALGDM010000007.1 coordinate 69,454, forward strand.
GACGAGCCCGTGGACACCACGCTGTCGGTGGATCGGATCCGCTCGCTGCAGGAGAAGCTGCAGTGGCTGCCCGAGGGCTTCGAACTCAACCCGCGGGTGGCGACGGTCATGGAAAGCCGGCGCAAGATGGCGGCCGGCGCGCTGGCGATGGACTGGGGCTTTGCCGAGACCATGGCCTACGCCGGGTTGCTTGAGGAAGGCCATTGCGTGCGCCTGACCGGTCAGGATTCGGGGCGGGGGACATTCTTTCACCGCAACTCGGTGCTGCATAACGCCGCCGATGGCTCCACCCATACGCCGCTCAAGACCATCCCGGCCGAGCGCGATGATTTTGTGGTGATCGACTCGCTGCTCTCCGAGGAGGCCGTGCTTGGCTTCGAGTACGGCTATGCCACCGCGGATCCGCGCACCATGGTGATCTGGGAGGCGCAGTTCGGCGACTTCAGCAATGGCGCACAGGTGCTCATCGATCAGTTCATTGCCTCGGGCGAGACCAAGTGGGGCCGGCTCTGCGGGCTCACGCTCTACCTGCCCCACGGCTACGAGGGCCAGGGCCCGGAGCATTCCTCGGCGCGCATCGAGCGCTTTCTGCAGCTCTGCGCCGAGCAGAACATCCAGGTCTGTGTGCCCTCCACGCCGGCCCAGTTCTTCCACATGATCCGCCGGCAGATGCTGCGTCACTGGCGCAAGCCGCTGGTGGTAATGACGCCCAAGAGCCTGCTCCGGCACAAGCTCTCGACATCGGTGCTCGACGACCTGTCGGGGGGGCACTTTCAGGTGGTCATCGACGACACCGAAGGGGTGCGGCCCAGCAACGTCCAGCGGGTGGTGCTGTGCAGCGGCAAGGTCTACTACGACCTGCTCGAGGAGCGCCGCCAGCAGGGACGCAGCGATGTCGCGCTGATCCGCGTCGAGCAGCTCTACCCCTTCCCCGAGGCGCAGCTCTCGGCGTTGCTGAAGCGGCGCTACAAGACGGTGAAGTCAGTGGTCTGGTGTCAGGAAGAGCCCAAGAACCAGGGCGCCTGGTATCAGATCTATCACCATCTGACCCATTGCATCGCCCGCGATCAGAAGCTGACCTACGCGGGTCGCGATCCGCTGGCCTCGCCGGCGGTCGGCTACGCCAAGGTGCATTTCGAACAGCAGCGCCGCCTGGTGGCGGATGCGCTCGGCAAGGTTCACGGATAAAACAAGAGCGAGGAGTAGATGAGCACCGAAGTCAAAGTACCGGCGCTGCCGGAATCGGTGAGTGAAGCCACCGTCGTCACCTGGCACAAGCAACCCGGCGAGGCGGTGGAGCGCGACGAAAACCTCGTCGACCTCGAAACCGACAAGGTGGTCCTCGAGGTGCCGGCTCCCGAGGACGGCGTGCTGGGTGAAATCCTCAAGCCCGAGGGCGAGACCGTCACCGCCGGTGAAGTGGTCGCGGTGCTGGGCGAGGGCACCGGCGGCGCGGCCGCCGAGGCGCCGGCGGAGGACAAATCCGCCGCGGCCCCCGAGCCGGCCGACGCGGCGCCTGCCGCCGCGGATGGCGAA
>CALGDM010000008.1 GCA_937884605.1 uncultured Spiribacter sp.
CTACCGGCCCTGCGGCGACCGCTACCTGCTGGTGGAATACGGGCCGATGATGCTTGACCTGGGGCTGCGCTTTCGTGTGCAGGCGCTGCTTGACTGGCTGAGCGCGCGGCCCATCCCCGGCGTCATCGAAATGACCCCCGGCGTGCGTAGCCTGCAGATCCACTTCGAACCCCGCCAGCTGCCCGCCCAGCGGCTGATGGAGATCCTCGAGCAGGCCGAGCGGCATGTCGAGGCCATGGCGGACACCGCCCTGCCGTCGCGGATCATCCATCTGCCGCTGGCCTGGGACGACAGCCAGACCCGGCTGGCCACCCGCAAGTACATGCAGTCAGTGCGCGAGGACGCCCCCTGGTGCCCCGACAATATCGAGTTCATTCGCCGCATCAACGGCCTCGAACACCGCGACGACGTCAAACGCATCGTCTTTGATGCCTCCTACCTGGTCATGGGGCTGGGGGATGTCTACCTGTCGGCCCCCCTCGCCACACCGGTGGATCCGCGCCATCGCCTGGTCACCACCAAGTACAACCCGGCGCGCACCTGGACGCCAGAGAACGCGGTGGGCATCGGCGGGTCGTACATGTGCATCTATGGCATGGAAGGCCCGGGCGGGTATCAGTTTGTCGGCCGGACGTTGCAGATCTGGAACCGCTATCGGACCACGCCGGAATTCCAGCAACCCTGGCTGCTGCGCTTTTTTGATCAGGTGCGCTTCTACGAGGTCTCCGAGGCGGAGCTCATGGAGATGCGCGCCGCCTTCCCGGCCGGCGGGCTGCGCCTGGACATCGAGGAGACCCGCTTTTCGCTGGCCGAGCATGAGGCGTTTGTGGCGGCCAATGCCGAGTCCATCAACACGTTCAAGAGTCACCAGCAGGCCGCTTTCGAGGCCGAACGCCAGCGCTGGATTGACAGCGGGCAGGGGGATTTTGCCGCCAGCGTCCAGGCCACCCCCGATGTCGATACCGAGGCCATCGAACTGGACGACGACGAATTCGCCGTCGAGGCCGGCGTCCAGGGCAGTGTCTGGGCCATCGAGGCCCGGACCGATGAGCGCGTCGAGGCCGACGCGACCCTGCTGGTGGTGGAATCCATGAAAATGGAGATCCCACTGCCGGCCCCCTGCGCGGGCACGGTCAGCCGTGTCCTGTGTAAGCCCGGCACCTCGGTGGCACCGGGTCAGACCCTTGTCATCATTCGCCGGGAGTCTGCCTGATGGAAACTATTGCCGCCCGACTCAACGCCTACCGCCAAGCCGGACATTCGGCGCGCGATCATCTGTTGAAAAGCCGGGACGCCATCGCCGGCGCCGATCCGCACAATGCCTGGATCAGCGTTATCGACGCGGCCACCCTGGGCCGCATGATCGACTGGCTGGAGCAGCAACCCCAATCGCTGCCGCTCTACGGTGTGCCTTTTGCGGTCAAGGACAATATCGATGTAGCGGGACTGCCCACCACTGCTGGCTGCCCGGACTATTGCTACTGGCCCGACGCCCACGCCGCGGTGGTCGAGCGGCTCATGCGCGCCGGCGCGATCCCGCTCGGCAAGACCAATCTCGATCAGTTTGCCCCCGGCCTGGTGGGCAGCCGATCGCCCTACGGTGCCTGCCGCAATGCCTTCGACCAAAGTCGCATCTCGGGCGGCTCCAGCGCTGGCTCGGCGGTGGCGGTGGCGCTGGGTCAGGTGACCTTTGCACTGGGTACGGATACGGCCGGCTCGGGGCGCGTGCCGGCGGCATTCAACAACCTCCTGGGCCTCAAGCCCACCCGCGGCCGGCTGAGCACTCGGGGAGGGGTGCCGGCCTGCCGCAGTCTCGACTGCGTCAACGTCTTTGGCCTGTGCGGCGACGACGTGCGGCGGGTCTTTGAGGTGGCGGACGGCTTCGATCCCCTTGATCCCCAGGCCCGGCCCGCGCAGCCGCCGGCGCCGCTGCAGGCCGCCATCCCTCAGGACGGCTTTCGGTTTGGTGTCCCCCGCGAGCAGGACCTGGCGTTTTTCGGCGATGAGCAGACCGCCGCGGCGTTCCATCACGGGATCCAGGCCCTCGAAGCCCTGGGCGGCGAGGCCTGTCGGATCGATCTAACCCCCTTTCTGGAAGCCGCACGACTGCTCTACGAAGGTCCCTGGGTGGCCGAGCGCTACAGCGCCATCCGCGAGTTCATCGAGTCCCGGCCCGAGTCGCTGTTGCCGGTGACCCGCCAGATCATCGGTGCCGGCGCCGCGCCACTGGCCTGTGACCTGTTCTCCGCCCAGCACCGGCTGGCCGAGCTGCGTCGGGCCACCGAACCGGTCTGGGAGCAGGTGGATTGCCTGGTCACGCCGACCGCCGGTTATCTGCCGACCATCGAGGCGGTCAAGGCCGATCCGGTGGGGATCAACAGCCAGCTTGGCTATTACACGAACTTCATGAACCTGCTCGATCTAAGCGCCATCGCCGCGCCCAGCGGCTTCACGCCCGATGGCTTGCCGTTTGGTCTGACCCTCTCGGCTCCGGCATTCATGGACCGGCCGCTCATCGACCTGGCCGAGCGGCTACAGCGCCATCGCCAGTTACCACTCGGCACCGGCCGGCAGTCGGCGGCCGCCACCGCCCGTGTCCTCGAGGCGGACCATGGCGAGCACCGCCTGGCCATTGCCGTGTGCGGCGCGCACATGAGCGGTCTGCCCCTGAATGAGACGCTGACCGAACGAGGCGGGCGCCATTTGCAGACCACTCGCACCGCCGCGCTTTATCGGCTCTACGCCCTGCCTGGCGGCCCGCCGGCCCGACCGGGGCTGGTCCGCGTCGACGCCGATGGCGAGGCCGTCGAAGTCGAAGTCTGGACCCTGCCACGGCATCGTGTCGGCGATTTCCTCGACACCATCCCGGCGCCACTGGGCCTGGGGCGCATCACGCTGGAAGACGGTCGCGAGGTGATTGGCTTTGTCTGCGAAGCCGCGGCCACCGGGTCGGCCGAGGATATTTCGGCGCTGGGGTCGTGGCGGCGGTATCTGACGCGCTCGGGGTAATGCCTTTGTTTGTCCCGCCTTAAATGGGAGCGTCCACCCAGGGATCAATCAACTCGATACCGCAATCTGTAAAACCTCGGGTGTTGCGGGTTGCCAGCTGTGCACCGCGCGACGAGGCTGCCGCGGCAATCATGGCGTCGAACTGACTGATGGGGCGGCCGATGCGACGGCGGTGTCCGGCAATTTGCGAAAATGCCACCGCGCATTCGTGGTCGAATGGGATGACCCGCGCGCGAAAATCCTCGAGAAAAATCCCGTCCAGCGCCGCCTGCAGCTGCCGCCGGCGTTCACCCGCATCCAGAGTGCAAACGCCGTAACGCAGCTCGGCCTCGGCGACAGAGGTC
>CALGDM010000009.1 GCA_937884605.1 uncultured Spiribacter sp.
TGCTGGAGTTGCCGGTGTTTTCCTTAACCGTCTCGCCGTCGCCGGCCAGCTCGGACTCAATCTCGAAGCCGAAGCCGTCAAAGTCCGGGGAGGCGTAGGTCAGCACGCGGGTACGCTCGATGGCGTTGGAGAACGAGAAGACCAGCGCGTCGTTGTAGTCGCGCAGGACGTCGATGTAGCGATACATCAGGTTGTCGTTCTTACCATAGGTGACGGAACCGAAGTCGCCGCTGAGCGTGGCGAAGGCGACGTGGGTGCGGACGCCCGCATCGTTCTCAGTCTGATCGACATCTGTCTCAGTACCGTCACGCTCTTCAATCGTGACGACCGAGTTACTGCTAGCGAAATTGCCAAGACCCTGCTGCGGACGCAGCTGGTAGTACAGCGAGGCGGTCATGCCGTTAACGGCAGCCTTCTCAGCGGTGAAGATCAGGCGGCTGGCATCGCCGTAGCCGTCAACGCTGTTGCCGTCCGAATCATCGGTGTTGGTGTAGAACGGATAGAACGCACCACCGATGCCGACCGTGGTCGTGTCGTTGATCTGGAAGGTGGCCGCGGAGGCGGCGCCGGTGCCCAGCAGGGCCGCGATGGCCAGGGCGCTAGTTGTCTTCTTCATCATGGTTTCCCCCATATGGGATAGGTTTTGAACAATCGTGTCGGGTAGCTACCCCGACTGTTCGTATGCTGTGCGGGTCAGTGCCAGCCGTTGTGTTTTTGCCACAATTGCCATGCAACTGTTGCGCACGAGTTGGAAGGTAGCCTAGTTTTCTTCCCCATGCAAACCCCTTTGTCACCGACAACGGCATAATTTTTCAGGGGCTTGGGCGCGACCCATGAGGGATCGCGTCCATTCGTTGTTTATGCGCAACGCCCCACCCATGATCAGGAGCTCGCAATGACCGACGCCGATATCCCCCTCGAGACCCAGCTCAATACCGAGACGGGGCCCATTCGCTGGGCCGAGCTCGAACGACACTTTGCCCGCGGCGTGGTGGTGCGCGTGGATGGTGCGCTGGATCTGGTGGCGGTGGCGGCGGCGTTTGTCCGCGATGATGAGCCGACGGTCATGGCCTGGATGACCGCCGGGCAGGTGGCCCGCGCCAGTGCCGACGAGGCGCGGGACTGGCACCAGCGCGATCCTGACCTGTGGGCGGTGGTGGCGGCGCCCTGGGTGCTGGTTCAGGAGCCGGCGGCGGGGGCCTGATCGCGCAGGCGGTCGGCGAACAGTGACCGGGCCTTGTCGAGTTTGGGATCGATGACCATCTGGCAGTAGGGCATGGGGGCATTCTGCAGGTAGTAGTCCTGATGCTCGCCCTCGGCCGGGTAGAAGGCCGTGAGCGGTTTCACCTCGGTGACAATGGGGGCCCGGAATGCGCCCTCGTCGGTCAGCCGCTGGATATGCGCCTCGGCGGTCTGGCGCTGGGCCTCATCGGCATAGAGCACGATCGAGCGGTACTGCGGCCCCACATCCGCGCCCTGGCGATTGGGGGTGGTGGGATCGTGGATGGCAAAAAACACCGCGAGCAGGGTGTCAAAGTCGATCACGGCCGGGTCATAGTCCACCTGCACCACCTCGGCATGGCCGGTGCGCCCGGTGCACACGCTGCGATAGTCGGGATTGGGGGTGTCGCCGCCGGCATAGCCGGAAGTCACCGAGTGAACGCCGTCAAGGCGCTGGAATACCGCCTCGATGCACCAGAAGCAGCCGCCGCCCAGGGTTGCTGTCGCCATTTAATCTTCCTCCGTAGTCGGGTTGGCAAAGGCCTCGCCATGGCCTTCCATGTGGGCCTGATGGTCCTGCTCCAGCGCCCATCGCACGGTGGGAAACGCCAGTTCGTCCCAGGGCAGTTCGGAGTAGTGGAATAACGCCACCGCCTGGGATTCGGGGCCGGCCTCGACATGCGGGTCGGTGAGCACCGCGCGATAGATGAGCTGGACCTGATGGATGCGTGCCAGACTGTAGACCGCGAGCAGGCCGGTGAGTTTGAGTTGGGCCCGGGCCTCTTCCCAGGCTTCGCGCCGGGCGCCGGCCTCAGCGGTTTCACCGAGCTCCATGTAGCCCGCCGGCAGGGTCCAGTAGCCGATCCGCGGCGGGATGGCGCGCCGGCACAGCAGGATGCGCTCATCCGGGGCGCGGGCCACGACGCCGGCGACGATGCGGGGGTTTTCATAGGCGATGAACCCGCAGTCGGGACAGGTGAGCCGTTCGCGGTCGTCGCCCTCGGGGACCTGGTAGTGCCGCGGGCCGACCGGGGGCTGCTCGGGGTCGCTCATAATGGAATCTCTTGCGCGGATGTCGGTCACTGAGAATAACAGAGCCGCCGCACTCACATGATGGGAGGGCCTGCATGGCCGACATTGCCTTCGAATCGCTGAGCCGCTGGTACGGCGATACCCCGCAACGCACCGTCCTTGATCAGGTATCGGGCGCCATCCACGCGGGGGAGTTTGCCGTGGTGGTCGGGCGCAGCGGCTCGGGCAAGTCGACGCTGCTCAACCTGCTCGGCGGGCTGGAGTCGCCCAGCGCCGGCGTGGTGCGCATCGACGGCACCGACATCGCCGGCCTCGACGATCGCGCGCTCACTGCGCTGCGACGCCGACGGATGGGGTTTGTGTTTCAGGCCTACAACCTGATCCCGACGCTGTCGGTGGCCGACAACCTGCGCCTGCCGCTCAGCCTCAACCGCCTGCCGGCGGACGGCCGGGTCGAACAATGGCTCGAGCGCGTGGGTCTGGCCGGGCGGGGCGGCGACTGGCCGGATCGCCTGTCGGGCGGCGAGCAGCAGCGCGTCGCCATTGCCCGGGCGCTGATCCACGAGCCCGACATCATTCTGGCCGACGAGCCCACCGGCAACCTGGATCTGGACAATGCCGAGCGCATCGTCGCCCTGCTCGATTCACTGTGCCGGGCCGAGGGGCGCACCCTGATCATGGTCACCCACGCCCAGGAGGTGGTGGGCATGGCCGATCAGCTACTCACCATCCGTGACGGCCGCCTGGTCGATGCCCAATGAATCGACTGATCGCGCGCATCGGCCGGGCGGATCTGGCCCGCCACCCGCTGCAAACGGGCCTTGCCATGCTGGGGGTGGCGATTGCCGTGGCGGTGGTGGTGGCCGTGGACCTGGCCAACCACTCCGCCCGCGAGGCCATGCGCGTATCGCTGGAGTCGGTGACCGGCAGCGCCACCCATCAGATCGTCGGCGGGCCGGCGGGCGTCGACGAGCGGCTCTACACCCGGCTGCGCACCGATCGGGGTCTGCGCCGCGCCGCCCCAGTGATCCAGGGCGGTGTGGTGCGCGCCGATGGCAGCGGCCGGGCCCTGACCCTGCTGGGGGTCGATGCCTTTGCCGAAGGCCCGTTCCAGCGCCCGCTGGGGCAGACCAATAACCTGGGTGACGCCTTTAATGACCTGATGCTGCGCGACGATGCGGTTGTCGTCGGCGCCGGCGAGGCCGAGCGCCTGGGGGTGAGCGCGGGTGACCGCATGGACCTGCTGATCGGTGGCGAGCGCCATACCGTCACGGTGGTCGCGGTGGCGGATGACCCCGAGGACCAGTCCCGGGGGCTGATCCTTGCCGACATCGCCGCGGCCCAGACGCTGCTGGATCAACACGGCCGGCTTGATCGGATCGATCTGATGGTCGATGACGCCCGTGCCGAGGCGCTGGCCGAGACCCTGGGCGAGGGCGTGCGCATCGTGCCCGCGGCGGCCAGCGCCCAGTCGGTGCTGCAGATGAGCCGCGCCTTTCAGATCAACCTGACCGCGCTCTCGCTGCTGGCCGTGGTGGTGGGCGCGTTTCTGGTATTCAACACCCTGAGCTTTCTCGGTGTCCGGCGCCGGGCGTCCATCGGCATCCTGCGCGCCATGGGCGTGCAGCGCCGCGAGATCCTCGCGCAGATGATCGGTGACGCCCTGCTGATCGGGGTGGTCGGCACGCTGGCCGGCCTGGCGCTTGGCTATGCGCTGGCGCACGGGCTGGTCGGTCTGGTGCTGCAGACGGTCAACGATGTCTATTTTGCCCGCGCCGCCGGCGATCTGGTGGCCTCGCCCTGGAGCCTTGCCGCCGGCCTGCTGGTGGGGCTGGCGGGCTCGGTGGTGGCGGCCGCCGCACCGGCCCGGGACGCCGCCGCCACGCCGCCACGCGCCGCGCTGTCGCGGGCCGATCTCGAGCAGCGCGCCCGGCGCCTGGCGGGCCGCGCCGGCTGGGTCGGGGCCAGTGCGCTGGCGGCGGGGGCGGTGGTCATCGCGCTCAGCACCGGTCTGGTCCCTGCCTTTGTGGGGCTTTTTGCGGTGATCCTGGGCGCGGCATTCATTGCGCCGGCGATCATCCTGGCCGTGGGCGCGTTGCTGCGCCCGCTGATGCGCGGCCGGCCGGTGGGCGGGCTGATTGTCGAAGGCGCGGTGGCCTCGCTGAGTCGCACCGGGGTGGCTGTCGCGGCGCTCTCCGTGGCGGTGGCCGCGGTGATTGGCGTGGCGGTGATGATCGCGAGCTTTCGGGCCAGCGTGGTCGACTGGCTCGAGGGCTCGCTGGCCGCCGACTTCTATGTCTCCGCGCCGGCGGATCTGAGTGACGCGCAGGCCGACCGGCTGGCGGCACTGGAATCGGTGCGTTTTGTCAGCCGCTCCCAGTGGTATGACCTGCCCACCGACGATGGTCCGGTGACGCTCTGGGCGCTGGGCCTGCCCGACGGGCGCGAGCCGGCGGTGGACATCCGCCGGCCCGATCGCGCCGACGCGCTGGCCGCGTACCGCGCCGGCGGGGCGGTACTGATCAGCGAGCCCTTCGCCGCCCGCCGCGACCTGGCACCCGGCGACACCCTGGCACTGCCCGTGGGTGACTCGCGCCGGGCGTTGACCGTGGCCGGCGTCTATCGCGACTACGCCTCGCCCACCGGGGCGGTGCTGATGCCGCGCGATCTGTATCGCGAGCTCTACGCCGATGCCGGATTGGCGGGGATCGGCGTGCACGCCCGTGACGGCGTCGATCGCGAGGCGCTGATCGGCCGGCTTGAATCGGCACTGGCCGGTGTGCCCGGCGCGCGGGTCACCGACAATGCGGCGGTGTTCGAGCAGTCGCTGCGCATCTTTGATCGCACCTTTGCGATCACCGAGGTGCTGCGCTGGCTGGCCGGGCTGGTGGCCTTTGTCGGGGTGATCTCGGCGCTGATGGCGCTGCAGCTGGATCGGCTGCGCGAGTTTGCGGTGCTGCGCGCCGTGGGCCTGGGCCGCGCGGGGCTGGCCGGGCTTGTCAGCGGCCAGAGCGCCTTGCTGGGGCTGATCGCCGGACTCTGGGCGGTGCCGCTGGGCGTCGCGCTGGCGGCGCTGCTGGTGTTTGTCATTAACCGCCGGGCCTATGGCTGGACCATGGGCTTTGAGCTCCAGGCCGGGCCCCTTGTCGAGGGGGTGGCGCTGGCAGTGATCGCGGCCCTGCTGGCCACGCTCTATCCGGCCTGGCGGGCGACACGGCTGCGGATTGCCGCGGCGCTGAAGGGGGAGTGATGCGCAATCGACTGGACGCGGGACTGCTGGGGCTGGCTGGACTGCTGCTGGCCGCCATTGTGATCGGGGTCTTGCGGTTTGGCGGCGCACCGGCGGGGGATCCATCCACCGACGGCGCCCAGAGCCTGGCTGCCGCCATGGGCCCCAGCGCCAATGCCGATGCCTTTGCCCGGGTCACTGGCCCGCGCCCGCTCGACTTTCCCGCCGATCACGGCGCCCATCCCGACCACCGCACCGAGTGGTGGTATTTTACCGGCAACCTCACCAGCGCGGCGGGCCGGGATTATGGCTTTCAGCTGACGCTGTTCCGCACCGCCCTCGCCCCCGAGGCGGGAGACCGGCCCTCGGACTGGGCGACCCGGCAGGTCTGGATGGGGCATTTTGCGGTCACCGATATCGCCGCCGGCGACCACCGTGCCGTCGAGCGCTACCAGCGCGGCGGCCTGGGCCTGGCCGGCGCCACCACCCGGCCGGTGCGGGTGTGGCTGGATGACTGGCAGATTCAAAGCGACGGGCCCGAGGCGCTGTTCCCGCTGCGCGTGACCGCCAGCGCGCCGTCCCGTGGCATCGGCATTGATCTGGCCATCAAGGCGCAGAAGCCGCGGGTGCTGCAGGGCGACCGCGGCTACAGCCGCAAGGGCGAAGCGCCGGGTAATGCCTCGCGCTATTACTCCTACACCCGGCTTGCCGCCGACGGCGAGCTGCGGTTTGGCGATCAGACCCCGGCCGTCACCGGCAGTGCATGGCTGGATCGGGAGTGGAGCACCAGCGCGCTGGATGCCGATCAGGCGGGTTGGGACTGGTTTGCCCTGCAGCTCGATGACGGCCGTGATCTGATGGTCTATCGCCTGCGCCGGCAGGACGGCAGCACCGACCGGCACTCGGCGGGGATACTGGTTGGTCGCGGTGGCGAGGCGCGGGTGCTGTCCGCGGAGGATTTCACGCTCAGCGCGCAGCGCGAGTGGCAGAACCCGCGCACCGGATCCCGCTACCCGGTGGCCTGGCGCCTTCAGCTGCCCGACGAGGGCATCGATCTGCAGGTCAATGCGCGGGTGGACGATCAGGCCATGCCCACCACCGTGCGCTACTGGGAAGGCAGCGTCGCGGTGACGGGCAGTGCCAGTGGCGTGGGCTATCTGGAGATGACCGGCTACTGATCGGCGGCGCCGGTCGCCTCGCTGGTCTCCTCCTCCCAGGTGCCCTCGACGTCCACCGAGCCTTCCTCGAGGGCGGCGATCATCGCCTCCACACCGCCATCGCGGCCGGCCTCTGCCTGCAGGGCGTCGCGAAACACCAGCAGCATGCTGACGCCACGGGTCTCGATGTCAAAGACCCGCCAGCGATCATCGCGCTTGTAGAGCTGGATGCGCAGATCGAGCGTGTCGATGTCCGGGCCCTGGGCCGTGGCGTTGACGATGGCGCGATCGTCCTCTTCGGTGACCAGTCGAAGGTCCACTTCGCCCTTCTCGGCAAAATCGACGGTCTCCTGGGCATACCGCTGCAGCGCGCCGGCATAGAGGTTGGCCACGCGATCGGCCAGGGCCGCGGCGAGGCGCTCGATATCGGCCGGCTCCGCGCTGCGTGCCGCCGGGCCCATGGCAAAGCGGGCCATCAGCTGGGTATCCACCCACGGGCGCACCTGATTATTGAACAGCTCGACCGCCGCCTCGCGATCGTTGGCCAGGGTCTCGCGCTCGTCAACAATGCGGTTGAGTGCTTCGGTGACCACGTAGTTGACCACCGCCCTGGGGGTCTCGGGCGGGCCCTCGTCGGGGGTGGTGGCGCTTGCCAGCACCCCGCCGGCGGGGATCAGCACGGCGGCGATCAGCGCCAGCAGCGTCCGGGTCAGGGGGCTAGATCTTGTCATGGGCGCGCTCCAGCAAATGGTTGAGGTACTCCAGCCGCAGCCGGGAGGTACGGATCCGTGTCGCCAGCCCCGGGTCGGGGTCGGGCAGGATCTCGAGCAGGTCGGCATGAAAGAATACGCCGAAACTGTCGATATAGTGCAGGTGATGATTGCGGTCGAGGACCAGATTGTCGATGCCGTAGAGGTCGAGCACGCGGTCCTCCTGTCGGTACCAGCGCTCGGCGCTGCCAATGAAATGCGCGAGCGCCTCGCGCAGGCGCGGGTCGCGGGCGATCATGGGCGCGAGCTCGGCCTCGTTGCCGGGGTTGGCCACATCAAACCAGCGCCGGATGTTGGGCGCCATGGCGATCACGCTGGCCTCGCCGTCAATGCGGGTGCGCACAAACACCGTGGGCGGAACAATATCGCCCAGTGCTTTGCGCAGGCGCTGGTGATCGCGGTTGAGCACACCGACCTCGCGGGCCGGCGTCGCCACCCGGGGGATCTTGATGATGCGGTCCACCGGATGCCGCTCGCCGCCCCGGCGGACACTGCCGCTGCTGCGCCAGACCTCGCAGTGATAGCCGGCGTCGGAGACCAGTGTGGCGGGCAACTGATCGGTGCGCAGGCACGCGATCCGGTTGTCGATGCGGTCGTCTTCGCGCGCCATGGCTCAGGCGACGGACGCCGGGCGGCGTTGCTGGTGCCACAGCGCCGAGACGGCCGCCAGGGCAAGCGTCGCGGTCACGGCCATGACGCCGACCATGGTGACCAGCGGCCCGGCGCTGATCACGCCCACCAACGCGGCGCTGGCTGCGCCCAGACTGAACTGCGCCACACCGAACAGCGCCGAGGCGGCGCCGGCATGATCGGGGTAGCGATCCAGCAGCCCCGCCACGGTGTTGGCGGCGATGATCCCGACGGTGCCGAGTGCCACAAACAGCGGCGGCGTGATCAGCCACTGCGCGGTCACACCGCTCGCGACCAGCGCCACCAGGGCCGCCGTGGCGCTCGCCATGATCAGCACGCCGGCACTCAGCATGCGCCGGTGGCCGTAGCGCATGACCAGCTGGCCGTTGGTGAGGTTGCCGATCAAAAGCCCGACCACATTGAGGGCAAAGAAGTAGCCGAACTGGGCCTGCGAGACCCCGAAGACCTCGGTGTAGACGAACGGGCTGCCGGCCACATAGGCAAACAGCGCCGCGAAGGCCATGCCGCCCGCGCCCAGATAGGCGAGGCTGACCGGATCGCGCAGGATCGGCCCGTAGGCGGCAAACAATCGCCTCAGCCGGTCATCCGGGCGCCGCGCCGGCGGGTGGGTTTCGTGCAGCGCGATCAGCAGCATGGCCGTGCAGATCACCGCAAACAGGGCCAGCACCGCGAACACCGCCCGCCAGCCCAGCTGGCTGCTGATCCAGCCCCCCAGCACCGGGGCGATCAGCGGGGCCATGGTCATCACCAGAATCACGAACGACATCATGCGCGCCGCCCGTCGGCCCGAGTACAGGTCGCGCACCACCGCCCGGGCGATCACCGGTCCGGCGGCGGCACCAAAGCCCTGGATGAGTCGGCCCACCAGCAACGCCTCGATGCCGGTCGCAAAGCCGCAGATCAGCGTCGCCGCGCCATACATCAAGATGCCGGCAAGCAGCGGCCGGCGCCGCCCGTAGCGATCGGCAAGCGGGCCATAGACGAATTGGCCCAGCGCCAGTCCAACAAAGAACAGCGCGAGGCTGAGCTGGGTCAGTCCGGCACTCACCCCCAGGTCCGCCTCGATCAACGGCAGGCTGGGCAGATACAGATCGATGGACAGTGGGGCGAACGCGGTGATCACGCCCAGAATAATGATCATCGCCACGCCGTCGGGGCGGGCGGGCTTGATGGGTCCAAACAAGGGCGAAGGCCTCCTGGCGCTGGGGAGTCAGCGAATTCCGGTCGCTTCCATCTGTCAGTATAACGTAGCGTAGTGGAGGCCAGTCAGGCCGAGGAGTTCCCCAGCGTGGCACGCTCACGACCCCTTCCCGAAGCCGCCGACGAATGGTCGGTGGCGCGCATGGCGCAAGCGCTCGACGCGCATGCCCCGGCAATGGTGATCACCGGCGCGGGTGTGTCCACCGGCTCGGGCATCCCCGACTACCGCGACCATCGCGGCACCTGGAAGCGCGGTTCGCCCATGCAGTTGGCCGAGTTCACCGGCCACGAGTCGGGCCGCAAGCGCTACTGGGCGCGCAGCCTGGTCGGCTGGCGCACCGTCGAGCAGGCCCGACCCAATGCCGCCCATCGGGCGCTGGCTGCGCTTGGCGCCCGCGGGGTGGTGGGCCCGGTGGTCACCCAGAACGTCGACGGTCTGCACCAGGCCGCCGGCAGCCCGGCCGTGCACGACCTGCATGGCCGGCTGGATCGCGTCGAGTGCCTGGACTGTGGCCGGGTCATCCCCCGCGCCCATCACCAGAGCCAGCTGGAGGCCGCTAACCCCGGGTGGGCGGCCGCGGCCCAGTCGCCACGCATGACTCCGGATGGTGATGCCGAGCTGGGCGATGTCGATTACGACGATTTCGTGGTGCCGGGGTGCGAGGCCTGTGGCGGCATGCTCAAACCCGCGGTGGTGTTCTTTGGTGAGACCGTCCCGAAGGCTCGCGTGGCGGCGGCGTTTGCCGCGCTGCAATCGGCCTCGGCGCTGTGGGTGGTGGGCTCGTCGCTGATGGTCTGGTCGGGGTATCGGTTTGTCCGCGCCGCGGCGGCGGCCGGCAAGCCGGTCTATGTGCTGGGGCTGGGCATTACCCGCGGCGACGCCGAGGCCAGGGGTCGGGTGACCGCGGACTGCGCCGACGGGCTTGAGGCGATCATCGAGTCCCTGCCGGCACGGGCGGCGGTGGGCTGATGGCGAAAAAGCCCCTGCCCAGCAAGATCTGCCCGGTCTGCGGGCGGCCGTTCAACTGGCGGCGCAAGTGGGCGCGTGACTGGGAGAACGTGCGCTACTGCTCGGAACGCTGCCGGCGCAACCGATGAGCGCGCAGCTCGTCTGGTACAAGCGCGACCTGCGCACGGTCGATCACGCGCCACTGGCGCGGGCCATGGCCGACGGGCCGGTGCTGCCGGTGTCTATCATCGAGCCCGGCTACTGGCGCCAACCCGATACGGCCGAGCGCCACTGGGCGTTCATTCGCGAGAGCCTGGTCGAGCTGGATACGGCGCTTGCCGAGCGCGGGCTGCGGCTTTGGGTGTTCGAGGGCGATGCGGTCGAGACGCTGCGCTGGCTGCATGATCAACTGGGCCTGGCCGCCATCCACGCCCACGAAGAGACCGGCAATCACTGGACCCATCAGCGCGACCGGGCCGTGCGCCGCACCTGCCGCGAGGCGGGCATTGCCCTGCACGAGGTCCCGCAGTTTGGCGTGGTCCGGCCGCTGGCAAGCCGGGATGAATGGGCCGGCCACTGGGAGCGGCGCATGAAGGCCCAACCGGTGCGCCTGCCGGCAAGTGCCCGGGCCCTCGACCCGGGAGCGGCGGTGCGCGCTGCTGCCATCCCCGTTGAGCGACTGCCGACGCAGCGGGGTGTGGGTCAGGTGGCCTGTCCCGGCCGCCAGCGCGGTGGGCGGGCGGCCGGCGAGGCCCTGCTGGCAAGCTTTCTGGCCACCCGCGGCGAGACCTACCGTCAGGGCATGGCAAGCCCCGTGTCGGCCGGCGAGGTCTGCTCACGCCTGTCGCCGCATATCGCCTATGGGACGCTCTCGCTGCGCGAGATCGTGCACACCCACCGCCGCCGCTGGATGGCGCTGAAGGCCGAGGCCCCGCGCTCCCACTGGGCGCGCTCGCTCAAGTCATTCGAGTCGCGCCTGCACTGGCACTGCCATTTCATTCAAAAGCTCGAGGATGAGCCGGCGCTCGAGTGGCGCAACATGCATCGCGGTTATGATGGCCTGCGCGACGAGTCGCAGACCGACCCCGAGCGCCTTGCCGCCTGGATCGAGGGGCGCACCGGCCTGCCCTTTGTGGATGCCTGCATGCGCCAGCTGCGCGCCGAGGGCTGGATCAACTTTCGCATGCGGGCGATGTTGGTGGCGGTGGCGAGCTATCACCTGTGGCTGCACTGGCGCGAACCGGCGCAGGCCCTGGCGCGGCTTTTTACCGACTATGAGCCGGGCATTCATTACTGCCAGTTCCAGATGCAGTCGGGCACCACCGGGATCAACACCCTGCGCATCTATAACCCGGTCAAGCAGTCCCGCGATCAGGACCCGGACGGGGCCTATATCCGCTACTGGCTCCCCGCGCTCGCCGCCGTGCCGGGCGAGTGGATCCATGAGCCCTGGCGCCTGCCCGGTAGCCTGCAGCGCCGCTATGGCGTCACCCTGGGCGTGGACTACCCCTGGCCGGTGGTGGATCACGAGCAGGCCGCCCGCGAGGCGCGGGAGAAGATCAAGGCCCACCGCGCGAGCCGTGAATTGACCCGCGAATCCGCCCGGGTGCGCCGCCAGCACGCGAGCCGCAGCCCCGCCCCTGAGCGGCCGCGCTCAAGCCGGCGCCGCACGCCCCCCGGGCAGGGCACCCTCGACCTCTAACCCCCAACACAAAAAAACCGCCGACCGGTTAGCGACGCCGGTCAGCGGTTGGATTGGGGGAAACCCTGGGAGTGCGATCAGAACTCGTAGATCAGACCCGCCACGCCCAGCTTGTCGGTGTCACCCGCTTCGACATCGCCGTCGCTCAGCTTGCGATCCAGGTTGCCGTACTCGGCAAAGATGAGCACATCGCTCGCGATCTCGTAGTTGACGCCGGCCGCCACCTGGGAGGTTGAGCTGCCATTGCTGGGGTCATAGCTCTGCGCTGCGCCGTAGAGATCGCCGGCACCGTAGTTGTAGGAAAACGCGATGGCCGTGAAGTCCTTGTCATTACCGGCCTGATCGTTCTCCTGGGCAAAGCGGGCGCTGGCCTCGAGGCGATCGGTCAGCTGGGCCACGGCCGCAATGCCGACCACGTGGTCCTGCGAGGTGAATTCGTTGTCGCTGTCATTGGCATCGATCGAACCGCGGCTGTCGTACCCGGCGGCCAGCGCCACCGGCCCGAAGTCATACTCAGCCGCCGCGATCAAGCTGACCTCGGTACTGGACTGGTTGGTGCCTTCGTTTTTGTGACGGCCCTGCAGCCGGAATGAGAAGCCATCCATGTCAGGGCTGTAGTAGGTGATCATGCTGTCTTCGTCGGTCAGGCTCACCTGCTCGAGTGTGGCGTTCTCGAACGGGTCCACCGCGTCGGAGATCAGGTCCTCGAAGACGTTGTCGCTGGCACCGATGGCCACTTCACCAAAGTCACCGGTGAATCCAAGGATGCTGGTATCGCGCTTGATGTCGTCGTTGTTGCCGAGCATGTTGTACTCGAACTCCGCCTCGACGAAGGCGGTGACGCCGTTACCCAGATCCCGGCTGCCCCCGAGGATGACCAGCGAGCCGTCGTCGACAAATTTCGTGCTGTTGTCGCCATCGGCGCGCTTTTCGTAGAGGTAGTTGAGGACCACCTCGCCGCCCAGGGTGAGCGTGGTGTTCTCGGAGACTTCGAAATCGGCGGCCTGGGCGCCGGCGGAGGCCATGCCGGCCGCGACCAGAAGGGCCAGTTTGGGTGCGTGCTTCATCACTTGAATCCTCATTTGAATGTGGCGTTGCGTTGACGCGACAGCCGCGGCCTGCGCCGCTGCCCCGACTGGCGATGACAATGCCGGGGCAATGTGACGAGGCGATGAGGATTCAGTGACAGATCAGTGGCGGTTCAATGACAGTGCCATGGCAGGGCGATGACAGCCGTGGTGATCCCGCAACAGCGGGATCATGGTGACTCGCTGAGACGGTCCTTGAGTTCGGCGGCGGTGGCCGCCCGGGGCAGGCAGGTCCGGCCCCGGCACACCCAGGCGCCGCTGCCCTCGGTCGGGGCCGCGCCAGCGGTCTCCCGGTCCCCGGGGGTTAACACCAGCCGGCCGGGGGCAAACCCGCCCTCGGCGACGTCGCGCAGGGCCTGACGCGTGGCCCTATCCCCGCGGATGACCACCAGTGCCGGCGCCTCGAGCTGCTCGTCGAGGGCATCCAGTAGCGTGCAGTGCGCCGCCGGTGCCTGTTCGATGCTCTCGGCCGCCGCCTTGAGCGTGCGCTCGGCGGCGTTCAGGTAGCGCGGCTCGCCCAGCCAGTGGCCCAGCCGGTTGAGTGCCTGGGCGGCGATACCGTTGCCGGCCGGCAGGGCATCATCGGTCCAGCTGCGCGGCCGCTGGATGAGGGGTTCGTGATCGCGGGCGGTCAGATAGAAGCCGCCGGCGTCCGCGTCCTCGAAGCGCTCGAGCAGGGCATCCGCCAGCGAGCGCGCCCATGCCGTGCGGGCATCAGACCAGCGCGCCTGCTGGAGCTCGATGAGTGCATCGAGTAAGAACGCGTGATCGTCGAGAAACGTCAATGCCCCATGAGCCTGCAGAACCGTTTCGGTGCGCTCGGCGGCATCGATCAGCGCCGGCAGCCCCAGGCATCGCCCGGCGCGGGCGAGGGCGCGGATCATCAGCGCGTTCCAGGCGGTGAGCACCTTGTCGTCGCGGCCGGGGCGCGGGCGCTGGTCGCGGGCGTCGCGGAGCTTTTGCTGCGCCGACTTCCAGCGTTCCACCAGCGTCTCGCGGGGGGTCTGCAAGGCCTTGGCCAGTTCCGAGAAGGCCATGTGCACCTGCGGGTGCCAGCGCCCGTCAAAGTTGGGTTTTTCATCCAGGCCCAATCGCCGGATGACCAGCGCCGCCTCGTCGGCACTCAGCACCGCCCGCATCTCGTCGGGGGTCCACAGATAGAACGCGCCCTCGCCCTCGGCGCTGTCCGCGTCCAGCGAGGTGGCAAAGCCGCCGTCGGGCCGTTCCATTTCGCGGATTGCCCACTCGGCGGTCTCGCGGGCAATGCGGCGAAAGAACCGGTCACCGGTGGCCTGAAACGCGTCGCTGGCCACGCCGATCAGCAGCGCATTGTCACTGAGCATTTTCTCGAAATGCGGGATCCGCCATTCCGCGTCGACGCTGTAGCGCGCAAAGCCCCCGCCGATCTGGTCATAGATACCGCCCAGCGCCATTCGCCGCAGGCTGTGGCAGGCCATATGCAGGGCGCCGCGATCGGTATCACCGCGTTGCTGACTGCGCGCATAGGTGCGCAGCAGGCGCTCGAGGGTTGTGGGCTGCGGGAATTTGGGCGCTGTCCCGAATCCGCCGTGGGCCGGATCGAAGCGCTCGCCCAGCTGCTGGCGGGCGGTGTCGAGAACGCCTGGGTCGGGCAGGGCGTTGCGCGGGGTGACCGTGCCCAGCCGATCCAGCACCCGCTGGAGATCGGCGTTCTGTTCGCTGATTTCGTCGCGGTGGTCGCGCCATACCCGGGCAATGCGATCCATGACATCACCAAAGCCGGGCATGCCCTGGCCGGCCTCGGCCGGAAAGTAGGTCCCGGCAAAAAACGGCATCTGATCAGGCGTCAGGAAGACCGTCAGCGGCCAGCCGCCGCCGCGACCCACCAGCAGCTGGTGGGCGGTCTGGTAGATGCGGTCAAGGTCGGGGCGCTGTTCGCGATCGACCTTGATGTTGATGAACGTGGTGTTCATCTGCTCGGCAATGCCCGGGTGCTCGAAGCACTCGTGGGCCATGACATGGCACCAGTGGCAGGCCGAGTAGCCAATCGACAGCAGAATCGGCCGGTCGAGTCGGCGCGCGGCATCGAGCGCGACGTCGTCCCAGGGCTGCCAGTGCACCGGGTTGTCCGCGTGCTGGCGCAGGTAGGGGCTGCTCGCCGCGGCCAGTCGATTGCTGGTTAGGAGTGATTCGGCCATGGCATGATCCCAACAGTGATGTGGCGAGCAGGATGCTATCATCCCCGCCATCAACGGGTCTCGACGCACAGGAACGGGCACTCATGCGGATCGACGGGGCAACCGGACGGGTTGCCGAGGCGGCCTTTGTGGCGTCGCCCAATCAAGGCGAGCGGCCCCCCGGCCAGACGCCGGAGCTGATCGTGGTGCATGGCATCAGCCTGCCCGCCGGCCAGTTCGGGGGCGGTCATATCACCGAGCTTTTCACCAATCGCCTGAACACCGTCGGTGATGCCCGCTTTGACTATCTGGCCGGCGTGCGGGTGTCGGCCCATGTGCTGATTGCCCGGGACGGCGAGCTGACGCAGTACGTGGCGTTTGACCGGCGCGCCTGGCACGCCGGCGAGTCGGTGTTTGACGGCCGGCGCGACTGCAATGACTTCTCCATTGGCATTGAGCTGGAGGGCACCGACGCGCAGCCCTACCGCACTATTCAGTACGATCGCCTCGAGGCGCTGATCCGCGCGCTGCGCGAGACCTATCCGGCCATCGGCGCGGACCGCGTCGTGGGGCACTGCCATATCGCCCCCGGGCGCAAGAGCGATCCCGGCCCCGGTTTCGACTGGCAGCGCCTGGCGCGCAACCTGGATATTCGCTGCCCGATCACCCAACGCCGGGCACTGACCCTGTGAAACTGCTTGCCCTGATTGCCGCGCTGCTCATGAACAGCCGCCTGCCACCGGGCGGCTGGCGAAGCGCGCGCGGGTTCTTTCGTTACAGCGCCTGGCTGCAACCCCGGCTGATGCGCTGGCGCGCCTGGGACCATGGCCTGGGCGTAGCGCTGGTGCTCTTGCCGCCGCTGCTGCCGGTGGCGATCCTGCAGTGGAGTCTGGGCGGGGCGCTGTTCGGCGGCGTCGGGTTGGTGCTGAGCGTGGCCGCCCTGTGCTTTGCGTTTGGCGGCGGCGAGAGCCTCGAGGCTGAGGTGGCGGGGTTTACCGCCGCCTGGCGGCGCGGCGACGAGGCGGCGGCCGCGACCGCCCTGAAAGCGCTGGCCGGTGGGCGGGACGAGACAACGGCCTTCGAGGCGATGCCCGAGGCGGCCGCCGGGCATTTAATGCTGCGGGCCCGGACACGCCTGTTTGCGCCGGTGTTCTGGTTTGTGGTGCTGGGCCCGGTGGGCGCGTTCGGCTATCGACTGGCGGTACTGGCCCGGGCGTTTGGCGATTGCCAGGACAATGCCGGTCCCGGCTACTGCGGGCGGGCAACGCGCCTGGTGGATCTTCTGGATTGGTTGCCCGATCGGCTGATGGCGCTGACCCTGGCACTTGCCGGTCACTTCAGTGCGGCCTGGTCGGTCTGGGAGGAGGAGGCGACGACGACCGCCCCGCGGCGGCTCGCGGAAACGGGCCTGGCAGCATTGGGCGTGCCGCCGGCCACTGCGCCCCGCGATCTGACCGCCGACGCGGTGGATGATGCCTACGCGCTGCTGCGGCGTACGGTCTATGTCTGGCTGGCGCTGGTGGCGGTTGGGGTGCTGCTGATCCTCGGCTGAACGGCCGTCAGACCACCATGACCGGGCAATGCGCCCCGCCCGCGACGCGATGGGCGACGCTGCCCAGCAGCATACTGGTCTCGTCGGTGGTGCCCTGCGCCCCGATCACGATCAGGTCGCACTCACGCTGACGGGCAAACTGGACGATGGTGCTCGCTGGCCGCCCGCCCTTGACGAATGCCCGCACCCGGTCGCGGGGGACGTGGTGGTCGATCACTGACTGCTTGGCCGACATGGCGATGTCGGTGGCATATTCCTTGAGCGCATCATCGGGCATGGTCAGGCGCTTGGGCCGGACCATGGACAGCGATGCCTCGCGCAGGCTGTGGTGCTTGAATACGCACAGCACGAACACCTCGGCGCCGGTCAGGCGCTGCAGGCCGATGACCTTGTGCAGCGCCGACATCGCGCCGCTGGATCCATCCACGGGCACCAGGATTCGGTTGAATAACGCCATACGCTGCCTCTAGTTGAACATCAGGTCGCGCAGTCCCAGCGCGATCTGCGGGAACATGATCAGCAACACCGCCGAGAATACCAGCATCAGCACAAACGGCGGCGTCCCCCGGATCACTTCCATATAGGGGCGCTTGAAGATCGCGATGGCGGTGAAGATATCGCAGCCGAACGGCGGCGTTGCCGATCCGATCGCGACCTGCAGCGTGATCAGAATGCCCACCAGCACGGGATCGAGCCCGGTGGCCTCGATCGCCGGCATGAAGATCGGCGTGAGCACCAGGATGACCACGATGGGGTCAACGAACATGCAGGCAATGAAAAACGCCACGCAGATCGCGATCAGCACGCCCACGGGCCCCGCCTCGTTGATGCCGACGGCACTGAGCACAGCCTCGGGGATCTGGGCGAACGAGATGATCCACGAAAACCCGTTGCCCGCGCCCACCAGAATGAACACCACCGCGGTGATCAGGCCCGTGGACTTGGCGATGGCCCAGATCTCGCGGGTCTTGAGTGAGCGGAAGATCACGAACTCGAGGATCAGCGCGTAGAGCACGCAGACCGCAGCCGCCTCGGTGGGGCTGAAGATGCCGCCGTAGATGCCGCCGACGATGATCACCGGAAAGCCCAACGGCCAGAGCGCGTGGCGCACCGCTGCCAGCCGTTCGCCCCAGCTGGCCTTGTCCTCGGTGGGCACATCTTTGATGTGCGCGTAGATGATGCAGTAGATGGAGAACATCGTGAGGATCATCAGCCCGGGGCCGATGCCCGCGATGAACAGCTCACCGATGGAGGTCTCGGAGATCACCCCGTAGACGATCATGCCGATGCTTGGCGGGATCAGAAAGGCGATGTCGCTCGAGTTGATGATCAGCGCCAGCGTAAACGGGTCTTTATAGCCGGCCTTGAGCATGCGCGGTCGCAGCGGCGAGCCGATGGCCACCACCGTCGCCTGGGTGGAGCCCGAGACCGCGCCGAACAGCGTGCACGAGGCGGCGGTGCTGACTGCCAGACCGCCCTTGATGTGACCGATGAAGCTCATGACCATATTGATCAGGCGTTCGGCGGAGTGGCCGCGGGTCATGATATCGGCCGCCAGGATGAACATGGGCACTGCGATCAGCGAAGCCGGCCGGATGCCGGCGAGCATCTGCTGGATCAGGGTTTCCATTTGCCCGAAGCCGCCGAACATCATGGTAAAGCCGATCACCGCACCGGCAATCAGCGGCACCATCATGGGGAATCCCAGCAGCAGCAGGATCACCATGGCGCTGAACATGATCGCGCTCATGGTCTAGACCTCGGTCTCGGTGTCGCGATAGCCGTCAATCACGGCCGTGGACAGGTAGACGTCTTTTTCGCGGATATTCTTGATGGCCGTGAGCAGGTACTGAATGGCAGTGATGCCCAGGCCCAGCGGCACCCAGACATAGACCGTCCAGATCGGAAAGCCCAGCGCCGGCAACACCCGGCCGCTGTCGCGCACCTCGAGGATGTAGCCCACCGAGAAGTAGAGCAGAAAGAACATCGTCGCCGAGGTGATCAGGGCGATGATGATCATCGCCACCTTGCGCCCGCCCACGGGGAAGGCGTCATAGATGGCTGACATGCGGATGTGGCGGCCATGACGCGCCGCATAGCCGATGCCCGCGAAGGTGATCAGGATGATCAGGATCCGGTTGATTTCGCCGGAAAAGGAAATGCTCTGACCCAGCGCAAAGCGCCCCACCACATTGGCAATGGTGTTGATGGCCATGAGCAGCACACCCGAGGCCAGGATGACGGCCTCCAGGCGCGCCAGAAAGGTATCGAGTAGGCCGAGTGGGCCTGGCAGGTCCGAGCGATAGGCCCGTTCCGCTGCTTCGTCTTCGGCGTTCATGCCCGCTCCGCCTCCTCGATCACTGTTGAATAAAGGGGGCGACCCGCCGCGCGGGCCGCCCCGGGTCTGACTGGCGATCAGTCAGAAAGCGTCTCAGTTGGACTGGACCGCTTCGAGGTCGGCCTTGAACTGCTCGAGCAGCGCTTCGCCATCCTCACCGGTCATCTCGAGATACGCCTGCTCGACCTGCGGAGCCTCGGCCTTGAAGGCTTCGATCTGCTCGTCGGTGAGACGTGTCACGGTGACCTCGTCAGAGTCCTCGCGGATCTTCTCGAGGGACTCGTCGGCCAGACCCTGGATATGCTCCATGGTGTGGTCATAGGCCACGTTGGCGGCCTCGCGGATCATCTGCTGCTCGCTGTCCGACAGGCCTTCGAAGAAGTCCTGGTTGGCCATCGAGGCCGTCACGAACCAGCCGTGGCCGGTGAACGTGAGATTCGGCGAGACCTCGTAGAGACCGCCCGACTCGATCCAGAAGATCGGGTTTTCCTGGCCGTCGATCACGCCGGTCTGCAGACCGCCGTAGACCTCGCCCCAGGGCAGCGGCGTCGGGCTGGCGCCGAAGGCTTCATAGGTCTCGGAGAGCAGCGGGTTGGTCATGACCCGGATCTTCTTGTTGTCAAAGTCCTCGGGGCTGGTGATGGGCTCGTCGGCCGTGACCACCATTTCACCCTCGGGGTACATCTTGAGCAGCTCGAGATCGTGCTCGGCATAGAGCTCGGGGAACATCTCGTTGATGGCCTTGCTCTCGTCGAAGAACTCGAGAACGGTCTGCTCGTCGGTGGGCAGCAGATAGGGCACGAAGAAGATCTGTGCCGGCGGCAGCCAGGCACCACTAAAGCCCGGCGACTGGTTGACGAACTCGAGGATGCCGGACTGGGCCTGCTCCATGATGTCGTCGGACTCGCCCAGCTCGCCAAAGCGGTACACCTCGAGGGTGTGATCGGAGTTGGACTCGATGTAGTCCTTGAAGGCCATGGCGTAGACGTCCTGCACGTCCCCCTCGAACTCCTCGTGCGCGTAGCGCCAGGTGTCGGCGAAGGCGGCCGTGGACAGGCCGAAGGCGAGCGCACCGATGGCGGTACGCGTGAAAAGCGCGGATGACTTCATGAATGAGTCTCCTTGTTGCTGTTTCGGGTGACGGCAGAATGCCGCGCACTTGCCGATTACCAGCCGTCACTGATGTGACAGACCCGTTAAAGCTATCCCGCGCTGTTCGCGGGGGTCAAGTCAGTGCCAGATGCGTCAAAATGGCGCGAATCATGCACGATCATGGCGCGTTATTACCGGAATCAGGCGTGTGCCGCGGCACGCGGGGCAGTTCGCTGCGACGCGCAAACTGGGCGCCGCGGTAGGCGCGGGACTGCATTCGCACGGTGGCCGTGGTCACCAGAGGCAACCGCCCGGTGGCCAGCATGGCACGCTCGCGCACGCCGTAGGCCGAGCTCCAGCGGGTGGCGGCGCGCACCGCCTGCAGGATGAATGCACCGGCATAGGGCACTTTCAGGGGGTAACCATAGGTGGCCCGAACCCGCAGTAGCGTCGCATCCTGAAGACTGATGCCGCTGCGCCGGCCGACGTCGGTGGGCGCGCGATCGAGGTGGCGAAACGGCAGGTAAATGTCGCCATTTTGATCCCGCCGGCCATGATCGGCGAAGGCCTCGCGGGTGGGGTTGAGGATTGTCAGGGCGAGGTTGAGCCGGGCATCGGGCATGGCCCGGGTAAAAAAGGCCTGCTCGAACGCCGTCGCACCCGTGTCTTTCAGGTGCAGCGGGACGATGGCGCGGGCAAACGCGTTGCGCATGGGGCTGGACTCGGCATTGCTCAGCGCCCCCGAACGCGCCGCCATCAAGGTGGCGTGATCGACCACTGCCCGGGCCTGATGGATGAGCGCCCACTGCGTGATCGACAGGCCCAGCACCAGCACAACCGGCAGGGCAATCACTGTTTCCAGCATGATGCTGCCAGTGATGCGCCCGTTGCCGCTTGTGCTGGACTGGCGAGCCCGTCGGTGCATGGTCAGTGCCGAGTCACGGCTTGTAGCGGCTTAGTTGGAAGTAGAGTCGGATCGGCAGCTGGCCGGGGCGTATTGGGCTGGGAGGCCGTCGGTGTCGGGGATCGTGCAGTTCCAGGCGAGGCTGTTGCCGGATGTATTTGGTGAAAACGTCAGCAACGCGTCATCCGTGTCATTTCCGATGTCTTTGAATGAGACCTCAATGCTGCCTTTCTCCGTATCAGGGACGCTGCCGTCTTGGATAGACATACTCTTGACTACGTCTGTCGAATAATCCGTCCCT
>CALGDM010000010.1 GCA_937884605.1 uncultured Spiribacter sp.
GCCATCGCCGAGCGCCCGGTCATCGACCACTGGTGGCAGACCGAGACGGGCTGGGCGATTGCCGCCAATCCCATGGGCATCGAGCCGCATCGCGAGAAAAGCGGGTCGGCCGCCCTGCCCGTGCCGGGCTATCGCGTCGAAATCCTCGATGCACAGGGTCAGCCGCAGCCGGCCGGTACCCAGGGCAACATTGCCCTGCGTCTGCCCCTGCCCCCCGGTTGTCTGCCGACCCTGTGGGAGGACGATGCACGGTTCCGCTCGTCCTATCTGCAGGCCTTTCCCGGTTACTACGACACCGCCGATGGCGGCTATATCGACGAGGACGGCTATCTATTTGTCATGGGCCGCATGGATGACGTGATCAACGTGGCCGGCCACCGGCTTTCCACCGGCGAAATGGAGGAGCTGATCGGTCATCACCCGGCGGTCGCCGAGTGCGCCGTGGTGGGTGTCGCCGACGAGCTCAAGGGCGAGATGCCCATGGGCTTTGTGGTGCTAAAGGAAGGCCAGACGGTGGATCCGGACGAGCTGGAGGCGGCGCTCAAGTCCGTGATCCGCGAGCAGATCGGTGCCATCGCCAACCTGCAGGCGGTCGCCGTGGTGGACAAGCTGCCCAAAACCCGATCCGGCAAAATCCTGCGCAAGTCCATCCGGCAGCTCACCCGCGAGCGCGATGTGCCGGTGCCCGCCACCATCGAGGATCCCACCAGTCTGGAAGCGATTCGGGACGCGCTGGAGGCGGCCGGCGTGGGTCAGTACGCCGATTAGGCGGGGTCAAGCCGGCGGCGCCGGCGCGGGGACGCCTGACTCAGGCCAGGTGCCGCCCCCCGTCGAGGCCGATCCGGCGACCGGTGATGTAGGGATTATCCAGCAGAAACTGCAGGGTCTGCACCGCCGCGGCCTCGCCCGGGGCGATCCCCAGCAGGGATTTCTTCAGGGTTTTCTCGCGGTAGGCGTCGCTATCGCCCTCGTTGAACATGATCAGCGACGGGGCAATGCTGTTGACCTTGACCCCGGGTGACAGCAGCCGCGCGAAGGACAGCGTCAGGTTATCGAGAGCCGCTTTGCTGGCGGCGTAGGCAATGTGCTTGGCGCTACCTTTTTCCACGACATAATCGGTCATATGGACGATATCGGTCGGGGTATCGCTATTCTCGAGCAGATGCCGGCAGGCCAGGTTGATGCGATAGGGCGTGGTGCAATGGATCTGCATCATGGCGGCCATCACGTCGGCCGGCTCGGTGTCCGGGCTTTCGGGCATCCAGTCCGAGGCGTTATGGATGATCGCCCGCAGCGACGACGTTTGCGCCTTGAGCGTGTCGACAAACGCATCAACCCCTGGGTTGGTGGCGAAATCGGCATGAATGCAATGGGCGCCGGCCTGCGCCAGGCGATCCACCGCGGGCCGGTGGGTGCGGTAGGTTGCAATCACGGGAATGTCCCGCTCGAGGCAGTGCATCGCGAAAGCAAGCCCGATGCGCTGGCTGGCACCGGTGACAAGGATGGGCGCGGTCATTGCATGCTCCGGCTGATGGAGATGGTGCCCGGAGTGGGACTCGAACCCACACGGCCTAAGCCCCGGGATTTTAAGTCCCGTGCGTCTACCTGTTCCGCCATCCGGGCGGATAGATGGAGGCTAGGGCCGGAATCGAACCGGCGTTCACGGCTTTGCAGGCCGCTGCATCACCATTCTGCCACCTAGCCATAAAAAACCCCGACCGTGACCGGTCGGGGTCGCCTGTATGGAGCGGGAAACGAGATTCGAACTCGCGACCCCAACCTTGGCAAGGTTGTGCTCTACCAGCTGAGCTATTCCCGCGTCACAGCCCGATATTCTAGTCGGGGCGCTGAATGTGTCAACCCTGCTCGACCCGATCAAGCGTCCGCATTGCCGCCGACAGGTACAGCACCATCGAGTACAGCGTCAGCCCGGCGGCGACGTAGAGCATCACCAGCCCCACCGGCCAGGTGGGAATGCCCTCGATCTGGTGGCGATAGAGCAGGAACACGATGGCGACCATCTGCAGGGCTGTCTTGACCTTGCCGGTCATGCCCACCGCGACACTGGCGCGCTGGCCCAGCTCGGCCATCCACTCACGCAGCGCCGAGACCGCAATCTCGCGCCCGATGATGACTGCCACGGGGATGGCCACCAGAGCGGTCGGCGACTCGACCAGGACAATGATCAGCGCGATCGCCACAATCAGTTTGTCGGCCACAGGATCGAGGAAAGCCCCGAATGGCGATGCCTGATTCCAGCGTCGCGCCAGAAAGCCGTCCAGCCAGTCCGTCACGCTGGCCAGTGCAAACACGAAGGCGGCCGCTCCGTTCGCCCAGGGCGCGGGCAGCAGAAACAGCAGACCCAGCACCGGGATCATGACGATCCGCAGCCAGGTCAGGATATTCGGGAGCGTCATTTCCATGATTGCGAGCCTACCATCGCCTGAGTGTCAGCCATTCAAGTGCCCGTGAATCCGCTCGGCCAGCGCGGTGCTGATGCCCTGTACGCGGGCCAGGTCCTCAACACCGGCCCGTTTGATCCCCTTGAGCCCGCCGAACTGCTTCATGAGTGCCTGACGCCGCTTCGCGCCCAGCCCCGGGATTTCCTCCAGACTGGACTGCTGACGGGCCTTGCCGCGCCGGTTGCGGTGCCCGGTGATCGCAAACCGATGCGCTTCGTCGCGGACCTGCTGCAAAAGATGCAGCCCCGGTGACTCCGGTGCAAGGCGAATCTCATCGGAGCGCCCCGAAACCAGCAGCACCTCTTCGCCGGGCTTGCGGCGTGGGCCCTTGGAGATCCCCACCGCCAGCACCCCCTCAATGTCGAGCGAGTCGAGCACGGCCTCTGCCTGGCGCAGCTGGCCCAGCCCGCCGTCGATCAGCAGCACATCGGGGGCGGTGCCCTCGCCGTCTTTCAGGCGCTGAAAGCGCCGCTCCAGCGCCTGATGCATGGCGGCGTAGTCATCACCCTCGGTAATGCCGTCGATGTTGAACCGCCGATAGTCGTCCTTGATCGGGCCTTCGCGGCCCATGACAACGCAGGACGCCACCGTGGCCTCGCCGCGGGTGTGGCTGATGTCAAAGCATTCCAGGCGCTCCGGGATCTCGTCGAGTGATAGCGCGCGCTGGATGTCGTCAAAGCGCCGCTCCATGAGGGCCTCGCCACTCATCCGGGCACTGAGCGCGTGATCGGCGTTGCGCTGGGCCATCTCCATCCAGCGCCGCCGCTCGCCGCGCAACCGGGCACTGATCCGCACCCGATAACCGGCGTCGTTGCTCATCGCCTCTTCGAGGATCTCGCCATCGGCCAGCTCGTGGCTGATCAGCAGCTCGCCGGGCGGCGACTCGCCCAGATAATGCCGCGCGATGAAGCCATAGAGGATTTCCTCGGGCGTGGTCTCGGGGGGGGTGCGCGGGAAATAGGTCTGATTGCCCAGGTTCTGACCATCGCGAATCACGAACACCTGCACACAGGCCAGATTTTCTCGCAGTCGGCAGGCGATGACATCGACATCACCGCGCGCCCCCGAGACGTACTGACGTTCCTGAATGCGACGCAGGCTGGTGATGCGGTCCCGCAGCCGGGCCGCCTGTTCAAAGTCCTGATCCTCGGCCGCCGCCTCCATGCGCCGGACCAGCTCGTCGACCACCTCGTTGCTCTGCCCCGAGAGGAACATCTCGACGTGGCGGACATCCCTGGCGTAGTCCGCCTCGCTGACATACCCCACGCACGGCGCCGTGCAGCGGCCAATCTGATACTGCAGGCACGGCCGGGTGCGATGGCGGTAGAAACTGTCCCGGCATTGCCGCACTGGAAACACCTTCTGCAGGTGATTGAGGGTCTCACGCACGGCGCCGGAGGACGGGAATGGGCCAAAATAGCGCCCCTCGCCGCGGCGCTGGCCCCGGTGAAACCCGAGTCGGGGAAAGTCCTGCTGGGTTGAGAGGTAGATGAACGGATAGCTCTTGTCGTCACGCAGCAGAACGTTATACCGCGGCCGATGCTCCTTGATGAGATTGTTCTCGAGGATCAACGCCTCGGCTTCGGTGTGGGTAACGGTCACCTGCAGATCCGCCACCTGGCCGACCAGTGCCTGGGTTTTGGCGTTGTGCGCGCCCTTGCGGAAATAGCTGCTCACGCGGCGCTTGAGGTTGCGCGCCTTGCCCACGTAGATCACCGTCCCGGCGTCATCGAACATGCGATAGACGCCGGGTGCCGTCGGCAGCGTCTTGAGAATCGGATCCGGATCGAATGCGTTGGTCTGGGTCATACCCCCTATTCTAGCGCGCCGTGGGGCTTTGCCGTATCGTCCGGCGGGCATGAATGAATCGATTGTGTCCTGCCACCCCGATGCCGGTACGGTACGCCCGCTCACCGGCCTTTATCGGGACATGGAACTGCCGGATCACGGTCGCGGCGGTCCGTTTGTCTACACCAACTACATTGCAAGCCTCGATGGGCGTATCAGCGTGCCCGCGGCGACGGGCGGTCAGAAGGTGCCCGATCGCATCGCCAATGCCCGCGACTGGCGGTTGTTCCAGGAGCTCGCCGGGCATGCCGACCTGCTGCTGAGCTCGGGCCGCTATCTGCGCGAATTCGAGGCCGGCACCGCCCAGGACAGCCTGCCGGTGGGCACCGACGCGGCGTTTAGTGACATCCACGTGTTTCGCGCGCGCCAGGGACTGGCCCCGCAGCCTGATGTGGCGGTGCTCAGCGGCCGTCTCGACTTTGCCGTCCCGACCCGCCTGCTCGAACAGGGCCGGCGGGTGATCGTGATGACCGGCGAGGCCGCGACGGACGCCCGGGTGCAGGCCCACGAACGCGCCGGTGTCGAGGTCATCGCCCTGCCCCAGGGCGAGCAACCCGGCGGCAACGCATTGGCGACAGGCCTCACCCGCCTCGGCTATCGGCGCATTTACGCCGTCGCCGGCCCCTATGTGATGCACACCCTCCTCAGTGCCCAGCTGCTCGACGCGCTCTTTCTGACCCGCGTGCATCGCATTATCGGTGGCCACCCGTTTGCCAGCCTCTGCGAAGGCGACCTGTTGCCCGAAACCGGCGATTTTCAGCTGACATCGATGTATCTCGACGCTCAGGGCCCCGGGGGCTGCAGCCAGACGTTCAGCCGCTACGACATCGTGCCTGCCGGTTAATCCGCGCCGGGAATGCCCCCCGCGGTCAACGCCTTCGGATCCAGCAGCCGCTCGAGCTCATCATCGGCGAGGTCCGTCATCTCCCGGGCAAGCTCCATCAGCGGCCGGCCCTCGGCATAGGCGCGCTTGGCGATCTTTGCCCCCAGCTCATAGCCAATCTCGGTATTCAGTGCCGTGACCAGAATGGGGTTGCGGCCAAGCGCGGCTTCGAGGCGCTCGCGGTTGACGCTGAAGCCGGCCACCGCCCGATCCGCCAGCGCCCGCGACGCATTCGCCAGCAGCGTGATGCTCTGCAGCAGGTTGTGTGCGACCACCGGCAGCATGACGTTGAGCTGAAAATTGCCCGACTGGCCGGCCACGGTGATGGTGGTGTCGTTGCCGATGACCTGGGCCGAGACCTGTGCGACGGCCTCCGGGATCACCGGATTGACCTTGCCGGGCATGATGCTGCTGCCAGGCTGCAGCGCCGGCAGGGCAATCTCGCCCAAACCCGCCAACGGCCCGGAATTCATCCAGCGCAGATCGTTGCTGATCTTCATCAGGCTGACGGCCACGGTTTTCAGCTGACCCGACAGCTCCACGGCGGCGTCCTGGGTGCTCAGGGCCTCGAAGCGGTTGGGCGTGGGATGGAAGGACACACCGGTGCGCCGGCTGAGCGCCGCCGCCACCTCGTCACCAAACGCGGCGCGCGCGTTGATGCCCGTGCCCACGGCCGTCCCGCCCTGGGCCAGCGCGCGCACCCGCTCCATGGCCGAGCGAACCCGCGCCTCGCCCTGACGGATCTGAAACGCCCAGCCACCGATCGACTGACCGAGGGTCACCGGCATAGCGTCCATCAGGTGGGTCCGACCCGTGGTGGTCACCTCATCAAGGTCCTCGGCGCGGCGCTCGAGCGTTGTGGCAAGGTGATCCAGTGCCGGGAGCAGTTCCTCGGCACAGGCAAGCGTCGCCGCCACATGAATCGCGGTGGGGATGACGTCATTGCTGCTCTGGCTCATGTTGACGTGGTCGTTGGGATGCACCGTCGCGCCCAGCGACTGGGTGGCCAGTCGAGCAATCACCTCGTTGGCGTTCATGTTGCTGCTGGTCCCCGAGCCGGTCTGGAACACATCGACAGGGAACTGCGCGTCATGCTCGCCCTCGGCGACGCGCTCCGCCGCCTGGGTGATGGCGCCGGCGATGGCGGTATCGAGATCCCCCAGGGACTCATTGGCCTGCGCGGTCGACGCCTTCACCAGACCCAGGGCCTGGATGAAGCGCCGCGGCATGGGCAGTCCGCTGATGGCAAAGTTGTCGACGGCGCGCTGGGTCTGGGCGCCGTAGAGGGCATCCATTGGCACCTGCAGCTCACCCATGCTGTCCGATTCAGTCCGAAATCCCTGCTCACTCATCATCATCTCTCCGGTTCTTGTAAACTGTCTGTTCAATTTAAAGCGCGTTGGAGCCCATGGAACTCAGTCAGCTTACCGCCATTTCCCCCATCGACGGTCGCTATGGCCGCAAGACCGAGGCCCTGCGCTCGCTGGTCAGTGAGTACGGGCTGATCCGCCATCGTGTCCTCGTCGAAGTCGAGTGGCTCAAAGCGCTTGCCGCCGAAGATGCCATCGCCGAGGTGCCGCCCCTTTCCGACGGCGCGGCGCGGGCATTGACCCGCATTGCCACGGACTTTGACGAAGCGGATGCCGAGCGGGTGAAGGCCATCGAGGCGACCACCAACCACGACGTCAAGGCGGTGGAATACTTCATCAAGACCGCCATGGCCGAGCATGCCGAGCTTGCTGCGCTGACCGAGTTCGTGCATTTCGCCTGTACATCCGAGGACATCAATAATCTGGCCTACGCGCTGATGCTGCGCCGTGCGCGCAATGATGTATTGCTGCCGGGTGCGGATCAAATCATCCAGCGTCTGCGCGCCCTCGCCCACGCCCATGCCGATGTGGCCATGTTGGCCCGCACCCACGGCCAGCCCGCCTCGCCGACGACTCTGGGCAAGGAGTTTGCCAACGTGGCCGCCCGCCTGCAGCGCCAGCGCGACCAACTGGCGGCGGTACCGATCCTCGGCAAGATCAACGGCGCCGTGGGCAACTTCAACGCCCACCTGAGCGCCTATCCGGCCGTGGACTGGCCACGGTTTTCAAAGCATTACGTTGAAAACCTCGGGCTTGACTACAATGCCTACACCACTCAGATCGAACCCCATGACGGCATCGCCGAGCTGTTCGATACGCTGGCGCGGTTCAATACGGTGGGGATCGATCTGGTCCGCGATCTATGGGGTTACATCGCCTTTGGGTATTTCCGTCAGCGCACCGTCGAGGGCGAGATCGGCTCATCCACCATGCCCCACAAGGTCAATCCCATTGACTTTGAAAACGCCGAAGGCAACTACGGCGTTGCCAATGCCCTGCTCGAGCATCTCGCCCGCAAGCTGCCGGTATCCCGCTGGCAGCGGGATCTGACCGACTCCACCGTCCTGCGCAATGTCGGGGTGGGGATTGCCCATACGCTGATCGCCAACGAGTCCCTGATTCGCGGCCTGGACAAGATCGCCGTCAATCACGAGCGCATCGCCGCCGATCTGGACGACAACTGGGAGGTGCTCGCCGAGGCCATCCAGACCGTGATGCGGCGCTACGGCATTGCCGAGCCCTATGAAAAGCTCAAGGCGCTGACCCGCGGCAAGCGCGTGGACACCGCCGGCCTGCAGGCGTTTGTCGACGAGCTGGAACTGCCCGAGGCGGTGCGCGACGAGCTCAAGGCCCTGACGCCGGCCCGTTATACGGGGCTGGCGGCATCGCTTGCCAGCGATCTCGGACAACCGCGCGATTGAGCGCGAGCCACTGCAGGGCGATGATGGGCATGGCGGCGGTCAGTGCCCCGCTGTCGAGCATGGCAATGGCCTCGTCCGCCGGCACGACATGCACCCGGATGTCCTCGCCCTCGTCGGCCTGGCCGTGGCCTTCGCGGCGCAGATCCCGGCTGTCCACCGGCGCGCAGTAGATCCTTGCCGTCTGGGAGCTGCCCCCCGGGCTGACCAGATAGTGAGCAATGGGGATCAACTCGCCCAGGGCGCAGTCGGCCTCTTCGCGGGTCTCGCGATGGGCCACATCCTCGGCCCGCTCGCCCGGCTCGATGATGCCGGCGACGGTCTCCAGCACCCAGGGCCCAAAGCCCGTCTCGAGGGCGCCAACCCGGAACTGTTCAACCAGGACCACCTGATCGAGCCAGGGGTCATAGGGCAGCACCGCCACCGCGTTGCCGCGCTCGAGGCGCTCGCGGACCAGCGTGGGGCTCTGGCCACCGGCAAACAGGGCATGACGCAGCGTGAAGCGACTGACCTGAAAGAATCCGTCGTGGACGGTCTCGCGGGCGATGATCTCGTAGTCTCGGCTCATGGCGACGGCTCCCGGGCGGTCATCAGCGACTGAACACAGCCATTGCCTCGGCGTGACCGGTATGCGGAAACATATCCATGAGCCCGGCGGCCTCAAGGCGATAGCCATAGCGATGCACCAGTTCGCCGGCATCGCGGGCCAGCGTCGACGGCCCGCACGACACGTAGACAATCCGCGCCGGGCCAAGCGCGTCCAGGCTGGGCAGCACCTCGAGGGCGCCCGAGCGGGGCGGATCCAGCAGCGCCCGGTCCACCCCATCACCCAGCCAGTCGGCATCCGCGGGGATCCGGGTGAGATCCGTGGCGGCAAACCGCGCGTTGTCGATGCCATTCAGCGCCGCATTTTCGCGGCCGCGCTCGACCAGCGGCTCATCACCCTCGACGCCGATCACGGTCCCGGCATGGCGGGCGATGGGCAGGGTAAAGTTGCCCAGCCCGCAGAAAAGATCCAGAACCCGGCTGTCGGGTTCAAGCGCCAGCTGCTCGATGGCCTGGGGCACCATCTGCCGGTTGATCGCGGCATTGATCTGGGTGAAGTCGGTGGGGGCAAAGGCAAACCGCAGCTCATACGCGGGCAGACAGTATTCGAGCCGCGTGTGCGTGTGGCCCAGTGGCGCCACGGTGGATTCATTGCCGGGCTGCTCGAACATCAGCACATCGTGAGCCTTGCCAAAGGCGATCAACGCGTCACGGTCCGCCGGCGCCAGGGCGCGGAGGTTGCGAAACACCAGCCCCACCGCCTCATCGCCCGCGGCGACTTCGATCTGGGCGATGCGATCGGGAATGCTCAACGCGCGGACCTGTTCGGCCAGTGCCGGAATCAGGGGCCCCACCCGCGCATCCAGCACATGGCAGGACTCGATATCGGCAACGAACGGGCTGAAGCGTTCACGAAACCCGACGAGGACCCGATCGCCCTTGCGCGGGACATACTTGACGCCCAGTCGGGCCCGACGCCGATAGCCGGCCGTGGGGCCGGTCAGCGGCGGCAGCCAGCGATCGGGCGTGACCCGCCCGGTGTGCTCGAGGAGCTCGGCCAGGGTGGATTCCTTGTGGCGGACCTGGGCAACAGGATCCATGTGCTGCAGGCTGCAGCCGCCGCAGACCCCAAAGAACTCGCACGGGGGTGTCACCCGCTCGGCGGCCGGTGCCCCGACCACGGAGAGCGCCTGGCCCTCCTGCTGACGGCGGCGCTGGCGGCGGATATCGGCGGTCACCCGCTCGCCGGGCAATGCCCCCTGGATGAAGGCGGTGCGACCGTCGTTGACACCGATGCCACGGCCCTCGTGGCTGATGCGATCGATATCCAGCTCGATGGGCGCCTGCGGCAGGCGTCGGCTGCGTCGTCCCCCCATGCCGCTCAGCCCGTCCACGCGTCGATGAATTGTCTCAGATGCGGCTTGTCGGCCTCCTGCAGTGCATCGCGCACGCGGGCACACTCCCGGTCGTGGTCAGTGTCGTCGAGCTCGCCGCGCAGGCGCCGAAACCGCAGCCAGAGCAGATAGGTATTCAGTACATCGTGCTCGCAATAGTCGCGCACCGCGGCAAAGTTGCCGGCCTCCACCTGGTGACGGACATCGGCGCCGCTCATCCCGAGTTTGCCGGGCAGTCCGCAGAGCGTGGCGATTTGATCGAGCGGTGCCACCGCCCGACCGGAATAGCCCGCCAGCACATCCATCAGATCGGTATGCCGATCATGAAAACGGTTGTGGTAATTGTTGAACCGAAATTCGCGGTCGCTGGCGCCGGTCTCCCAGTAGCGGGGGGCACTCAGGCCGTGCATCAGTGCCCGGTAATGCAGCACCGGCAGATCGAACCCGCTGCCATTCCAGCTGATCAGGCGCGGGATGTAGCGCTCGATGCCATCAAAAAACCGATCAATCAGGCGCGCCTCGTCATCACCGCCCTCGCCCAGCGAAAACACGGTGAAACGATCGCCGATGAGCGCCGCCACCGAGATCACCACCACGCGGTGCAGCGGCAGGCGCAGAAAGTCTGAGCCGGTCTCTTCGCGCCGCATGGCCAGCAGCGCCTCGGCGGCATCGTGATCATCCAGACCCTCAAGACCATGCAGCCGGCGACCACCGGCCACATCCGGCACGGTCTCGATATCAAAGGCAAAGACGTTCATTGATCCGGGAAGACGCCGCTCGACAGGTAACGATCACCGCGGTCGCAGACAATGCTGACAATGGTCGCGTTTTCGACCTCGCGAGCGATCTGCAGGGCGGCCCATAGCGTCCCGCCGCTGGAAATCCCGGCAAAGATGCCCTCTTCGGCGGCCAGGCGACGGGTCATCGTCTCGGCCTCGTCCTGCGCCACCTCGACCACCCGATCGACGCGGTGGGACTCGAAGATCGCCGGCAGATAGGCCTCGGGCCACTTACGGATGCCGGGGATGCTCGCCCCCTCGCGGGGCTGGGCGCCAACGATCTGGACCCCGGGATTCTGCTCCTTGAGATAGCGCGACACGCCCATGGTCGTGCCGGTGGTGCCCATCGAGGCCACAAAATGCGTCACCTCGCCGCCGGTGTCACGCCATACCTCAGGGCCGGTGCCGTTGTAGTGCGCGCCCCAGTTGTCCGGGTTGGAGAACTGATCAAGGACCCGGCCCTTGCCCTCGGACTGCATGCGCAGCGCGACGTCGCGGGCGCCTTCCATGCCCTGCGCCTGGGTGACCAGCACCAGCTCGGCGCCATACGCGCGCATGGAGGCACGGCGCTCGACGGTCATGTTCTCGGGCATGATCAGCACCATCCGATAGCCCTTGACCGCCGCCGCCATGGCCAGCGCGATGCCGGTGTTGCCGCTGGTGGCCTCGATGAGGGTATCGCCGGGCCGGATCTCGCCGCGGCGTTCGGCCTGAGTGATCATGTTCATGGCCGGACGGTCCTTGACCGAGCCGGCCGGGTTGTTGCCCTCGAGCTTGAGCAACACGGTGTTCGAGCCGGTATCCGCAAGGCGCTGGAGCCGCACCAGCGGGGTATTACCGACGCATTGATCAACGCTTGGATATGTCATGCCCGGATTGTAACGCAGTATCCTGTCGACATGGATATCCACCCCATCGCCACGCTGCGCAGTGATTTCGAGGGCCGTTTCGGCACGCCGCGCCAACCCGGTCTGGTGCCCGCCGCGCGGGCCGAACTGGTCTTCGCGGCCCCCTACAATGACCCGGCCGCCCTGCGCGGGCTCGAGACCTGTTCGCACTGCTGGCTGGTGTTCGGGTTTCATGCCATCAGTCCGGGGCCATGGCGCCCCACGGTCCGCCCGCCTCGGCTGGGCGGCAATCAACGCCTGGGCGTATTCGCGACGCGCTCGCCGTTCAGGCCCAACGCCCTCGGCCTGTCGCTAACACGCATCGAGGCGTTGCTGACACCCCTGGGCCGCGGGCTGGCGCTGCGCGGCTGTGACCTGATGGATGGCACCCCGATTTTTGACATCAAGCCCTATCTGCCCGCCATCGAGTCGGTACCCGAGGCTCAACCCCCCGCCGGCCTCGGACAGGCGACGCCGGGACTGGCGATCGAATGGCATACCGATGCGCGAGCGGCACTCGCCAATGCCCCGGCACACCTCGGCGAGCTGATTGATCAGACCCTCGCGGCCGATCCGCGGCCGGCCTATCACCAGCCGCGCAAACGCGGCACCTATGGCATGCAACTGCTGGGTCACGAAGTGCGCTGGACCGTCACCGAATCCTGCGCCCGCGTGATCGGCGTCACGCCGATCGCGGATGGCGAGCGCGATTAGTCGTTGCGACGCGCAATCCGTCGCTGCCAGTTGCGCGAAAACACCCGACAATCCGCCTCCCAGGCGTCGAGCTCGGCGGTCAGGTAGAACGCCTCGGCGTCGGCTTCGAGCCGGGTCTTTGTGCGGGTGGCAATCTGCCAGTCACCGCGGCCGAGTCGAAACTCCGCTACCACCTCGCCACTGACCCGAGCCGGATCACCGTCGATCTGGTGGTAGACCTCGCGGGTCGCATCGCTCAGGGTCAGATCAACGTCCTCGAGGGTCCGCGTGCCGTTGTCCTGAATCACCTCAAGGCTTGCGGCGTTGCGACCGAGCTCATGGTGCACGCGCCAGGCCTGCGTCGGCGCAACGCGCTCGACGGCGCTCAAGGGGGCGTAGGCCGGTGCCGGTGGCAACACCGGCGACACGTCCGGCCCCGCCGGCTCGCGCACCGGCAGCTCGAGGGAGGTGGCCGCGGGATCGATCTGCAGCGGGCCGGCGTCGGGTTCGGGCCAGATCAATGGCCAGTAGGTCGTCGACAGCGCCATTTGCAGACGATGGCCCGCGGCAAACCGGTGGCCGAGGTGATTGAGTGGCACATCCACGTCAAAGTCGGTGCCCGCCACCAGATCCCGCGGGCGGTGGTGGCCCTCGCGGTGGCGGAGATTGAGAACGCCATAGCTCACTCGGGTCGCGGCGCCATTCGGGGCGACATCACAAAGCCTCACGATAAGCTGACCACGGGGCTGCTCGGCGCGCAGTCGGATGCGCAGCCGTGGCTCGCCGAGCAGTTCCAGGGGGGTATCCAGGGGCTCTGTCTCAAACACCTGCCCGCCGCTCAGTTCCTTGCGCTGGTCATCCGGCAGATCCGGCCCATCGGCATAGCTGCACCATTTGCCGGCAAACAACCCCAGCCCCAGTGGCGAGTCCAGCTCGAGGCGCTCGGCGGTCGCGGTGGCAGGCGCCTCATCCAGCGTGCCGGTGGCCTGGGGGTAGAGCGCTCGGGTCTGCACCGCGGGCGTTGGCCATTGCGCCTCGGCCACCCAGCGCCCGGCGCGCTCGGCATAGGCCGTTGCCGGCGGATCGGCGTCCTGAATCCAGGCGCGCAGCTGCGGCGCCTCGTCGACGCCATTGGATTGTCCCTTCAACCAGCGATCCCACCAGTCCTTGACGAGCGACTGAAAGCCGATGGCCGGGCCCGGCTCGCCGAGGTGCGGATAGCGATGGCTCCAGGGGCCGACGATGGCCTGACGCGGCCCCTCAAGGTTGGCCATCAGGCGGAATACCGCATTGGTGTAGCCATCCGCCCAGCCACTCACCGCCATCACCGGGCAGCGGATCGCGGCGTAGTCCTCGCAGACCGAGCCATGCCGCCAGTAGTCATCGCGATGCGGGTGCTCGAGCCATTCCATCAGCCAGGGCTCATTCGCCGTGAGCCGTTGCTGCCAGATCGACCGCCACTCCTTACCCCGCAGTTCAGGATCCGGCGGCAAGCTGTTGAAAGCAAACATCACCGATGACCAGGACAGATTGTCGCTGAGCAGGCATCCCCCCATGGTGTGGATATCGTCGGCATAACGATCATCGGTGGAGCAGACGGTGACCACCGCCTTGAGCGCGGGCGGCTGCATGGCAGCGATCTGCAGGCCGTTGAATCCGCCCCAGGAGATACCGATCATGCCCACCCCGCCGTCACACCAGGGCTGAGCGGCCAGCCATTCGATCGCCTCGTAGCCATCCTCGAGCTCGCGGGCCAGATACTCGTTGGCGAGCACACCACCGGACTCGCCGCTGCCGCGGATATCCACCCGGACGCTGGCATAGCCATGCTCGGCCAGCCAGCGATGCAGCGTCTCGTCACGGGGCCGGGTGTGATCGCGTTTGCGATAGGGGATGGTCTCGAGGACCGCCGGCACGGGCTGGACCTCGGATCCGGTCGGCCGCCAGATCCGGGCCGAGAGCGTGACCCCGTCGCTCATCGGGATGCGCACATCCTCGTCGATACGGAGATCGCTCATGCCTTGAGCGCCTCACTGCCGTCCGCCTCGTCACCGGCGCCAAAGTAAAGGGTGCGGTGCGGATAGGGGATTTCGATGCCGGCGGCGTCGAAGCGTTCTTTCACGCAGCGGTTGTAGGCGCGACCCACGGCGTATTGCATGCCGGCGGTGGTGCGGATGCGCACGCGGATCACCACGGCACTGTCGGCGAGTGCACTGACCCCGTCCACCTCCAGCGCGCCGGTCACCTCGGAGCCGATCTCGGGGGTCGCCTGCAGCTGCGCGTAGGCGCTGTGCAGCGCATCGATGGCATCGGCCACACTCTCGCGATAGGCCAACCTGTATTCACCCAGGTGATAGCCGAAGTCGCGGGTGTAGTTGGAGACCGTGTCCACCGATGAAAACGGCACCACATGCAACACGCCAGAGAGGTCACGCAGCCCCAGCGAGCGGATGCTCAGCCGCTCCACCGTGCCGCTGATCCCGGCGGCGGTCACAAAGTCGTCCTGATGGATTGCGTCCTCGAGCTGGATGAACACACCGGTGATGATGTCCTGGACGAGCTTTTGCGCGCCAAACCCGATGGCCAGGCCGATGACACCGGCACCGGCGAGCAGCGGGCCGATGTCAATGCCGATTTCGGAGAGCGCCACCATACCGGCGAGAATCAGGATGGCGATGGCCACCGCATTGCGGAACAGCGCCAGCAGCGTCTTCTCGCGGGCACCCGGCTCGCCCGTGCCGGTGTCCGGGTTGAGCCGATCCTCGATCCAGCTCGCCGCGACCAGCCAGCCGCCGACGGCAAGGATACCGATGACGAGCAGCGCCACGACGGAATGAATCAACGCCTGACCGGCAGGCGTACTCAGCCATTGCGCCACATCGGCGAGCCCCCAGACATCAAGCAGTGAGCCGATCAGCGCGGCAATCAAAAGCCAGTGGATGACGCCGACAAACCGCGGCACCCAGGCGTCGATCCGCCCCGCCAGCATCGGCAGGCGGTCGCGCAGCCGCTGGGGCAGATAGCGCCCGATGCGCCGCAGGTTGGCCAGCGACGTGCCGATGAACCCCGCCGCCAGAATGATCAGCAGGCTCAGGCCACTGGCCTGGCTGACAAAAACCAGCGCACTCGCCGGCCCGGTGACAATGAGCACGGCATAGAGCGTGGCAAAACCGCCGGCGAGCCCATGCCAGACGCCGGCCAGCGGTCGCAGGACCGGGCCATAGAAACTGCCGGGGTGATGGGCGGCCCGGCCCAGCATCCACTGTTGCACCGGCCTGCGGGCGGCACGAATCAAACGGCCCACCCCCATCAGCACGATCACCGCAATCGCCGCTTCCACCAGCACGGCCAGCGCCGGGGCAATGGTGCTAAGCGTCGGCGTTACCCAGAGCAGCCCATAGATGGCGACCCGAATCAGGTGCGAGAGCTGCGCCTCCCAGCGGGCAGCGTCAGCATCCGAGACAGGCAGCAGGCGCGCCGCGCTCGCCCGGGGTTCGAGGAAGGCATTGATGGCGAGGCGTAGCGACTCGGCAATCACAAATGCCAGGACGAACCGACCGGCAATGGCCGATGCCTCGGCACTCGCGGATATCCCCAACACGATGGCTGCATAGCCGATGGCCGCCACCACCGCCACCTTGGCCCCCTGCAGGACGATGACCAGCGCAATGACCACGAGATGCCGCAGCGGACCCAGCCCCTGACCGGCGCGTTCCTGCCAGGCGGCCAACCCCGCGATCAACGCCCTGCCACGATCGCGGATCAGCCGCTGGGTGATCAGTACC
This sequence comes from uncultured Spiribacter sp., assembly GCA_937884605.1. Lineage (GTDB taxonomy): Bacteria > Pseudomonadota > Gammaproteobacteria > Nitrococcales > Nitrococcaceae > Spiribacter. Next base: position 16,066 of record CALGDM010000010.1, read on the forward strand.
AGGGCGATCAGCAACGCGATGCGACCGGCGGCGATGGCGTTTTCCGGATTGGCGGCCGCCGCGATGGCACCCGGCGTCGCCGTGACCTCACCCAGTAGCCGGTCCGCCCAGACGGTGATCGCCTCGCGTGCTCCCGCAATCCAGTCCACCAGCCCGAATCCGTTGACAGTCAGCATTCTTTATTCCTTTCATGACAGTGCGCGCACAATAACAAACGTCGCCGGCGAAAATTTTGTTGCAATGCACCAAACGCATTGCTATATTGCACTGCAACAAGGCCAGAAAGCCTTGGATTGAAACGGCAACAAGAGGAATCAGAATCATGGCGAACGATAACTTTGACAAGATGAACGACCAGGCCGAGAAGCTGTTCATGGGCCCGACCCGTGACTATGCCAAGCTGGCCATGGACTATGCCGAGAAGATGATCGACGCGCAGATGGAAGCCGCGAAGACCTACACCGACATCGGCATGCAGCAGGCCCGCGCGGCCCTCGAGGTCAAGGACACCGAGGCCCTGAAGACCTATGCCGAGGAGCAGCAGAAGGTCGCCAAGGAAATGACCGAGCGCGCCAAGAATGATGCCGAGAAAGTGGCCGCGATGAACCAGGACTTCGTCAACGAAGCCCGCAAGCTCGTCGAGACCAACGTCAAGTCGGCGTCCGAGGCGGCGACCAAGTCGACCAAGTAACGCCGATCGCGATCGGTATGGCTGAAAAGGCCGTCGGTGCGGAACCGGCGGCCTTCTTTTGTGTCGACGAGCCAGCGACACAGCGCAAGACACGATACCCTCACCCAATGAAATCAATCGTCCGGACCCTCGGTCACCTGGTCGTGGCCCTCCTTCTGCTACCCGGCCTCGGGTGGGCCCAGTCCGATGCGGCACCGGTGCGCCTGAGCCCGGTCGAAGCCGGCCAGCAGCGCGAACTGATCGAGGCCGTGGGCGAGGCGCGCGCCGCCCGCTCGGTCACGCTCTACCCCGAGAGCACCGGCATTATCACGCGGCTTGACGTGGCCGCCGGCGAACGGGTCGAAGCCGGTGAAACCCTTCTCACGCTGGCGTCCGCCCGGGCCCGCAACGCCCTCGAGCAGGCGAGCGCCGAGCTGCGTGACGCCCGCAATCGCCTCGAGCGCTATGAATCAGGGAATGCCGCCGGCACCTTCTCGCCGACGACCCTTGAAGACGTTCGCCGCGAGGTCGAAATCGCCCGCCTGACCCGCGAACAGGCCCGACTCGATCTGGATGACCGGTCGCGTCAGGCGCCCTTCCCGGGCCATGTCGGCATGACCGATCTCGAGGTGGGCCAGCGCGTCGATCCCGACACGCCCATCACCACGCTGGACAACCGCCAGACATTGCGGGTGCGCTTTCGTCTGGCGGGGCATTACCACGACCAGCTTTCCGTGGGGGACACCGTCACCCTGACCGCCTGGGCCCGGCCGCAGGCACCCGTCACAGCCACCATCGCGGCCATCGACAGCCGCATTGAGCGTGACACCGGGACGTTCGAGCTCGAGGCGCGACTCGATAACCGTGATGATCGCTTTCGCCCGGGCATGCGCTTTCGCGTGACCCGCGAGCTGGCCGGCCCGCGCCATGCCCGAATCCCGGCCACCAGCCTGCAGTGGGGGGATAACGGCGCTTACGTCTGGCGGGTTCAGGACGGAACCGCGGAGCGTGTTGATGTGGCGCTGGTCGCCCGTCAGTCCAATCAGGTGCTGGTGGACGGCCCGCTCGAGACCGGCGATGACGTGGTCAGTGAGGGCGCCCAGCGAATGCGCCCGGGCATTGAGGTGCGGATCATCGACCCCGCGACCCTCGATGACTATCCGCGTGTTGATGCGGTTAGGGACGCCTCGGCGCAATGAGGGATTCGCCCCGCGGCTTGCCCGCCCTTGGCATCCGCCGTCCGGTGCTGGTGGCGGTGATCAATCTGATCATTGCCATTGCCGGCATCGCCGCGCTACTGGGCGTCGAGGTGCGCGAGCTGCCCGATGTCGACCGCCCGCGCATTACCGTCAGCGCGCAATATCCGGGGGCCGCGCCCGAGACCATGGATGCCGAGGTGACCCGCGAAATCGAAGGGGCCGTGGCGCGGGTCTCGGGGGTGCGGCGGATCAGCGCCTCCAGCGAGGAGAGCAGCACTCGGGTCGTCGTCGAGTTCAGCGCCGACGCGGACCTCGACAGTGCCGCGGCCGACATACGCGAGGCGGTGAGCCGCATCGAGCGCAACCTGCCGGATAACGTCGAGCAGGTGAATGTCATCAAGGCCGACCAGGACGCCAGTCCGGTGGTGCGGGTCGCGGCGCGGGGGAACGGGCTCAGCCTCGACGCCCTCACCCGCCGGGTCGAAAACGACATCATTCCCGCGCTGATCTCGCTACCCGGCGTCGCCGATGTGCGTCTGTACGGCGACCGTCAGCGCCAACTGCGGGTGGCGGTGGATCCACTGCGCCTCAGCGCTCACGGCCTGAGCATCGATTCGCTGCGTACGCGACTCGAACAGGCCGATCTGGACATCCCCGCCGGCAGTTTCCGCGCCTCGGCGCTTGAGCTGCGGGTGCGCGCCAACGCGGTGCTCGACACCCCCGAGCGGGTCGCTGCGCTCACGCTTGCCCCCGGGCTGCGCCTGGGCGATGTGGCGAATGTCTTCTTCTCGCCCGCCGATGCCCGCAGTCAGGTGCAGCTGAACGGCGAGCCGATCCTGGGCCTTGGCATTGTGCGCCAGGCCCAGTCAAATACCCTCGAGATCAGTGCCGCCGCCGATGCGGCGATCACCGAACTCAACCGTCGCTTCGACGCCGTCGAGGTGGTCAAGACCTCCGATGATGCCGTGTTCATCCGCGGTGCCATCACCGAGGTACTGATCACGCTGGTCGCGGCAACGCTGATCGTCATTGCCGCGATCTGGCTTTTCATCGGTTCACCCCGTGCGACGCTCATCCCGGCCATCACCATCCCGCTGGCGCTTACCGGCACCATCGCCGCGATCTGGCTGCTGGGCTTTTCCATCAATCTGCTCACCCTGCTCGCCCTGGTGCTGGCGACGGGCCTGGTGGTGGATGACGCCATCGTCGTGCTCGAGAACATCCAGCGCCGCCAGCGCATGGGACTGGGAGCGGGCGCCGCGGCCCTGCTGGGGACCCATCAGGTCTTTTTTGCGGTCATCGCGACCACCGCCGTGCTGGTGGCGGTGTTTGTACCGATCTCGCTACTGCCAAGCACCGCCGGGCGCCTTTTTCGCGAATTTGGCGTGGTACTCGCGGTGGCGGTGACGCTGTCATCGTTTATCGCCTTGTCACTGGTCCCGGCCCTCGCCGCCCGCTTCCTGCGCCCGCAGGATGGCCGCGACGACCCATCGAGCGGCGGCGCGGTGGGTCGCCGGTTGCGCCGCCTGGGTCGCGGCCTGGCCGACTTTTATGCCGCCAGCCTGGGGCGTGCCCTCGCCCACCCGTGGCTGATGGGGCTGGTGGCACTACTGGTGCTGGGCTTGGCCATCCAGCAGTTCACACGCATCGACCAGACGCTGCTGCCCGAGGAGGACCGCGGGTTGATCTATGTGGTGGGTAACGGACCCGATGGCGCGGGACTCCAATACAGCCAGAACCAGGCCTGGCGCATGCAGGCGCGGTTACAGCCGCTTGTCGACAGCGGCGAAGTCACCCGGCTTTTCACTATTGCCGGGCGCTGGGATCCCAATCGCATTCTGATCGTCGCGCCCCTGGCGCCCTGGTCGGAGCGTGAGCGCAGCGAGCAGGCCATTGCCGACGATGCCCGGGCGGCGCTGGCGGATCTGCCGGGCGTTAACATCCGGGTTGGCAGTCCGAACAGTCTGGGCCTGCGCGGCGTCGGCAGCGGTCTCGAGGTATCGCTGCTTGGCAGTGACTACGAGCGGCTCTACGCGGCCGCCCAGTCATTCAGTCGTGCGCTCGAGGACGAGGTGGACGGCCTGAGTCAGGCGCGTATCGACTATTCGCCCACCCAGCCCCAGGTGCGGGTGGATATTGACCGCGAGCGCGCCGCCGCCCTGAACGTGCCGGTCGAGGATCTGGCCGACACCCTCGAGGCGATGATCAGCGGTCTCGAAATCGCTGACCTCAACATCGACGATCGGGCCATCCCTCTGCGTCTGGAATCCACCAGCGGCCGGGTCAATCAGCCGTCTGATCTGGGCAACCTGCGCATCCGCTCCGAGGACGGCCAGTTCGTCGCCCTGTCATCGCTGGTCAGCCTGCGCGAGGAAGGTGTTGCCGCGGAACTCGACCGCGAGGCCCAACGTCGCGCGGTCAGCATCGATCTGGCCGTGGACGATGGCTATCCTCTGCAGGCGGCGGTCTCGGATCTGCGCGCCCTGGCCGATGAAACGCTACCCGCGGGCATCGGGCTCATCACGCGGGGCGAGGCCGAAACGCTCGAGGAGACCCGCCAGGAGGTCATGATCACCTATGCGCTGGCGCTGCTGATTGTGCTGCTGGTGCTGGCGGCGCAGTTTGAAAGCCTGATGAGCGCTCTGGTGGTCATGCTCACCGTGCCCTTCGGCCTGGCCGCCGCGGTCTTCGCGCTGGTGCTGAGCGGCACTTCGATCAATGTCTACTCGCAGATCGGTCTGATCCTGCTCATCGGGCTGATGGCCAAAAACGGCATCCTGCTGGTGGAGTTTGCCAACCAGCTGCGAGACGCGGGCCATGATCTGCGCGAGGCGGCACTCCAAAGCGCCCGAGTACGCCTGCGCCCGGTCGCCATGACCATCATCGCGACGGTGCTTGGCGGTCTGCCGCTGATCCTCAGCGGCGGCGCCGGTGCCGAGTCGCGCGCGGCGATTGGCTGGGTGGTGTTTGGGGGGCTGGGCCTGGCGGCGGTGTTCACGCTCTACTTTACGCCGGCGCTGTATCTGCTGCTCGCGCGCTTTGCACGCCCCCGCGCCGCGGCCGAGGCCGCGCTCGAGCGTGAGCTTGATCAACCGGTGAGCGACAGCACCAGCGCCATCGACGGCAACGCCAGGGGATAGCTGATCACGATGGCGCCGGCCATCAAGGCGCCATCCCCGTCCATTTCACGAACCAGCACGTAGGCGGCCGAGGCAGTCGGGCAGGCAAGAAAGATCAACGCCAGGCGCGTTTCCTCGGCATTCAGTCCCACGCCGATGGCCAGCGCGGCACCAATCAGCGGGGTGACGGCGGTTTTAAGCACCGCCGCACTGAGCGCCCAGCGGCGATGTCCGCGCAGCCGGGTGGCGTAAAGGCCGCCGCCGATGCCGATCAACGCCAATGGCAATGCCATCTGTCCCATCGCTGACAGGGTCCGGTCGACAGCCACCGGCATGGGCCAGCCAGTGATCGCGATCGCCATTCCCGCGCCGGTCCCGATGAGGATGGGATTGCTCAACAGGCGTCGCATCAGCGTTGCCGTGGTCGCGATCATCCCCTCAGCTCCGGGGCGTTGCATGATGATGACCGCCACCACGTTGTAGACAATGACCAGGGGGGCGAATGCGATGAGTGCAGCGGATTCCACCGCCGCCGGGGCCTGACTGCCGGCAAACGCGTAGATCACCACCGGCAGGCCGATAAACGTGAGATTGCCGCGGTAAGCGGCGTGCACAAAGGTGGCCAGGGAGGGACCCGGCAGCCGCCCGGCGCGCCCCAGCAAGGCGCTGATCAGCACCACCACCGCCGTCGTGCCCACCAGCACCGCAAGCAGGCTGCCGACCCGGTCGTAGGCCGGCGTCGCACCACCGATGCGGCTCGCCAGCAGCGCCGGCAGGCCGACCCAGTAGGTCAGGCGGTTGAGTTCAACCAGCGTTGCCGATGACAGGAACCGCGTGCGTGCCAGCAGCCAGCCAAGGCCGATGACCACCACAACGGGCGCAAGGATCTGGGCAACGGCAACCAGAACAGACCTCGGCGCTCAGCGCCGCGGATCGTTGTCGCGGCGCTCGTACTCGCCTTCGATGACGTTGTGCTCATCCGATCCGCCTGCCGACCCCCCACCGGATCCCGGTGGCGGCCCGGCGGGCCCGACCCGTACCGCCATTCGCGCCAGCGCCAGGCGCACCAGCCAGCGCCGGGTTGGCGGGATCAGGCATAAGAACCCGATCACATCGGTCACCAGACCGGGGGTCAGGAGCAGCGCGCCGCCCACAATCAGCGCCGCCCCCTCGAGGAGCTCCACGGCGGGCAGCGAACCGCGATCAAGGTTGTTGCGGGCCCGGGCGAGGGTCTGTACCCCCTGCTGGCGCAGCAGCCCAGCGCCCATCATCGCGGTCAGCAGACACAAGCCGATGGTGGGCAGAGCGCCGATCCAGCTGCCGACCTCAATCAGCAGAAACAGCTCGGCAAGGGGGATGGTCACAAAAAGGACAAGAACTGTGGGCACGATCGCTCCAGGCTGGGATTCATCGATTGCAGAGGGTAACATTCCCGTTAATCGCGGTCAGATCGGGGGACAACACCGATGAACCGACTCATTCAGGGCCTTTTCGCCATTGCCCTGCTCCCGGCGCCCGCCCTGGGCGCCATCCCGCCGGATGACTTTGCCGCCTGCCTGGATCGCATCCGCGATACGGCGCGCTCGCGGGACATCGCCCCGACCACCATCGACGAGATGCTGGGCGGGGTCACCCCCAGCGACCGGGTGATTGAGCTGGATCGTCGCCAGCCCGAGTTCACGACCACCCTGCATGACTATCTGAACGCCCGGGTCGATCGCGGTCGTATTCAGTCGGGCCGACGCATGCTACGCGAGCATGCCGACCTGCTGGGGCGGATCGAGGCCGACTACGGCGTCCCGGCACGCTATCTGGTGGCTTTCTGGGGGCTCGAGAGCAACTTCGGGCGCACGACGGGATCAATGTCCACCGTGCGCTCGCTGGCCACCCTTGCCTGCGATCGCCGACGTGGCGAGTTCTTTGAATCGGAATTGATCTCGGCCCTGCATCTGGTCGATGAGCAGACGCTCGCCGCGGATCAGTTGCGTGGCTCCTGGGCCGGCGCGCTCGGCAATTTCCAGTTTCTGCCAAGCGTCTACCGCCGCCATGCCGTGGATGCCGATGGCGACGGCCGGATCGACCTGTGGGACAGCCTGCCCGACGCCGCTGAGTCCGCCGCCAATTTTCTGCGCGCCCGGGGCTGGACGCCCGAGCAGCGCTGGGGGCGCGAAGTGCGCCTTCCCGAGGGTTTCGACTACCGGCTGGCTGAAACCGAGCAAAGCGTCAATGAGTGGGCGCAGGCCGGTCTGCGCCGGGCCAATGGCAAGGCACTGCCGTCGGCCGATTTCGACGCCCGGCTGATCGTGCCGGCCGGCGCCGAGGGCCCCGCCTTTCTCGTCTACCCCAATTTTGACGTGATCATGCGCTGGAACCCTTCCCGGGCCTACGCGCTGTCGGTGGGCCTGCTTGCCGACCGCCTGGTGGGGGCGCCGCCGCTGCATAACCCCCCGCCGGACCGGCCGGCGCTGCCGGTTGACACCATCGAGGCCCTGCAGACAGCGTTGCAGACACGCGGCTTCGAGGTGGGGCCAGTGGATGGCCGAATGGGCCCCCGAACCCGCGAGGCCATACGAACGTTTCAGGACCAACAGGCCATGACCCGCGACGGACACCCCGATCGCAGCCTGTTGCGCGCACTCGGCATAGAGCAATCGGAGGACTCGAACGATGTGGAATAACCTGATGCGCCGCTGGCTGGAAATGGCAACCTGGTGGCTACCCAAGCACGAAGACGAACCCACTCCAGAGCCAGCCAAGCCGACCTCGGCCGAGACCTCGGCCGAGGCCTCTGCCGCCGACGATCTCACCGACATTCGCGGTATCGGTCCGGCCATGCAGCGCCGTCTCGAAGGACTCGGCATCCGCAGCCATGCCGATCTGGCGGCCGCCGACCCCGAAACGCTGACCGAGCGGCTCAAGGCGGATCGCGCGGTGGTTTCCCGGGCTCAGGTGGCAACCTGGATCGATGCCGCGGGCCACTGACCCGGCCGACTCGCCCCCGCCGGGGCGAAGACGGTAAACTGGCAGGCTTGGGATGGCTGACAAAAGGAATCGCACAAGACCATGCCTGCGAGCACCGCGCTGGAAACTGACTGGCTGGATGACTTTCACAACGGTGACGGCAACCAGCGCTGGGTGACGGCTGACCAGGGCAGTCGTTTTGCCAAGGAGATCGCCGGGGATCATAACCCCCTGCATGACCCCGACTCGCCGCGGTTCTGCGTACCGGGGGATCTGCTGTTTGCGCTGATCGTCCGGCGCTACGGACTGGCGCGCCACTTTGCGCTGACCTTCCGCGGCATGCTGCGGGCCGACACACGGCTGACCTTTCCGTCGCAACCGGCGCCGGCGTTCATCATTGCCGATGAAAACGGCCGCGACACCGTCGCGGTCAATCACGACCAGCCGGTGCCCAGCGACCCCGCCGCGCAGCTGGCACTGATCGAGGCCTACGTCGCCTGCTCGGGGGAAACCTTCCCGGACCGCCTCGGCCCGCTGCTGGCCGAGGCCGGCGTCATGTTCAACCCGCAGCGCCCGTTTCTGGTCTACGACAGCATGGCCCTCGAGATCGAGCGGGCGCCGGGTACCGACGTCCAGGTGACGCCACTGGATGCGTCACTGACCGTCAACGGCAAACGCGCCGATGTGCAATTCGACTATCGCATCAGTGATGCCGACGGGGCGCTGGGCGAGGCCTCGAAGCGGATGGTCGTGAGCGGTCTGCGGGCCTACGACGCCGACGCGATGGCTTCGGTCATTGCCGCCTATCAGGCGCGTCGGGCTCAGTAAGCTGGGCATACACATCACCGGATCCGGCGGATTCCGCTGGCCCGGCCAGCCAGTCAGACAGTCCCTCGGCGGTCTGCCATGAGCGAAACCGCAGGCGTCGCTGCTCGCCGACGGTGACGTTGTAGCGATAGTTGCCCAGCGCCTCGAGGCGATCTACACAGGCGCGGGCCCGATCCAGACTGCCGGCCACATATTCGAACGACAGCGCCGGCAGGGCCTGCTGCAGGCCGTTGAGCACCGCCTCCTCGGCGCCTTCCACGTCAATCTTGCAAAACCCGGGCACGCCGTGGCGGGCGATGAGCGTTTCGAGCGTGATCATCGGCACCGTGATCGAGTGCTCCCAGGCGACCTGCGCAAACGACGGATTCTGCTGAGCGATCTCCGATCGCCACTGGGCATTGACGCTCGCCAGCGTGGGATGGCGATCACTCAGCGCCAATGTGGCCTCGCCGGAGTGATCCCCCACGGCCTCGTCACTGACCAGCGCCTGGGGATAACGACGCAGCCGCCAGGCCAGCAGCGGCCGCAGTGCCGGTTGCGGCTCGAGCGCCACCACCCGCGCCCCCAGCGCGGCAAAGGCCAGACTGCGATCTCCCAGATGCGCCCCGATATCAAAAACCGGACGGTCCGGATCAATCAACGGCGCATAGAACCGCCGCAATCCCGGCTGCCGCCAGGGCGCGGCATAGATCAGCAGCGAGCGTGATAGGCCGATCAGGCGGCGAAGGTTCATAGCCAGAATGTACTCCCTGTCCACAGCCCACCGGCAACAATCACCGCGCCCAGGCCCAGACCGACCAGCGCGCCCATGCGGCCACGGGCGATCGCCACGGCAAGGCCGAGTTTGACCAGGGTATTGGCCATCGCGGCAATCACCACCCCGCGTTCGGCCACCGTTGCGTCGAGTCCGTCACCCACCATGCGCGAGAGTGACAGCGTGATCGCATCAACATCGGTCAGCCCCGAGACCAGTGCCAGTGCATAGATGCCGGCATCACCGGCGTAGCGCCGCAACGCCTCGCCCGCCACCATCACCGCGGCCAGCAACAGCGCAAAGCGCAGCGCCGTGGCCAGCTCGAACGGGCGTTGCATGGGGGGCTGCGAAGCGCCCTTGCCGCCATCACGCGCTTGCCATGCCAGCACCGCGGTGGCAACGGCACCCACCCCGCTCATCAACACCACCGGGACGATCAGTCCAGCGAGCATGGCCGGCTGGATTGCCCCCACGAGCACCAGCATTCGCGGGAACATCGTGGTGCTCGCCATGACCACCGCGGCGGCGAATAACGGCTGATAAGCGCGCTGACCGCGACCCGCCCGCGACAGCGTCAGGGTCAGCGCGGTCGACGAGGCAAGCCCCGCGAACAGCCCGGTCAACAGGATGCCACGGCGCGGCCCGGTCAACCGCACGGCGAAGTGCCCGACAAACCCAATGGCGCTGATCAGCACCACCATGGTCCAGAGAGTACGGGGGTTGAGCGCCTGCCAGGGCCCATAGCCCTGGTCGGGTAGCAACGGCAGAACCACCGCGGTAATCAGCGCCAGCTGCAGAATGGCACGCATTTCCACGCCGTCGACGCGGCGCAGCAGCGCGTGTAACCGGGGCTTGAATCCCAGCACCGTGGCCGTGATGACACCGCCCGCGGTGGCGAGCAATGGCGTCGATGCGCTGGTCATTACGCCCAGCAGAAACGTCACCAGCGCGGCGATTTCGGTCGTAATACCGCGGTCGTCGCCGGCCTGCGAGCGGCGTCGATAACCGATCACCAGCAGTGCGGCCACCGCCGCCAACGCCACGCCCACCAGCAGTCGTCCGGTCTGCTCGGCGAGCACGCCGGCCAACCCGCCGGCAAAGCCGATCAGGATGAACGTCCGCAGGCCCGCTACGCGGCCACCTTCGGCCACGTCGCGGCGCTGCCAGCCACGCTCGAGGCCGATGACCGCCCCGATTGCCAGCGCCGCGGCCAGCGCCAGCCAATGCCCGCTGCCTGTCATTGCGTTAACCTGTGACGCTTTTCCACGACGGATGCCCCTGATGCGACGACTCTGGCTGATCGATGCAAGCTACATCCATGCCAACAATCTTGCACTGCTGGGTAGCCAGCGGCGCATCGACTACCTGCGACTGCGCGAGCTGATCGAGCACGAGCTCGGCCCGCTGTGGCGCGGCTACTTCCTCAATTCCGCGCAGGACGAACCCAACGAGGGGCGGGATCGTTTTCACAACTGGCTGCAGACCGCGGCGCCTCATGGTCCCAACCTTATCGTCAAGCTCTACGGGCTCAAAAGCGAGCGGGTGCGAAGCGCCTGGTGCGCCGACTGTGGCACCAAGGTTGACCTGCGCTGCCCCCACGGCAACGGCCAGCATCGGCTGTTCAATCAGCGCCAGATGGGTGTGGATGTCGGGCTTGCCTCGCTGGCACTCATCCATCGCGAGCGCTACGACAGCCTGGTCCTGTCCTCGGGCGATGGCGATCTGCTGGATGCCGTGGAGCACCTCTCGGAAGCCGGCAAGCGCATCGAGCTGGCGGTATTCAGCACCGGGGTGGCCACCGACCTTCAGGCCCGGTCCGACCGGGTCCTCTGGCTCGATGACCACCTGCCGGCACTCACCGGTCAGGAAGGGCCAGACGCCTAGCCGGGATGACGCTTCGGCGTCGCCTGGTCAAGGCGCGGGTGCTGGTTGCGGAAGCGCTCGGCCAGCGTGCCCGGTGCGCTCTCCTCGGCATCCAGCGCCTTGAGCGTTTCCGCCACGGCGTGGGTGCAGGCCAGCACATCCCGGGTGCAGCCGCTCTCCGAGATGGTGTGCATGTTGCGGATCGGCATGCCCACCGAGGTCGCCGCGCAATCGACGTTGCCGAGCACACCGGCCATGCCGTCGGTCCCGGTATCCGGGCCCACCGCGTCGCGCTGGATCGGGATATCGTGCTCGCGGGCGACCGCCTCGATGCGGCGGTTGAGCTGCTCGCTCACGATCGCGCCAACGCTCATGGTAAAGCCCTTGCCCATGGTCACCGGCGACATGCGCTTGTCACCAATGCCCGGTGCCGCCACAAAGTCATGATTGACGTCGACGCCGATGATGGCATCGGGGCGCATTTCACTGACCAGCACCCGGCTGCCGAAGCGCCCGATCTCTTCATAGGTGGCGGCGGCGAACAGCATCCGGATATTCGACGGCCCGCCGGCCTCGGCCACCAGACGCGCGGATTCCGCCGCCACAAAGCAGCCGAGACCGTTGTCGAGATAGGCCCCGTAGAACGTATCCGGGCTGAACCCGCGCCGGATGGGACGGTTCATGAGCAGGCTGTCACCGGGCCGGATGCCCAGATCCTCCACCTGCTTTTTCTTGTCCTCGCCGTGGATCTGCAGCTCGACGTAGAGCTGCTCCTTTTTGACGCCCTGATCACCCGAGCGGACCTTGGGATCGGCGAAGTGGATCGCGCCCAATGCCTCGACGGTGCCCCCGTCAAAGCGGCGGTACGATCCGGGGGATTCCGGATCCTCGCTGAACAGGCTCACCTCGTGGCCGATCAACGTGGTGGGCAGAAACGAATCACTATTGATCCAGATCTTGCCGTCCTCGCCAATGCTTCGCACCTGCATGCGGATCTTGTCGGCGTGGCCGATGACCATCACCGTAAACAGATCATCGCGGCCGGGATGGGTATCGAGCACAACGCCGGCATGACCCATGAAATTGCGCACCGCAGCGCCCTTCGGCGCATGTTTTTCCATGTACGGGCGCAGTACGCCCTGAGTCATGGCCGCCTCGAGGCCGATCGGGCTGGGCGCGGCCAGAATGTCGTGGATGAACGTAAACTGCTCATCGGGCATGGACTCGGTCCACGGCTTGGCGTGATCGGCCATAGAAAAGGCTCCCTGTCGTTGTTTCACGCGGATTTTTCAGGCGCTAGCATAACGCGTTCAAGCCACAAGGAGCAGCCCGTGGGCCTGCCTGCTATCGAGATCATTGCCGTTGAGCGGCGCCCCGCGAGCCCGCATCGGGCGCTGTGGCATGGCCCATGGGGGACGCTTCTGCTGATCGGTGATGCACAGTACCTGAGTGCCGCGGTATTCCAGGGACCGGCGCCGAGCCGACCGGGACTGGCCCGGCCCCTGCCTGCGCCCTGGGGCGGACGACTGCGGCTGCGACTGGCCCTGCAGGGGACCGCTTTCCAGATCCAGGTCTGGCGCGCGCTGGCCGAACTCCGCGCTGGCGAGCCGGTCAGTTACAGCGAGCTGGCCGCCCGCATTGATCGACCCAATGCGGCCCGGGCCGTGGCCTCAGCCGTTGCCGCCAACCCGGTCCCGGTTTTGCTGCCCTGCCACCGGGTCATTCGACGCAACGGCCAGATCGGCCAATACATCGGCGGGCCGGCCCGCAAGCAACGCCTGCTGATCGACGAGCGCACTCACAGGAGAGACCCCGATGTTCACGAACGCCCCTGAGGCCAGCCACCCCGCGGGATCCGCCCGGCTCGAAGCCTTCATCCCCCACGCCGGTGCCGACTATGCGCGCGGCCGCAATCACGACCTGGGGCCGGACGGCGATAACGCGGTCTCCGCCCTGTCGCCCTGGCTGCGGCATCGTCTGCTGCTCGAGGAGACGGCCATCGACGCCGCGATCGAAGCCCACGGCCTGGATGGCGCCGAAAAGTTCATCCAGGAGGTCTGCTGGCGGACCTACTGGAAGGGTTATCTCGAGCGCCGGCCGGTGCACTGGCACGACTACCGCGCCGCCTGCGACGAGGCCCACGAGCAGGTGACAAAGGACCGGCGGCTCGCCGCCGACCTGCAGGCTGCGCTGGACGGCAATACCGACATCGACGCCTTCAACTTCTGGGTACATGAACTGCGCGAGACCGGGTATCTGCACAATCACGCCCGGATGTGGTTTGCGAGTATCTGGGTGTTCACCCTCGAGCTGCCCTGGGCGCTGGGCGCGGATTTTTTCCTGCGCCATCTGCTCGACGGCGATCCCGCCTCGAATACCCTGTCCTGGCGCTGGGTGGCCGGGCTGCACACACCGGGCAAGCCCTATATCGCCCGCTCATCGAACATCAACAAGTACACCCAGGGCCGATTCAACCCCGGCTATCGCATCAACACCCAGGTCGAGATCCCCGAGGGTGTCGAGCGCCCGCCGGTGGGCCCGCCACCGCTGGCGGTGGACTGGCGGATGACGCCCACCACCGGCCTGCTGATCACCGAGGATGATCTGCTCCCCGAGTCCCTTTTCGGCGAGCGGGACTGGCCAGTGGTGATCGCCGTGCAGAGCACTGACTGGCGCAGCAGCGGCCCCGTGGCCGACCGGCCCCGGGCGTTTGCCGCCGACGGCCTTGCCGATGCCCTTGCCCGCAACCCGGGGCGCCAGGCAGTGGGGCCGGTGGATCTGGCAACCGCCGAGGGACTGACCGCCGTGCGCGATGCCGCCGCCGCGGCCGGCGTCGATACGCTGCTCACGCCCTATGTGCCGATTGGCCCCACCGCGGATGCCATGGCGGCGCTCGATACGGTTCTGGGTGCCGCCGGCATCCGCCGTCAGGCCGTGCCCCGGGACTGGGACGTTCTCCACTGGCCGGCCTCCACCCACGGGTTTTTCCGTTTCTGGAAGGCCGCGCGGCCGCTGATCATGGAGCGCACCAGTGCGGGCTCTCTGTCGCGCGGGGGGTGAATATGAAAGAATGCGCGCAATAACAACGACTCGCACTGCAAGAGAGAGGGCTAATCATGAGCACCTATCAGGTCCCCGCCGACGGCGCCCCGGTCACCCTGGACAATGGCGTACTCAACGTCCCCGACAACCCGATCATCACCTACATCGAGGGGGATGGCATTGGTGTTGATATCACCCCGGTGATGCAGCGCGTGGTGGATGCCGCGGTGGAGAAGGCCTATGGCGGCAGCCGCAAGGTGCACTGGATGGAAGTGCTTGCCGGCGAGAAGGCCAACAACGAAGTCGGCGCCTGGCTGCCCGACGAGACCGTTGATGCCATTCGCAAGTACCTGATCTCGATCAAGGGGCCGATGACCACGCCGGTGGGCGGCGGCATCCGCTCACTCAACGTCGCCCTGCGCCAGGTGCTTGACCTGTATGTCTGCCAGCGCCCGGTGCGCTGGTTCAACGGTGTTCCCTCGCCGGTCAAAAACCCCGATCAGGTCGATATGGTGATCTTTCGCGAGAACACCGAAGACATCTACGCCGGGATCGAGTTCGAAGCCGGCTCCGAGGAAAACGAGCGCTTCAAGCAGCTGCTCGCCGAGCATTTCCCCTCCGCGCACGCCAATATCCGCTTCCCCGATGAGTGCGGCTTCGGCATCAAGCCGATCTCGCGCGAGGGCACCGAGCGGCTGGTGCGGGGCGCGATCCGCTATGCCATCGATAACAAGCGCGAGTCGGTGACGATTGTCCACAAGGGCAACATCATGAAATACACCGAAGGCGCCTTCCGGACCTGGGCCTATGAACTGGCCGAGCGCGAGTTTGCCAACGAGACCTACACCTGGGCGGAGTGGGAGCGCACCGTGGCCGAGAAGGGCCAGGAAGCCGCCAACGCCGAGCAGGACGCTGCCGTCGCCGCCGGCAAGATCCTGGTCAAGGATTCCATCGCTGACATCACCCTCCAGCAGGTACTCACCCGGCCCACCGACTTCGAGGTGATCGCTACCATGAACCTCAACGGTGATTACCTCTCCGACGCGCTGGCCGCACAGGTCGGCGGCATCGGCATTGCCCCCGGCGGCAATATCAACGAGCAGACCGGGCATGCGGTGTTCGAGGCCACCCACGGCACGGCGCCCAAGTACGCCGGCCGCGACATGGTCAACCCGGGCTCGCTGGTCCTCTCCGCGGAGATGATGCTGCGACATCTGGGCTGGTCCGAGGCCGCCGATCTCATCCTGACCGGCATGGATTCGGCCATCGCCAGCAAGCATGTCACCTACGACTTTGCCCGTCTGATGGACGGCGCCACCAAGGTGAGCTGCTCGCAGTTTGGCGAGGCCATGATCAAGCGCATGCAGGCCTGATCCGCCACCCCACCGATTCGTAACGGCCGCGGAGCATCCCATGACCGATAGCCCCTCCCGCTATCAACAGGTTGCCACCGCGGCGCGTTGCATCCACGACGGCTTTCTCGATTACAACCGCTCGTTCCGCGAGATCACGGCGCGGGCGGGGCGACGCTTCGAGGAGCGCGACTGGAAAGGCCAAATGGCGGATATCGCGGCCCGGGTCGAGCTCTACGAGCTCTGGGCCCGGCGCACCGTCGATACCCTGCGCACCGCGATCGGCGACGACCTGGCCGCGCACAGTTTCTGGGCCGAGGTGCGCGAGTGCTTCGGCCGCCGGGTCGAGGCCGTGCCCGACGCGGGCTTCATGAAAACCTTCTTCAACTCCATTACCCGACGCGTGTTCGGCACCCGCGGGGTGGATGCGGCGGTGGAGTTTGTCCAGCCGCCGCCCGAGGAAGGGATCGAGTCGCTCACCATGCGCCGCTATCCGTGCTGGAACGACCTCGATCAGGCCTGTCGGCGCGTCCTCGAGGACTTTGCCTTCGAGCGGTCCTACGGGGACCGGGACGCCGACGCCCGCGGCATGGCCGCCACCATTCGCGAGCAGTTGGGCGGGGTCCAGGCCGACGCCGACTGCCTGCGCTTTGAGTTCATCGACTCGCATTTCTTTCAGGGCACGCGGGCCTATCTGGTCGGGCGGATGCGCCTGAGCGACGAGATTCGTCCCATCGTGGTGGCGCTGCGCAACGACGACGAGGGCATCGCGGTGGACGCCGTCCTGCTCACCGCCGATCAGGTCGGCGTGGTGTTCTCCTACACCCGCTCGTACTACTTTGCCGACCCCACCTCGGTGGTCGCGGCGGTGCAGTTCCTCCACGGGCTACTGCCCGATAAGCCCATCGACGAGCTCTACACCGTGCTCGGGCGACTGCGCCAGGGCAAGACCGAGCGCTACCGCCAGCTCATGCACCATCTGGACGCCACGGGGGACGAGTTCGTGCATGCCGCCGGTGATGCCGGGCTGGTGATGATCGTGTTCACCCTCCCCTCGTTCAATCTGGTCTTTAAGATCATGCGCGACGTCTTTCGGCCGCCGAAGACCACCACTCAGGAAGACGTCCACCAGAGCTATCGCCTGGTCTCGCGCCATGATCACGCCGGGCGGCTGATTGATACGCAGTTCTTTCGCAATCTGGAGCTGCCCCGCGAGCGCTTCTCGGAGGCACTGGTTGACGAGCTCATGCGTGAGGCCCCGCGAACCGTCGCCGTCAATGGCGATCAGTTGGTGTTTGCCCACGCTTACGTCGAGCGCCGGGTGCGCCCGCTCAACCTCTACATCCGCGAGGTCGAAGAAGCCGAAGCCAAGCGTGTCATCCTCGATTATGGGCGCTGCATCAAGGATCTGGCCGCCACCAACATCTTCGCCGGCGACCTGCTGCTCAAGAACTTCGGCGTCACCAGTTCCGGGCGCGTTGTGTTCTACGACTACGACGAGGTGATGCTCGTCAGCGATTGCCGGTTCTATGAGCTGCCCGAGCCCGACGAGGATTTTCCGCTCATGGAGCACGCCACCACACGGTTTGTGGGCGCCCACGACATCTTCCCCGAAGAATTCATCCGGTTTCTGGCCATGCCCGCGTTTTTGCGCCAGACCTTTCTCAGTGAGCACAGCGATCTGCTGACCGCTGAATACTGGCGTGACATCAAGCGCCGACGCGTGGCCGGCGAAGTCGCCGAGATCGTCCCCTACGCCCGCCAGAGCATTGCGCCCCAGCAGATCACGCTCTAGCTGTCGGTGACCGTCTTCGCCATTTCGGGGCTGATCTCGCCCCGACGCTGGAGCTGCTGGAGGGACTGCGCCATGGTCTGCATGCCGTGGGCCTGACCGGTCTGCAGCGCATTGGGTATCTGCGCCAGGTTGCTCTCACGGATCAGGTTTCGGATCGCCGGCACGGCCATCATGATCTCGAACCCGGCCACCCGGCCGCCGCCTTCGCGCTTTAACAGCGTCTGCGAGATCACGGCAAGCAGTGACTCGGCGAGCATTGCCCGCACCTGCGCCTGCTCATCGCCGGGGAAGGTGTTGATAATACGGTCAACGCTGCTGGCGGCGGTGCGCGTGTGCAAAGTGCCGAACACCAGATGCCCCGTCTCCGCCGCGGTCAATGCCAGACGGATGGTATCGGGGTCACGCAGCTCGCCGACCAGGATCACATCGGGATCCTCGCGCAGGGCGGCGCGAAGCGCATGCTTTGTGTCGATGGTGTGATGCCCCACCTCGCGCTGGGTGATGAGCGCCTGATTGGAGGGATGCACAAACTCGATCGGATCCTCAATGGTCAGGATATGTTCGGGATACTGGCGATTGCGGTGATCGACCATGGCAGCGAGCGTGGTGGACTTGCCCGAACCGGTGGGACCGGTCACCAGCACCAGTCCGCGCGAGCGGTCCGAGACCTGCCGGATCACCTCGGGCGCGCCCAGGTCATCCAGCGCCGGGATCTGCTGGGGTATCGCACGCAGGACGACACCCGGGCCATTGAGCTGCTCGTAGACGTTGACACGGAACCGCCCGGCGCCTTCCACCTGCAGCGCAAAGTCCACCTCGCGGTGGTCGCGATACTGGGCCTGCTGCGCCTCGTCCATGACCTCGAACAGGGCCTTCTCAAGCGCCTTGTGGGAGATCACCTCGTCGCTGAGTGTGCGCAGATCGCCATCAACACGAATCACCGGCGGCCCGCCGGCGGCGACGTGCAGGTCCGAGGCTTTGTGCTGCACGGCCTGGGTAATCAGGGCATTGAGGTTCATGATCGAGCTCCTGTGCCGGCGCGCAGACCGACGACGCTAAAGCGTGATTGCATGGATTGGTTTAACCTACCAATGTCGTATTTTGGCACGGGTAGATGTCTGATCCCATGAACCACCCACTCCAAAAGGCGGGCAGAGCCGGGTTTACGCTGGTCGAGATGGTCATTGTCCTCGCCGTGCTCGCGGTCCTGGCCGCCGTAGCAATCCCACAGATCCAGCAAATCCAAAGGCAGGTCGAGCTCAACAATGTTGCGAGGAGTCTCGCCAGTGCCGCCGAGCACTCCTTCGCGCTGCAAGTGAGCGACCAGAACGGGTGGCCGGGCGTATGGACAACGGCCTACGGCGTCAACATTTGCGATGCCCTCAATGACTTGAGCAGCAATCTGGTGCGGCCCTCCGAAAACGGGGGGAGTTACGGCATCGAGATCCCCGACGGGTACATTGTTGCTCCCGCCGCGAATGCATCTTCAGAGGCCGTTACCTTCAGCGTTCCCAATGCGACGGGCGGAAGTCGGGATAGTCCGACCACGTCGGTCCTCTGTGCGCTGATCCCGGAGTAATCCCGGCGCGGAAGCTGTAGCGACCGGACGAAGGATGAGACAATCTGAAACACGATGTAGAGGGGTTGAGCAAAGAGAGAGTCTGGAGGTGGTTATGAAGACATTTGATCGGGCAAGTCAAAAGCAATATGGCTTTACATTGATTGAGCTCGTTATTGTTTTGGCAGTGCTCGGCGCGCTCTCAGCGATCGCAATACCTCAGCTCACTGGGCTTGAGGACGAGGCGGAGTTGCAGGCAATAGCCGCAAGCGCCTCATCCGAAATCAACAATGCATTCGCGCGGGATCTAGCGGCGGGCGAAGCGGATGATACGTTCGGTGGAACCGGCGTAAATTGGGGAGATGACGAAATTTCTTGTCAAGCTGCGAATATCTGGGGAGAAGACAACCCCGAAACCAATGCGAACCTCGTTTTTGAATCGCTCGTTGGGTACAGAGCTTTTTATGGTGTGAATGTAGATCCCCCGAACGCCGCCCCAATAACAGTGCCGACGTATGTAAGCGGCGTAATTGGTTCTTCCCGCAACTGTTACATTAGGAAGAAAACTGCCCCATAAAATCCGCTCTCAAAAGGGCCTAGATGTTCTCTAGAGTACTGGCACCGCAAATTGCGGTCCTATTGTTTATATTGGCCGCTGCGCTAATTGACCAGACCAATTATCAGCAGCACCTGATGCATATTGCCGTGGCCGTTATTGCCGCGTTGACCGGCTTAGCTGTCGCCCTCGCCCGGCGGCCATCGGCAGGGTGCTGGCCAATTGGCCCCGCGGGTGTCTTGCTGCTGATGTTGATCGCCTGGAGCGCATTGGCGATCAGCTGGAGTCGTGTGCCGTATTTAACGGGGGTCGATCTCGCCGCTATGGGGTCAGTGGCCTTCGCGTATGCCGCCTGGCGGATTGTGATGGCACCCGAGCAGGGGCGGTATCGGGC